>JAZKIT010000001.1:0-41403 GCA_040384745.1 Patescibacteria group bacterium
CGAGCCATGCTTAACCCTGCCTTTGCTTATTCTTAGGTTTTTTCTTGTTGATGACGCGCAGTCGGCCTTTACGACGAACCAGCTGGTCATCCGGACTGATTTTTTTAACGCTCGCACGAACTTTCATGAGCCTATTAAAAATCCTTTCCTAAGTTTAAATTTAGTAAATGAACGATTACGATCGTGTCGCTGGTCGTTCGTCTCGCAGGCGGAAGCTAATTCGTCCCTTCGTAAGGTCGTAAGGGGTCATCTCAACTTCTACCTTATCGCCTGGTACAAGGCGGATGTAGTGCTTGCGCATCTTACCGCTAATGTGGGCGATAATACTATGACCGTTCTCCAGTTCTACCTTGAATTGAGTATTAGGCAGTGCTTCCACTACCGTTCCCTGCATCTTGATAACTTCTTTTTGTCCAGCCATAAATACTGATTATGAATTATACACCAAACAGAGGCGGTCGTAAAGCATTTCGTAAGAGTATTTCACCCGGACTACCCGCAGTGAAATGAATATCGATAGGTTCTATTGTACCCAAGCCAGGATAATCGTCAAGATATATTGACACTCGAGGTTTTTATTATAAAATAGAATTACAGCTATCTTACAGTAAGATAGCCCGATGAACAGGAAGTGGACATGTCCGACATCAAGGATGACAACGACCCGGACTTCGAGAGCTACTCCGCTCCGGATCCCAGGCCCCGCCCCGCTCCTCCAACCCCGGAACAACTCGCGTTCTTTCAGGGACACATCAGTGAATCGCATGCCGCTATGGTGTCCGATGGCGGACCCACAACTAGTAGCACAGCCGTCAGCGAAAGCTGACGGATTCCACGGCCGCCACATGACGAGAAGGTCGTCGAAGGCAAATCTGCTTTCGACCATCCGTCATCGGCGGCCTTCTCTATGTCCGGGCTATTCAATAATGGTTGCACGCACAAGGATGCGGCGATCAAACACTTTGTCTTTCGGTATCCACCTGCCACTACAGGTAATCAGGCTCAGCCCTTCCTTTTCAGGTTCGGCTGATTGCATCATTTCTTTCATACCCACACGGTTGACCCATTCCAGCGGCATATCGCGCACGTCATGCACCTCATAGGTCAATACTTCACCGTCTCCGCGCTCAATTGACACCTGGTCGCCCTTTGTAAGACTTCCTAGCTTGGCAAAGACTCCGTTGCGCGTTGTGCCGCCGTTGTGCCCGTCAATCATGACTGCACCGGCTCCTGAGCCTGGCAGGGCGCTCTTGGCGTACCATCCGGCATCGTCAAGATTCTTTGGCACGTCGAGCATATTATTAGCCGTCACACCGACTCGACTAACACGGGTTTGCGACACGTTGAGCTTGGGGATTTCGATATAGCGCGGTTGATCGGCAGGAACCGTATGGGCTCGTACTTGCTTATCGGTGATCGGTGTTTCGTCGATCGATGAATCGGCCGCCGAGACCGGCATGGGCAGTGGCGATAATTCACCGGTGCTGTACCAGCGAACCCCGAAGTACGCGTATGCGGACAGAGCGACCAACAGAATGAGTGCAATCGTCCAGCGAATCACATGGATATTACGCTTATGGTGAATGTGTAATCCAGACATGTTTATATTTCTCCCCGTTTGAGTCTACTTTACCATAAGCAAAATACGTCGGCAACCCGACGTATTCAATCTTAAACCTTAGCGCGAGTGCGACTAAAAGTTGTTACTTGTAGTCGTACCGGTCTTCACGCGCTCGTGTGACTACAAGTTGCTACTTGTAGTCATCGTATGTGACCATTAAGGCGCGCGAGTTAATCTGACGCAGTGCTTCGAGCGCAACCGAGACGACGATCAAAATACCGGTTCCGCCAACTGCCAGGTTACTGTTCTGCACTCCAGCGAACTGGTATAGCAGATATTCGGCAACGAATGGGAGTACTGCGATAAGACCAAGTACCAGTGATCCGAACAGAATCAGACGGTTCATAGTGGTTGAAAGATATTTTTCGGTCTGCTCACCCGGGCGGACACCTTCGATGAAGCCACCTTGCTTCTGTAGATTCTCGGCGATTTCATTTGAGTTGAATACGATGCCCGTGTAAAAGTAGGTGAAAGCGATGACGAGAATGAAGTACATCGATGGATAAATAAATGCTTGCAAGCTTTGTCCCGTAAATTCACCAGGATTCGGCGTCTGGAACCATGTCACAAGGTTGTTCCCCAGCTCAACCATATCACCGCTGCCGGTTGCCTTTAGGACTTGGCCAACGAAAGCCGGAAGGCTTAAGAAGGCGACCGCGAAGATGACTGGAATAACACCAGCAGCAATCAATTTCATTGGCAGAATGCTCTTAACGCCACCGTAGCTTGAGTTACCCTGTACGCGTTTGGCATAATTAATCGTTACTACGCGCTGGGCTTCGTTAATCTTGACGAGCAAATACAGCACCATTAACGACACTATAAGGATGGCGAGTGTTACCCAGAATGCGAGCGGATTAACCGGGATACTGAACCAGTTAAAGACTGCCAGCGAGCCATTTGACGTGTCGAGTAGTGAGGTGCCGATGGTTTGCAGCGTCACGGGAAGTTGGCTCACGATACCAGCGAAGATAAGCAGTGAAAGCCCGTTCCCTACCCCTTGTTCGGTCATAATTTCACCTAGCCACATCAACAGCAGTGACCCGGCTGTCATCGCTCCGACGGCAACGATCCATTCGATCGGTGATGTGTCACTCAGGCCCGACGTCGTGTTGCCGGCGAGGACTGACTGACGAAGGATATAAATGAACGCGATTGATTGGACGATAGCCAGCGGAAGGCTAATCATACGCGTCCACTGCTGAATCTTGCGTCGGCCTGATTCACCATCTTTATGGAGCTCTTCCAGCTTTGGAATGGCCTTGGTAAGAAGCTGCGTGATGATGCTAGCCGTAATGAACGGACTAAGACCGACGAGGACAATAGAGAAGCTTGCGAGCGCACCACCCGAGAGGAGATTTAAGAATCCGCCAAAGTCAGAGCCAGACACGACGCTGTCGATTACTTCTCGAAGTTCGGTAGGTTCGGCGAGTGGCACGGGAATGTGAGCCAGGAGTCGATAGACGACGACAAGGCCAAGGACTACTAGAAGGCGCTTGCGCATATCGCCGTTCTTAACGGATCTGAGTATTGTTTTCCAATTCATAAACTCATTCGATTATACTATACCTTCTACCAATTTCGGACATATTGCATTATTTGTTATATAGTGGTATAATAATAAAAGATATTCATCCACTTCCCTGAAGCAAAGAGTCCGCTCCATCATGGAGCGGACTCTTTAATTGTGAGCGGCAGTTCTTACTTATCTTCTGATTCTGCTACTTTTTGACTCTTCGGGAGTGGAGTCGCCGTCTTTGTAAACGTACCGCCGGCTTTTACGACGGCTTCTTGTACGCTCTTAGACGCGCCCTGAACCTTAAGAGTTACCTTTTCGGTCAGTTCGCCGCGGGCGATCACTTTGACCGTATGGAACGGCGTCGAGATCAGACCAGCTTCGAACAGGCTCATGTTGGTGACAGTCTTGCCCTTAAATACGTTTAGGTGGTCCATATAGACGACCTGCGCAGGAGTGCGAAGACTTTTGAATCCACGGTTCTTTGGAATCGCCTGGACAAGCGCGCGCTGACCACCCTGGAATGACGCGTTCAGCTTCTTACCAGTACGTGAGCCTTGCCCCTTGGTTCCGCGGCCAGCAGTCTTACCGCCACCAGCCGAGATGCCTCGACCGACACGCTTGCGGTTTTTGTTAGGAGTTGCATTCAGTTCGTTGTACTTCATGTTACGCCTCCTTACTTTCCGGCTTAGCGGCCGCTTTTTTAGCCTTAGGCTTTTCGGCGTTTAGCCACTGTTCACGTGGGACCTGTGTTCGAAGTGCTTCAATGGTAGCGTAGGCAATGTTTACCTTGTTCGTTGAGCCAAGGCTCTTCGAAAGAAGGTTCGTAATGCCAGTGACACCGATGACCTGTCGAACCACACCACCGGCAATAATACCGGTACCAGGTGCTGCAGGCTTG
The DNA here is from genome assembly GCA_040384745.1 of Patescibacteria group bacterium. Lineage (GTDB taxonomy): Bacteria > Patescibacteriota > Saccharimonadia > Saccharimonadales > Saccharimonadaceae > UBA1020. The sequence continues at coordinate 4,039 of JAZKIT010000001.1, forward strand.
ATCATGACCCGTGCGCCACTGAGTTTGACTTCAGCATCGTGCGGGATAGTGTTATTGACAACTGGAACGGTAATCATGCTCTTCTTAGCGACATCGGTTGCCTTAGCAATTGCCGACTGAACGTCAGCGCCCTTAGCGACACCGACACCGACCTTAGTCTTACGGTCACCGACGACGACAAGCGCCTTAAATCGGAATCGTCGACCACCTTTTACGACACGTGAGACACGGTCGATGTTGATGACGGTTTCTTCGAATTGCTTTGGTTCCTCTACTCGAGGGGTGTTCCGTCGGTCATCCCGACGGCCACCACGCTGTCCAGGGCGTCCGCCTTGTGCAGGGGCGCCTGAGCGTGGGGTAGTCTGTGCTGGTGTATCAGCCATACTAGAATTCCAGTCCTTCCTTACGGGCCGCGTCGGCCAGTGATTTTAGTCGTCCGGCATATGCGCGGCCGTTTCGGTCAAATACGACTGATTTAATTTTAGCCTTAACAGCTTTCTTTGCGATGTCAGTACCTATACCGGCAGCTTTTTCGCTCATTGTTCCGGTCACTTTCTTACCAACAGTCGTCGCAGCAGCCAGCGTGTTGCCGGTTGCATCGTCAACCAATTGGGCCGAAACGTGCATGTTACTGATAGTAACGCTCAGGCGTGGTCGTTCGGCAGTGCCGACAATCTTGGCTCGCACGCGCGCTTTTCGCAGGCTCTTATTCAGGAGTTTTTTCGCGAGATTATTCATGATTACTTACCTGTCTTTCCAGCCTTACGCAGAATTACTTCATCAGCGTATTTAATTCCCTTACCCTTGTATGGTTCGGGTTTCTTTAACGCGCGGATCTCGGCCGCGGTCTGTCCGACCTTCTGCTTGTCGATGCCGTTAACGGTAATTTCCATCTTGTTTACAGTTAGTTGCACGCCGTCTTGCGCCTTGTATTTAACCGGGTGGCTAAAGCCAAGTTGCATATCGATTTCTTGGCCGCCACCGCTTACGCGGAAACCGACACCATTCACTTCAAGCTTCTTTTCGAAGCCCTGAGTGACGCCATTCACAGCATTGTTCAATAGCGCACGCTGTAGGCCGTGCTGGGCCTTAGCGATCTTTTGGTCATCCTTACGGGCAACAGTTGCGACTCCGTCAGTCACGTCAACCGTTACGTCGCTCAGATGTGGCACAGTCAATTCGCCTTTGGCGCCCTTGACAGTGATAACATCTGAATCGACCGTGATTGTCACGCCTGATGGAATCTGGATTGGTAGTTTTCCGATTCGACTCATAGTTTATCCTTTATCAGTTATTAATAAATCTTTAGTAGTACTTCACCACCAAGACGTTGCTTGGTAGCTTCGCGGCCAGTAATGACACCCTTGCTTGTCGAAATTAGCACGATTCCTCGGCCGCTTTTGACGCGTGGGATTTCACCTGCACCGACGTACATGCGACGGCCTGGCTTGCTCATTCGAGTCAGTTCCGTAAACGTCGCGTTTTCGCCGAGCTTGTTGATCGTAACGACCAATGTGTCTCGGGGAGTGCCGGCTTCGACTTTAACCTCGCTCAAGTAGCCATTCTTCTTCAGTTGGTCGGCAACGACCTTCTTCAGTTTGGCGTTTGGTACGCGGATTTCGTTCTTGCCAACCATGGCAGCGTTCCTGATTCGGGTCAGGAGGTCAGCGATTGGGTCTGTTGATTGTAAACTCATATTTCTTGCTCCTTTCCTTTACCAGCTTGATTTCGTTACGCCAGGGATTTGTCCCTTGCTTGCTTTTTCGCGGAAGTTGATTCGGTTCAAACCGAAGCGACGCATGTATCCGCGTGGTCGCCCACTGAGGACGTCACGGTTGTGCCAGCGAGTCGGGCTACTGTTGAGCGGCAGCGCTTGCAGCCCCTCTTGGTCGCCGAGTTCTTTGAGTTCAGCTCGCTTCGCAGCGTATTTCTGAATCATTTTCTTACGCTTTTCGTCACGCGCGATCATAGATTTCTTCGCCATGTTAGCGTCCTCCCTCTTTCTCGAATGGAATACCGAATTTTTCAAGTAATGCTCGGCTGTGCGTTTTATCTTCGTTCTTGATTACAAACGTAATCTGAAGACCGTGCAGCACCTGAGTTTCTTCGAACGATAGTTCTGGGAAAATTGACTGCTCGATAACACCGAGGTTGTAGTTGCCGCCTTTATCAAAAGCCTTGGCTTTGACGCCGTGAAAGTCACGGACACGAGGCAGACTAACACTTACCAGACGGTCGAGGAATTCGTACATACGAGCGTCGCGTAGTGTCACGTAGATACCGATTGGCGCGCCCATATTGGCACGAATCTTGAATCCAGCGATTGACTTCTTCGCAAGCTGCTCAACCGGTGCTTGACCAGTAATTTTTGTCAACGTGTTCTTGACTGCTTCAAGGGCACGCTTGTCATCTTTGCTCTTACCGGTTCCTACGCTTACGACGATCTTTTCAAGCTTTGGTACTTGGTGTACGTTAGCAAGTTCAAGTTCGGCCTGCAGTTCCTTTTGGTACGTGCTAGCGTACAAGGCTTTCAAGCGAGGAGCGGTCGTAGTAGTAGCTTTCGCCATTACTTAATCTCCTTATTCTTCATACTTTTCGCAACACGGGTTTTAACACCGTCAGCGTTCGTTATCATCCCTACGCGAGACGTCTTGCCGGTCTTTTCGTCGACGACGAGAGCGACCTTCGAGATGTCCATAGGAACGTGGATGTCCTTGCTGCCACCACGTGGGTTCAGCTGGGTTGGCTTGACGTTACGGTGTGCAACACCGACACCTTCGATCAGTAGCGTACCTTTGGCCACGTTGACCTTCAATACTTTACCGGTCGTGCCTTTTTTGCTCCCAGTTATAATCTTTACCAGGTCGTCTTTTCGAATACGTGGCATACTAGAGTACCTCCGGGGCTAGGCTGATAATCTTGGCATATCCCATTTCGCGCAGTTCGCGTGGAACCGGGCCGAATACACGGGTAGCCTTTGGTGTCTTGTCGTCATTGATAATGACGCAAGCATTGTCATCGAATGCGATGGTCGAACCATCCTTGCGGTTAATTCGGTTACGAGTTCGGACGACAACTGCCTTCTGAACCGTTTTCTTCTTGACGTTACCCGTAGGGTTGGCGTCTTTTACCGTCACAACGATGACGTCACCGACGTGAGCATAGCGGCGCCTGGTGCCGCCGAGCACACGGATACAAAGGACTTCCTTGGCACCCGAGTTGTCGGTTACTTTCAATCGTGATTCTTGTTGGATCATTACTTCGTCTCCTCGCTTGCGACTTCAGCGTTCGCGACGCCTTCCTTTAGTTCGATTGAACCTTGGGCGCGACTTTCGATACCCGCTAGGGTAAACGACTTCGTCTTTGAGACAGGGCGGATTTCAGAAATCTGAACCTTATCTCCCATGTGCGCGTCGTTGTTCTCGTCGTGAGCTTGGTACTTACGGTTGACCGTGTACTGCTTCTTATAAATCGGGTGGGTTTCCCGACTGGTCACAGTTACGGTTATTGTCTTGTCACGCTTGTCAGAAGTGACAATGCCGGTAAATGATTTTGCCATGTTACTTTGCCTCCTTCTCAGCGTTAATAGTTGTAAGTAGCCGGGCGATGTCTTTGCGGAGCGAACCGATGACCCGAGGGTTCACCATTTCGCCGGCCGCGTGTGACTTGCGGGCTTCAAGCAGGTCGGTGCGCTTTGCGACTAGCTGCTCAGCAAGCGTCAGTTCAGCCTTCGGAGCGGCCTTTTTGGTTGTCTTAGCGTCAGCCATGTTATGCCTCCTCTCGCTTGATAAACTTTGTCTTGACTGGTAGCTTGTGGCTCGCTAGGCGCATTGCCTCGCGGGCTGTCTCTTCTGAAACGCCCTTCATTTCGAATAGGACGGTTCCGGCTTTCACCTTAGCGGCGAAGTATTCAGGGTTTCCCTTACCGCTTCCCATCTTTACGTCCTGTGGTTTTTTGGTCACAGGGGTGTGAGGGAAGATACGGATCCAGATTTTACCACCACGCTTAATGTAGCGGGTCATAGCCTGACGAGCAGACTCGATCTGGCGGCTGGTAATACGTTCGTTACTTTGTGACTGTAGTCCGTAGTCGCCAAAAGCGACGTAGTTACCACGAGTCGCGTTGCCTTCGTTCTTGCCAATTCGTACCTTGCGGTACTTGGTTTTCTTCGGAAGTAGCATTACCTATCACTCCTTTCGCCCTTGTTGATCCAGACCTTGACTCCGACGATACCACCACCGTTCGGCATCTGGGCACGTGCGGAGTGGAAGTCGACGTCGGCACGAAGCGTGTGTAGCGGTACCGAGCCTTCTGAAATCTTTTCACGGCGAGCCATTTCGGCGTTGTTTAGACGACCTGACACCTGGATACGAATACCCTTGGCGCCAGCGTTCATCGTATTCAAGGCTGACATCTTGGTTGCGCGTCGGAAGTTAATACGACGTTCAAGTTGGCGAGCGATGTTCTCGGCTACCAGCTTGGCAGCGAGCTCAGGACGCTTGACTTCTTCGATGTTGATTCGAACCGGCAATGTCACGATCTTTTCGATGTCTTTCTTCAGCTCAGTCACACCCGCACCACCACGACCAATCACGACACCAGCTTTCGCGGTGTGGATGGTAATAGTAATAAGGTTGGCAGAGCGTTCAATCTCGATACGGCTGATGGTCGGGCGTTGAATGAAACGCATTTCAATCAGATCACGGACCTTGATGTCTTCCGCTAACCAGGCTGCGAAGTCCTTCTTGCCAGCGAACCAGCGAGAGTCCCAGTTCTTGTGAACCTGGAGACGGAAGCTGATAGGGTTTACTTTCTGTCCCATATTAGGCTTCCTCTTCTACTTTAGGTTTGTTAGTAGCAGCTGGTTTTGCAGCCGTCTTCTTAGGTTTTTCGGTTCCGGTGACTTCGACCAAAATGTTGGTTGAAATTTTCTGGAATGGCAGTGTCATACCACGCATGTGCGGCTTAAAACGCTTCAGACGTTTGCCGACCGTCACGCTCAGCGTGGTGATGTGCAATGTCTTGGCGTCCAAACCGTGGTTGTTCACGGCGTTAGCCTGTGCGCTGGCGATAGCTTTCTTAATAGGTACTCCCGAGCGACGTGGCACGTGGTCAAGAATGACCAGCGCGTCTGCGACGCTGCGGTTACGCACCAGACTGGCGACAATGCTGACCTTGCGGGGAGCGATATCGACACCCTTGGCGTAGCTACGTACAGTAAATTGCTCAGCCATTACTTTTTACCACCGTGCTTACGGAACTTACGAGTTGGGCTGAATTCGCCGAGCTTGTGTCCGACCATGTTTTCTGTCACATAGACGGGCAGGTGGACACGGCCGTTGTGTACGGCAAAGTTTTTACCAACCATCTCTGGTGTGATTGTACTAGCGCGCGCCCAGGTTTTTACGACCGTGCGGTCATCAGAACCGAGAGCGGCGACTTTTTTGGCCAATTTCGCGTCAACGAATGGGCCTTTTTTGAGTGATCGACTCATATATTACCTCTTCCTCTTCGCGTCGTGACGAGATTTAACGATTAATCGACTTGTGCTCTTGCGGCGACGTGTTCGGTAGCCGAGCGTCAGTTGTCCCCATGGAGTTCGTGGAGCACGGCCAATACCGTGAGCTCCACCGTCACCACCACCGTGTGGGTGGTCGGCAGCGTTCATGGCTTTACCTCGAACACTTGGGCGGATACCCTTGCGTCGATTACGTCCGGCAGAACCAATCTTTACGTTCTGGTGCTGGACGTTTCCAACGACACCAATGGCTGCAGTTGCTTCCAATCGGAAGCGACGTACTTCACCCGAAGGTAATTTCACCTGTGCGTAGTCGCCCTCTTTGGCCATAAGTTGCGCTTTCGTGCCAGCGCTTCGTACCATCTGAGCACCCTTTCCAGGATTGATTTCGATAGCGTAAATCTGTGTACCGACGGGAATTTTAGCCAGTGGCATACGGTTCGACGCTTCAATTGGAGCTTCCGCGCCACTTTCGATCGTCTTACCTTTGGTCATACTGGTGTCAGCAAGCACGTAGTGGTACAGGCCATGTTGGTCTTTAACACGGGCAATACGAGCTGAACGGTTCGGGTCGTATTCGATCTCTTCAACCGTCAACTTAAGACCATCGGCCAAGTTGTGGTTCATCAGACGGTGATGTCGCTTGACACCTCCACCACGGTGTCGAACCGTGATGCGTCCTTTATTGTTACGTCCGGCGTTCTGCTTCTTGCTCTTAAGAAGGCTTTTCAGCGGCTTACGAGTTGTAATCTGCGAATAGTCTTCCGAGGTCATGCCACGTCGGCCTGGAGTAGTTGGGTTATATGCTTTGATTGGCATTACTTCTTCTCCTCTTCGATTGCCGGTTGTTCGAATACTTGAATCGAACTTCCTTCAGCGAGCGTGACATAGGCTTTCTTGCTGTCTTTACGTTTCGTGGTTCCAGGGTAGCGACTCTTGCCGCGGCTAAAGCGAATGGCTTTACCAGCCTGGACTGCAGTACTGACATTTTTGACAGTCACGTCGTACTGAGCAGCGACGACGTCAGCGATTTGCTGCTTGTTCGCGTCGAGCGGTACGTTAAATACGTAAATGTTTTGCCCGGTCATGCCGTAGGCTTTTTCGGTTGCTCGGGGAGTGATCATAATATTCATTACTTTGCTCCTCCGTTCAGCCATGCGTCGATTGTCTTGACCGCACTTGGTGCGATGACAATATGATCAGCGTTCAATACGTGAAAGACGTTCAGGTACGTACTGCGGGTTACCTGTACATTCTGAATGTTATTGGTCGCACGAAGCAGTTCTGGCGTTTTTTCGTCGACGACAATCATCGTACGGCGAGCGAACTTGTTGTCGGCCAGGTATTTCACGATTTCAGAAGTTTTACCGGTCGTCTTTACGTCAGCGACGGTAATCTTACCAGCCTTGTTAGCGAGGCTAAGTGCCTGCTTTACGGCGACACGCTTACTGGTAGTCGACAGCTTCTTGGTGTAGTTTTCGTTACCGCTTGGTCCGAATACGATACCACCGCCACGCCAAATTGGGTTACGAGATGATCCGAATCGGGCACGCCCGGTTCCTTTTTGCTTCCATGGCTTCTTACCACCACCGCGGACTTCACCGCGCTTCAGTGTGGTAGCGCTAGCTTGGCGAGAGTTCGAAAGGTATGCGTCGTAGGCAACTTTCAGAAGTTCGTGGTTGGCAACTTCGACACCAAATGTCGTCGTTGGCAAAGCCACTGCTTTTGGAGTAGTTTCAGCCATTACGCGTTCCCCCCGTTTACGATAATAAGACTCTTACGAGGGCCTGGAACGGCGCCCTTAAGGCCTATTAGGTTGTTTTCAGCATCGAGGTAGGCAACTTCAAGATTCTTCACGGTTACGCGATCGCCACCCATACGGCCGGCCATGCGCTTCCCCTTGAAGACTTTTTGTGGGTACATAGACCCAATCGAACCTGGCTTACGAACGTTTCCGTTCCCACCGTGGGTCGACTTACTAGTATTGAAGTTGTGTCGCTTCACCGTACCGGCGAAACCCTTACCTTTACTGGTGCCCGTCGCAGAGACGTGGTCACCGAGTGCGAATGCACTTACGTCGATGGTTGAGCCGATCGTTAAATCGTCAGTCAATTCATCAACACGAAATTCCCGAATATACTTCGGCGAAGTTTTGCTGGACTTAACATGTCCAACTACGGCCTTGCTCAGGTTCTTACCCGATCCGAATGCGACCTGTACTGCGTTGTAGCCATCTTTTTCAAGAGACTTCACCTGAGTCACAGTGACAGGGCCGGCCTGAATCAATGTTACGGGCGTTGCCGTACCATCCTCAGACAGAATCTGGGTCATACCAATCTTGGTGCCGAGAAGTGCTTTCATGCCTTCTTTCTCCCATTTAAAATCTCCGGTGGCGAACGGTTTCGGTTACCCGACCTGCTCATTCACACGGAAACAAGTTGTTATTACGTAATAAGTTACCATCTCAATGTAACACATTTTATAGTGGTCAGTCAAGCCTATCGAAGATTGACGAAGCTCTGGCATAGTGGTATAAACTTATGGAGTTCATCCCGACCATGCAGGAGTGAAGAAATATGACGCTCGGACATTTGACCGCTCGACCCGCCGTAGTTGCCACAGACTACCGAAAAGTGAGGAATCTACTCAATCGAGCATTGCCGTACTACCAGCTTCATTCAAACGGCTCCCATCCAGAAGCCATGTGGAACAAAGTAAAGCTGGTTGTCGATGACGACGTCTTCACCTGTGCGCTGTTCTCACTCATCGGCGACACAGACGAGCCGATTCTGGTGGTTCTGGAGCGGATACTCAACCCCGGTCCGACCACCGACTTCATCGTTCTCCAGTACGATGAATCAAATGACAACCGCCTCATGCCGCGTCAGTTCGTCTACACCATGAACGACAAAGATGAGTTGGACATTTGGGCAGTCTTGAAGGAGCTGCTTGGATGAACTGCCCGCAACACGCGGGGCCCCTGGAATACGCCAGGATTGCCCCGCTTGAGTTGTGGGCTATTTAATTTGCTTTAAACCATGGTGCAACTGAAACAAAATAGCTAATGATAGCAGCCATTGACCAGAGCACTGAATTCTGCTATAATAATTGATGGCATTTACATCGCGACGGACCTTCTGTCGCGCTACACACCTTTTAGGAGGATGCCGTGGACATGGATAACAAAATCGTGGTCGGCGCATACGTCGAATCGGTTCACGTTCGGTATGACCCCCAGGGGTATGACGAGCTGGACTTCGCGAAGGCGGTCAGCAATGTGGTCGATGAGCTGTTGGCTCACGGGAGTAGCGACGTCAAGTCGTTCCGCTCGGTCAACGACAACGGTCACGCGATCGACTTGGTGTTCGCCGACGAACTGCCCCTGCGCGACGCCGGCATCTGGACCAACCGGATCAACCAGATGATCAAGGCCGAGATGCCAAGGGTGGCTTCAAGGAGGCACCTGGCTACTCGGCTGGGCTAAACCGCCTCCCCCAGGGGGACCTCAGTCCAATTGCAACGCCCGCGTCAGCGGGGCCCGGATGGCTTCAATAGTCATCCAGGGCCCCGCAACGACGCGGGCTAATTTAATAGCTAAATGATTATACCGGCTGGCACGAAATAACTAATGACTCCGACGACGAGCAGCACCGCATACCAGATCTTGCGATCTTCCTGGTGATGTTCGAATGCTCGTACGACCAAGAAGCCGACGATAATGCCAAGCGGGATAGCCGTGAACTGAAACGGGCCAACCATGAATGGATGTGCAAATTTTAACCACAAGGTACCAAGCAGTACAATGACGACGAGTTTAAAGAAATACGTGCTATCGCTTTCGAATACTCGTTCATGAAATCGCTTTGGTGAAGCCTTGGTTGTCGTTGCTTGTTTTTTGGTTGTTTTTGTTTGTTTTTTCATAATGCAATGTCGTTCATTGTAAATAATATGCCAGCTAAGCACAAGCAGTGTATACTACCACTATGGCTACGAAAAAAACGACCACCAAGAAGACACCAGTGAAGAAGAAGGCTGCGGTAACTCGCAAAGCCACCCCTAAGCGCAAGTCGGCTGGCAAACGCGCCGCACTCCGTTCACATATCGGCTTACAGGCCGAAGAAACAGCATTTATGACGTTTCGAATCACTAAGCAAACCGTGTACTGGCTGGTACTTGGTGCCGTTGTCATCGTATTTACACTTTGGCTCGCCCGCTTGCAGTCAGAAATTCAGACAATTTATGACCAGATCGACGCCAATACCGTCGAAATGTCACAACTGTAACCTCCAACGGTTCATAAAAAAAGCTCCCATCTCGGGAGCTTTTTTTTGTACACGCATTGATTACATGCGGATTTCGGCGTCGACACCAGCAGGCAAACTAAGATTTTGCAGGCTGTCTATCGTCTTTGGGGTGGCATTCGTAATGTCGATAAGACGTTTGTGAATACGCATTTCAAAGCTTTCACCACCAGTCTTGTAGACGTGCGGACTTTTAATGACCGTGAACGTACTTCGACGAGTCGGCAGTGGTACTGGACCGGCGATAGTTGCACCAGTACGAACGGCTGTGTCAATGATTTGCTTGGCTGACTGGTCGATGACCTTGTGGTCATATGCTTTTAGGCGAATTCGAATTCGCAGGCCTTCTTCTTTAGCCATTAGTAATACTCCTTATGGTTTATGTGTCGTAACCTCGAGCTCGAATCGGAATGGAGTCATCGTCTGGCTGAGTTGTCGACACGATTGATTTGCTTGATTACTGTATCACGTATTTTGCTATGTGTCCACGCGCCTACAGGGGGTGCTCATTGTATTTTTAAAGATAAGGAGTATACCTGAAGACAGACATAAAAAACTACAAGGAGTAGCTATGACAGCCGAATTTGCTCATCGTGGAGAGTACGAGGACCAACCGCTTCCAGCGTTCAACTTAGCTGCACATATTACCGAACGCGTACTGAACGAGCCGACGTACCGCATTGATTACACTCACCCCGAGCTTGTAGCGCCAACCGCTGAACAACTCGTAGCGAATGATCGCCTCGATGTTCGTACTCCATTTGTATACGCACGCGGGAGCAATATCGGTCACTTCACGCTACGAGTGAGCGCTCCGCGGGCGCCGCTGGCAGAAATTATTCCATTCCCCCGCCAAGCTTAATTCTCGGGCACGATAGCTGCACCACCGCTCTAATCTAAGTGGTGACGCGATAAGAAGATTGAATATTATAAGCATATGTGTTATAATATAATTATGCGTATGTCCGATCGCCATGAAATACAGAAGCGTAAGCTTAGACAGCAACGAGAAGTTAGCTTAATGAAAGCAACCTTAGCTCTGTCTGTTAAGCTTCGTATCGGCGAAGAACTTGAAATAGATCCAGCAGTAACAACGTTCCGGACTCCTCTGCTGACCGAGAAAGAATTTGTAAAAAATGAACTTCGGAACCACAGTGACGAAATTGCAGGCCGGATAGCGGTTGGACGAACGGTACATTTAGAATTCGACGAAACGGTTGAGCCGCCAGACGTAGTGATTACACTTGGCCCAAAGACTGAGACTGAATAAAAAACCTCCGATTGCTCGGAGGTTTTTTATTCATCGATACCTAGATTACGCTGTAATCTTTGTCACGACACCAGCACCGACGGTCTTACCACCTTCACGAATAGCGAAGTTTAGACCTTGTTCCATGGCAATTGGAGCGAGCAACTTAACCTTAAAGGTTAGTGTGTCACCTGGCATAACCATTTCTTTGTCAGCTGGAAGCTCGACTTCACCAGTTACGTCCGTCGTACGGAAGTAGAACTGTGGCTTGTAACCCTTAGAGAATGGAGTGTGGCGGCCGCCTTCTTCCTTCTTAAGGATGTATACTTCAGCGTCGAATTCGGTGTGAGGAGTAACTGAACCTGGCTTAGCGATAACCTGACCACGTTCGATTTGCTCACGTTCGATACCACGAAGCAAGAGTCCGGCGTTGTCACCAGCTTGTCCACGGTCAAGGTTCTTCTTGAAAGCCTCGATACCCGTAACAGTTGAAGTTTGAGTGGCTTTTACGCCAACGATTTCAACAGGGTCGTTAAGCTTGATGATACCTTGTTCGATACGACCGGTTGCAACCGTTCCACGACCCTTGATTGAGAATACGTCCTCAATAGGCATTAGGAATGGCTTGTCGAGGTCACGAAGTGGTTCTGGTACGTAGCTGTCGAGAGCGGCAACGAGTTCCATAATAGCGTCTTCGTTAGCAGAATCGCCTTCAAGGGCCTTTGTTGCTGAACCCTTGATGATAGGAGCGTCTTCGTCGAAGCCGTTCTTAGCAAGTAGTTCGCGAATATCCATTTCAACGAGCTCGACGAGCTCAGCGTCAGCAAGGTCCATCTTGTTGAGGAACACGACAATCTTAGGAACGCCGACCTGCTTTGCAAGAAGGACGTGTTCGCGAGTTTGTGGCAATGGGCCATCGTTGGCAGCTACTACAAGAATAGCGCCGTCAATTTGAGCCGCACCGGTAATCATGTTTTTTACGTAGTCGGCGTGACCTGGCATGTCGACGTGTGCGTAGTGACGAGCTTCAGATTCGTATTCCTGGTGAGAAGAAGCGATGGTAATACCACGAGCTTTTTCTTCAGGAGCGTTGTCGATGTCCTCGTACTTACGAGCTTTGTTCGTGTCACTCGGAAGTCGCTTAGAGAGCACATTAGTGATCGCAGCGGTTAGTGTTGTCTTGCCGTGGTCAACGTGACCCATGGTGCCAACGTTTACGTGAGGCTTGGTTCGATCGAAATCAGCCATGTGAGATATATCTCCCTTTAAAATTATATATAAGCGCGCAAGCTTGAATAGAGCCTCGCATACGCAATGCGTTAATTATACACACCCGTGCTTCCCTCGTAAAGAGGTCACATTGCTCCTCAGCTGGGACCGGCGTAGAATAAACAGTACGAGTAATACATAAGGAGGCATCCAGCGATGGCAATATGGGACAACCTTGGTGGTGGCGGTGATGTAGAAGATCGACGCGGCGTCGGCGGACTGCTCCCGATCGGCGGTGGAGTCGTATCACTGATAATCGTATTCGTATTGGGCTACTTCGGCATCAGCGCCGACCCAGCACTCGTCGAACAGCTTCTTTCGGCTAGTGGAATTTCTACGGGAAATTCCAGCGAACAATCAACTGAGTTCAAAGGCGCGGACTCGTATGAGACATTCGCCAGTAACGTCATAGGATCGACCGATCGCTATTGGTCGACACAGATTAACGGCTATGACGGCCCGAAGCTGGTGCTGTTTCGAAACGCCACCAACTCAGGCTGCGGTGTCGCAACAAGCGAAGTTGGTCCGCACTACTGTCCGGCCGATTCGACCATTTATCTCGACGAGACGTTTTTTGACGTTCTGGCACAGCGATATGGAGGTAACAGTGGCGATGTCGCCCAGGCATACGTGATGGCCCACGAGGTCGCTCACCACGTTCAGAATGTCAACGGCACCATGCAACGCGTACAGTCAGACCCAGCGTACCAGGCGACTGGCAGCAATAGCTTGTCAGTACGGCTCGAGCTGCAGGCCGACTGTTACGCTGGGGCTTGGGCCAATTCAATTAAGGATCAGAACGTATTCGAATCCGACGCGGAAATTCAAGAAGCCATCGACGCGGCCGGCTCGGTCGGTGACGACCGGATTCAGTCAACGACCGGAACGGTCAACCCGGAGACCTGGACGCACGGGTCAAGCCAGCAGCGTGTTGCCGCCTTTCAAACCGGCTGGCAATCGGGCGATAGCACCCGCTGCCAGCTGTAGCTATTAGCTCGTCGGCTCCTCGGGGAGAGTTTCGCTCACTCTCAGTTGCTTCTTCGATTGAGCGCGCCATGCCTTCATTGCCCAGCCAATGGGTAAAACATCGTGGTAGCCGATTACGTCGGCGAGCGAGCGCATAATCGAAGCCGGGAAGCCAGAGAAGCGAATCGTACCCCATTCGAAGACTGCCCAGTTGTCGCCGATTGGAACGACACAAGGAGGGAGTGTGGCCTTGTATGGCTTGTTGCTTCCTTTGAGGTGACGAGAAATAAAGATCGCGTCGTGAAGCGCCGTCTGCGCAAGACCGGCATACGGTGTATCTGCATTATCACCAATTACGTAGACATGGGCGGATGAGCGCATGAATTCATCAACCTTCACCTTCCCTCGTTCGTTTAGTTCGAACTGGGTTTCGTTCTGCCTGAAGAGCGGCGCGTTCGTCACTCCTGATGTCCAAATCACCGTCTGGGTCTTAAGCGGCCGGCCGTTGACGATTAGTTCGTCGGCTGTCTGCTTTTCGACCTTCTTATTCACTTCGACATGGACGCCAAGTTTACGCAACCGAGCATGGGCACGCCGACTTGTCGCTTCGGACAACCGTGGCAGCACGCGCGGCGCGGCTTCGATAAGATTAATCGTAACGCGTTTTTTCTTTATTCCGAATTGCTGCCTGATCGTGCGAACGTACTGTCCAAGCGTACCTGCCAGCTCGATACCGGTCGGACCGGCGCCAATAATGACATAGTGCTTTTCGTCGTCACGGCCGTCACTAAGCTCCTTCCATAGATGCGCTTGTAACCTCAGTATTTCTTGCTGGGACTTTATGCCGAACGCAAATGTATCAAGGCCATCAATACCAAAGTAGGTCGTGACGCTTCCGAGCGAAAGTATGGCCGTGTCGTAATGATACGACTCTTCACCCGTTAGGAGCTGCGCCGAGGTATCAATAGAATGTATGCTGTCACGAACTACCGTCACGTTGCTATGCTCTTCAAAGATATCGCGTAACGGAACGAATGATTCACGCTGGTCGTGGCCGGTCGCAGTTGAAAATAGCGCTGGGTAATACTGAAAATAATCTCGGTCTGATATGAGCGTGACGCGATTTGTTTTGTCACGCGCAAGTTCGAGTGCCGATTTAACGCCGCCGAATCCTCCGCCGACTACCGTTACGTTCAAATGTTGTTTCATGTCTGTTTCCTTCCCTGCCTGTCTAGAATAGTACCATTGTAACTTAGCTGAACGGTGGAATGAAAACATTCAGGATTGAAGCCACCAAAAGCACCAGCGTCAAAATGAGTGACGAGCCAAAGATTGACCGGGCCCACTTAGCTTCATCACGGGTACTCGTTCGCATAAAAATGATGAGCCAGTACGCCGCACCCGATAGTAACAACAGCCCGGCTGGTGGCCCGACCACATCGAGCGAAATAAGTGCAATGATTGTCGCCAGGTAGGCCATCATATACGTCAGCATTACCCGACGCACCTGCGCGAACGGTCGCACGGCACCAAGTACCGGAATCTTCGCCGCTTGGTATTCTTTTTTTCGGAAGAGCGAAATCGCATAAAAATGCGGCATCTGCCAAGCAAACACTACCAAAAATATTAAGACTGCCGCCCACGACAGTACGCCATCGACGGCAACATAGCCAGCCATAGCCGGCAGTGCGCCGGGAATAGCACCGACCAACGTACTGTGAATAGTGTGGCGCTTGGCCCAGCCGTACGCGAAAACGTACAACACATAGGCAATCAGTCCGATAGCGATGACCGTGAGGTTTGTCAGTACCGAAAGCGTCGCGATACCAAGAATTAGAAGTACTGCCGAAAACACCATCGCACTCTTGAAAGGTACTACGCCCGTGACAGATGGTCGCTTGCTGGTTCGCTTCATTTTGGCATCAATCCCGCGGTCCATGTAATTATTTGCCACGCACGCCGATGCGATAACCAGTGACGTACCAAATAGTACGCCAGCGAGTGCGCTCCAATCGATTCCCATAGTGCTTGCGAAAAGCCCTCCCGCAACGACATGTACCGCATTGCCGCGAATAATGCCAGGTTTTGTCAGTTGATAGTACGCAGCAATCGTTGGTGCCATGTTAGAACCCCTTCTCGTTTTGAGCTTTCATATATTCATTCATAGCTTCGCCACTCATTCCCATTTGATAGTCCAAATTGTTCATAATCCAGACCGAGCCGATGACGATAATCAGCATCATCACTATCGTGAAGCCGAGCGTCATAGCTCTCCCTCGGGCGCGACCATGAAGGCTTAAGTGCAAGAAGCAAACCAGCTGTACGACCAGCTGCACGCTAGCGAGTGCCAAAAGTACTGCCATGGTCGCTTTCGGCGAACCAATCCAGTCGTTCGTAACGGTCAAAAATGCCAGCACACTCAGCGCCAATGCGGTGGCAAAACCGACAGCATAGCGAGTGAGCGTTTTATTAAATTGTGCCTGGTTCATAGGGCCGCTCCCAGATATACGATGCTAAATATGAATATCCACACCAGATCGAGAAAGTGCCAAAACAACGAAAAGAGCGTCATCTTTCGTACCGAATCGGCAGTGCTGCCTTTTTTCCATATAAAACAGGCCATGACGACGCCCCATATGAGCCCGAACGTAATGTGAAGCCCGTGCGTTGCGACGAGTGTAAAGAACGCGGACAGGAAGGCGCTTTGCTGCCAGCTGTGTCCTTCATGAATGAGCTCTGTGAATTCGTAAAGTTCAAGCGACAAGAAAGCCAGACCGAGCAGAAGGGTCGATAGTAGCATGCCAAGCGCCAAACGATTACGCTTGAAGCGAAGCGCTAAGACCGCGACGCCACAAGTAAAGCTGCTCGTAAGCAATAAGACTGTTTCAATAAGCGCGAACGACGGGTCAAGCAACTCGGCAGCACCGGGGCCATCGGCGGTATTAGGCTTTAACACCATGTAGGTCGCGAACAAACTGGCGAACAGAATGATATCGGTCATGAGGTAGAGCCAAAAACCCAGCTCGGCTTTTTCATATTGTTCGACGTGACGATCAGTCGTGCGCGTACTCATGCTTTCGCCCTCCTTGTTTTAGCCGCCTCATGGAACAGCTCATTGGCACTAATGTGGTGCTCGCTATCGTCATTCAAGGTGCGTGTAATTATGACGGCGACAATGGCAACCAATGCGAGCAGCACCAGCCACCACAGGTGCCAGATGACGCCAAACCCAAATGCGGCAGCCAAAATCCCGACGATAAGTCCGACCGCGCTGTTCTTTGGGAGCCAAATATCGACATACTCTGTTCTAGCAGGTACTGTTTCGCCGCGCTGCTTTCGATACCACCACTCATCGCGCTCGGTCACGGTCGGAATAACGGCGAAGTTGTAGTGTGGGGCCGGTGAAGGAACTGACCACTCCAAGGTTCGACCATCATAGGGGTCACCGGTCGTATCGCGGAGCTCTTTGCGTTTCCAGACGCTATAGACAACTTGCAGAATGAATAGTCCTAGCCCTAGTGCGATGATGACGACGCCAACGCCCGACGTAATGAATAACGGCAGCCATGCGGCTTGGTCATACGTGTCAAGCCGGCGAACCGCGCCCATTAAGCCAAGAATATACAACGGGACGAATGCTAAGATAAACCCAATCTGCCAGGCGTACGCCGACCAGCGGCCAAGTCGATCATGCAACCGGAATCCGAAGATCTTCGGGAACCAGTAGGTCATGCCGGCAAAGAAGCCGAATACGACACCGCCAATAATGACATTATGGAAGTGAGCGACCAGAAACAGCGTATTGTGTACTTGAAAATCGAGTGCCGGTACCGACATCATGACACCCGATACGCCACCAATCGTGAAGGTTACGACGAACGCCATGAACCACACCATCGGTGCGCTGAACGTAATTTGTCCGCGGTACATGGTAAACAGCCAATTGAATAGCTTGACACCAGTTGGGATAGCAATAACCGCTGTCATAATTCCAAAGAAGGCGTTGACGTTCGCGCCAGCCCCCATCGTGAAGAAGTGATGCTGCCAAACGATGAACGACAAAAACATGATAGCCAGAAGCGCGTATACCATCGTCTTATACCCGAACAGTTTCTTGCGAGCGAAAGTCGCGACTAGTTCCGAGTAAATTCCGAATGCCGGCAAAACCAGAATATAGACTTCTGGATGCCCCCATGCCCAAATGAGGTTAATGTACAGCATTGGGTTACCACCCGCTTCAGACGTAAAGAAATGCATACCAAGCGTGCGGTCCAGACCGAGCAGCGCCAATGTGACCGTCAGGATCGGGAAGGCTAGCATTATCAAAACGCTTGTCACCAGAACGCTCCAGGCAAAGATAGGCATCTTAAACATTGTCATGCCAGGAGCCCGGTTTTTTATGATAGTCACGAAAAAGTTAATGCCAGAGAGCAAGCTTCCGACACCGGCCACCTGCAAGCTCCAAATCCAATAATCGACACCCGGTCCAGGATTATACTCCAAGCCTGTAAGCGGCGGGTAACCCAACCAGCCACCGTTACTAAAGCCACCGAATACGAGCGCGAGGTTGCACAGTATCATGCCGGCAGCGAACAGCCAGAAGCTGATTGAATTCATCAGCGGGAATGCCATGTCGCGAGCCCCTATTAGGAGCGGCAACACACAGTTAATCAGCCCAAAAGCGAGCCCCATAGCCACAAAGAAAATCATAATCGTGCCGTGGGCTGTGAATACTTGCTGGAACGTATCGGCGGTAAATGGCTCGATGCCGCTTTGCGCGAGCGCGGTCTGTAGGCGCAACATGCCGGCATCGGCGATACCGCGGATCATCATAACGAGGGCGACAATGATATACATGACGCCAATTTTTTTTGCGTCCAAACTGGTGAGCCAATTTTCCCACAGCCATCGCCATCGTTTGAGATATGTAATAAGAGCGACCAGACCGAGTACCGCTAGCGGCATGCCGACGGCAGCCCCAATGGTTACCGGGTCTTTCGGAAGGTACTCAACCGACATGCGTCCGATGAGAAATTCGAAAAACTGGTTCATTCTGCCGCCTTTTCGTGGCCCGCGTGAGAACTCTGTCCGTGGCTATATTTTTCAATAATGGTGTCGAATAGTTTGGCATCGGCAAGCTTGTAGGTTCTTTGGTCGGTCACACTCTCCGGGCGAGCCAGCATCTCATACTCCTTCAGGTTCATACCTTTGTCTGATGTCGCCGCAGTATTAGTCCACGCAGCAAAGTCTACCTGGCTGACTACGTTCGTTTCAAATGTCATCGTAGCGTAGCCTTCCCCATTTATGTTTGTCGTGTAGCCCGTGTAGCTACCCTGCTTGGTGGCCTTCAAGTTCAATTGTGACTCCATACCATTCATCGCGTAGACTTGGCTTCCTAGCGCCGGTATCCAGAATGCGCTCATCGGAGCGTCAGCGGTCATTGTAAAACGTACCGGACGGTCAACCGGAATTGACAGATGATTAAGCGTCGATATTTGCTGCTCAGGATAAATGAATAGCCATTTCCAGCGGAGCGCGACAACTTGCACCTCGAGCGGTTTTCCACCCGAAAGTTGCTTGTACGGGTCGAGACTATGGCTGGTCTGGTAGATTGTCGCGCCCAATATGCCGATAATGATGATGGGGATACCCCACCATAAGGCTTCGAGCCAGCGGTTTTCACCCCATTCGGGCATATAGGTAGCTTTTTTATTTCCTGCCCGATACTTGATAGCGAAATATGCTAGCAGTCCAAAAACCGGCAGCACTACGATAAGACTGAGCGCGGTAGTAAAGATAAACAGGTCGCGTTGGGCTTGAGCGACTTCACCACTCGGTTGTAACACATCAATCTGCAGTCCAGCAGTCAAGAACACAAATAACACGACCAGACCGACCGCAATGAGGATTGGAGCGGCGATATTCACGACTCGTTTCATACGTGTCTTCATCATACCGCTTATGCTTAGCGGCGACAACCTACCAGCTACAAACTAGCTTGCGACTCGGCCTGTGCGGCACTTTCGTCTTCGAAATTAAGTTCGTCGAGCGCTTTTTCGGCGGCTTCAAGGTCAGCTTTAGTCGTAATGACCTGGGCTGATTGTTTAGTCGTGACCGATGTTGCTTGGCTATCAGGGTCCGATTCGGCAAACGCTTTCCAACCGACGTAACCGACACCCACTAACAGTACGAGCACACCCACTAAAATAAGTCCTTCGACAATTGAGAATCCTTTGGGTTGCCGCATGACCTACTCCGTCCCTTCCGCTGGCTGGGCAGCTGCGAACTCTTGCTTAACGGTCTGAATCAGCTGAATGACACTGTCCCGGTACGCGTGAAGTGCTGTTCGCTTCGCTTCACGGACCTGACGTATAGAGGACGACGGAGTTACTCCGTCTACCATCGTACAGTCGAACTGATGGGCGGCTAGAACGTCGATGGCGGCAATGGCTGCGACTTCCTTTTCATCAACATCGGCGACCATAGCAACGTAACCTTCGCTCTGGATTGATTTTGCCTCAGCGAAGGACGTAATGCTCGCTTCGAATCGCTGAACGTTTTCAAGGTGCTTTCGGCTCACCGTTTCGCTCTGATCGATAAACTTATTAATCTTTTCCTGGCGGTTCTGACACTGAGCCAGGCGGCGACCCTCAAGCTTTTGCTTACGGTCGGCACTCTTTTGTTCAAGCTGGGCATTAAGTTCAGCCTTGCGCTGCTCAACTCGCTCCTTTTGTGTGACAACCTTGTCGCGGACGTCATTGACGACTGCTTTTGTGTCGTCGGTCGTTGTCGTTACGGTATCGTCGACCGTTTGCTGGACGCGGTTCAATACACCCCTCTGTTCAGTATTCTCAGTGACTTGCGATCCGGACAATGCAAAGGCTGGCGTTGCAGCGCTTATGGATAGTACTGCCGCCATAATTCCGATTTTCAGTTTTCGTAGCACAATCTGAACCTCCGATAGATAGTAGGGTAAATTATACCATTAACACATTAAAACTCAAAAGTCGCACCATAGTGATGCGACTTTTGAAACCGGTTATCGGCGTAGAAATGCGTCTTACTTTGAAGAACGCTTTTCAACGATTTCTTGCGCGACGTTCGGTGGTACCTCTTCGTACTGCGCAAGCTCCATCGTGCTGGCTGCACGGCCTTGGCTCATCGAACGGATGTCACCGGTATAGCCAAACATGCTGGCAAGCGGAACGAACGCCTTAATCAGCTTAGCGCCACCCATAAGGTCTTCCATCGCATCGATACGGCCACGGCGAGAGTTAAGGTCGCCGATGATGTCGCCCATGAAGTCTTCAGGGGTTGTGACTTCGACCTTCATAACTGGCTCAAGAAGGATTGGCTTCGCCTGTTTAACTCCTTCTCGAGTCGCAAGACTACCTGCCAACTTGAAGGCAAGTTCGCTTGAGTCAACGTCGTGGTAGCTGCCGTCGTACAGAGTCGCTTTTACGTCAACGACTGGATAGCCCGCAATCACACCACCATCGAGTGTTTCACGAATACCCTGCTCGACAGGCTTGCGGTATTCTTGAGGAACAACACCACCTTTAATTGCGTCGACGAATTCAAAGCCCTTACCGGTCTCGTTTGGTTCGAATTCAATCCATACGTCACCGTACTGACCGCGTCCACCAGATTGCTTAGCGTGCTTACCTTGAACCTTAGCGGTTCCCTTGATTGATTCACGGAATGCCACTTGCGGCTCACCGATGTTTGCTTCGACGTTAAATTCTCGCTTCATGCGATCAATAAGGATATCCAGGTGCAGTTCGCCCATTCCCGACATGATAGTCTGACCGGTTTCTTCGTCGGTATGAACTCGGAACGTTGGGTCTTCTTCGGCCAAACGACCAAGTGCAATACCCATTTTTTCTTGGTCAGCTTTCGTCTTTGGCTCGACTGCGATTGAAACTGGTGGATCAGGGAAAGTGATTGATTCAAGAGCGATAGGGTGCGCAGGATCGGTTAATGTGTGGCCGGTAAAGGTACCCTTGAGCCCGACGACTGCCGCGATATCACCTGCACTGACGGAATCGATTTCTTCACGCTTGTCGGCGTGCATACGGACGATACGACCAACTCGTTCTTTTTCACCGGTTGTGGTGTTCAGTACATAGCTACCAGCGGTAAGCTTACCTGAGTACACACGGACGAAAATCAGCTTACCCACGAATGGGTCGGTCGCCAGCTTGAACGCCAATCCGGCCATAGGTTCTGCGTAGTCTGGCTTGCGTGAAACTTGATCGCCAGTCTTAGGGTTTGTTCCCCAGATTGCGTCGACATCAAGCGGGCTTGGCAAGAAATCGGTCATAATATCAAGAAGCTTTTCAACGATTACACCGCGGCCGTCTCCGCCTGATACCAGGAAGAAATCACCCGCAAGAACACGCTTACGGAGTCCGCGCTTTAGCTCTTCGACAGTGATAGAATCGACACCACCTTCAAAGAACTTGTTCATAAGTTCGTCTTCTGCTTCAACTGCGGCTTCGATAAGCAGCGCACGAGCATTGGTTGCCTTTTGGAGCATGTCGGCTGGAATTTCGCCTTCAATCAATGCCTTGTCGGTATAGTCGCCGTACGTGTACGCCTTCATTTCTACGAGGTCAACAAGACCGTTGATTTCTTTTTCAAAGCCAATCGGTAGGTGCACTGGAAGCGCATTTTTTGATAACCGAGTGTGAATGCTCTGAAGTGACTTGTAAAAATCTCCACCGGTCTGGTTAATCTTGTTGATAAAGCAGATACGTGGCACTCCGTACTTGTTGGCTTGGCGCCACACAGTCTCTGACTGAGCTTCAACACCCATCTTACCGTCAAAAATCGTAACGGCACCGTCGAGGACACGAAGTGAACGTTCGACTTCAGCGGTAAAGTCAATGTGACCTGGCGTATCGATAATGTTGATCTTGTGATCTTTCCAGAAGCAAGTAACGGCAGCTGACGTAATCGTGATACCGCGTTCTTTTTCTTGTGCCATCCAGTCAGTGGTCGCACCGTCGCCATCGCCACGGACTTCACCGATTTTGTGGTTAATACCAGTTCGGTACAGGATACCCTCGGTCGTCGTCGTCTTACCGGCGTCGATATGGGCGATGATACCGATGTTTCGGTAGTCTTTCAGTGGGACATTAGCGGGCGTTGCCATGATGGTTGTTTAGCTTCCTCTCGATTGGTTAGAAATTTTTGCCATAAAAAATAGCGCTTTACGAACTATTCTACCAGATTATCGATAGGAAATCCAGAGGTGACCGCTACAGTCCCTTTGCGGACAGCTGGCGCCACTGCTCTTCAATATCATCACATTCGGATAACTCAATCCTGGCCCGCACATGGCTCATGATATCCGCGAGAGATCTCATACCCGCACCGGCGAAGAAGCCGAAGGCGTTCTTATACACATTCACATTCCGGCCTATTTCTGGGTATACATCAATCAAATCGTCAATGAGCACTTGGTATTCGGCGGGTAAGCGTTCAAGGTCGTACTCGCCCACGTTCATAATGCCCACCCCGACTCGTGCCTGCGTATCTTCAATTGAGACTTCTGTTAATTTCGACGTGTCAACGACTCGAATACTGAAGCCGGCGGTGTGCTTTAATACATCTTCCGCCTCTAAATCCGCATCTATCGCCGCGTACTCCAGTACTAACATTGCCGTTATGCCTCCTGCAATGACGGTTCGCTCCACCATTCTTTCCGGATCAATACCAAGCGCCGTGTCCATAGGTTCTACGAACTTAGCAAGATTACGGACCGCCATAAAGAGCGGATCTTCCGCCTCATCGAAGCGAGTGTACAGTTTATCGATAGCCTGACTGACATTCGCGGTCGCAAGCAGTTCATACAGTGAAGATTCGGTTATAGACGCATGATCAAGTGAGTTGACGATAGCTATCTCTCGATTTACAGAAGAGAATTCGTGCGCCATAGACTACTCACCTGCCTGTCGGAGCAACTCATTCCAGTCGCGATCGTCCGTCGCATTCACTTCCGTCGCAAATGATTTAAAATCTGCTGATTGTTGCTCAGCAAGCATTGTGTCGAATTGAATCGCCGAGTTATGAACAACAAGCCCAAAGCCGGTTCGAAAGTAAGATTGCGAACCTGGCTCGCGTACCATGTCTTCCATCCAACCGTGAGCAATCGCTTCGGCGTCCCTGCCAATGGTTTCGTAGCCCGCTTCGGCGAATTGCATGGCCGCGTTCCGGAAATTCCGGAAGGCTTCTTCGCCCTCGGCATCTTCGTATTCAATTGGACATCCCTGACCGAATATGTCTTCGTCGCTGAATGCATATGGGTCGTAGGCCCGAATTAACGTGGTGTAGGCCGTCAGTCCACCAAGACGTAGTGCCATCTTGGCCTGCCACGACTTCTCTGCGTCACCACGGACCTGCTCGTCCGACTTATGCAGCTGTCGAGAAAGATAGTCGAGTGTATGAAAAAACCGTCCTGGCGTTATTTGTGCGGCTTCGACGACCACTTCTGTATATTTTCTGCTCACATAAATGCTGTCCAGCTGCGTCATTGCTTCAAGGTATTCATCGGGTTGGACTAGTTCGTGTCGTCGCAGATTTTCACTCATAGATTAACTTACTATACCATGTATTTACAAAAACACCCTCCCGGCGTAACCGAAAGGGTGAAAATGATGCTCCGCTGACGATACTAGCTGCGAGCAAAGTGGGCGAAAGCACGGTTGGCTTCAGCCATCTTGTGGGTGTCTTCCTTCTTCTTGAAGGCAGCACCGGCTTCGTTGTAGGCGTCAACGATTTCAGCCGCAAGGCGTCGTTCGTACGGCATACCGCTTCGGCTCCTGGCAGACTGCACTAACCATGTAAAGGCGTAGTGTAGCTGGCGGTGTCCCTGAATCGGAAATGGAATTTGGTAGTTTGCACCACCGACACGTCGGCTTTTAACTTCGAAATTCGGAGTCAGGTTCTTCAGCGCGTGTTCGAATACTTCGAGTGGCTCTTCAGAATCGAGCTTTTTGGCAGCTTGTTCAAGTGCGGCATAGACGGCTTTTTCAGCGATAAGCTTTTTACCGTCGAGCATGCTCTTGTTGATAAGGCGCTGCACCATGACGCTCTGGTACTTGCGATCAGGCTTCAGCTCGCGCTGTAGCTTCTTGGTAATTTTTCGTGGCATTACTTTTGCTCCTTCTTTGCACCGTACTTCGAACGTCCTTGAGCACGTTTTTGGACACCTTGAAGGTCCAATGCGCCACGAACGATGTGATAACGGACACCAGGAAGGTCAGGTACGCGACCACCGCGGACCAGCACAACGGCGTGTTCTTGTAGGTTGTGACCTTCGCCACCAATGTACGCCCACACTTCTTGCTTGTTCGTCAGGCGAACACGAGCGACCTTACGGAGGGCCGAGTTAGGCTTCTTTGGTGTTTTCGTCGTTACCTTAATACAGACGCCTCGCATTAGCGGAGCTTGTTGTTTGTAGTAGCGGGTCTTTAGCGCGTTATGAATCGTGCCAAGTGCCGGAGATTTCGACTTCTTATTGGCAGTCTTACGCGGTTTGCGCACCAATTGGTTAATTGTAGGCATATTAAATGCACACTCCCATATATTTACTAATTTATCGTTACGACTCGGGTACGTTCAGCGACAATACCAAATCGTCTTTGTCTCTTGCGCTCGTTCTTGCTAAAGGAAGTAACGCGAAAGATGAAACTCTTATGGCCTATCCTAACAGATTCAAGCCGACATGTCTAGATTGTCAGGGGGATGAATCATGCGTGCAGCCTTAATTGCCGCTTCGAGCGATTGTTTCGCGAACTGCGTACTGACGTTACGAGACGGCTCGCCAATAATTCGAAGCTCGCCGCTATCTGGGTTATAGTCTACCTCGACATCGATAACCGTCGACGCGTGGCGATCGAAATGTCGAATAATCAGATCAAGCTGGGGGAATGTCACTTCTTCGGTGACGATTTCGACTTTTCGCTCGCTGTCAGGACTATTCGATTCCATATTTATATTATAGCATTTATTTGTATCAAAGTAAATGGCCCCGGATATTCCGAGGCCATTTTGTGTGGATGAACTGGCTAGGCTGCCAGTTCGGCGTCTTCGACAACGGCGTCGTAGTCTTCGACCGGTTCTTCGACTCCAGTACCAACTGGAATCTTGCGACCGATGATGACGTTTTCTTTCAAACCGTTTAGTCGGTCGGCTCGTCCGCTCACTGCGGCGTTGATGAGCACGCGGGTCGTGTCTTGGAACGATGCGGCTGACAGCCAGCTGTCGCTCCAGATACTAACCTTGGTGATACCGAGGAGCAACTGGGTGTATTGAACCAGGCTCTTCTTCTCATCAGCAAGCACCGCATTCGCTTCGACTACAGCTGCCTTCGAGACGATGTCACCGGTAACGAAGCTCGAGTCACCTGGGTCTTCGACCTGCACGCGGCTGAACATCTGTCGCACGATGATCTCAAGGTGCTTGTCGGCGACGTCCTGACCCTGTGCGGCGTAAATACGAAGCACTTCGTTGATGATGTAGCGCTGAGTCGCCTCAGTACCCTTCAGCATCATTCGCTGGTGCAAGTTGAGTGATCCAATCGTTAGGCGGTCACCTGATACAACTGAGTCACCTGCCCGGACAACCAACTGTGTTGTGCCTGGAACTTCGTATCGCACTGGTGCGCTGGCGTTCGCTGCAAGCACTAGGGTGTCTTCGGCGACTTCGACAATTCCATCGAATGGAGCGACCAGTGGCCGTGCTTCACCCTCTGAGGTTGCAAGTACATCGCCGACCTTGACGTTCGAGCCAGCCTTCACGTTCACCGTACGGCCTTCGAGTGGCAATCGTTCGACGTGTCCGGCTTCTGGCGTTACCTGTACGACGTACTTTGAGCCGTCTTCCCAGATATCGACCAAACCGGTTACTTCAGTAACGTGGGCCTGACCCTTCGGGCTACGGGCTTCGAATAGTTCTTCGACACGCGGCAGACCCTGGGTGATGTCCCCGCCGGCTACACCTGATGCGTGGAAGGTTCGGAGCGTCAGCTGGGTACCTGGCTCACCGACGGACTGTGCCGCGATGACACCAACCGGCTGGCTCTTGGCAACAAGGTTACCGGTCGCCATGTCGATTCCATAGCTCTTTTGAGGAATACCACGGAGATTCTTCGTACTGAGCACGCTCATGATCTTAACGGATTCGAGAGATTTATCATCTTCGATACCGTTAGCGATCGCTCGTGTGATCAGCTCGCCCTTCTTGATATGACCGTCGATGTCTTCGGCAGCGAATCGACCGAATAGTCGGTTGCTGAAGTCAATCATCGTATGCTCAGTTTCAGATCGGAAGATAGCAAAACCATCGTCGTCGCCTGAATAATCGCCAACAGTAAAGACATCTTGCGACACGTCGACCAGACGTCGGGTAAGGTACCCGGAGTCAGCGGTCTTAAGTGCGGTGTCAATCAGACCCTTACGAGCACCACGGGTAGCGATGAAGGCTTCTAGGCTTGAAAGACCTTTCATGAACGAGCTTCGGATTGGGAGCTCAATTTCACGGTTGGTCGCATCCACCTGGATACCGATCATTGCCGATGCCAGCTTGACGTTCGAGATGTCACCACGAGCACCAGAGTTGACCATGACGGAGATACTTGTGTCCATAGTGGCTAATTTGCCCTTAAGGAAATCTGTTACCCGACCGTCAACCGCTCGCCATGCACCAACCGTTAGGTTGTATCGCTCTTCGTCAGTAATTAGACCTTGGTCGAACTGGTCAGAAATCAGTGCCGTCTTAGCGTCACCTTCGGCGATGAAGCCTGGGATTTCTTCGAAGTGAATGTAGTCGTCTTTACCTGTCGATACAGCGGCAACGGTTGCGAATCGGAACGCAAGTCCCTTCATTCGGTCAGCCGTCTTGGCAGTAACTTCGGCACCGTTGGTATCGAAAATACGTGCGAGGACTTTTTTCAGCTGCTTCTTGCTCTGGATGTTGTTGTCGTACGGGTAATCTTCAGGAAGAATTTCGTTGAAGAAAACACGCCCAAGCGTCGTTTCGCGGATTTCGCCCTTGGCGAAGATACGGATTGGACTTTGCAACTGCAAGTGCTTGTCGTCGTAGGCCATTTCGGCTTCGTAGACAGAGCTGTACGATTTGACTTCTTTTGTCTGCGCGCTTGGCTTTTCGTATGTCAGGTAGTAGTTACCCAGAACAACGTCCTGGCCAATGTTCAGTACCGGAGCACCGTCGGCAGGCTTCAATAGGTTGTTTGTCGCACTCATCAACTCGCGGGCTTCGCGTTGAGCGTCGTCCGAAAGTGGAAGGTGAACGGCCATCTGGTCACCGTCGTAGTCGGCGTTGAATCCGTTTGCGACGAGTGGGTGCAGTTGAATTGCCTTGCCTTCGACAAGCTTCGGCATGAATGCCTGGATTGAAAGGCGGTGCAGTGACGGCGCACGGTTAAGGAGCACATACTTGCCTTCGATAACGGCGTCGAGTGCGTCCCATACCAGGGTGTCACCGGCTTCGATGAGACGAGTCGCCGAACGGATATTGTGGGCGTGTTCGCCACGAATCAGCCAGCTAATAACGAACGGCTTGAACAGCTCGAGGGCCATTTGCTTCGGCAAGCCACACTGGTTGATCTTCAGCTTTGGACCGACCACGATGACCGAACGGCCAGAGTAGTCGACACGCTTACCAAGCAGGTTCTGGCGGAATCGACCCTGTTTACCCTTCAGCATGTCGCTGATTGATTTAAGGCGTCGGCGGCCACCAGTAGCGTTAACGGCGCGGCCACCACGGGCTGCAGAGTTATCTACCAATGCGTCAACGGCTTCTTGAAGCATACGCATTTCGTTACGGCGAATGACTTCAGGAGCATTCAGGTCGACCAGTTTCTTCAAACGATTGTTGCGGTTGATGACGCGGCGGTACAGGTCGTTAAGGTCTGATGTCGCGAAACGGCCACCGGTCAGCTGGACCATCGGACGAAGGTCCGGTGGAATCACAGGCAGGATCGTCAGGCATAAGCTTGACGGCTTAATACCAGCAGCGTGCATGCCTTCGAGTACCTTCAGTCGCTTCAGCAGCTTCTTTTCTCGTTGGCCCTTAGCGGTCTCGACTTCAGTCGAAAGTTCGGCAATCAAGGTAGGAAGGTCGATTTCGTCAAGCAGCGCCTTGAGGGCGGTTCCACCCATGCCAACTTGAGCGAGTTCTTCGTATTCTTCAGGAAGATTACGGAAGTCAGTCTCTGAGATTAGCGCGCGCTTAACAAGGCTTTCGAGCTGAGATTTCTTCAGCTGGAAGCGCTCATCAAGTTCTTCTGTTTCTCGGGTCTGCGCTTCGGCAAGTGCTTTCACGTCAGCGCCTTCGGCTTCAGCTTCTTTTTCGTAGCGCATTTTAATCGCTGCGCGTCCGGCATCGGTCTCGGCTTCGAGGTCGGCCAAGATCTTGTCGCGCTTTTCAACGTCAACGTTCAATACGACGTAGGTCGCGAAGTACGCGATTCGCTCCAGGTTACGAACTGTCAGCCCGATGAGCAAGCTCATAGCCGACGGAGTACCGCGCATAAACCAGATGTGAGCAACTGGTGCGGCCAATGTGATGTGAGCCATTCGTTCACGTCGCACAATCGCCTTAGTGACCAGCTCGCCATTCTTGTCGACGGCAGCTTCGCGAGAGCGAACGCCCTTCAACTTGTTGTCGTGTGGGTTGATGTCCTTGACCGGTCCGAAGATTCGTTCACAGAACAATCCATCGCGCTCCGGCTTTTGGGTACGGTAGTTAATGGTCTCCGGTTTAGTGACTTCGCCGTGACTCCATTTTAGGATGTCTTCCGGGCTGGCAACTGCCAAGCGCACGGCGTCAAAGTCAGCGATACCGGTGGTTGCGACGACACGTGACATTACGCTACCTCCTTTTCGTCTTCATTGTCAGTAAATTCTTCAGCGGTTTCAACACTTAGTCCGTCTTCTTCGAGGTCGATTTCATCGGCTTCGTCAAATACGGTTTCTACTTCCTCTTCGTCCGATGGAAGCAGAGGGATCGCAGGCACCGTCTTGTCGGCAGGACCGGCTTCGGCGATGACTTCTTCGGCGTCGATGACGTCCGATTCGTCTAACAGGTCGACACGAAGGCCGAGTCCCTGAAGTTCCTTCACTAGGACGTTAAAGCTTTCAGGAAGCTTCGGTCCGACAATCTGTTCGTTCTTGATGATGGCTTCGTAGGCCTTGGCGCGTCCGTAGACGTCGTCTGACTTAATGGTAAGCATTTCCTGAAGCGTCGTGGCTGCGCCATATGCTTCAAGTGCCCAGACTTCCATTTCTCCGAACCTTTGACCACCGTTTTGGGCCTTACCACCAAGTGGTTGCTGGGTGACCATGGTGTATGGTCCGATTGAACGAGCGTGAATCTTGTCACTCACCATGTGATGCAGCTTAATGATGTGCATGACACCGACAGTGGTGCGCTCTTCAAAGGCTTCACCGGTACGGCCATCAAATAGTTGGCTCTTGCCGTCTCGGGCATATCCAGCTTTTTCGAGTTCGTCCGAAATCACTTCGTTTGGCACACCATTGAATGGAGGCGTTGCGACCTTGTATCCAAGTGCTCGGGCGGCCATACCAAGGTGTGTTTCGAACAGCTGTCCGATGTTCATACGGCTAGGGACACCAAGTGGGTTTAGGACAACGTCGACCGCTGTACCGTCTTCCATGAATGGCATGTCTTCGACTGGAAGGATTCGAGCGACGACACCCTTGTTACCGTGACGTCCAGCCAACTTGTCACCGACCGAGATCTTACGAAGCTGAGCAACGTAAATCTGAATCTGCATTAATACACCAGCTTTTAGCTCGTGACCATTCTCGCGGCTAAAGATTTTAACACCGACGACTTTACCGCCACCGGCATTGTTCATGCGCTGTGAGGTGTCGCGGACATCTTTGGCTTTTTCACCGAAGATAGCGCGCAAGAGTCGTTCTTCCGAACTCAGCTCTTGTTCACCCTTCGGAGTAATCTTTCCTACCAGTACGTCACCGGCGCGGACTTCTGATCCAACCTGGACGATACCGTTTTCGTCGAGGTGACGAAGCGATTCTTCTGATACGTTCGGGATGTCGCGAGTAACGATTTCTGGCCCAAGTTTGGTTTCACGGACTTCAACGTTGTAGTCCTTGATGTTAATCGAGGTCAAGCTGTCGTCTTGAACGAGCCTGCTTGAAAGTACGATTGCGTCGTCCATGTTATAGCCTTGCCATGGCATGAATGCCACAGTTAGGTCACGGCCGAGTGCAAGTTCGCCTTCGGCAATCGATGCGCCTTCAATAAGAATGTCACCTTCGACAACCTTTTGGCCACGAGTAACGCGAACCTTCTGGTTGATTGAGCGGTCGTCGTTCGACTTTGTAAAGTGAATCGGTTCGTAGATTTTGACACCTGATTTGTACTTGACGTGAACTTCATCACCGTCAGCACGCACGACTTCGCCGGCGCCTTCAGCAAGAATCAGCTGGCTCGTGTTACGAGCGACGACACCTTCAACTCCGGTTCCGACCACAGGAGCCTCTGGGCTCAAGAGTGGTACGGCCTGTTTTTGCATGTTCGAGCCGGTAAGGCTTCGGTCAATACGGTTCTTTTCGATGAATGGAACAAGGCTGGCAGTCGAACCAAGGATCTGCTTGTTGGCAGCGTCCATGTAGGTCACTTCAGTGGCGTCAACCTGTTCTGGGAGTAGTCCGTTACGAGCACTGACACGCTCGTCGACGAATCCACCCTTGTCATCAAGCTTAGCACCGGCGTCAGCGATGACCTCAGTAACTTCTTGTGAAGCGTCAAGGTACACGACTTCGTCACTGACCTTACCGTTCTTTACTTTCAGGTACGGAGTTTCAATGAATCCGTATTCGTTGACACGAGCGTAGGCAGCCAGGTTAAGCACTAGTCCAATGTTGGCACCTTCTGGTGTTTCAACTGAACACAGTCGGCCGTAGTGAGTCGGGTGCGCGTCACGAACGTCAAATCCGGCACGTTCACGAGAAAGTCCACCAGGACCCATTGAGCTCAGGCGTCGTTTGTGTGATAGCTCTGAAAGCGGGTTCACTTCGTCCATTAGCTGTGACAGCTGTGAGCTAGCGAAAAATTCGCGAACGGCTGCAACGACCGGACGGGCGTTAATAAGCTGCGAAGGCGTGACCGTTTCAAGGTCGGACATAGACATACGGTCCATGGCGTTTCGCTGCATGCGAAGCATACCAACACGGAACTGGCGGGCGACCAGTTCACCAACCAATTTGACGCGACGATTCGAGAGCGCGTCAATGTCATCAGGAAGGTCTTGGGTATTGTTCAGGCGAATGATTTCTTTGATGATGGCGACGAGGTCGTTCATCTGGAAAACACGGTTTTCAGTGGTGTTTGCCACTTCAAGACCGAGTCGCTGGTTCAGCTTGTAACGACCGACGCGGCTGTAGTCGAAGCGCTTGAAATCAAAGAACATGCGTTCAATCATCTGACGAGCGTTGTCGACGGTTGCCAGGTCACCTGGTCGAAGACGACGATAAACTTCGATCAACGCTTCGTTCGAACCTCGGGCTGGGTCTTTTTCGAGTGTTGCGTCGATGAACTTTACGTCACCAGTGTCAACATCAGCGAACAACGATTTAATTTCAGAAGTCTTTGAGTGACCGAGCGCACGCAGAAGCGTAGTGACGGGCAATTTTCGACGACGATCAATCTTAACGTAGAGGGCACCGTTACTAGCGGTTTCGAATTCAAGCCATGCACCACGGCCAGGAATCAGCTTTGCGCCGTAGTTATTCTTGCCTGTCGCACTTTCAGCCGTAAAGAATACACCGGCTGAACGAATCAGCTGGCTGACGACGACACGCTCGGTGCCGTTAATGACAAATGTTCCACGGTCAGTCATCCATGGGTAGTCCCCTAGGTAAATTTCTTGCTCTTTGACTTCACCGGTTACTTTGTTCGTTAGCTCGACGGTCGCGTGCAGCGGTGCATCGAAGGTAACGTTGTTTTCTTTTGCGAAGATTTCAGTATGTTTAGGATCCTGAAACGCATATTTTCCAAAACGAAGTTCCAGTTTTTGACCGGTGTAGTCTTCGATTGGGTTAAGCTCCGCGAAAATTTCTGACAGACCAGTTTCGACAAATTCTTGCCAAGAGTTCCTCTGGTGAGCCATCAGGTTCGGGAGCGGGAGTGCCGTGTCGTCCTTGGTAAAGAACACGCGTGCGTTGTTTGCTGTAGGCTTGCTCGTAGCCATAGATGCATCTCCTCGCATGAGATTATTGGTTGATTGGTGGTAACGGGCGCCCGAAGTATTACTAATCTGCTCTAAACACGCAAAAACGCCTCGCCAATGGCGTGCGTGTTACTAGCCGCAGCTTATTCAACCTTCATTAATTATGAGTATGACAAAGTATGAGCCGAACGTCAACCGTCTCATCGTGTTTCGAGTTGATACAAGAAGTAGCCTCGAGTCACCCCGTGCAATGTCACCATGCCGAGTTTCCTCTTGATAGGTTCTCCTTCACGCTCCAGAACATCGAGCAATGCTTCGTCCTCGGCGTCTGCCGTTATGCGAAGGGCATTTTTGCCCCGCTGACCCGAACGCTGCCGCAAGCCATCAATCATCGGTACTGCGACAGATTCGTAGTTGTCCACGAACCCCGCCACTGCCAATGCATGGATACCATCATACTTTGTCGGAGTTTCGCCGTTCATTATCCGATCGGCTTTGAAATTCATACGTGCAGTTAGATATTCGAGCTGGCTCATGAAAG
Organism: Patescibacteria group bacterium; assembly: GCA_040384745.1. Lineage (GTDB taxonomy): Bacteria > Patescibacteriota > Saccharimonadia > Saccharimonadales > Saccharimonadaceae > UBA1020. The sequence continues at coordinate 37,130 of JAZKIT010000001.1, forward strand.
CTTCTTCATCACCAGGGTACCATTCGCCCAAACTTGCGAATCCCGCTAGAATTCCATCTTCCCTGATACCGTAATACTCTCGCTCTCCTGCCTCCATATTATTAACCAGGACTTCAAGGGTATCGCCCTGCAAACCATTCACCATCCTGCGCGCAGAATCGGTAGGCACTCCTACCCTGAGGTAGTCGTCGAGTAGTATGGTCTGGGCCGCAAAGCCGTTGGCATAAGTCGCTTCCAGACGTTCAAATGGCTCTTTGTTTGGCATGACAGGTAGCTTACGCCTTCGTGACGACTTTGTCTACGATGCCATATTTCACCGATTCCTCGGCGCTCATCCAGAAGTCACGATCGACATCCTTTTCAATCTTCGAAAGTTTTTGACCGGTATTTTTAGCCAGAATCTCATTCAAGCGCTTTTTCAGATAAATTCCTTCACGGAGCGTTATCTCTTGGTCGGTAATCTTACCGTGAGTTCCGCTTGATGGTTGATGAATCATGATCCGAGCATTCGGCAGAGCGAAGCGTTTGCCCTTGGTGCCGCTTGAAAGTAAGAATGCTCCCATACTGGCCTGTAGGCCCATGCCGTACGTCGCGACGTCTGGCTTAATGAACTGCATGGTGTCAAAGATGGCCAGGCCGTCGTAGACGCTTCCGCCTGGACTGTTGATATAGAGACTGATGTCTTTCTTCGGGTCCTCGTAGGCAAGATGTAGCAGCTGAGCAACTACGAGGTTAGCCGTATGCTCGTTAACTTCTTCGCCTAAAAAGATAATGCGCTCCTTTAATAGTCGAGAGTAGATATCAAAGGCGCGCTCGCCCTGGGAAGAGCTTTCGATGACGGTTGGGACAAGGTAGCTGCTTGGTTTCATACTCCGATTATACATAAAAATTAGCACTCGTGTAAAGCGAGTGCTAATTTGGAGTTCACCGTATTGAGCTACTTGTTTAGTTCTACTAAACGCTCGACAGTCTTTTCGGTCAATAAGCGATTGGCGATGTCACGCTGAGCCTCGGGCTCGTCAAAGCGCTTCAGCATTTCTGGATTATTAGCGTATTGCTGCTTATACAAGTTAATGTGCTCGGCTAGCTCTTCGCTGGTTGCTTCGATTTTTTCAACCTTAGACAGTTCAGCAAGGGCCAAACCTGCCCGAACGCGCTTTTCAGCGGCCGGTACAACTTCTTTTTCGTGCCACTCCTCGCGGTCTTTGAATTTCTGATTCAGAATGTACTGTTCAACCGTTATGCCTTGATACATAAGATTCTGGGTCATGTCCTGTTCGATGCTGCGAGTCTGGTCGCCAACGAGGCTTTGAGGAACGGGAATATCTGAAACCTCAATCAGCTTGCCGACAAGCTCGTCTTTCAGTTTATCATTCGCTTCGCGTTCTTTTTGCTTCGTAATCTCACCCTTAATGTCGTCCTTCAAATCTTTGAGGGTTTTAAAGCGTTCATCGGCTTTAGTGGCGAACGCATCGTCGAGGGTCGGCTTTTGGAGTTCACTGACTTTCTTGACGGTAGTCGTGAACGTTACGTCGCTGCCTGCTAGGTCTGGTACGTGGTATTCGCTGGGAAAGCTTAGCTTAAGATCGAACGTCTCGCCGGCCTTTTTGCCAACGATACCCGCTTCGAATCCAGGAATGAACGAGTTTGATCCAAGCTTAAGGTCGTAATCCGTGCCAGTTCCACCGTCAAATGCCACATCATCCTTTTTGCCAATAAAATCAATTGTTACTTCGTCACCATCCCGAGCGGCTCGTTCGACAGGCATTTTTTCGCTCATGCCATCACGCATTCGTTCAATAACTTCACTTACATCGCTAGCGGTTACTTTCGCTTCGACGGCTTTGACACCAAGTTTCTTATAATCACCGAGTGTTATCTTTGGCAAAATTTCAGCTTCTGCGGTAAATTCCATTTCTTGGCCCGGAATGAATTTTTTCAATTCAACTTCTGGGCGTTCGAGTGCCTGAATTTCTTCGGCGATAAAAGCTTCAGCGACAGCTTTGCTGAGGGCGTCGTCGGCGGTTTGCTGGGCAAGCAAGTTGGGGTCAATGTGCTTGGCAGCGACACTGACTGGTACTTTGCCTTTTCGAAAGCCAGAAACTTTGACCTCACGGGCAAGCTTTGTCAACGCGACCTGTTCGGCTGCATCGAGCTCTGCTTTGTCGAGAATAATAGTAAGTTTTACTTTGGTCGGGGATACGTGTTCAACGGTGGTATTCATACAAATACCAACTATAACAGATGTAGGATCGTCAGGCTACTGAGTGACTACTCGAACAGTGCATCATCGTCGGTCGAATATTTACGACGTCGATCTTTGATGCGCGCGACGAGCCTCTCAAAACTGAATGCTTCTTCTTCGCCAGTGTGAGTGTCTTTCAAGTTGTACTTTTCGGACTTTAGTTCGGCTTCACCGACGAACAATACATACGGAATGTGTTTTTTAACAGCTGTCTTGATTTGTTTATCAATCTTGCGGCCCGTGAAGTCAAGCTCAACGTTAACACCTTCCTCCCGCAATCGTCCTGTCAACTTACTCGCGCCAGGCAAGGTATTATCACCAAGCACAGCAACGTACACTTCAGTCGTCGACGCCAATTCCGGCATCAGATCGTGACTCTCAAGGAACACCTCCATCATAGAAAGACCGGGGGCCATACCGACCGCACTGAGCGGCTCGGCACCAAATAAACCGACGAGTCCGTCATAACGACCACCCCCGAACATAGCTCGGTTATTATCGGGGTGAGTGTCGAAGAATTCAAAAACGACTCCTGTGTAATAGTCGAAGCCCCGCATCAATGTGATATCGAACTGGGCGTTCACCACGCCGCGAGTCTTTAACTCACTGAACAGACTGGCAAGCTCCTCGACAGCCGGGTTATCGGCAATTTCCTTAGGTAGTCCTTCGATCCCCTTTGCGACCAACAGCTGAGCTAGTTTTGCAAGGCCTTCTTTGGCCCCGTCGACGCCAAAAATTTCGATGGCTTGATCACGAAAATTTTCGTTCGTAATTTTGTCTTTACGATCAAATAACTTAACCATCAGCGGAGCTTGTATGGGGTCAAGACCAAGATAGTCATGCATCATAGCATCAATAACCGTACGACTATTGAGCTTAATGACATACATGTCCGGCTTAGCTCCGAAGGCTTTCATCAGCTCAAATCCCAGCGTAATGATTTCAGCATCGGCTTGAACACCTTCTGCTCCGAAAATATCGGCGTTGAGTTGCCAAAATTCACGCTCACGACCGCGCTGCGGGCGTTCGTAGCGCATATAATTGGCAATCGAAAACAAGCGCGCCGGGTACGCCATTTCTTGACGCCTAGCGGCGACCATACGACTAATGCTCGGCGTCATTTCGGGGCGAATAACAACTTCTCGGTCACCGCGGTCAACGAATCGGTAGGTTTGTTCGCCAACGAGTTCTTGGCCGCTCTTGGCCGTATAGACTTCGAGAGGTTCGAGTAGTGGCGCGCCGTATTCTTCGTAGCCGAAGCGACGGGCGACCTTGGCCCAGACACCGAATATATAATTTTGCTTGCGCTTATCTGCCGGGTAATAGTCCCGGGTGCCTTTATACGGATTCGTCGATAGAGAGCTCATTGATGGTTATTGTGCCAGTTTTACAGAGAAAGAGCAAGCATAATTGTCTTACATGTGCCTATCAAGCAGCTCGATTGCATCGACGCCCAGACGGCTGTCGTCGTCGAGCAGTTCTTGGTACAGACGACGACATGCTTCGAGGTATTCGGAACGCGCCGCCAGGTCTTGACGCCTGATGTCGAGATGGACACCGATGGATCGATCCGGATTTAATTCAGCCACACCGATTAAGGCTCTGGCTGTCATCTCATCGAGTATAACGTCAAACTTGAACGAGACGCCAGGCACTTCGTCTGGCATTTTCACAATTTGAAGCCGTTTCGCAAGCTCACGGTGCTTTACGCCCCGATCTCGAAGCATTCGTCCGACGGCAGATAGCTCAGGCGAAAAGCCCTTACTTCCCGGAGTCGTGCCGCGTGCCCCGCGCGTTGTTGGCGGATATATCTCATCGCTATATAAAAAGAGACCACGTTGGCCTATTTGTCGGACATGCGGTTCCGATGAGAACAACTCTTTGATGTCACGGCCAAGCTGTTCATCGGGAGTAAAGCGGAACTGCGAGAAACGCCGCGGTCGCGGCACCTGGTGCGACTCATGATCACGGGCTTCGCTCATACTCCTATTATGCGGTGATTCAAAGTGCTCGTCAATCAGTTCGGGTG
>JAZKIT010000001.1:41428-82935 GCA_040384745.1 Patescibacteria group bacterium
CTGGCCACACCATTCATACATGGACGCGGCAGCGGCGGCCGCAACGTTGAGGGAGCGGGTGCTACCGCCTTGTCGGATTTCAACTACCAATGAACTAGCTTGCAAGATCTCCTGGCTAATTCCGGCATTTTCCGATCCAAATACGAGTACGGTGTCCTTAGGAAGTTCCGTTCTTCGTATGTCACGTGCTCCGGGTACGTTATCGACGGCAATGATTGCCTTTCGACGATGGGCCATCTCAACCTGGAATTCTTTAACAGTGGCGTAATAATTGACATGCAGATACCTGTCGGTTGCCATGGCTCCGCGTTTATTCCACTGTCTCCTCCCAATGACATGGACATGTCGAACGCCGAACGCGTTGGCCGACCGAACGATTGAACCCATGTTAAAGTCCCGCTCAAGATTCTCAATCGCTATCTCGAGTGCGGCGCCGCGGCTATCGAGTGTGTGGATAATCTCCTGTTCCGACCTTCCTTTGAACTCATCAACGAGATTCCGAGGGTCTTCAAGTGTCATTGGTCGAACCTACTCGGCGACACCTGGTCCCAGTCGGGCAACGCCGCATGGAACGCAAAATCGTAAATCTGAGCGATGTCGGCGGGCATTTCCGCTTTCCGCTCTTGTATCTGAGCATTGGTCAACCATATAAGTTCAGCTGATTCACCTTCCTCGGGTGCCGTCGCAGGAAGCTGTTCGGTCACAAACAGAAAACCAATGTCAACATGGGAATGGTCTTCGTCTTTTTTGAATGCATGCGTCTGCAGAAACAAAGGAACCGGATGATTCTTGACTCCGTCCATTTGCGTAATGCGTTGGCGTGGCTGCAAAACACTTAGTTGCGACATCTCGTAGCCTGATTCTTCGGCTACTTCGTGAATCACAGCCGCCCACGGTGTTTCATTCAGTTCGACATGCCCGCCGACGGGAAGTAGCATGTCTAGTTTTCGATGAAGGTGCAGGAGGCCTTTTGATTCGCCGTCACCAGTCCGAATAATAAAGGCTGTTGTTGTCAAATCGTGCTGACCAGGGTCGGTATGAATATGTGGCATACGACAAGATTACCATGTATAATACCTCGGGTACGAGCACGAGTGGCGGAATTGGTAGACGCGCTAGCTTCAGGTGCTAGTGTCCTTCGGGACGTGGAGGTTCAAGTCCTCTCTCGTGTACCAAAATTAAGATTCTCATTAGGGAGTCTTTTTTATTTGCTGGCTGCTGTGCGACTTTTAGAACTTAGCCAAGTAGCCCGTCGCAGCAGGACCCTCGTATGAGCTACGAAGTTGATGCGCCAGGTCACGCGCGGTCGTGTCGTGCTTGACGCCGGGATTCAACGTTCCGTTCGGGTCGAAAATGACTTTAAGCTTTTTGAAAAGATCGAGATGTGTCGGGTCTTCGATTCGCAGGCCGGCGCCAAATCGGCCATCACCTGCCGCGCCAAATGGCGAACCGTTATGCTTTTGGGCCAGCGCTGCAAGCTCGGTCGTCAACTTGAATAGCTTCTGTTTGTCGCCGACGGTTGCAAGTCGAATGAGAGGCCGGACATACCACAATTCATCTTGTGGTCGGCCGTACAGAGCCAAAGCAACGTGGTGGTGTTTCATGAGCACGTCAAGCTCATCGGCAAATACGTCAAACCGCTCGAGTGGAACGAACATACCGTCTAATATTGGCGGTGATGAAATGTCGGTTTTTTCGGGATTCAGCAGCCAATAGGTTACCGAGGCGAGCGCCCGAAGGTCACTATTTATATAGTCAGCGTCTGCGACTACATGCGCCCCGAGCGGCTTCAGCTGTGTCTGTAGTCGTTTCAGCTTCTTTTGTCGTGCACGCTCATTAAAGTCATTAATCGTCACGACGACCACCGCGGCGACATCTCCGAACTGCTCCTTCGCATCGTCGTAGAATTTATACGACTTGCCGGCCATACGTGCCGCTTCGAAGTACTTACCGTCGATGTATTCAACTGCCGTCGGGTCAATCCCGTCGATTATGTCTAGTGCGTCACGTGCGCCTGCCCGTTCGGCAAAGGCTGCGACCACCAACGCCGGGTTCTGGTTAACGAAATCGGCTTTCAAAATCATTTCTGAAATCATACCAAGACTGCCTTGGCTTCCGACGAAGAGCGGCGTAAGGTCGAACGAGCCATTTTTTTCTTTGACGAGTTCGAGCCCCGCGTAGCCTGCGTGGTCAAGTCTGTCATCGTCATGCGCGAGGTCATCTAACAAATCGGTGCTATCTTCAATCAGTCCGTCAACCGCGCGGTAAATCTCACCTTCGAACGTTTGTTGGCCTTTTTTCTTCTCCAGCTCGCGCTTGCTCATGCGTTTGGTTTGCAGCACGTCGCCGTTCGCGAGTACCACTTCGAGTTGCTCAACGTATTCAATCGCGCTCCGCTGAGACGCTATACTTCCGCCAACACTGGCCATCTGATGATCCCATCGCATTTCTGGAATGGCGGTTCCATGAAGCGCTAAAGCGTTGGCCAGCGAGTTGACCGTAACACCTGGCTGTAAGCGCACTAACTTCTGTCCGCCATCATATTCGAAAATGCGGTTCATATGAGCCATTGTTGCGACAATCATACCAGCGCCAATCGCAGCGCCAGTCGTATCGGTGCCCGCACCACGAGTCGTGAGTGGCAACGTATGACCTTTTTCGGCGAGTTGCCATGAGAACCTGGCAATCTTTCGAATGTCGCTAGTAGCGCGCGGATATGCAACCATGTCCGGAGTGTAATGAAGTACACTGGCATCATTCGAATAGGCCGACAGCACGTTGGGCGCTACGATGACTTCTCCGAGCATGTGAGTATTGAGATATTGAGCGATCTTATTCATAGCAGTAGTCCCATTTGATTATTATCATAGCACAAGCGCTACCGTGTAAGGCCGTTTATTATGCGAGGTTAATCTGATATAGTGGAGGGTACTGTGCGCGAAGTAGTGGCTACGTGAAACGTAAATGTTCGTAGACACACAAGCGACACACTAATGTGCGCGAGTGGTGGAATTGGTAGACACGCTAGCCTTAGGAGCTAGTGCCCTCGGGCGTGAAGGTTCAAGTCCTTTCTCGCGTACCAAGCAATAAAGACCTTAACTGAGGTCTTTTTTGTTCCAAAGTATTAGTTTGCCTCCTTGAACCTTCACCTTTTAGCTGAAGAAAGGCCAACATAGAAAAAATGCCACCTAAGTGACATTCTCTCGGCGGTAGAGAGTGAGGTCCAGTGTTCCATAACTACGATTGTCCACCACAACAACTCCGGTCTTGGAAGGAACCTCACCCTTACCTAGCTGCGATAATAGCATAAACGCTCATGGTTTGAGAAGACTACACTCGATTTTCGCCTACCGAGGCACGCCTACCGCCGCGTCACGGTAATTAGCTTCGCGTTGCCATAGATACGCTCGTCAACGACGACAACGCCTTTGACCGCTGGCAATTCCTGATCATACGGTAACGAAATGATCATACGACCCTCACTCGTTAACAAATCAACCAGACGCAGTACAGTGTTTAACTGCGTATCATGGTACGGCGGGTCGGCGAAAATAAGATCGAAAAGCTGCGGGTCGGCCGTCGACAGCCAGTTGCTCACGGTAGTACTAATTACTCGCCCGTCCTCGTCGGCTCCAAGTAGGTCGAGGTTCTTCTGGATAATTCTGGCGGCCACGTGGTCACGTTCGATGAACAGACACTTTTTCGCTCCGCGGCTCAATGCCTCGATACCCACGCCACCAGAACCTGCGAACGCGTCAAGTACACTTGCCTCGGCGACTCTTCCGGCAAGGCTATTAAAGACTGCGTTTCGAATACGCTGACTCATGGCATGAGTTGACCTGCGACCAGGAGCAGCAATGGTTCTGCCTCCGTACTTGCCCGCTATGACACGAACGTTCATGCTTGGTCGCCTTCAGCCCGCACGTATGCTTCGTACCAGGCAAGTTCAACCGCATGAATAATAGTCGGCATAAGATCTCGCGTCGTTTGGCGAGCTAATGTCTGCGTCCAGCCATCACGCTTGAACCGTTGGTACATCCCAAGCTCATCAATATATTGGACCATGTCGACATACATGGCAGTAAACCCTCGTCGTTCGAGCTCTTCAATATCACGGTCGGACATTGCGGCCGAGTTAAACTGCAGTGGCTTAGCAGCCGTAGCAACGCCAGCCTCAAACAACGTATGCGTCGTCATGATTCCTTTAGCTCCCCAATACCGCCAATTATTACGAACGAATTGGCGCCGCGAACCGTTACCAGCCATAATGACCTTACTGCGGACGTTTAGCCGTCGTTCGTCCTGATGCTTCAGTTCTTGTAGCTGCTCCTTCAATGGTTCATGGTGAGCCGGGGTCAACCCATCGGTGACGGCGTGCGCGAGCCAGGCGGCTTCGAATGACGCGCGAGTCATATCATTCGCCCCTAGCGCACGTGACAAGTTATGGCTATGATCCGCGATAAGGCCGAGGAGTTGGTCATCGACAGCGATTGATTTGGGGTCGATAAAATGCCACGGTTCGTCGCGACCCGGGCTTTTTAATTTGATGCCATCGGGACCGCGGCTTCCTTCGAAATGTAAAATCTCATCGACTGTTGGAAATGAAAGCGTTCGTATATGTTTTGAAAAGTGCCGACGAGCGACACGATCAATCTTTTGGTGCGTTCCTATGACGCGACCAGTTCGTTTTTGCCGCGGAAGCGGGCCGAATGCATACATAAATCGTTTAGGTTAATTCAAAGTCGTTAATCGTTGGTATTTATCGACATTCGTCGACAACTGCTTGTATTGTAGCAAGTCCGCCTCGGATTTCACGAAGTCACGCGCCGCTGCCTGCACGCGGGCAATCAATTTCGTATCACCAAGCGACGCGATTTGCAGGTTCAGTGCGCCGTGCTGAGCGCGCCCATATATCTCGCCTGGTCCTCGCAGCTTTAGGTCTACCTCGGCGAGGTAAAAGCCATCGTTCGAACGCTCGACTTCCCGTAATCGCTGAGAAGGTTTTTTAGTATCGGAGGTCAAAAGGTAGCAGTAACTTTGGTGCGACGAACGACCGACTCGGCCGCGCAGCTGATGGAGTTGACTTAGGCCGTACTGGTCGGCGTCCTCGATGAGCATGGCTGTGGCGTTCGGCACGTCGACACCGACCTCTACGACTGTTGTACTGACAAGAATGTCTATTTCGTGTGCCACAAAACGTCTCATGACATCTTCTTTGTCCACTGGCTTCATGCGGCCGTGCAACAAACCCATTCGTCGATGGCCAAAAACCGAGTTTTGCAGTTTCTTATATTCCGTTTCAACGCTCTTAGCCTCATTAACCGGGTTATCGTCAATCAGGCGACATACCACATAGGCTTGTCTCCCTTCGGCGAGTTGGCGATCGATGTCCGCGTATAGTTCCCGGCGACTGACCGGTGACCAGATTTTAGTAATGATAGGTCTGCGTTCAGCCGGTTTTTGATTAATCACTGACACATCGAGCTCACCGTAGACGGTCAAGGCTAGGCTCCTAGGAATCGGTGTCGCGGTCATAGCTAATAAATGGGGCATATGAAGCGACTTCGCAAGTAAAGCCGACCGCTGATTGACCCCGAACCTATGCTGTTCGTCGATAACAACAAGCCCTAGTTTCGCAAACTGGACTGATGGCTCCAGGAGCGCGTGGGTACCGACCACGACGTTAACCGTGCCCTCTTTAAGCCCTTGCAGGAGCGGTGTGCGACTTTTGGCCTTGACGCTCCCAGCAAGAAAAGCCACGTTGATATCATAGGGCTCAAGCAAGCTCGCGATTGTTCGTGCGTGCTGTGTGGCAAGAATTTCAGTCGGCGCCAGCAGCGCCACTTGAAGGCCGGCGCTCACCGCTTGGCGGGCCACGGTAGCCGCAACGACGGTTTTTCCGGCTCCAACGTCACCCTGAATAAGTCGGTTCATCGGTTGCGATTGTTCAAAATCTTGTAGTATATCCCAGGTCGCTTTTTTCTGAGCGGCAGTTAGCTCGAATGGCAAAGAGCCGACGAAATCTTTGACAACCGATTGCTCAAACGGAATCGGCCAACCTTCAAGCGCGGCATTCGCCTGCTTATTGAGCTGGGAAGCCAGCATGAGCTCGAACAACTCCTCAAACGCCAGGCGCTCGCGCGCATTGGTTATGTCATCACTCGACGACGGAAAATGAACGCCCAACAGTGCATCGGAAAGGCTAAGAAGTTTGTTTGAGCGGACGACTTCGAGCGGGAGCGTTTCGGGAAGCATAGTCATAAGTGGTCGCAACTCGGCCAGTATTTTTCGAACGACTTGGCTCTTGAGGCCCTTGATTGACCGATATATCGGAAGCAAGCGGTCGGTTTGAACCGGCATGTCACTTACTTTTTCGACGCTAGGATTGGCCAATTGATATTTATTGTAATTGAACTCAAACTCACCAGAAAAAAAGAATTCTTGTTTAGCGTCTTTTAACTGCGTCGCTCTATATGCCTGATTAAACCAGACGGCCTGGAGCTTTCCGGTGCCGTCACTCAGCGTCGCCGTCGTTACTCGCATGCCGCGACGAACGTTCAGGGTGCTGACCGATTCGCAACGAGCTTGTATTGTTCGCTTGCCTGGAGTAATTTTATTAATCGGGGTCACTTCCGAAAAATCCTCGTGCCGGCGAGGCAAGAAGTAGATTAGGTCGTGCACCGTCTCAAGACCGCTCAGGCTAAACTGCTCAATAGTCTTAGGGCCGACTCCTTTTATGTTCGCCAGCGGCGTTTGCAGATTCATAGCGCGTTACGAAACGCCCAGAACACCTTCGAGTGCATACGCTGTCGTCTCCCACCCGTCAACGGCAATACTGTCAATGCCCATGTTTTTCACAGGAAAGTCATTGCCGCCTTCTTCAAGCTTGTCACCGAAAAACAAAATTTCGTCTTTGCTGATGTCGATTGACTCAACAAGCTTGGTCATACCAAATGCCTTATCGATGCCTGGCAATGTTACATCGGTGCTTGTCGTACCCCCGATTCGAACTTCAAGTTCAGGTATGAGAGCGGCGACTTTATCTCGATAGACAGGTCGCTGGTCTTTGTACTTTTCTGCCCATTCATACTTTGATTCAGGGCTTGCCTGTTGACCGAGCGCGGACATCGTCATTTGACTATATCGGTCTTCAATAATTTCTCCGGTTGGGTCTTCACACCATATTCCCATGTCTTTCGCGACGGTGGTAAGCGCGGTCACGATCTGCTCTTTTTGGTCAGCACTCAAATCATACGAATATTGCATCACCCATTTCTTACCAAGCTCATCATAGCGGTAATACCGTGTGCCACACGTCGGCATAAGGTGAAGCTTTCCCAGTAAATGCTCTGGAACGTCGAGCCGGTCAACTACCTGCGACTCTATTTGATGTAAGCTTCCACCAGTAATGACGCAAACGTCGTATTTTTCAAGTAATCCACCGAGAAGTTTACTCATACGGTCACTAATAGGAGATTTAGTTACGGCCAGGGTATCGTCTAAGTCAAATGCAATCAGTTTTTTCATATCTCTTATTCTAACAAGTTATCGAACCAGCACGAAACCGTTCTTGCCTTTTTTAACGAGTGATTGTTCATTCACATTTGTCGAAGCATCCACTTTTTGACCGTTGATACTGACAGCTCCGCCTTCGATAAGCCGACGCGCGTCGCCATTACCACTGGCCATGCCTGAATCTACCAACACGGTGACGATGTCGCCGAATGTCGTACTTGGAATCTCTCTGGCAAGCTCATCGATATCTTGTAGATTTAACTCTGAAAATTGCGTCATGCCGAACAATACACCAGTAACCTTTTCGACCGATTCCCGCCGCTCCTGGCCATGCACTAACTGAGTAACTTCTCGCGCGAGTGACCTTTGAAGCTGACGCTGGCCCGGGTTTTCGCGGTGAGCCAAGATAATATTTTCAACTTCTTCTTTTGAGAGCAACGTATAAATTTTTACCAGGTCTTCAGCTGTCTCGTCATCGACGTTCAACCAGAACTGATAGAACTTGTACGGGCTCGTCTTGGCGGGGTCAAGCCAAATCGCACCACCTTCGGATTTTCCGAATTTCACACCGGTTTGTTTATTGACGATAAGGGGGGCGGTAAACACGTGCGCCTCGCGACCTTCGATGCGACGAATCAGCTGCACGCCAGAAATAGAATTACCCCACTGATCAGCACCCGCTACTTGCAAGCTAGTATCCTTTGTACGGTTGAGATGCAAAAAGTCATAGCCCTGTATTAACGAGTAACTGAATTCCGCGTAGCTAATGCCGTCGCCGCCTTCCCCGATACGGTTTTGGACGAAATCGCGATCAAGCATCTGCGTCATGCTAGCGTGCTTGCCGACGTCTCGCAAGAAATCAAGATAATTCATCTCTTTGAACCAGTCGTAGTTATCAACGATTTCAAAATCTTGTCCGGCGAATATGGTTTTGTACTGCTCTGCGATTGCATGCTTATTGTGTGCAATCTCGTCAAGCGTTTTAAGGTCTCGCTCTTGCTTTTTACCGTCTGGATCGCCAATCATACCCGTTGCACCGCCAATCAGCAGAATCGCCTTATGTCCGTGATCAATCAGGTGCCTGATCATCATAGCTGGCGCAAGGTTGCCAATCGTCATACTGTCCGCCGATGGGTCGACGCCCCAATAGAACGTACGGGGCTCGTTGATGTCTTCGTTCTTAGCGAACGTCGTCTGATTTATGAATCCGCGCCATTCGAGCTCTTCGGCCAGTGTCATGATATTCCTTATCTTGGTTTCAATGTCTTACTCTGAAGTATACCGAAAAAGAGCCTGTCCGAACAAACATTAGTGCTATAATGGGCCTAATAACCGTGTGTGGAAGAACAAACTGACAGATGACTAAAAAGCCGAATCGAAGACTGAATGTGTATGCCAACTTATCGCACGCCAGGCGGACCAAAAAGGATCGCCTGGCTCGCCGTAAGGCAGAATATTTGGCGACACTCCCAAAGCACCCTGTAAAGCGTACGCTGTACCGCATGCACCCAAAGCGTGTCGGAAAATATTGGTTCAGCCGCAAGGGCGGTATGATGGCACTAAAGATTGCTGGTGTCAGCACGCTACTTGTCGTCATATTTGCTGGAGGGCTCTTTGCGTACTTCCGTAAGGACATCGATCAAATACGACCATCTGAACTCGCCAAGCGGGTCCAGACGACCGTCACCCGTTATTACGATCGAAACGACGTACTTCTATGGGAAGACAAAGGCGACGGTAACTACAAGCTTGTCGTCAAGGGCAGCGAAATCAGCGAGACGATGAAAGAGGCTACTGTCGCGATCGAAGATAAAGACTTTTACGACCACAGAGGTATCAGTCCGACCGGCTTAGTGCGCGCCGCCGTTAATAACTCGCAGGGCAACAATGGTACTCAAGGTGGATCAACACTTACCCAGCAACTTGTGAAACAAGTATTCTTCGCTGATGAAGCCGGCGACCGTGGTCTTGGCGGTATCCCTCGCAAAATCAAAGAAGTCATCTTAGCCATCGAGGTAGAGCGCATGTACAACAAAGAGCAGATTCTTGATCTGTACTTGAACGAATCTCCGTATGGCGGTCGTCGTAACGGCGTAGAGTCTGCCGCTCAGACGTATTTTGGCGTTAAAGCAAAAGACCTTACGCTACCTCAGTCAGCCCTGCTCGCAGCGATTCCGAACCAACCAGGTTTATTAGATCCCTACAATACCGCCGGAAACGAAGCGCTCATATCGCGTCAGCACCGAGTCCTCGATAATATGGCCGAGCAAGGCTTCGCCACGAAGGACGAGGTCGACGAAGCAAAAACCGTCGCTATTCTCGACACTATCAAGCCGGAATCCGACCAATACAAGAACATCAAGGCACCGCACTTCGTGCAGATGGTACGAAGTGAGCTAGAGCAAAAGCTCGGTAAAGCCACGGTCGGACGCGGCGGACTTGTCGTCAAGACGACGATTGACATTCGCATACAAGACAAGCTTCAAGCTGAAATGGACGAAATGTTCGCATCCTCTCAACCGCGAATCGCTAATTTCTCAAACGGCGCCGGCACGATTGAAGACGTAAAGACCGGACAAATCATTGCCATGCTTGGGAGTCGTGACTTCAACTATCCGGGATTCGGTCAAGATAATGCCGCAACCGCGTTCATTCAGCCTGGCTCATCCATCAAGCCGTTAGTATTTGCACAGTTGTTTGAAAATAAAGGTGAAGAAAATCCCAATTTTGGGAGCGGATCAGTTCTCCCCGACGCTCCGCTGAACGTCGCCGGCTACAAACCACAAAACGCCGACGGTGGCTTTCGTGGCAATATCACCGTACGTAACTCACTCGCGCTTTCTCGAAATATCCCGGCCATCAAAGCCATGCAGGTTTCGGGCGTCGAGCCGACTCTTAAGGCTATTCGAGCCATGGGCAATAAGTATTACTGTACTCAAGGAGTCGAAAGTGACGCGGGGCTGTCATCGGCTATCGGTGGGTGTGGGACGCGCATGATCGACCACACGAATGCCATTGCCACCCTTGCCCGTGGCGGCACATACATGCCGACCAGCACCGTTTTAAAAGTAACCAATAGCGGCGGCGAGGTTCTTGAAGAGTACAAAGATGCCGATGCAAAGAAAGTCATCGATCCCCAATCGGCCTTTGTCGTAACCGATATTCTTGGTGATTCAGCAGCTCGGCAAGGTCTGTTCGGTCGAACTATCACGCCTACGCTCGACGCAGCTAAGGTAAAAATGGCCGTCAAGACAGGAACAAGCGACAAAGATAAGAAGCCTAAAGACATTTGGACCGTCGGCTACACTCCTACACTTTCGGGAAGTATCTGGCTGGGAAACCCCGACACGACTCCACTTACCAACGGAAACTCGTCAATTCCAGCCCGAATCCTCGACCCCGTCATGGCATTCGCAACTGAGATATACCAAGCTGAAGGTAAATCAAAACCAGGCGACTGGTTTACCGCTCCAAAGGATATTCAGCGTATTGGTAAAGAAGTATTCCCGTCGTGGTACAACAAGGCCAAAGCTCAGACAGGCGTCAAGCTAACGTTTGATAAGGTATCAAAAAAGAAGGCTACCGATTGTACTCCAGCCGGTGCAAAAATAGAGTTAACCGTCACGAAGACGACCGACCCTACCACCAAGAACGTTATTTACCTCGCACCCGATGGATATGACGCCGCGAAAGACGACGACTTCCATGCCTGTGGCGACACCCCGCCGGACATAAGCGGTATTACCATTGAAGGCAATACAATTACCGTTCGCATTGCCAAAGGCACACACAATCTACAAACCCTGGACGTAGCCGTCAACGGCGCTAATGTCGCCTCACTGGCCGTCACGGCAAGCGGGACGTACCCGACAAACTATACTTTCAACGGAGCTGCTACGGTGACCGCTACGGTGACAGACCAGGGATTTTATACCGACTCAGCGACCCAGGCATACAATGGCGCAGCGGCAACCGCGGCATCGCAGCGTGAAGATCGACAATTACAAAATCACGTGACTCGACAAGCAGCTAAACGACGCGACTAAACGCAACGTCTTCGTTTACTGGTTAATAAGTTCAATCAAGCTATCTTCGCCTGACTTGCGTCGCCGTCGTGATTGAGTTGGCTTTGGCTTAACAACGGTTACATCTTTCGATTCGCTCTTGTCTAGAGCAGCAAACGAAGTCGGCTTACGCCGCGAATCGGAAGGCTTAGATTTTTCAACACGCTCAGCGCTAGTCGACTGAACTGGTTGCTGTTCCGCCTTTTCAAAGGCCTGGGTCTTACGACGACCATTCGGCTTAACGGTCGCTTGCTCGGGTTGCTTTGCTAACTTAGCAAACATCATGCGGCCGGCAGCGGTTTGTAAACTGCGAATAAATTCTATTTCAACTGTTTCGCCGAGCTTCGCCGAAGCTTTGTCGACGACGACCATAGTTCCGTCCGCTAAGTAGCCGACAGCCTGAGTATTCGATTGCCCTTTCTGAGACAACGTAAGGCTTATCGTTTCGCCAGGAAGGAACGCCATGCGAATACCGCCCGCCAGCTCGTTAATATTTAACACACGAACACCAAGTGCCGTCGCGGCCTTATTTAAATTGAAGTCAATTGTGCAGATAGAGCCTTTTTGAGCACGAGCGAGGTCGATAAGTCGTTCGTCGACACCACCTGCGCCCAAGGGACCGTCGTCGATAACGTCGACGTTCAGGTATTTCATTTCTTGTAGTTCCGAGACAGCGTCGAGACCACGTCGGGCCCGCGATCGCCGTTCCGCATCAGCCTGGTCGGCGAGAAGCTGGAGTTCATTAATGACCGAACGTGGCACGACGAGAGACGAGGGAATGAATCCAGTTTGCGCAGCCGTAACGATTCGACCGTCCATCAAAGCAGACGTATCGATGAATAGCTTCTCTTTCGAACTACGACCAACGCGTACGTCTGTTTTATACACCAGGTAACTTACCTCGATGACCAATATGATGAGGATTAAAAAAATAATGATGCTCATAAAAATTCCTTACTATTTTAAATAGTCTATTAATGCTTGCCGCAGCGTACTGACGGCAGTTGTAACTGTTTTCTTCTTAGCGTTCGCCGGGCCGATAGAATGAACAAAGCCGAGCTTTGTCGCCTCGGCGACCCTTCGTTCGGGCTGTGCCACCGAACGGATTTCACCACCCAATCCGACTTCGCCGAACACGACTGTTTCGTCATCGAGCCTGCGCTGAGCAGCCGCACTGGCGATAGCCATACATACCGCTAGGTCTGCAGCTGGATCGGATAGCTTTAAGCCACCAACGACGTTTATATAGATATCTTTGTCGGATAAATTCAGTTTCGTTCGACGTTCTAGAACGGCAATAAGTACGTTTAGCCTGTTCAAATCGAATCCACTAGCGGTCCGTTTAGGATAGCCGAAATTCGTTGGGTTTACAAGGGCCTGGATCTCGACGAGTAGTGGTCTCGTGCCTTCGAGGGTCGCTAATATTACCGAACCGTCAGCATTTTGTCGTTCTGCAAGCAGCGTGGCCGACGGGTTCGTAACGATTTCAAGGCCGTTCTCGGCCATTTCAAAAATCGCCGTTTCTGCAGTCGATCCATAACGGTTCTTCACCGCACGTACAACCTTGAATCCTCCATACCGATCGCCCTCGAACTGCAACACTACATCGACCAAATGCTCTAATACTTTTGGTCCGGCAATGCTGCCTTCTTTGGTAACATGACCGACTAGAATCACTGCCGCTCCCGAAGCTTTTGCGGCACGAATGATAACGTTGGATGAATTTGTAATTTGACTGACGGTACCCGGCGCACTCGTGATGTCGTTGAGGCTGAGTGTTTGAATGGAGTCAACGATAATGAGTTTGTGTCCGCCCGCGCGAATCGTTGCCCCGATGTCATCCGCGCTCGTACTCGATATAAATTCTAATTTTTCAGTTCCATCGGCACCCAACCGCTCGGCCCGAAGCTTTACCTGGTACGCACTCTCTTCGCCGCTCACGTACATTACTGATTGGCTTGCGGCCACGTTTGACGCCACTTGTAGCAACAACGTACTCTTTCCGATACCTGGCTGACCAGCGACAAGCACTACACCGCCAGGCAAAATTCCGCCCCCTAAGACCGTGTTCAGTTCATCGAAGCCAGTATCAAGTCGATCGGCCATTTCGGATGAATCGATTGAGCCAATTGACTGTGCCTTTAGTACGGTCCCGCCCGACGCACTTTTTGAGACGATTGACGATCCGCTATCGACAACTTCTTCGGCGAGCGTATTCCATTCGCCGCAATTATCACAGCGTCCGGTCCACTTCGGGTAGCCTGCACCGCAATTGGAGCAGACGAATTTCGTTCTTACTCTTGCCATGAATTTCCTATCATATCGTTGGTGCGTCCGACAATACGCTATCGAGACTTTGGTTCAGCGACGCAGATTCTGCGTTGAGCGTATCGAGCTTAGCCAGCAACGTTTTGTACTGTGTGATGTTCGATTGAATGGTTTGCCTGAAATCAGCTAATTCGTTACTTTGAGTCAGGAGGTTCTGACGAGCGGCATTAAATTCACCTTGCGTCGTGTAGCCTCCGGATTGTTCAGCTTTCATATTAAAATTTTCGACCGCGGCATTCAGCGCTGTGATTTGGTCATTATACCGTGACGTATCAGAGTTAATAGTAGACGCTAGTTTCTCTATCTGGGCGACCAGCTGATCGGCTTCTTCCGAGAGCGACTCGAACGTACTTTCAACTTGCTCGTGTAGTCTTACCAGCGCTCCTCTATCGTTAAAGTATCGCGCGTAGTGTCGTTCAAGCTCCGGGTCGATTGACTCAAATTCAGTTCCGATAATCGAGTGAAGCTCGTTGAACGATTGGCCTGGTTCGGTTTTTTCATAATACTTCATTCGAGCTTCTAACTTTGGATTCGTACCCGACTGATACGTCTTTTCAAGAAGTGATTGTAGCCGCTTTTGCTCTGCTTCCGGCAACCGTTCGTATTCGGCATGTAAAAGTTCATGCGCCGCAGTGACTACCTTTATTCCTTTCAATCGCTCGTCGGTAACATCGAATATATATATTCGATTCGCCGCATAACAACCGAGAATAGGACTGTCGGCTTCGCGGCGCTGACAATGTTGGTTAAAGGCTTCGCTCGATTCGATTGCCGGATGAGTCGCGTAAAATGTGAACTTCCCATCATCGGTAAGTCCGGAATCTCGAGCAACTTGCTTAACCGATTCCGTTGGCGTGTACTGGTAATACTGAACCGCGTCGACCACGTGCTGACGCTGGGTCCATAAGCTAATGGAACCTGCGATGAGGATTGCTGAAATTATCCAGCCCACCCATGATGCGCGTCTAGTCTTCGCTTGTGACATCTAGGCTAATTGTACCTTTACGTCCCACTGCAGTCAAAACCGTACCTTTTTCATATTCCCCAGACAATATGCCGTCGGCAATGGCGTGTTCAAGCTCGTCTTGAATTGCCCGACGAAGCGGCCGAGCGCCATATGTTTCGTGATAGCCCTTGGCAATAACCAGTCGTTTTGCAGAAGGCTTTACTACAAGGTGAATACCCTTAGGTGCCAAGCGCTGGTTCAGTTCTGCAGTCAAGTTATTAAATATCGTTCCGACCTCTTTTCGTGTCAGCGCCCGGAACGTTACCAATGCGTCAAAACGATTGATCAGTTCGGGCCGCATAAGGCCTTTCAAGGCTCGCTCCGCGCGATCGGTATTCACTTTGTGCTCTTGCTCGAGCTCACCGCGCTTTGTCCGCTCTCGGGCGTTAAACCCAAGCGACGCTTCTTTTTGCATAGCCTCGGCACCCACATTACTTGTCAAAATGATAATACTGTTTGAAAAATCGACTTTCCGTCCTTTGGCATCGGTTAGCGTGCCGTCTTCGAGTAGCTGTAGCAGTAGCTGAAAAACGTCCGGATGCGCTTTTTCAATTTCGTCGAACAGAACGACACTATAGGGTTGCCGGCGAATCTTGTCCGTCAACTGTCCACCATCGTCATAGCCGACGTACCCCGCCGGAGCGCCGAGTAGCCGCGAGGTGTTGTGGCGCTCACCGAACTCACTCATGTCAATCTTAATCAGTGCCTCTTCACTCCCAAATACTTCACGCGCGAGGACACGGGCAAGCTCTGTCTTACCGACGCCGGTCGGCCCCATGAATACGAATGACCCGATTGGTCGTTTCGCACTGGCGACGCCGCTTCGTGATCGCCTGACAGCGCGTGATACTTTTTCAACCGCTTCACTTTGCCCTATGATGAACTTCGATAGATGTTTTTCGAGTGATCGAAGCATCCCCGCCTCAGATTTTTGAACACGCTTGACTGGTATGCCAGTCATGACCGATATAGCATGCGCAACGTGATCTTCGGTCAATGTGATTGGCGTCTTGCTCTCAAATCGCTCTTTCAGTTCGTCGAGCTTTTCATTAATCTGAACCGAACGCGTTTTATATAGCGCCGCTCGCTCGTAGTCTTCGGCCGCGACCGCCTCATCCATTTTTTCATTCAGATTCTTCAGCTGGCGTATATAATCCCGCAGTTTGCTCGGTTTACCTGAAGTATTCACTCGGGTCAGAGCGGCTGCTTCGTCAATGACATCGATTGCCTTGTCAGGCATGAAACGCTCACTAATATAACGATCAGCAAGGTGGACCGTCGTTTCAAGTACTTCGTCAGAAATTAAGACGCCGTGGTGTTTTTCGTAGTAAGGGTTCAGTCCTTTGACGATTAAGATCGTGTCTTTCAGGGATGGCTCTGGCACCATAATAGACTGGAACCGGCGTTCAAGCGCGCTGTCTTTCTCAATGTGCTTGCGATACTCATCAACGGTCGTTGCCCCGATCATATGTAGTTCACCGCGAGCAAGAGCCGGCTTTAGCATGTTGGCGGCATCAAGCGCACCTTCTGCAGCACCCGCACCGACAAGCAAATGAAGCTCGTCAATAAAGACGATGGTGTTTTTCGACTCTTTTAGTTCTGAGATTACTTTCTTCAAGCGTTCTTCGAACTCTCCGCGGTATTTGGTTCCGGCAATCATAGCCGCAAGGTCAAGCTGAATGACACGTTGGTCAAGCAAATGGTCAGGGACGTCTTCTCTGGCAATCCGTTGGGCTAAGCCTTCGACGATAGCAGTCTTGCCAACGCCAGGTTCTCCAATCAGAACTGGATTATTCTTGGTACGGCGACTGAGAATCGTCACCATTCGCTCCTGCTGAGCATCCCTACCAATGACAGGATCAAGCTTGCCCATGCGGGCACGGGCCGTTAGGTCAGTACCGAATGTCTCGAGCGCACCACCTCGCTTCGTCCGCCTCGGAGTGTCGGTCGTAGTAGAATCATCACCGTGAAATTCATTATGCTGGCGATCAAAAAAATCTTCGAGTTCGCCGCGAAGCTCGTTCAAGTCGACGTTCATCTCACGAAGAAGCGTCGTCGCGCGGGCACTTTTTTGATTAAGGATGCTGTAAAGAATATGTTCGGTGCCTAAATGATCCTGGTGGAACTCTTGAGCAACTTCCCAGCCCATTTTAAGAGTCAATTTGGCCGTTTCGCTCAGTGCCAGCGCGCCGGTGCTAATAACGATATTGCGAGGACTAAGATTAAGTGCCAGCTCGGCTCGTTCAAGGGTCACATGCGCGTCTGCAAGTAATTTAGCGCCTACGCTTGAGCCTTGAGCTAGGACTCCCAGCAATAAATGCTCGGTACCTATATATGCGCTGCCGTAGCCCCTCGCGATCGCATTCGCATGCTGAAGGCTGGTTTTGGCGTTATCGGTCAGGCGCGATACGAATTCTGCGAAATCATCTGCCATATATCTATTATTATCCTCCGAACAGTTAAGCGCAAGCGTGGCAATTACTGCGGCTTTTTTACGCGTTACTATACCAAGTATACACAAAAATTAGCACTCTATCAATTCGAGTGCTAATTTTATTTTGAGAGTTACTTACTCTGAAGATTCGTTGACTGCGTCAAGCAAACTGTCTTCAATGTTGCGCTTTTGCGTACGAGCTTCAGGCTTTTTGGTTGCCGTCTCGATGTCGAGTTCGAAGCCAGTAAGCTTGCTGGCAAGCCGAACGTTCTGACCTGCACGACCGATTGCGATTGACTGTTGGTCTTCAGACACGAATACCTTGGCGCGCTTAGCTTCCCTGTCAATTTCAACACGCACAACTTCGGCTGGGCCAAGGGCACTCCGAATGAACTGGTCGGAATCTTCTGAGAATGGAATGATGTCGATTTTCTCTTGATCACCAACTTCGTTCATGACTGCTTGTACGCGGGTACCGTGACCACCGACGAACGTGCCGACAGGGTCGACACCAGGGACGCTTGAGAATACCGCAAGCTTCGTGCGACGTCCAGCCTCACGAGAAATCGCTTTGATTTCAACTGCGCCTGATTCCATTTCAGGAACTTCCTGGCGGAAAAGAAATTCGACAAAGGCTTCATTGGCACGTGACAGGATAAGCTGAGGACCACGGTTATCGCGTTCAATATCTTTAATGAATACCTTAATGCGAGACCCAATGCTGTAGAATTCGCCTTGAATCTGCTCACTTTGTGGAATGATACCGATTGCCTTACCAAGTTCGACCCGAACAACACGAGGCTCAACTCGCTGAACGACGCCGGTGACGATTGTGCCAATTTTATCTTCGTATTCTTCAAGTACAACTTCACGCTCGGCTTCGCGAAGGCGTTGCAGGACGACTTGTTTTGCTGTTTGAGCAGCGACTCGCCCGAAGCTTGCGACTTCGTATGACTCTTCAATTACTTCTTCGAGCTTGGCACCCTTCTTCTTTTCTTGGGCTTCTTCGACCGTTAATTCAGCCATCGGGTTCTCGACATCATCGACGACTGTCCAGCGTACGAAGACCTTGGCCGTTCCGTCATTTACGTTCAGCTCCGCTCGCACGTCCTGATCTCGCTCGCCGTTATCACGACGCCACGCGGCTGCGATGGCTTGCTCGATGACATCCATGACGACTTCTTCGGGAAGATTTTTCTCTTCCGCTATTGTCTGAACAGCGAGTGTCAGCTGCTTGATGTTTAGGTCTTCCATTGTATGCCTTTCGTGCTTAGTTCTACTAAAAATTCCGACCTGCCGGCCGGAATGTACTGCCTTTATTATACCCCCGACCGGTCGCGCGTGCAAGTGGTGTGAATTAATTTACAGAATATAAATGCAGTATGCGAGATAATTCGACTAATCCGTTTCAGAGATTAAGGAGACACTATGCTAGCGATTAACCGCGAACCAATATATAAGAACCGAATTTTACTTAGCAGCCTTGCCGTATTCGCAGGATTTTTCGTCACAGTCGGAATCATTCGTGCCGTCATGCCTGACGAACCAGCACCTAACCAGTCGGCGCAAACTAGTAGCGAACGTCGTGCAAGCTCTATTATTCCGATTAAGACGAGTGAATCAGAGTCTTCATCCGAATCAGACAAAGATACTGGCACTAAAACTGCCAGTGGACAAACAGCGGGCCAGCCTACGTCGACCAGCTCGACATGGGTGACAAGCCCGGCGTCTCAGCCTAGCTCGAGTCAGCAACAAGCCGGTACCCAGACTCAGGGCACATCGGCCCCATCACCTGCACCTTCGCAGCCAGCTACGACAAGTCCAAGCCAACCGAGTGGCGGCACGACTTCTGGTTCGAACGACGGTGATGATGATAGCATACTGACACCAGTGTGCAGCATTGTTAACATCAATTGCTAGGCAGTAGTCTTACAGCTATCGAGTACGCGAGCCATCGCGTCCCGTTCGGCTACAGTCACCCATAGGTCATACTTCGCTTTGACCGACACCTGACGATTGATATACGTGCAGCGAAACGATTTATTTGCCGGCAACCACGTGGCGGCATCGCTGTCAGACTTTTGCTCATTAGCCGGTCCAGACACTGCCATAAGATTGAGCGGGTCATTCGAGAAAATAACCCGACGTTCGTAACTTAACTGCTGAGCGCCCGTCTGCCAGGCATTCGATAATGCCACGACATGGTCAATCTGCACGTCGTCACTGGTCGTTTCGCCGCGAACGAATGCCATCGTCGTGCCCGTATACGGGTCATCCAGTGTGCCTTGGTCCACCTTGCACCCATCGTACGAAATAATATCCGTTAGGTCGCGCGCCAGTATACGATTACGCGTGTCACATCCGGCGCTGCTACTCCAGCCATTTCCAAATTCGGATCGTTCATAGCCAGTTTTCGGGGCCCGACCTTTGACTTCAAGCACCGCCAGACTAGCGGGTACGTCACTAGAATCGTCTCTATTCGACGCGATGACCTCTTCAAGGGTTGGTAATTCGAGTGCCGTCTTCGATAACGGTACAGCAGCAATAATCAGCAAAACCAATACTGCAATGACACGGCGTAAGCGGTATGACCCCATGACAGTTAGTATACTCGAAGCTTTCGAGTACCAAAGTAGCCTTGCTGGTGACTAAGCTATAATAAGTACATGCAGCTATCACGACGACTCACCGACCATTTCCTACCAAACCACTACAACCTTTCGCTCACAATCAATCGTATGGAGCGGCGTTTCGAAGGAGTCGTCACGATACACGGTGCCATGCAGTCGAATGGATCGCTATGGGTACATGCTAAAGACCTCGAGATAACGAATGCGGTCGTCGATGGAAAAACAGTCGAATGCTCAGCTGGCACTGATGATGAGCTCGAAATTAAAGTACAGTCTATTACAGGTACCAAGCACGTCGTGGTTCTAAACTATAGCGGTCAAATCACCGACCAGATGCACGGTATATACCCATGCTACTTTGAGCATGAGGGTGAGAAAAAAGAATTAATCGCTACACAGTTCGAAAGTCATCATGCCCGAGAAGCATTTCCCTGCATCGACGAGCCAGCAGCTAAAGCGACGTACGACGTCACACTAACGACCGAACAGAATGTCACTGTCCTCGGTAATATGCCGGTAAGTCTTCAGCGTGTCGAAAACGACAAGCTTGTCACGACGTTCGATACGACACCCAAAATGAGTAGCTACTTACTCGCCTGGGTTATCGGTGAGCTGCATAAAAAGACAGCGACAACCGTTAGTGGAGTTGAGGTGAATATTTGGGCAACGCCGGCACAACCAGCAGCCAGTCTGGACTTCGCACTTGAAATCGCAACTCGTACGATTGACTTTTTTGATGAGTATTTCGGCGTCCCTTATCCTCTTCCAAAATGTGACCACGTCGCCCTTCCTGACTTTTCTTCTGGCGCTATGGAAAACTGGGGCCTCATTACCTACCGCGAGGTAGCCTTGCTCGCTGAACCAGGTTCGGTCAGTGTTTCTTCGAAGCATCGGATTGCCGCGGTCATCGCACACGAATTGAGCCATCAATGGTTTGGAAACCTCGTTACGATGAAATGGTGGAACAATTTATGGCTCAATGAGAGCTTCGCGAATTTGATGGAATACATCGCTATCGACGCTATTAAACCCGAATGGAACGTCTGGTTTGATTTCGCAGGCTACGAAACCGTAATGAGTCTTCGGCGCGACGCAACCGACGGGGTACAAGCGGTTCAGGTCGACGTTCACCACCCTGATGAAATCAGTACCTTATTTGACCCTGCGATCGTTTACGCCAAAGGCTCCCGTCTGCTTCACATGCTTGAACGTGCCATCGGACGCGAAGCGTTCAGGGATGGCCTGCGAACCTACTTCGAACGACACGCCTACGAAAATACCAGCGAAGCTGATCTTTGGTCGGCATTGTCCCAGTCGAGCGGCATGGACGTCGGAGCGTTTATGACGCCGTGGATATCCCAGCCGGGCTACCCGGTCGTTCATGTTGATGCTGATGGCCTTCGTCAGAATCAGTTCTTCATCGGTGATCACACCGAAGCCGGCCGTACGTGGCCGATTCCGCTCGGCGCGGCGGATTCGCAACTTCCGAAGATAATAACTGAGATTTCGCTTAGTCAGCCGACAGCCGACTCGACTCGCCTAAACCAAGACGACAGTGCCCATTTCATTACTCACTATTCGAGTGACCGTATGGATGCTCACCTCGCGACGGTTCGCTCTGGTGCCCTCGACCCGATTGGCCGACTACAGCTACTTCACGAGCAAACACTGCTTGCTCGTGGTCGCGTTATCGAAAGTGCCGCACTCGTACCACTACTTGACGTCTACCGTGACGAAACAACTGAAAATGTATGGGACATAATTGCCGTGACCGTTGGCGAGCTGAAAAAATTCGTCGAGGATGACGCCGAAAGCGAAGCAGCCCTTCGTTCACTCGCAGAGAATCTGGCAGCGCCACAATTCGAACGTCTTGGGTGGACGGCCGAGCTAGGCGAGCCAGAGACCGACACGAAACTGCGTGCGACAATCATCGGTATGATGACCTACGGAGAAACCCCCGACGTTCTATTGCATGCCCGTACGCTTGCCGCGACCGATCCGGTATCCATCGACCCTGAGCTCAGAGCCCTCGTGCTTGGCTCGGCCATCCGTCATGGGGTCGGCGACGATTTGTTTGATTCGCTTCTCGACCTCCACCGTACGACTTCATCTGCCGAACTACAACAAGATATCGCCAGCGGATTAACGTCGACCAAGTCGCAGCCACAGATTGACCGGCTGCTTGAGCTACTAACAGACCCTCAAACGATTCGCTCACAAGATGTCGCTCGATGGTTCGTGTATCTTATTCGTAACCGTTACTCCCGGGCCAAAACCTGGCAGTGGGTCCAAACCAACTGGCAGTGGATTGAGTCGACGTTTGCCGGCGACAAAAGCTTCGATGATTACCCTCGCTACGCGGCGACGGGCCTTTCTACCGCTGAGCAGCTGAATGAATACATCACCTTTTTCGAACCCCTCAAGTCACAAAAATCGCTAACCAGGGTCATCGAAATGGGCATGAGTGAGATCAAAGCAAGGGTAGACCTTATTGAGTCTGACGCACCCGCAGTGCGCACAACCCTACTCAATAAGAAGTAACCGTTCGATGGTAATCTCGTTAGTCCCTGTCGTCGTCACGACAGCAAGACGAGCATCGGACTGCCACTTGTTCTTCGTCAAGTACAAGGTAGCGGCAAATCGCATTTGACGCAACTTTCGAGGCGTAATTGCTGCCAGTCCTCCACCTTGATCAGTACTTTTTCTATGCTTCACTTCGACGAAAAATAGCACGTCATTCTTATGGGCAATGATATCAATTTCACAAAACCTTGTTTTCCAGTTCCGCTCAAGTACCTTGTAGCCTTCACAGCCCAGCCACGCCTCCGCTGCGGTTTCGGCTTTATTACCCGCATACTTGTTAGTAGTACTGATTGACCGAAGGGGCTTATTAGTGTCTAGTCCCATCAGTGCTGCGATGGGAGCGAAACTTTTACGGTGAGCGGGTAGTACGCCATTCGTCTCTATGGCCGCCCGGTGTTTAGCCGTCCCGTAGCCTACATGTGATTCGAATCCGTACGCGGGGTGAAGGACGGCAAGGTCAGCCATGTAATCGTCGCGGGCGACCTTAGCTAGCACGGATGCCGCCGACACGCTGGCGATTAGCAGATCGGCCTTTTTCATGGTCGTGACATATTGGCCTTTTTTAGTGTCTTGTAAAAAATTAATCGTTCCGTCGATTATTATTTCGTGGTACGGCACCGTAATCTGCTCCAGAGCGCGTTTCGTCGCTTCTGTCAGTGCGGCACATAACCCTATTTTATCGATTTCATCGGCTTCGACCCAGCCAAGGCCATAGCTTTGCGACTGATCAATGATGAGCTTAGATAATTCTTCGCGCCGTGCTTTTGTCAGTTTTTTACTATCGGTCAATCCATCGATCTTTATGTCGCCTAACACAACCGCTCCAACGACCAAAGGACCCGCCCATGGTCCCCTGCCAACTTCATCGATACCGACTATCATGCGTATATTGTACCCCACAAAAAAATCCCCGCTGAGTGCGGGGATTTGTCGTAGTGTCTTAAGACTACTTCGATACTTCGGGAGTAGCTTCGGCTTCTGCCTTAGACTCAGGTACGCTGACGTTGTTGACCTTTTCGCGGTCAAAGTTGACAGCAACCAAACGCGCACTCTTACCAGAACGGTTACGCAGGAAGCTAAGGTAATTTCGGCGAACCTTCGAACGACGAACAATTTCTACCTTTTCAACCAGTGGGTTGTGAAGCAAAAAGCTCTTTTCAACACCAACACCGCTTGCAACCTTGCGGACCATGATGCGGCTAGTGTGCTGACCCTTGTTGTCGGTACGAATGACGACGCCTTCAAAAATCTGAACACGTTCTTTGGTACCTTCTTTAATCTTTTGGTGGACACGAACCGTGTCACCACTGCGGACGTCAACAACAGCAACCTTTTTTTGGGCGTCATTGACTTTCTGAATTAATGCAAAACTCATTATTTTCTTCACCTTATAAGTTTATAGTGCTGATTACCCACAATTGTAGCATAAAATAACGACTCTGAAAAGAGTTGGGGCAGTATGCCATCTGGAGGTAGCGAATCCAGACGGGCACCTCGAAGCAACAGGATCAGATGCGACCCGATAAGTCTTTATTCTGTGAGAAACAATTGTCAATGATTTATAGTAGAGGTATGGATTATGACAAACTCGCACTTGACCTACATAAACAGTACGGCGGTAAAATTACTACTCGCTTGCGTGATACTGATGAACTTGATAAGACCAAATTATCAGCGTATTACACTCCAGGCGTAGCGGCAGTGTCGAAGGCTATTGCTGACGACCCGAGCAAACTGAGTGAATATACTTGGACGAACAACCTGGTCGCCGTCATTTCTGACGGATCGGCAGTATTAGGGCTTGGCAATATTGGGCCGCGCGGCAGCATGCCGGTCATGGAAGGTAAAAGTCTTCTGTTCAAACACTTCGCTGATATCGATAGCGTTCCTATCATTCTCGATGTCCACACGGCTGACGAAATCGTCGCGACCGTCAAAGCTATCGCTCCAAGTTTCGGAGCTATCAACCTAGAAGACATCGCGGCGCCGCTGTGTTTCGAAATCGAAGATCGTCTTAAAGCCGAACTTCCAATGCCCGTGTTCCACGACGACCAACACGGCACGGCGGTCGTCACACTCGCCGGTCTAATTAACGCCGCCAAAATTACGGGGCGCAGCCTGGCTGACTCCAAATTCGTTGTCGTCGGGGCTGGTGCGGCTGGCACAGCTATTATGAAACTATTGAAGCTATACGGAGTCGGTCAAATTCTGGCCGTTGATTCGAAGGGAATCATTAGCACCAATCGGACCGATCTGAACGAAGCCAAAAGACTACTTCTTGAACATGTCGATGGCTCCATCGACGGCAGCCTGGCAGACGCGCTGAATGGTGCAGATGTATTCATCGGAGTGTCACAACCAGGCTTACTTACCGCCGAACTCGTCAGCACTATGGCCAAGGAGCCTATCATCTTTGCTATGGCCAACCCAACACCTGAAATCATGCCGGATATCGCAAAAGCAGCCGGTGTTGCGGTCATGGCCACCGGACGGTCTGACTTTCCAAACCAAGTCAACAATGCCATCGCCTTCCCGGGAATCTTCCGCGGTGCGCTCGATAACAAAGTACGCATGATTACCGACGACCATAAGATTGCTGCGGCTGAAGTTATAGCCGCACTTGTCGAAAACCCAAGCGCCGAAGAAATAATTCCGAGCGTGTTCGACGATCGGTTAGTGCCCGCCATCGCTGCCGTAATCAAGTAGTCAGTTGAATTGTTCGGAGAGCTAAATTACTGATGTGCGGCGAAGTGTACTGAAGTGCGGTTTCGCGCGATACTCTTTCTACTATAAAGATGTCCTCACCGGGAATTAATTCTTGAACTGGAATAACCATCTTAGCTATAAATATAGTCCAGCGAGCGAGCACCTGGCTTCCATCGCGCGGTGTTACAATTCCTTCAACGGTTCCGGCTTCCTCGAGCCCAGAAAGATGACCATGCTCGAGCCCAAGTTCTTCAGCTAGCTCACGATATAATGCCGTTCGGGCAGTCTCGCCATCGTCGATTCCTCCACCCGGTAGGTTAAACCGACCGCTACGACCAGCAACAAGCAGACAATCATTACCAGAATAAAGCACCGCTTTCGCCGCTGGCCGTACTGTCATTCGAGTTGATTCATGTTCAATCATTGTCTATTTATACCATTCTTGTCCGTATTCTGTGCTACAAAGCCCCAGCCATCGCGGTTGGCAAGTGATGCCGCACACCCTGAGGAGTTTGCTCACGCGTCCAATTGCCTTCATCTCGAAAGCCGTCATCCTGTTCTATTTCGCTCATCGTGCCTAGCGGGTCATGTGTAAACCGACAGTGCCCTCCACCGATTGAAACTACTCTGCTACCCAGTTGTCGGACTCGCTCGACAGCGCAAGCAATTGACTCGGTTGACGTATCAAATAGCCCGTCATGCTCCATGAACGCAATCGTTGTTTCAACGCCCCGCCGCTGCAGGTCAGCCACTTCGTTCATGGCATTGAAGCTACTGAGCGACGGAATCCGCCCAAAGTTTGCCAGTGCGTGGTGAGTTAGTTCATCGCCCGCACCCACTTTTCGCTCCAGCTCAAAATCGGGCATTCCATTCAGACCCAACCCTATCATTGCGCCACGCCACAGAAGTTTACGAATTTGCTCGGGGACCGGTGGCGCGATAGCGGTTAATCGCTCCGGCATAGAGTTGTACGCCTTTACCGCGTTGGCCAGTGGCTTTAAGCCTCCGGAGTGTGTCACGACGGTTTTTCCTGCCACGAAAGAAGCCAGCCGCTTTTTATGCTGACTGGCCTCTCTAAAGTTAATACCGATCGTATCCATGCCAAGATGATTAGTCATGCGTTCGGCTAAAAAATGCATCTGCTCAGGGCTACTTCCGAAGCCCCCGATAATGATTGCTTCTGCCATATGTCTTTAATACCATATTTTTGTATTTTATACAATAACTACGTATCGTATTTATTGTATGCTTTAAGTATACTCCGCTCTACGAATAGCACAAGCGTTTTATATGACGCGATTCACTTCTTCGAGGGTCGTTTCGCCACGAAGCGCGGCAAGTACGCCCACTTGAATAAGTGTCAGCATGCCAGCTTTTTTAGCGGCCGCTTCAATAGTCTCGGTATGAAACTCTGATTCGTCGCCACGAAGAAACTTTTGAATCGATTCGTCAACAACCATCTGCTCCATAATCACGATTCGACCGCTGTACCCGAACGGTGATTGCTCGGTAGTAACCGGACGCCATAACTTGAAGTTATCCAAGTCTGGCTTGTCGACGGAATCAGGCAAATCAGTCAGAGTTTCGCGAACCCACTGTTTCGTTGCTTCATCGGGGTCGTATTCTTCTTTGCTATCAGCCAGCTTGCGGACGAGTCGCTGTGCAATCACCAAGCGAATCGCGCTTGAAAAGATAGGGTTTTGACCGATTAAATCAATCATACGACTGAAGGCTGCCGATGTAGAGTTGGCGTGAAAGCTCGAAAGCACGAGGTGACCGGTTATAGAGGCCTGGATAGCCGTCTTGGCAGTATCTTGGTCACGGATCTCGCCAATCATTACAACGTCGGGGTCGAGTCGCAGGACACTTCGGAGCGCATCGGCGAAGCTGCGACCGTCGGTGGTGTTAATCGGAATCTGTGAAACGCCGGTAATACCGTACTCAATCGGGTCTTCAAGCGTCAAAATCTTGCGGTCCGTCGTATTAAGCGCGTTAATCATGCTGTAAAGCGTTGTCGACTTACCGCTCCCCGTTGGACCGACCATTAATACCATGCCACGCGGATGGCTGATAATTTCATCTATTTCGGCACGTTGGCGCGCCGGTATATTCAGACGGTCGAGCTGCAGTAATGATTCATCGAAGTTGAACAGACGAAGAACCGCGTCCTGTCCGTACATCGTCGGGACGGTTTCGACACGCAGGTTCAGTAAGTGCGTCCCGCTTTCATTCGTAATATCTTTTTGCATATGTCCAGATTGTGGGCCGTCGGCCGCCGCTGAAATATTCGCGCGAGAACTCAGCGCGCCCATGATGACACGGTAGCGGTCCTTGTCGAGCTCAGCCACCGGGTGAAGTGCACCGTCCACCCTCATGCGTACCCGTATGACTTCACGCTGGTTTTCAATATGAATGTCGCTGGCGCCCAAACGGTCGGCCTGATCTATCAGGTAGTCGAATACACGGTCGGTACCGACTGAATTAAGCGTTTGGCTGACCGAAGCCAGTGTATCGCTATCGCCTTCCTTCGCAATCTCGATGTCATCATACATGACTTCTTTCGGAGGGTCATAGCGGTTCATCAGCGCTTTGTAGCCACTGCCAGAAATCATGCCAAATTGAATATTGTCGCCGCGGTCGTTATATTCACGCCGCATCGAATCAACTAACGATTGGGGCGTCTGAGTCGTGATACCGAAACGGTACGGACTGTCTTCGGCACCATGAGCCAACGGGACAATTCTGCCCTTGTACATCTGCTCGACCTCAAGCAAGCCGTTGGTCAACGAAATATCTTTTTCGAAGGAACGCGCGTCTAAGTACGTGACGCCAAGTATGGCCGCGCGCTGGCGCGTCGATGCTTCGTCATGCTCGCGCCGCTGACTTTGTACTTTGTCTTCGTCCATTACTTGGTACTATAGCAAACCGGTCATGCTTTTTATAGTGATGACGGTTGATACAATAAGGATACATGCCGAATATCACGTTACTTTTACATAATATTCGATCGACCCATAACGTGGGTTCAATTTTTCGTACCGCCGACGGGTTTGGAGTGCAGCGAATCATTCTGACAGGCTACACTCCGCACCCGACCTTTCCGGGCGACACCAGGCTGCCACACCTAGTCGTCAAGTTACAAAAACAAATTGAAAAGACCGCCCTCAGCGCTACCAGTAGCGTACCGTTCGAATACCATGACAACCTGTTGACATGGCTCGACGGCAATACGCTACCCCTAGTAGCACTCGAGCAGTCCGAATATAGCGTCACTTTAAAAGAATTTCACCCGCCAAGCGAATTCGTGTTAGTGCTTGGCGAAGAAGTCGATGGTATTCCGGCAGACCTATTAGCCCAGTGCGAATCTATCGTTGAAATCCCCATGAAGGGACAAAAAGAATCATTCAATGTGTCCGTTGCTGCGGCGATAGCGCTCTATGCTATGTCGAACTAGCTGTTCGGGAGCAGCAGATAGCAAAACGAGTCGTTATTATCGAGCGTGCCACTGCGGGCAACAGAGGGTGAAGTAAAGCTCGGCGCCGGAGCTGCGTAGACGGGACCTACGGGACAGGTCGGACCTTTGACATAATATTGAATCGTCACGACGGGAGCGCCATCGAGCGTGTAGTTATAGCTCGACCCATAAAACTGACCGCCGACGTATTCCGTCGTTCCGCCCATCATAAATTTCGTACTTGGCATCGGGAGCTGCCCGCCAAGGTAAGGCTTCAGTGCGTCTCGCGCAGCTGCGGACGTCGTTACGGAAATAACGCTGTTCGACTGTCTGCACGAAGGTGTGGCTTGACCAGTAAAAACACCATACTGATCACCTAGACAGAATGCGCCTGCTGCGGGGTATGTACCATTTTCCGTCTTATACATGCTCAGCGCCTTTTGGTAGGCGCGCACCGCCGTCACTGTTTTAGTCATTTCGGCACGGTTCTGAATGCCATTGAATGCAGTGATAGTAATAGCCGCCAAAATTCCAATTACCACAATTACTATCAGCAATTCGACAATAGTAAATGCGCTTGTGGTTTTTTTCATCACTTTAAGTGTAGCACGGAGGTTAATGCGCGTTATTTCGTTATTTAATGATGACCGCGTCTTCGCCAAACTGACGAACCAAACGATCAATCAGGTCATCACTATCTTCTACCTTGAACGGTAACTTGATTGCCGATTTTTTTTCGGTACCAAGCACCAGCACTATGTCCGACGTCCCGGGGAATCGTGAACAAATATCTTTGAGCTTCATCAGACTTTCAGCATCATCGGGATTTTTTATATGAACGAATAGCTTGCGTACAAGTGGCACGTGCGGAGTATAGGCAACTTCGGCCGAAGCAGACTTCGCGGCCGCCTTCTTAGTAACCGTTACCGGTCCGCCAGCCCGTGGCTTCGGTGTCTTCATGACGCGCCCGGTCGATTCATATTCGCTTAGTTCGCGATCGGATACGATATTGATTTCATCGGCAATCAGCTTAACCTCAGTTGACATGTTACCGTCACGATCGCGCGCGTTAACCTTACCTGTCGCCCTAATAACCGCGTCTTGTACTAACTTGGCACCGATTTCGCTATAGAGGTTTGGAAATACAATAATTTCGGACTCACCGGTCTTGTCTTCGATGGCGACGAAGGCCATTTTTGATCCAGTTTTTGTAATAATTGTTCTGACCGTACTAATAATGCCGCCGATAGTGGCTTTTTTATTATCGACTTCGGGACGCAAACTCGAAAGTGGAATGGTTTGCTCCTGGAAGTATGCGTCGTAGCTATCAAGCGGGTGAGCGCTGACATACAGACCAAGTAACTCCCGCTCCCAGGTCAATCGTTCACGGTTCGTGTGCTTGACTGGCGCAGCCTGAAGAGTGACGGATGGCTGGATAGAAGCGTTATCAATTAGTCCGCCAAATAAATCAGTCTGACCTGACAGGGCATCCTTTTGCAACTTCGAAGCAAACCCCTGAATTGACTCAAGATTAAACAGTAAATCCGAACGATCGCCGAATAAATCAAACCCGCCAGACTTTATAAGCGAATCCCAGGCTTTTTTATTGAACTTACCAGTCGTGACGCGCCGTGCAAAATCCTCGATGCTGGTAAACCTCGCCTCTTCACGCGCACGGAGTATTTCTTCGACCGCGCCGACTCCGACGCCTTTGACTGCGGCCATGCCGAATCGAATGGTGCTTTCACCAGGTACGACTGCGAATTCCACGTAGGATTCATTCACGTCAGGTGCAAGCACCGTAATACCCATGTGTCGACATTCAGTGATTTCAATCGCCAGTCGATCAATGTCGTCTTGGTCTGAAGTCATCAGCGCCGCCATGAATGCGTCCGGATAGTGCGCCTTCAGGTATGCCGTCCAGTAGGATATCAGCCCGTAGCAGGCCGCGTGCGACTTATTGAAGCAGTAGTTAGCAAACTCTTCCAGCT
The DNA here is from genome assembly GCA_040384745.1 of Patescibacteria group bacterium. Taxonomy (GTDB): domain Bacteria; phylum Patescibacteriota; class Saccharimonadia; order Saccharimonadales; family Saccharimonadaceae; genus UBA1020. Next base: position 72,140 of record JAZKIT010000001.1, read on the forward strand.
GGTCCCAGAATTTTTCCATGTCACGCCTGTCGGCGTCAGAATGCTTGATGGCGCCTTCGATGAACTCAGGCTTCACCTTCTGCATTAGTTCGATGTTCTTCTTACCAACAGCTTTACGAAGCGTGTCGGCCTGCCCGCCGGTAAACAGCGCCAGGTCTTTAGAAATCTGCATAAACTGTTCTTGGTACACCAAGATTCCGTAGGTACCGCTTAAAGCCCCCTCCATTTTAGGGTGCAAGTAATTAATACTTTCTTCACCGTGCTTTCGTTTGATGAAACTGTCGATAAACTGCATTGGTCCGGGGCGATACAGCGCCACCATGGCAATGATGTCCTCGAACACCGTCGGCTTGAGTTCTTTCAGGTACCGCTTCATACCGGCCGATTCAAGCTGAAAGACTCCAGTTGTGTCGCCACGTTGGAACAATTCATAGGTCTTTTTGTCATCGAGCGGAATTTCTGACAGAACGATATCGTCCTTATATACCTTTTTTATAATACGCATGGCGTTATTGATGATAGTAAGGTTTGAAAGACCAAGAAAGTCCATCTTTAGAAGACCAAGCTCTTCGACCGGTCCCATTGGATACTGCGTCGCGACCACGCCTTTTTGGGCCATTTCGAGTGGCGTATATTTAACGATGTCGTCAGGAGCAATCACCACACCGGCTGCATGAACGCCGTGTGAACGTATGGTGCCTTCAAGTCGAATTGCATAATCAAATACTTCTTTGGCTGTTGGATTATTTTCGTATTCGGCTTTCAAATCGGCGTCGTTTTTAATGCTCACACTCAACGGGATATGCCTGCCCTGCACCGGCGGCGGAATCATCTTTGAAAATCGATCGGCCTCGGCATACGGCACCTGTAGCACGCGAGCAACGTCACGTACGGCGGCTCGGGCGGCCATTCTTCCGAAGGTCACAATATTCGCGACACGCTCGGTGCCGTATTTGTTGGCACAATATTCAATCACCTCGCCGCGGCGTGTGTCTTGAATATCAATATCAATGTCGGGCATCGAGATACGATCGGGATTAAGGAATCGTTCAAACAGCAAGTCGTATTTTAACGGGTCTAGGTCGGTAATATTCAGAGCGTACGCGATAATCGAACCGGCGGCCGAGCCACGGCCTGGTCCAAAAATAATACCTTGGCTTTTGCCCCAGTTAATAAAATCTTGAACGATTAAGAAATAACCGTTATACCCCATCTTATCGAGCACCCCAAGTTCCATATCAAGACGCTCGGCGATTTGCTGACTGAGTTTTGGTCGGATGTTGGCAGGATCGAGCGTATCAATTTCGGTCTTATCAAGCTCAAGGTAGCGATTGGCGACTCCACGGTACACGAGCTTGTCCAAGAACGTTTTTTCTGTCTCTCCCTCCGGTACCGGGAAGGTTGGAATCAAGATGCCGCCCAGCTCGATTGAAAGTTCACATCGGTCAGCGATCCGTTTGGTATTCGCTACCGCCTCGCGGTTTGTCTTTTCCCAGCGAGCAATAATATCCGCCGGATCGGTCACGTGCAGTTCAAAATCTTTTAAACTCATTCGCTTTTCATCAGATAAGTACGCACCGGTTCCTACGCATAATAAAATTTCATGCGTATCTTGATCGTCGTGACTAATGTAATGCCCGTCACTCGTGACTACGCACGGTATATCAAGTTCTTCTGATAACTTGCTAAGGTGGCCGTTTATTTTTACCTGAACGTCCCAGGGCGTCGGAGCATCCGGGTGGCCATGATCTTGAAGTTCCAAATAATACCGATCACCAAAAATTGATTTATACCAAGAGGCGATGCGCTTAGCTTCTTCGTAATTATCCATACGTAACTGTTCGCCGACTTCACCACTGGCACAAGCACTGAGAGCGATAATTCCTTCGTTGTACTTTTCCAGAAGATCGTGGTCAACACGAGGTTTGTAGTACATCCCCTCAAGATTCGCTTTGCTCGTCAGCATCATGAGATTTCGATACCCTGTGTCGTTCATCGCCAGCAAAATTAAATGATATCGAGCTTTGTCTTTTGACGGATCACGGTCAAAGCGAGAACGAGCGGCCACATAGGTCTCAATACCGATAATAGGCTTGACCCCTACTTTCGTCGCAGCCTTGTAAAATTCAATCGCGCCGCTCATCGTGCCGTGGTCGGTAATCGCGCATGAACTCATGCCAAGATCTTTGACACGTTGAACTAACTCGTCGACCTTCGTCAGGCCGTCAAGAAGACTGTGGTGGGTGTGATTATGAAGGTGAACATAATCAGACACCGAAAGCGTGTTCCCCATATGCTACTAAGTATAGCGAAGTACGCCCAAGACGCACGAATATTGTGTAGTTAAATTAGCGCTCATCAGTTGGATCGAGCGTTGTACTGATACCGTCGAAGAACTCGCCGAGCGGCGGAACCACATTACCAAGCAGGCTAAGCGCCCAAACCAACAAAGCTATCACTACGGTACCACCGATAACGCTCCCGGCGCCGAACAATATACCTCGGACAAAATTCATTTTATAAATCTGCACGCGAGAGCGGTTAAAGTCATAAAATAAATCTTCAAGCACGGCCTGGCGTGCGCCGCGCTCGTTATTTTCTTTCACCGACTTTTTGAAGCGTTTAAAAAGTGTCTTTAACGGCATGCTCGGCGCTACTTCCGAAGGCTCGACTTAACGGTTTCAATCGTTTCGGTCGCCTTGACTCGTACGTCATCAGCAACTTCCTCAGCCTTAAAGACCAAATCATCACGGGTAGTAGCGGCTTTGTCCTTTGCCTCTGTCGCCTTGCGCTTTAAATCGTCGCGAGTTTCCTTGCCGCTTTTTGGTGCGGTTAACACACCTGCGGCGATGCCGACCGCGGCACCGATAATGGCCCCGAGAGCCAGTTTGCTTGTCTTCATATCAATCTCCTTATTTCTTGCGTCGTTTGTTAAGCTGTCCAAGCACAAGCTTCGCTATCATAGCCGGAGTAGTGACTTTCCCCGCAGTCGCAACGACGGTTTCTAGTCCACTTACTGTACGCTCCGCGCTCATCGTTACTCGCTTGATTTGCTGGGTAATACGAATCAGTAGAATTGCCAGTACTATGCCGATAAGCAAAAAAAGTGCGAGAAACGCCGATAAAATAATTACTAAAATTTCCATTGCTGTCATGAGTACCTCTTTCAACTAGATGGTACCAGAAAGTTACTTCTGGTACCATCATTTGAATCGTATTTGATTACTAAGAAGCGTGACCGCGTCGACCCGTGAATAGCTTCACGACGAAGAGCAGTGCCATTGCGCCCAGTAGAGCGACGACAAAGCTCCAAATGCTAAAGCCAGTCGTACCATCAACACCGAACACAGGTAACAATGCGTTACCGATAACAGCTCCGACCACACCAACGACGATATTGAGCAAAATGCCCATCGATCCATCGGTTTTCATAATCATCGAGGCTACCCATCCGGCAAGTCCACCAATGATAAGTGCTCCTAGAAATCCGCCTAATCCTACCATTTTTGCTCCTCCTTATTAGTTGTGTTCATTACTATAAGCCACGGTGTGAACGGGGGGTGTGAAGAGGATTACATTTTTTTGCGAAGATATTCGCGAAGGCTCTCGCCAAAGTCTGGGTGGGCCAACCCGAAGTCAATCGTCGTCTTCAGGTATTCGAGTGGATTCCCTGTATCGTAGAATTGGGCGTCTTGAATTTCCTTAGCAAAGAAATCATAGCCATCGTCAATCATCTGCTGAACGTAGGGCTGAAATGTAAACTCACCATCCTTATGCGATTCGATTCCCTTTTCGATGTATGACAGTATTTCACCCGGAAGCAGATACCCTGAAACGCTGGCAAGCTGAGACGGAGCATTGGCTTTACCCGGCTTTTCAACGATCTTGTTCATCTTTATCAGTCCATCCTCAATCGTGTCACCGTCTGCGAATCCGTAACTGGCATACTCGCTATCGTTTACCGCCCGCTTGCACGCGAACACACCGCCACCCATGCGTTCGTACACGTCCATCATCTGCTTTGTCGCGTTAGCCTTTGGAGTGAAAAAGTCGTCAGCCCAAGTGTAAATAAATGCCTCGTCGCCTACCAAATGTGCCGCACTCAGTAACGGTGTCGCATTACCGTAAGGTCCTTTTTGACGAACATAGACAAAGTTGGCCAGATTCGCGATTTTTTCGACAAGCTCGATGTATGGCTGCTTCTTTTCACCGCCAGCGCGGAGGTTGGCAAGTAGTTCTTCGCTAGGAAGGTCGAAGTGGTCTTCGATTGCACGCTTGTTTGAACTCCCGACGATAATGATGTCTTTGATTCCCGCTTCAACGAGCTCTTCCACAACATACTGAATAATCGGCTTGTCGATAAGCGGCATCATTTCTTTCGGCATAGCCTTGGTTTGTGGCAAAAATCGCGTACCGAATCCTGCGGCAGGAATAATCGCTTTCGTTGGTCGTTTCATCGTTACTTCAACCTTTCTCGTATAAGTTTTTGGGCTAATGCCGGATTTGCTTTGCCGGCAGAGCGTTTCATAACTTGCCCGACCAAGAAGCCGATCGCTTTTTCATTTCCCGACTGGATATCGGTGATAGATTTTTGCGATTCATCATCTGCGAGTACTTCATCGACGACCGCGGCTATCGAAGATTCATCGCTTACCTGCAGCAAGTCTCGCCGTTCGGCAATGGCTTTGCTGCCGGCTTCGCCAGCGACGAGCGCTAAGAAAATTTCTTTTGCTGACGTGCTTGAAATTTCGGCTACGGCGGTCATTCGCGAAAGTTCTCTCAGGTCATCAATCGACGGTAATGATTCGCCGGTCGTGTCCATTCCGTCTTCGTCAGGAGACTTAAACACGCTTGCAAACCAATTCGCGACGCGAGCCGCATCATCATTAGATGCCTGCTGGATGTCGTAGACCAGCTGCGCGTGCGCCTTGTTAGATAACAGGGTCGTCACCACAGATCCATCAAGCTCCATCGTTGAAAAACTGCGGCGAAAATCAGATGGCAACATACCAACACCCGCTTGAATGCGTTCAATTTGTTCCGTTGTCAATATGACCGGTGGGATGTCAGCATCTGGCATATAGCGATAGTCCTGCGCATCTTCTTTACTTCGCTGGCTGTTCGTCTTTTGCTTGGCATCATCCCAGCCGCGAGTCTCTTGCACGACGACCTCGCCCTTTTCAAGAAGCTCCACCTGTCGCTTAAATTCGTACTCAGCAGCTCTCTCCACACTTCTAAAAGAATTAAGGTTCTTCACCTCGGCCCGTTTTCCAAGTGTGTCGCTCCCTGCCTTCGCGACTGAAACATTCACATCAAAACGCATGTTGCCGTGGTACAAGTCTCCGTGTGTCACCCCGGCGTATGTCATAAGTCGGTACAATTCGGTGCAAAAGGCCCTGGCTTCGGCCGCACTATGCATATCTGGCTCAGATACGATTTCAATCAGCGGCGTACCGGCTCGATTCAGATCTACCAGAGTGTGGTCACTGTAGTGCGTCTGCTTACCGGCATCTGATTCAATATGCGCATGGTGTATCCGCACCGTAACTGAAGTGCCATCGAGCATTGGAACTTCGACAGCTCCAGCACCAATCGTTGGCTGATACATCTGCGTAATCTGATATCCCATCGGAAGGTCCGGGTAAAAATAATGCTTGCGATCGAACCGACTCACTGAAGCAACCTCGGCGCTCAACGCCTTGGCCGCACGCACAGCCAAAGTCACGGCTTCTTTATTAAGAAGCGGCAGCATGCCTGGCAGCCCGTAGTCAATTGGGTGAACGACGCTGTTGGGTTCGCGGTCTCGTGCGTCGTTATCAGCTGGGCTAAATAGTTTTGATTTGGTAGCGAGTTGCACGTGGCATTCGATACCTATTGTCATTTTCCAGTCACTCATCTAAATAGCTCCTAGGTCTTTTAAAGCCTGCTTGTATGCCGCCAAGGCACGACGCGCGGTATCGTAGCCAACCTTCACATCGGTCTCGTGGGCAATACGATTGCGCAGCTTATGCGCGTTCCAGACATTGTTGGCGTTCGACCATGTCGCGCGGGCCGACTTCATGCGTTCGCCCATGGTTTCACCCTTGAGACCCGATTGCTTCAGCGCCTGGTCGAGCAGCTTGTCAGCATTCAACACCACCAAGTGTGAACTAGCCTCATCTCCCTTAATAAGTTGCTGCTCAATCGTCAGCCAGCTCGTTCGGTAACGATCGACGTCAAGCTGACGTGACTTACCTCGACTATGAGTGATGATGAAAAGAATGCCACCGCCGACGAGTAGAATGACAACAAGGAACGCGAACATCAGGCTATCAGTCATCTTGTTGCTCCATCGAACGGGCTAATGAGAATAAGACAGCATCGTTCTTTCGCTGGGCTATCAGCTGAACGCCGACCGGCATTCCATCCGACAAGCCTGCCGGAACCGACAGGGCCGGGAGGCCAGCTAGGCTGACACCTACTGTCATGGCGTCCGACATATACATCTTCATCGGATCATCAGTATTGTCCCCAAACTTGAATGCGGTCGTCGGGGTAACCGGCGAAATGAGTACGTCGAATTGTTCGAACAACTCATCAAATTCTTTCATCATGAGTGCCCTCGCCTGCTGAGCTTTTTGATAATACGCGTCGAAGAATCCGCTCGAAAGTACATAATTACCAATAAGAATACGGCGCTTCGATTCGGTGACGAATCCCGCCTCACGCGATTGTCCATACAAATCTTCAATCGTCGATACGGCCGTGCTGCGAGTACCGTAGCGAACGCCGTCGTAGCGGGCCAGATTGCTTGCGATTTCTGCCGGCACCACGATGTAATATACGGCGAGGCTGTACTTTGCCATTGGCAGTGACGCATCTTGGACCGAGTGTCCAGCTGAGCGCAATGATTCAATGTATCCGTTTACTTGGTCGCGCACACCCTGGTCGGTGGCTTCGCCCATGAAATCACTGATAACACCTATTTTTAATGGCCGCGGAACCGTGACTGGTTCAAAATAATTCGAAAGACTAGTGGGGTCTTTTTCGTCCTGCCCGGCCATGATAGCCGTCACGAGTTCAGCGTCCGCAGCATTGGTCGCAAAGCAACCCATCACATCGGTGCTACTCGCCATGGCGACGACACCGAAGCGGCTCGTCATGCCGTATGTTGGCTTTACGCCGACGACTCCGTTAAAGCTGGCTGGCTGCCTGATTGAGCCCCCCGTGTCCGTTCCAAGCGAAAACGGAACGATTCCGAGTGCGACAGCTGCTGCTGAACCCCCGCTACTGCCACCAGCGACCCGCTGATTATCGACGGCGTTCTTGGTTGGTCCGAACGCGGAGTTTTCGGTACTACTTCCGTGCGCGAATGAGTCTAAATTCGTCTTACCAATGCAAATCGCACCCTCTTCCTCTAATCGCTCAACCACGGTTGCCTGTAGCGGTGCGTGGAAATTCTCCAGCATATGGCTTGCTGCGGTGGTCGGCGCTCCGAACGCCAGGTAGTTATCCTTAACGGCGAAGGGCACCCCGGCGAGTCGACCAGTAATTTCACCAGCGTCTACTTTATCAGCGCGCTCCAGCGCACGCTTGTCCGTAAGAGACAGAAAGGCATGATAGTCTTCATGCCCCCTCGCAGCAGCCAACGCTTCTTCGACGTTCTGACGAGCGGACCGGCCGATGTAGTACGAAATTTTCGGCATTAGAGTACCTTCGGAACTTTCACGTGATTGTCTTTAGTTTCGGGCGCCAACGCCAGCAAATTCTCTCGTGATACTTCGCTCGTTGCGACTTCATCGTCCCGAAGTACATTTTGAAGCCCCGTTACCTGATATGCAGGAGTGACGCCTTCAGTATCAAGTTCATTAAGCTGCTCAACGTAGCCAAGGATTGCTAAAAGGTCGGCCTGGAGCCCTTCGATCTCATCATCAGCCAGCTGAAGACTACTGAGCGAGGCAAGCTTTAATACATCGTCACGAGAAATTTGCGTCATATAGATTATTGTACCGTACCACGCCTACTAATGAGAAGCTCGCCGTGCGTACTTACTTTGCTTGCCTTGCTCGGATATCCGCGATAAGATCACGAATTTCAGCTGCTTTTTCGAATTCAAGGTTGGCGCTGGCCAGTTCCATCTGACCAGTAAGTTCCTTCGCGAGGGAGTCGTACTCATCTTTCGGAATCTTCTTCAGGTCGATTTTTGGTTTTTTGTCATCCTTCTTCGGAATAATAGACCGTAGCCCCTCGTCAATCGCTTTTGCAATCGATGTCGGCGTAATACCGTGCTTGGTGTTGTACTTCTCTTGAATATCACGACGTCGATTCGTTTCATCGATTGCCGCCTGCATGCTTCTAGTCACCTTATCGCCATACATAATAACGATTCCTTCCTGGTGCCTTGCTGCGCGGCCGACCGTTTGAATTAGGGCGCTCTCTGAGCGCAGAAAGCCTTCTTTATCAGCATCAATGATAGCGACAAGACTGACTTCCGGAAGATCGAGTCCTTCGCGGAGCAGGTTAATACCAACAAGTACGTCAAACGTACCGACGCGCAAATCGCGTAGAATATCACCCCGCTCGAGCGTATCGACATCACTGTGTATGTACGCCGTCTTAATTTCGAGGTCGAGCAAGTGCTGACTCAGGTCTTCCGCCATGCGCTTGGTTAGGGTCGTCACAAGTACTCGCTGGTTCTTTTCAATCCGGTCTCTGATTTCGGCAATCAGGTCATCAACTTGGCCTTTACTTGGCCTAACATCGATAACCGGGTCAAGGAGCCCAGTCGGACGAATTACCTGCTGGGCGGGCTCTGGGCTATGCGTCAGTTCGTATTCGCTTGGTGTTGCCGATACGTAAATCGTGTTGTTGATGTGCTTATCAAACTCATCAAAACGAAGCGGGCGGTTATCGAGCGCGCTCGGCAGCCGGAAGCCATGATCCACCAACACTTCCTTGCGGGCCCGGTCGCCATTATACATTCCTCGTACCTGGGGCAATGTCATGTGCGATTCATCAACAAGTAGCAGCCAGTCATCGGGGAAATAGTCGATCAACGTCGCCGGCTGTTCACCGGGTTCACGATTGGTCAAATATCGACTGTAGTTTTCGATTCCTTTCACAAAGCCAGTTTCTTCAAGCATTTCTATATCGTATTTCGTGCGTTGAGCAAGTCGTTGTGCCTCAAGTAACTTATCGTGTTTTTCGAACCATTCCATGCGCTCCTGGAACTCGCGCTTAATATTTTCAATCGCGACTTCAAGCTTTTCTTTCGGAGTAACGTAGTGGCTGCTTGGAAATATCTGCAGCTCATTCGGTTCGCCTAGAATCTCACCAGTCAATGGGTCAATCCGAGTAATGCGGTCAACATCGTCACCAAAAAATTCAACCCGGTAAGCTACATCGCTTCCGGCTGGGAACACGTCGACGACGTCACCCTTCGAGCGAAACGTTCCACGATGAAAATCAATATCGTTTCGCTGATACTGAATATCGGTCAGTAGACGCAAAAATTTATCTTGTTGGCGTCGTTCACCTTTTTTGACATGAATGGACATTTCGGAATAGGCGTCCGGAGATCCAATGCCATAAATGCATGAAACACTCGCAACGATTATCACATCACGCCGAGTCAAAAGTGCCGATGTAGCCGCGTGACGCAGTCGGTCAATCTCATCGTTGATTCTCGAGTCTTTTTCAATAAACGTATCACTCGATGCAATATATGCTTCAGGCTGATAATAATCGAAGTAGCTAACGAAGTAATGGACCTCGTTGTCTGGGAAAAATGTCTTAAATTCGGTAAACAACTGTGCCGCCAACGTCTTATTATGTGCCATAACAAGGGTTGGGACATTACGGTTCGCGATAATGTTCGCCATAGTGAACGTCTTGCCTGACCCGGTCACACCAAGGAGCGTCTGTTCTTTTTCGCCGTCCTCAAGTCCTTTAATAAGTTGCGCAATCGCCGTCGGTTGGTCACCGGTCGGCTGGTAGTCGCTCTGTAATTTGAACTTAGTCATCCTTATATTGTAGCAAAAATCACCAAGTGCAGGCTTCTGCATTGATTAGGCTTACGCTATAATCCTTACTACAAGATATGCAACCAAAACCAGACACCAAAACACCAATCTGTATCCCGCGCGATATTGTCCTTCAAGCGGCGATGATTCGCCTAGGAAGCGTCGATGAAGAGCTGCAAGCCGGATACAACGTCGTCCGAAAATACCACAAGACTGTAACGGTATTCGGTTCGGCTCGCACGCCCGAAGGCGAGCCATACTACGAAGCGGCCCGCCAATTATCCGCAAAGCTTGCGAAACACGACTATGCCGTTATTACTGGTGGTGGTCATGGAATTATGGAAGCCGCCAACCGCGGAGCCTTCGAAGCGGGAGGCACATCGATTGGCTTCAATATTACCCTCCCCCACGAACAAAAACTCAATCCGTATACAACCGAATCACTGGCCTTCAGTCACTTTTCGCCGCGAAAAATTGCCATGACGCTGTATGCAGACGCGTACCTCTACTTCCCTGGCGGATTTGGCACGCTCGATGAAATGATGGAAATATTGACGCTCATACAGACAGGCAAAACCCCGAAGGCTCCTATAATCCTATACGGTACCGAGTTTTGGAAGCCACTTGATGATTTTATTCGAACAACTATGCTCGATAAAGAACGATTGATTTCTGCTGGTGACGAATTACTCTACACGATTACCGACGACCTCGACGAGATCGTCGAGTTGATACGCGCCAACAAGACGTACTGCGAACACTAGCCTACTGGTCGGTGTAGTCCCGAACTTTGTA
>JAZKIT010000001.1:82945-120522 GCA_040384745.1 Patescibacteria group bacterium
TGTATTCTTCAGGTGCGTCAGCGATATACTGCTGTATCTTTTCGCGACTCAACAGCCCGGCCTGTGCACCAAGATGCTGTACTACATTCATACTGTTGATCGGGGCCCATGTCAAAGCGGTTTCCATTGTCTCGCCCAACGCAAGGGCCGATACGATCGTCGAGGCAAACGCGTCTCCAGCGCCGGTCCTGTCGAGCGGATCTGCCGGGTCGGGGTAATTCGGAATTGTAACCAGGCGTCCATCAAATGATGCGTACGAACCTTTAGCGCCGTCGGTAATGACGACGATTTTTGGTCCAAGTTCGTGCAGTCCGTCTGCCAATCCTCTGAGACTGTCGTACGATTTACCTGTCACGTCGACCGCCTCTTCGCGATTCATAACGACGATATGGCTGCGTCCGTACAGTGCCCGTAGCTTATCGATACCCCATTTGAAATGGAACGTGCCAGGCTGGAAGGCGAGTTTAACGTCCGGGTTCTTATTAAGGTACTCAAGCAGCGCCTCGTGCAGCGGCCACGAGTCGACACCAATGTACGAAAGATACACCCAGTCTGGTGTGACCGCAGGGTCGCTCCATATATATTCGTATTTCTCGCTTTTAACGAGCATGGTTCGGTCGGCTCCATACCGAAGCACATACCAGTAGCTCGTCGCTTTGCCGTTCTCGGTAATCATAGATGCAGTCCCCACCTTTTCACCGGCTAAATGGGCGATCGCTTCTTTGCCAACGTCATCGCTGCCGACCCAAGCCATCAGGTGTGAGTTCAAGCCTAGCCTAGCCGCCGAAACGGCGGCATTAGGACTTGGGCCGACCGAGCGCACAATATCAACTTGATCATATGGTGGCTTTTGACCAAAGGGCAATGCCAACCATTCCTTACCATCAGCTTCTTTTATAATTTTGGCGCTGCCCTCGTTCAGCTTGATAAACGCATCGGTAAAAATGTCACCGATCATCAGGGCGACTGGTTGATCAGAAGTTCCGTCAGCGCTCGCCAGTAAGCTATCCGCATGACCATGTTCAGAATCGGCTGGCTGCTTTAAGTCAGCCTGTTCGGCTAAATTATGTATCATTTCGTTATTCGTACGGTCGTGCATGGCGTACCGCTCGATGATTTGCATGCGCAAGTGCCTTTGAGCATGGCCGACAGTACGTTCGCTAAACGCTAAGCCGTGGTGTGAGTTTTCAATCACATCAAGTAAGTTAAACGAAACCGGTCCATCTTCAAATGGCATCAATACGAACTGGGTGTTTGCTAACAAGGCTAGCTCACCACGTTCAACGATAGCATTGAGTGAATGGTATAACTCTTCAGCCGAGGTGTCTGACGTATCGATTCGGAGACTACGCATTACATCATGGGCATGTTCGGTCATGTCGGCGATCAGTCGAGTGTCAATACCAGCGTTGCCACTAGCACGCTCGAAATCAGCAATAGTACGCGTAAGGAGCGGGTGGTTGCTAGTGAGTACGGCTGATAAGAAATTCGTCATGGTTTCTCCTAAAATGGTTTTTCGCTGAGTGGCATTTCGTGAAGTTTCGTGCCGGCGTGAAGTATTCCTTGCTTGGCTCCGATTTTAGTAACCACCGACGTTGAATTGGCGCTTGCGAAAATAACACAATCACGCAACGATTTGCCCGTCACCCACTGGCTCAGGAAGCCAGAGCCGAACGCATCGCCCGCCCCCGTTCGATCAATTACTTTGACGTCTTCGTACATTCCCGCCCGGACAACTGTCGTTCCGTCAGTCGCAACAACACCATCGGGACCGTCGCTCACGATAGCCAGCGATACGTAATGGAGTAAATGTCGGGCTAATTCTTCGCTACTAGTCCCTTCAACGATCTGGCCCGCCTCGTTACGATTGACCGAAAGCACATCGACATCGTCAAGTAGCCCTTTTAACTTCGCCACCTGCTTTAGCTCACCTTTGCCCGGATTAAAGAATATCTTGATTCCTTTATCTTTTGCTTGGTCAAATATAGCCGCAAGGACTTGCATATCACCAGCCATGCTCGAAACGTAGAGCCAATCGGCATCGACATCGTCGAGATTAAAATGATGCGTGTCATAGTGCGTACTCGCTCCGCGGTACGTCAAGATAGTACGCTCGCCATTGGGCGCGAGCAGCAGAACCGAGTAACCGGTATTAAGATTTTTTGAGTACGAGACCGATCGACTGTCGACGCCTTCTTTGTCCAGGTCATCCAAAACGGCCTGTCCAGCCGGGTCGTGCCCTATCGTACCCATGAACAATGCATGCAGGCCTTGCCGAGCGAATGTCACACTGGCATTCGTTGCACCACCGCCCGTCGAAAAGTCTATATTGTTCACATCGGCCTTAGCGCCCATTTCAAGTTGCATGACTTGTTCATGTAGGCTTTTGTCGGTAACCGGCTTAAACTCATCGCTGTGACTCAAAAAGACATCTTGCACGGCCGCACCGATGGAAAGGATCGTTGGAATTTGCCCACTCATTAGTTCAAATTATACCACTTATGGTTGTATCTGGTCTTATCATTTGTACACTTAGAATATGAATTACGATAATCGTACGCCAAGATTTTCTGATATATCACGTTCGCCGAGTGGAGTATCCTTACTGGTGCGAAATCTTACCGAGAACCCGCGGCCGACAACTGAACTCGTTGGAGTCCTGATTCATAACGTACGCGCCACCGGCAGCGAAGTAGATTTTCTTGATGATCCAATATCAATTGGTAACCTCGATCAGGCCATGCTCATGAATATGAACCTCATCCGGTCGATAAGACTAAGCGCCCGACGAACCGATGACGAGCCGATTGCCACATTGAGTAATCTTGGCCTTTACGTTGTCAGACACGCCGTGCTTATCGAAAGCAAAGACGGTGACGGCACACTACCGACAGTCGACTCCACTTCGCTCACTAAGCTACTTAGTTAACCGCTTTACCGGCCGAACCGAAGGCCGAAATCTTTTCCTCTACTACCACCTGGACGGCTTCGTAGACCGTTGGCATCAGCTTGACGACGGCGTATTCCTTCGGGTTGTCGGCAAGTACTTTTTCAAGAGTGGTGCGGAAGGCATAGCGCATGTCGCTATTGATGTTAATTTTCGAAACTCCGATTTTCGCGGCTTCCTCGAAGAAATGTAACGGTGTACCTGAACCTCCGTGCAGACTTATCTGGCCGCCGATCGTTTCGCGAATTTTCGCGAGTAGCTCTAAATCAAGTTCTTTCGGAACCGGATATTTACCGTGCAGGTTACCGACGGCGGCGGCGAATGTATCAATCCCAGTTACGTCGATAAAGGCGCGAGCACCTTCGGGCGTGCTGAATGTCCCTCGTATTGCGTCATAGTCAATATCTTCTTCGTGCACGTTCGACGAACCTCCAAAGTAGTGCGGTTCGCTTTCTACCAATGCACCGGTAAACTTCGCATAGTCGACGACCTCTTTGGTTTTGGCGACGATTTCTTCTTCAGTGGCGTCATGGTTCGCTTGAGAGATGTCGATATGAATAAACTCGTAACCGGCATCTATAGCGCGCTTACAGCCTTCGACGGTCGGACTATGGTCAAGATTAATGTACATTTCGACACCATACTCTTCTTTGTAGTTATCGACCATGTCCCGGATATTCTCGAGCCCCAGGGCTTCAACTTCGCCTTCGCTGACTTCGACTAATACCGGTGCATTAAGTTTTTGGGCAGCTCGAGAAACTGCGATGAGCGTTTCCTGATTATCGATGTTAAAGGCTCCGACAGCAAATTTCTGCTGCCGACTGCGCTGCATCAAGTGTCGTGCGCGTGTGGTATTATCGCGAATTTGTCGTATGCTGTGGCTCATCTAATATCCCCTTTTGTACTGTGGCACATGTTTAACGAATGATTGGATTTTTGCGGCAAGGCTTTTACCGTCAAGACCGAAATGCTCAATTACTTCTCGCGGTGTCCCGCTTTCGCCGTACCGATCTTCTACACCAAGCCGCTTAATTGGAACCGGCAAAAATTCGCTGGCCAGCTCGGTAATCGCGCCCCCCAGCCCGCCGGCGATTTGAGCTTCTTCCGCCGTAACCGCGCGACCGGTCTTTTCCAGGCTTTTTAGAATAGTTTCGCTATCAAGCGGCTTAATTGTCGGCACATGCACAACTTCGGCGTCGATACCCTTGGTCTCAAGTAGCTGAGCGGCGACGAGTAGCTCATAGGTCATGGTGCCAGTGCCGAACAATGTAATGTCCTTACCAATCCGGAGAACGTAGGCTTTACCTATTTCAAATGGCGACTTTTCAGTACTGAATATAGCAGTTTTGTCTCGTGCCAGACGCAGGTAACTCGGTTTGTCGTTTTTGGCAATTGCCAGCGTAGCTTTTTCCGCCTCAATACTATCACCAGGAACAATAACAACCATATTTGGCATGACGCGCATGAGGGCAATATCTTCAAGCATCTGGTGTGTAGCGCCGTCGGGTCCGGTGTACAGACCAGCGTGTCCCCCGACAATTTTGACCGGCTGATCATTCAGTGCTGCGGTCGTCTTGATTTGCTCCCAGTTTCGCCCCGGACTGAAGGCTGCATAGCTGGCGGTAAACGGAATCTTACCCGCTCTTGCCAGGCCACTCGCAACGGTCACGAGGTTCTGCTCAGCCACCCCGACCTCGATGAATCGTTTCGGGAATGCTTCTTTAAATAGGTGCATCTGTACACTTTCAGTCAGGTCAGCACACAGCGCCACGACGTTCTTGTCGAGCTCACCGGCTTTTTTCAGACCGCGACCAAATCCTGCGCGGATTGGTTCTACTTCAACTTTGTCAGTAAGAATATTCGGATGTAATTGATATTTACTCATGCTTTTGCCCTTCGTGCGTAATCTTACCGCGCAAAGTCCGTAGATCGCTTAGTGCCTCTTTGGCTTGTTCATGATTAGGTGGCATGCCGTGCCAACGATAATCGTATTCCATGAAGTCGACTCCTTTACCAGGAATGGTATGCGTAATTATAACGCTCGGTCGGTTAGATATAGCCTTCGCCATACCAACGGCATCGAGAATGCTTTCAATGTTGTGACCGTCAATCTCTTGCACATGCCACCCGAAACTGCGCCATTTACCGGCTAGGTCTTCGAGCGGCATGACGTCTTCGGTATTGCCATCGATTTGAATGTTGTTTCGGTCGACGAAGGTAATTAACTGTGAAAGCTTATATTTGCCGGCGAACATAGCCGCTTCCCATATATTGCCTTCGTTCAATTCACCGTCGCCGGTAATACAGTAGACGAACCGATGAGACTGATTGTCGAGGTACTGCAGGCTGTATGCGACACCCGCCGCTTGGCTGAGGCCGCTTCCCAGTGGCCCGCTGGTGTTTTCAAGTCCCGGCAGTCTGCTTCGCTCAGGGTGACCTTGCAGTCTTGAGCCCCACTTCCGAAGCGTTAAAAGCTCCTTCTTTTCTAAAAAGCCGGCTTCGGCCATCGCCGCATATTGCACCGGAACACAATGACCATTCGATAAAAAGAAATAATCTCGTTGGTCCCAGTCAGGTTTTTTTACCTTGTAATTCATGACTCCGAAATACAGTGTTGCCACCAAGTCACTCAGTCCAAGCGGACCAGCCGAGTGACCGCTACCAGCGGCTTCGAGCATACGGATGATTTCACGACGTATAGAATACGCCTTTTGTTCGATTTGCTTGACGGTAAGTTGCCCACTCATTAGTGTCATTGTAGCATGAGCGGTTTGACTAAATCACACCGTGTTTATTGATTTCGGCGACGAGAGCGTTATAGGTCGCTACCGGGTCGGCGCTTTTAGCGATTGTTCCCCCGACATTTAGGACATCGACGCCGCCATGGGCAAGACCAAAAGCGTTTTCTATCGTCACGCCACCATCCCAGCCTATTTCAACATCTGGCTTGATAGCACGGACGAGTCGTACTTTTTCAAGCTGCATCTGACTGGCCGTTCCCCCGTATCTTCCTAGTTCACCGCTGAAGATCATAACGTGGTCGACTGCCTGTATGTACTGCGCGACAGACGACGGAACGGTCGCGCGCTGCAGGGCTATGCCGATTTTCATGTCAGCTGCTTTGACTTTTTGAATGACAGGCATAAGGTCTTCCTGGACCTCGGCATGAAAAATTATCAAATCGGCCCTCAGGGCAATAAGTTGGTCGACGTACTCAGAAGGCCGAGCAACCATCGCATGAATATCGGCATGCCAGCCTTCGGGCCACCAGGCTTCGCTGGCATTGATGGTGAAGGTCGGTGCGAATTCACCATCAGAAATATCAATGTGGACGCGGTTCGCCAGCTGATGGATTCTCTCCATCATGTCTTTAAACTGATCGGTGGTCTCGGCAAGAACTGCCGGGGCGATTTGGGCTGTCATTTAGGCAAACTCATCAATCTGCGCGTTGCGGCGCTTAAATCTTGGGGCAGCCCCGAATGGCGTAGCCAGCCAGGTTTCAACAATTCCCTTCCAGGCAGCGTCGTTATCTTCAAGAATACGGGCCGGCAGGCACAGCACGTTGCTATCGTTGTCATGACGAGTCATCTTAGCCTCGTAGGCGTCCCAAATGACCGCCGCGCGAATACCCCGAAAACGATTAGCAGCGATTGCCATGCCTTGACCGCCACCGCAAATGAGAATGGCGCGAGGGTCTTCGTCGGTGTCACCAATAATACGGGTCGCGGCCATTTGTGCGAAATCAGGAAAATCGTCGTTTGGGTCAAGTTCACTGTCGCCAACGTCTTCTATGTCGTAGCCGTGCTTTGCCAGGTACGCAAAGACGTTCTCTTTCATGTAAAAGCCCTGGTGGTCGGCGCCGAGGTAAATCTTCATATGTCTTAAGTATATGCAGGAAAACCATAAGCGTAAAGGTATTGACATAAGTTATATAATTTGCTATAATATAATTACTCAAGCATCTCTCATTTGATCGAGGTGCCGAGTGCACCTCAGACAAGGAATCTGCTATGTCTCGCATCACCTGTAAAGAAGCAGCTGGGAACATCATCCGCGAGAACGGTTTCGACAAGTTCAGGCCGGCGGACGAGGACGAGTACGTCGGTGAGCACTCCGACGCCGTCAACGACGCCGTCTTCGACTACGTCGAGACCCTCCCCAACGAGGAGCTCTTCAGCGTCATGATGACATGCGACGACTCGCTGGACTGGTCCGGCGGCATCTCTCAGTGGGGCTCACAAGGCACCAAGCGGCAGATGCTGATGGGTTTCGCAGGCTGGGCAATCTACCTGACCGCCAAGCAGCAGATTCTCAAACAGGCCGACGCCGCCGTCTGAAGTGCAGCTGGCCGGAAGATTCGTCTTCCGGCCAGCACAGCACAGCTTTTACCACCAACTGGTGGTTTTTTATTTTTCTAAATGCTTACCAACATCGGCAACAAGCTCGACAAGCCGGTTGCTGTAGCCCCATTCGTTGTCGTACCAAACACAAACTTTCACAAGATTGCCCGCAACCACGCGGGTCAGACCCAAGTCGACCGTACCCGAGTTGCTATTGCCAATATAATCGCGTGATACTAAAGGCTCATCACTGACAGCGAGAATTCCCTGGTAGTACGCTTGACTGGCCGCTTTTTTGAATACATCGTTCAGCTCATCTACCGTTACATCACGTGAAAGAAGCGCAGTAACATCGCTGATAGAAACGACCGGAGTAGGCACGCGCATTGAAATACCGTCAAACTTACCTGCCAGTTGTGGCAGCGTCTTCGTAACGGCAATCGCCGCACCGGTGCTGGTCGGAACGATATTCTCGGCAGCATTACGGCCTTCGCGTGGGTCTTTTTTCGGCGCGTCCTGCAAGGCCTGACTAGCCGTGTAGCTGTGAACGGTCGTCAGCATAGACTTTTCAACGCCAAACTTAGCGTCAAGGATTGCCATGACCGCACCAAGCGAATTGGTCGTACAACTGGCGTTCGAAATAACTTCAGTCGCGCCTTCGATTTTGTCGTCGTTCGCACCAAGCACGATGGTATCAACGCCGTCAGATTTGGTCGGACCAGAAATAATCACTCGCTTCGCGCCAGCCTGTATGTGCTTACCGGCGCCTTCTTTGTCGGTAAAAAAACCGGTCGATTCGATAACAAGGTCGACGTTCAGGTCTTTCCATGGCAATGCGGCGGGGTCTTTTTCGGCCAAGACTTTTATTTCGTGACCGTCAACGGTTATACCGGTGTCAGAAGCAGACACATCGTGTCCGTACGTACCGTAATTACTGTCATATTTCAGTAAGTACGCAAGCGTCTTGTTGTCGGTTAGATCGTTGATCGCAACGACTTCCAGGTCGCTTCGTTCGAAGGCGATTTTAAAGGCGTTGCGCCCGATTCGTCCGAATCCATTAATCGCAATCCTTGTTGTAGCCATTGAGTACCCACTCCTTTTTAGTTTGTTTACCGTAACTTGCTTATGATTATACATGATTCGTCTACCCAGATACTGTCGGGGTTGTACGCTATACTATATACATGGTGAAACGCGACGTGCTTGAGGCAGCAAAGCCTCATTATTCCAAAGAGCAATTGCTCGAACTAGAGCATGCTATCGACGTCGCGTCAGATTCTCATGCGGGTCAAAAACGAAAAAGCGGCGAACCGTACATTATTCATCCTCTTGCCGTAGCCGCCACATTGATCGAGTGGGAAATGGACATTGACTCAGTCATTGCCGGTGTACTGCATGATACAGTCGAAGACACCCGCCTTGGTCTCGAAAAAATCGAAACCCTATTCGGTCACGATGTTGCGTTCTTGGTAGACGGAGTTACCAAAGTCGGTCAAGCGCGCAGTGGAATGCGCAACCTCGAAAGTTACCTCCCGGCGACAAAAGACAATTTGACGAAACTCATGATTGCCGTGGGTCAGGATGTCCGCGTGCTCATTATTAAACTTGCCGACCGACTTCATAACATGCGGACACTCGAGCATATGTCCCCGGAGAAGCAAAAGAAGATTGCCCGTGAAACCATGGAGGTCTTCGCACCGCTCGCCGATCGACTGAACATGGGTCGGGTACGCGTTCAGCTCGAGGAGTTGAGTTTTCGGTTCATGATGCCCAAAGACTTTACGCGCACAAAGACGTTAATGGACGCCCGCCTAAAGCGGAGCGAGCGTCGGCTCGAACGCGTTCGTCGGGAAGTCACCTCGCGACTTAACCAAGAAAAAATAGAATTTACTATGGACGGTCGGGTTAAAAGTGTTTACAGCTTGTTCAAAAAGCTCGACCGTGTCGAGGGAGATATCGACCGGGTTCACGACCTGATAGCGCTGCGCATCGTCGTCGATGATTTATCAACTGGATATCTGGTGCTAGGAGTGTTGCACGAACTCTACACACCTTTGTTCGATCGCATCAAAGATTATGTGGCAAAACCGAAAAGCAACGGCTATCAAAGTCTTCATACGACCGTTCAAACCAATAACGGACAAATCGTTGAGTTTCAGGTCCGCACCCAGGAAATGCACGATTACGCCGAGCGTGGACTCGCCGCAAGCTTTCACTATAACGAAGCAAAGCTGACCGACGCGTATCGCCGAGGAACCTTGGCCGAGCTACCGGCAGACCTGTCGTGGATTCATGAGCTTCAGATTGCTGCATCAAAAGCCGGTGCCGGGAAAAAGTTTGACGCCGAAAAATTTCGAATGAACCTCTTTAGTGATCGTATATTCGTCTATTCACCTAAAGGCGACATTTGGGATCTCCCTCGTGGCGCCTACGTGCTTGATTTTGCCTATCGCATTCATTCTGATGTCGCCGGACATACGAGCGGCTTTAGGGTTAATGGCGTCATGAAACCTTTCAGCTACCAACTTCAGCACGGCGACACGGTCGAAGTATTAAAAAGCAAGACGGCCAAACCAAAGGCCGAATGGAAAGAATTTCTTGTGACGAACCATGCTAAGGAAAAGCTGCGCTTGCAGCTATCTCGTCAAAACCGCGGCATCCTCGAAAACGTTACCCAGCGGTTGCGACGTCGCAAAGGCTAGCGAAGCAGTCCGACGGTTTTGAAATGCGAGAAGATCGCTGGGTACGGTGGACGGATTTCAATGCCCATGACCGCTTCCGCGCTCATCCATTCAAACGACTCATGCTCCCAGCTAAGCGTAACTTCTATGTCGTCGACTTCAGCGAAATACAATAAGAAAGTTATTGATGTATCCTCGGCTTCCTCAATATAGGTGGACGCGAACACTAGTTCCAAATCGTCCTCAGAGACCGTAAATCCAATTTCCTCAACGAGTTCGCGTTGTAGTCCTGTAATTAGCGACTCGCCAGGCTCGACCATCCCGCCAGGTAGGTCGGGTTTCTGAGAGCGGAGGTGGTTATCTTCCCATTTGCTACTTGTCAAAATAAGGTATGCGCCGTCACTTCGACGACGCAGCAGCACCTTTGCCGCACTCCGCAGTTTCACTAGCGATCGTTCCAGCGTTCGATACACGACTTAATAATAACCTTGGCTTCTTCAGCGTCGCCCCAACCCGTTACAACAGTGCTTCCAGGCTTCTTTAGGTCTTTGTAGTGCGTAAAGTGGTGCTCAAGTTGCTGTACGAGCTGCGGAATGTCTTCGAGCGAAGTAATACGGTTGTCGTCGCGGTTGTCCGCTGGAACGACGACAACCTTATCGTCAACTTCGCCATCATCGACAAATTTCATGACACCGATAATTTTGGCTTCGAGCCAAACGCCTGTCGCAAGTGGCTCTGGGCAGATAATTAACGTATCGAGTTCGTCACCATCTTCGTCAAGCGTGCCAGGAATAAAACCATAATTACATGGCTTAGCAAAGATAGCCGGCTCAACCCGATCGAGCATGAAAACTGCTCGCTCCCGGTCCCACTCAACTTTTAGCCGAGAACCCTGAGGAATCTCGACGACGGTATTCACCAAACCGCCATCTATGTCACCTGGAGCTAATACTTGATTAAAATCGGCCACTGGAAATCTCCTATTTACGCATTACGTTTCTTCACTCAAGTATAGCAAATAACCCTTGTTAGCACTCATATACAGTAGGCTGTCGTATAATGAGACCATGTCCACGCCTAAACTGCTCATTACGGCCGATTATCTACAAGAGGCGATCGAATCCATTTCAATCGCCAAACACCGGGTTATTTTTATGTCGCTTATGTTCACCGATGACGATGTGACTGATGAATTCGTCGATGCACTTGAAGCAGCAGCCGATCGAGGCGTTAGCGTTCAAATCGCAGCCGATGTCTTTACCTACGGCGAGCTTGGCGGTCATTTTTTGCCGTTCAAGTTCTTCACCAAGAAATCCAGGGCAACCACAACCACTGTGCGAGAACTAACAAAAAAAGGCATCACGTTCAACTGGCTTGGTCGGTTTAGCGTCACGCCTATATCAGGACGAACACACATCAAATGCCTGGTGATCGATGACGTTGTTTACTCCTTTGGTGGCGTAAATTTGTACGGCAAGGATATCCTTGGCAATGTCGATTACATGTTCAGGTGCAAGGATGCTCGGCTCGCCGACGACTTAACTCACGAATTCAGTCAGATCACCAAAGCCGATCGCGGCCGCTACACGTACCGCAGCCACAAGTTCTCCTACGGCAAAAATATCGTACTGACAGACGGCGGCTTCCAAGGGGATTCAATCATTTATCGCCGAGTTTGCGACCTGGCGAAAGAAGCGTCAGACGTCTTGTTAGTGTCGCAGTACTGTCCGACCGGCAAGCTCAGCCGTATTTTAAAATCAAAGCCTTCTCGGCTCTATTTCAATCCGCCCGAACTTGCTGGGCCTTTGAACAGAGCCGTCATTCGAGCCGGTATGCTGTTTTCGGGACACAAGACCCTCTACGCTAAAGACCGCTATTTACATGCAAAGTTTATGATTTTTACCATGCCCGATGGACGTAAGGTCGCGATTACTGGTTCGCATAATTTCGTCTACGGCGGTGTGTTGCTCGGCACGCGTGAAATCGCACTTGAAACGGACGACCCGAAGATCGTCCGTCAACTTGAGCGCTTTTTCGACTCTTATGTCGCTTGAGGGCCGGCTTCGTTACCCACGTGATGATTTAAACCATCGAGATATTCGCGGATACTGAGCGCAGCGGTAGCACCCTCGCCGACCGCACTGGCAATCTGGAGTGTAGCGCCACTCCGTACATCACCGCTAGCATACACACCTTTCATGCTTGTTTGTAGGGTCTTATCGGTTTTAATCAGTCCCATTTCATCAAGCTCGACTGCAGAGTCTTTCAAGAAACCGGTGTTCGGTAACAACCCGACGAATACGAATACTCCGTCAACTTCGATTGAAGTATCTTCACCGCCTTCGTTAACGGTGACTGACGTTATCTTCTTATCCGTCGCCACGATTTCTTTCGTCGGAGTAGCAAGATGGATGGTCACTTTGCCGCTTTCGACGTACTTTTGCAGCTCGCGCTCAAGAACATCACTGGCCGTGATTGTGCTTCGTACCAGCAGGTGGATGTGGCTTGCGAAGCGCGTCAAAAAAATTGTTTCTTGCACAGCCGAGTTGCCTCCGCCGATGACTGCAAGTTTTCTATCACGATAAAATGCACCGTCGCAGGTGGCACAGTAATGAACGCCGCGGCCGAAGTATTCCGCCTCGCCGGGAACACCGGTTTTCTTGTAGTCACTTCCCGTAGCGATAAGAACGGCTTTCGAGCGCACTTCTTTGCCGTCGACGACTACGACCTTCACGCCACTGTCGTCACGAATCTCAGAAACCTCGCCAAGTTCAATCTGCGCGCCAAATCGCTCTGCCTGAGCCTGCAGCTGACCAGCTAAACGCATACCTTCGATTCCTTCAGGGAATCCCGGATAGTTGTCGACCATATCGGTAATTGCCGCCATGCCACCAATGACCCCTTTTTCATAGAGTACGGTGTCAATATCTTCACGTGTCGTATAAACGCTTGCCGCGAGCGCGCTTGGCCCGGCGCCAATCATTATGACGTCCCTGACAGCCGAAGGGTCCATTATTTCAGTTCCTTCACTTCAACGATGAATTGAAGCGGTCCAGTTGGATTACCCGAACCATCATCAGTTGCTCCGTATGCTTTTTCGGCAGGAATCGTCAGTTTAACGGTTGAACCAGCTTTCACGCCAGTAAGACCTTCGGTCCAGCCCGCGATGACGCCCGTAAGGCTAAATTCCGCTGGGGTTACGGTTCCGTTCTTCTTGCTGCTGTCAAAAATCTTGCCGTCACTGGTCCAGCCAAAATAGTTCGCACTAATAGTAGAATCAGCCTTCAAAACCTCACCGGTTCCTTCGACCAACGTGTCTACCTTAAGTTCAGTCACACTTGCCGCGTCAAACGCTTCCGCCGCATAGCCGTCAAGCGGCTGGCTGGCCTTGGAATTTTCTTCGCGGGATTTCTTTTGTTCTTCCTGGTATTGTGCGAGCATCTTCTGGTACTCCGCCTGAGAGCTTGCCGCGTCAGACGCTTCATTTTGTGGCGCAAGCATCATTGCGACGAATCCGCCGATCGTTCCGATTGTTAATACGATTGCGATTATCCAAATGCCCGTTCGCTGGGCGGTCGATGTAGCCATATGTCCCTTTTCTATCCTTATGTGTCGAATTGCTTGTATTAGTATATCAAACTACGCGTCCACCGAAACTCTGCTCGACCGCACGGTTAATCGCCTCAACCATAGGTCGCACGTCGTCGTCAGTCAATGTAGAATCGTAGCTTGTCGCCTTCAGCCGGAATGTTGTGGTGATTTGTTCGTTGTCGTCGGCCTGGTAAATGACCGTTGGTGCAATCGTTACTTGCAATCGTCCCGAATGTGAATGAACGGCTTCATTCAACACATTGGCAACTTCGACATATGATACGTCGGTTGCTCTGATTGAAATATCTTGCGTAATGCTTGGGAAACGCGAGAGTGGCAGGTACTGCGTGGTGCCACGAGAAAGCGTATCGCTGTGGACTTCGAATGCGGCCACAAAGTTAGGTAATTTTAACGCGCGTCGTACTTCAGACCGCAACTCGCCGACGACACCCCAGATTTGGCCGTCTTTTGCAATAACCGCTGAACGACCTGGCTCGTACGCGGCTACCAATTGCCTACCCCATTCATCGGTGGTCATATCGAATTCAGTCATGGGAGTCAGGGGGTATTCGTTCAAATCTATAACGGCCTCGAGGTAGCGACGTGCGTGATAAAACGGCGCGCCACCTGGGGCCTGCTTGTCGGAATAGGCGATAACCAACGCTACATGATTATCTTCGTTTGGAACGCTCGGTTCATGCGCATCCATTTCATCCTTGAAATGAACTTTACCCAGTTCAAATAACGCAAACTTGTCGTACCCCGCCCTACCGTTCATATGTACCTTGTCGAGCAAACTCGGGAGTAATGATAATCGGTAATACTGCAAGTCAGGACTGAGCGCATTCGAAAGGTGGTAGGCGTGCGCTTTGTCTTGTCCGACCTTTTGAAGTAATTTCTCGTGAACGAAGCTGTACGTTAAGACTTCATTAGCACCAAGTTCTGCCAGTCGCTGCCTTGTGGCTTGTTGTACGACCCGCAGTTCGTTCCGAGGCGCAGGCTTGGTGCTGCGAACCGGCAGTTCACGAGGAAGCTTATCGAACCCGTATAACCGGC
This sequence comes from Patescibacteria group bacterium, assembly GCA_040384745.1. Lineage (GTDB taxonomy): Bacteria > Patescibacteriota > Saccharimonadia > Saccharimonadales > Saccharimonadaceae > UBA1020. Next base: position 97,561 of record JAZKIT010000001.1, read on the forward strand.
CTATTTCTTCGACGATGTCTTCAGGTAGGTCAATGTCAGTTCGCCAAAACGGTACACCATAATGCACGCTATCGTTCGCGTGGCCGTCGCTGTCGCACGACTCGCAAATCTCAAATTCGACATTTGAAAGAAGCGTTTCGATTTCTTGCTTACTCAGGTCTAGCCCAAGTCGTTCGTTGATAAACGTTGGTGACACGAACGCCTGGCGCTCGGTCGTTAAGTCACCATGGTTATCGTGGATGTTACTTGCTATAGTGCCGCCAGCTACTCGCGCGATCATGTTTGATAAGTGCGACATAATCACCATGTTCTGCAACGGTGACTGCCCCTTGTTAAAGCGGGTCAACGCGTCGGTGAATATGCCGTGTCGCATACTGGACTTCCGGGCAGCGTACATGTCGAACGTAGCGACCTCAAGCACGATATTTGTCGTGTCATTTGATACTTCGCTCTCGCCGCCGCCCATAATTCCGCCCAACCCAACCGGACCTTCGGCATCTGCAATAACGATATCGGTGGCATGAAGCTCGTAGGTCTTCGCATTCAGAAGCGTGACCGTTTCGCCCGCTACGGCCATGCGAGCACCTATAGCATGGCCACGCAGCTTATCATAATCATACGCATGAGTCGGCTGAGCCGTCAGAAGCATAATGTAATTCGTGGCGTCGACCACGTTGTTAATTGGCTTACCGCCAAGTGCCACGAGCGCGCACTGCAGCCAAACCGGACTCGGCTTGACTTCGATATCTTTAATCGCGACAAAGGTGATACGTGGCACATTTTGGCCGGCATCATTAAACACCTCAAGTTGCAGGCCGTCACCGTCCTTGATTTCTGGCATGGCTGAATACCAGTCAGGGCTGGTGAATTTGTCATGCATGATTCCGGCAATCTCGCGAGCCACACCTAACTGCCCGAACAAATCCGGACGGTGCGTGAACATTTTATTCTCGATTTCAATAATAGTGTCATTCAAGCCGAATACCTCTGCGAAGCTCGCTCCGGGCGCAAGTGATTGCCCGTTGTGAACATCCTGCTCAGTGATTTCAAGTATTCCGTCGTGATCGTCACCGATACCAAGTTCCTTTGGACTGGCTAGCATGCCGTTACTCATGACACCGCGTAGCTCACGGGCGCCCAATACGAAGGGCTCTTTATCGCCAGCGGTTGAGGGTACGATTGAACCAGGCCTCAGCCAGACGGCAAACATACCGGCATGTACATTCGATGCCCCGCAGACGACTTGCATCAACTCGCCGCTGCCGTCATTCACCTGGCAGACGTTCAACTTGTCGGCATTTGTGTGTTTTTCGCACGATTCAACTTTTACAATGACTGAGCCCTCGTAGCGGGCACCTAAATCGGTGACCTGCTCGACCCCACCAAGTTGCTGATTGATTTTTGCAATAAGCTCATCGAGCGAAATATCTACCGGAGTAAACTGCTTAATCGTATTAAGACTGACTTTCATAATTTCCCTTCACTGCATCTTGGATTTTTTTGTGCTGGCGATTGAATGGCTCGGGCAATAATTCTTCTATCGACTTATCGCCGCCGCTCGTGCGAACAATTATTCCTGGTGAGTAATCAAAAAAGATCTGTCGGCACTTCCCGCACATATTAGCGATCGTATTGTTACCATCGGTGTCCTTGGTTACCGCGACAACCTTCACAAAATCAGTATAGCCTTGGTTCATAGCAATAATTAACGCAGCAGTTTCAGCACACGATGCGTTTAAAAAGTGATTCAACCCGACAGCCGTAATGATTTCACCACTTTTCGTTTCAAGTGCTGCCGCGACCGGGTGAACGTGGCGCTTAAACTTAGCATCAAGAACAATAAAGGCCTTCGTTTGTAATTCATCCATTAGAACTGCCTCAAGAAGTCTAGCTTACCCGAATGGAAGTGACGAACATCTTCTATGGCGTGCTTCATCATGACCAGCCGGTCAACACCACAGCCAAAGGCGAAACCTGTATAGACATTCGGGTCGATGTCTGCCGCGCGAAGCACATTCGGATGAATCATGCCGCACCCAAGAAGCTCGATCCAGCCTTCGCCAGAACAAACTTTACAATCAGGGTTCTTGCCCGCACAAAACGGACAACTCAGTGCGAATTCGAAGCTTGGTTCCGTGAAGGGAAAATAGTAGGGATTCATACGAACATTGAGTGATTTTCCGTAATACTCTTCCAGGAAGCTCTGCAACGTAGCTACGAGCATTCCGGCATGCACACCCTTCGCGACGTAAATTCCTTCTACTTGATAAAAAGTATGCTCGTGCCGGGCGTCGAGATCTTCATTGCGAAATACTCGGTCTGGCGAGATGACAGCGATAGGCTCACCTTTTTCCAAATCAGACTTGTACTTCTTAAGGATGCGGTTTTGCATCGTCGAGGTATGTGGCGGGGCGATAAAGGGATCGCCAGCGGCATCTTTCTCAACCGTCATGAATGTGTCCCAGTCATCCCGCGCCGGATGGTTCTTTGGAAAGTTCAGGCTTTCGAACACGTGATATTGGTCATCAATCTCGGGAGAAGATTCAACCATGAATCCCATACGCTGAAAGATATCCGACAGTCGATTGATTTCTGCGGTCAATGGATGCAAGCTTCCGCCCTGGGTTGGCAAAAATTCAGGCAGCAGCCCGTTTACATCAAACGGTGCGGTTACGTCGACAGGAGGTAGCGCAGCCTCGGCACTTGATTCTGCCTCTACCATGCGCTTGAGTTCAATCGACAAAGCGTTAACGGCCTGGCCGAACGCCGAACGCTCATGCGGTTCGAGTGTCGGAATAATCCCAAAGAGCTCTTTCAGCTCGCGCGCTTTAAGTATGTCGGCTTTGTTCGTAAGTGCCTGGTAACGTTCAAGTAATTGGCTGCGAACAGCCGAAATTCTGTCAGAAGGGTTCATGTACTAATAAGTATAGCGTCAGCTTGAGGCGACGACAAGCCAGATAGAAGCACCAACGAATGCGATGATGACAAGCACCCAGACCCATGCCAGGCTGGTAGTAGTCTTGGTCTTCTCAAGATAGGCTGAGTCACTCACACCATCGGGACGATCCCCGTCAGTTTCGAGCGACTTTTTTTTCGCTTTATCTGCAAGTTCGGCCGCAATCCGCTTTTGCAGCTCGGTCCGTTCATTCTGCTGGTTCATAAATAATGCCATTACAGCCTATTGTAGCACCTTCCCCTTGTGGTCGCTGTGCTATACTGAAGCCATATTTCTATATTTAAAGGAGGGAAATATCCATGGCAACTAAGAAAACGGCCGCTTCGACCCGAAAGACGGTGAACAAGCCGGCTCCGTCCGCAAAGAAAACATCAACCAAAGTAACAACGCTCAAGGCCTCAGCTCCTGCTGTTGCCACGAGTCGATCGGCCCGATTTAAATTCAGCCGCGCTCCGCTGCTCGCAGCTTCGGTCGCAGAATTTATCGGTACTTTCCTTCTCGCAACAGTAATCCTGGCCGCATCCGGTCAACCACTGTTTGTACTGTTCGCAGTTCTTGCAATCGTACTCGTCATTGGTGGCGTATCAGGTGCACACCTGAACCCAGCACTGACAATCGGTGCGCTTGCGACCCGCCGCATCACAATGGTGCGTGCCGTATGTTACGTCGTAGCACAAGCCCTCGGTGGACTGCTCGCGCTCGTCGTGCTGAACGCATTCGTTAGTGCTGCCCCCGAAGTGAGCCAGCAGGCTCAGTCATTCGGTCAAGCCGCTCCAACCCTCTTCAGCGCCCCTGCGCTCGCTGAAGGAAAAGAATGGACCATCCTGGCAGCCGAGCTTCTCGGTAGCGTCATCTTGGCATTCGGTGTTGCTGCAGCGATTCGCAACCGTGCCGGAAGCGTCGCGCATGCGTTTACCTACGCTGGCGTACTGTATGTCGCCGTCCTACTAGCTGGGACTGCCGCTAACTACGTTGGCGCAAGTGCTATCTTGAACCCGGCCGTAGCAGGTTCACTCCAGGCGCTTAAGTTCGAACTATGGCCAATCCTGGTGTATGTCGTGACTCCGCTCGTTGGTGGTGTACTTGGCTTCGCACTCAGTGATTTACTGCAGTCCGAAAGCGAAGGTGTCGTCAAAGTCTAACCACTATAAGGTTTAAAAATACCGCCGGGATTTTCCGGCGGTATTTTTTATTCGTCCTGATTTGGCTTATCCACCAAAAGCGGCTCGACACCTGGACTTACGTCAGCAATCCGCACAATGTCCTTGTCGACCTTCCCGAGTTCCTTGTGTGCAGTGTTGAAATGATTCACGGTAGTACTAAGGCTGCTGCCGAGTTTTTGCATAAACGTTTCATGGGCCTTCAGGTGTCTACCTAGCTCACCGACACGTTTTTGAATATCTTTGGCCTGCTCTTCAATTTGCAGGCTCTTGAGTCCTTGCATGACCGTTTGCAGATACGCCAAGAGTGTCGTTGGACTAACGATAATGACTTTCTTATCAATAAATGCGTACTCAATTAAGTCGCGCGAACTTGTGCCGGTCGAGCCGACGTTGTTTACGAGCAGGTCGTAGTAAATAGCCTCCGAGGGGATAAACATAAATGCGTAATCGAGCGTGTTCTCGCTGGGTCGAATATACTTTGCCGTTTCATCGATTCTATTCTTAAGGTCCGCCTTAAATACCTTTACAAGTGCTTCACGCTCCAGCTTATCTTTGGCCTCAATCAAGCGATTATAATTCTCAAGGCTAAATTTACTGTCAATCGGCAAAATTCGCTTCTTATCCAGCTTAATAATCGCATCAACAATCTTGCCATCCTTGAATGCATACTGCGTCTGGTAGACATGTGGCGGCAACACATTCCCAAGCACGACGTCCAAGTAGTATTCGCCCAGCCCGCCTCGCTGCTTAGGGTTTGATAGTATATTCTGCAATGTTTTCAGCTCATCGGCCACATCAACGACGCGACGGTTCGTTTCGTCGAGCTTGGTCAATCGCTCTGTTACATCGGCTACGAGCTTAGCACTCTGTCCGAGCTGCCGTTCAACTGACTGCTGCATGTTCGTGCTACTTCGTTCAATCTTGTCACCCATTACTTGCTGAAGCTGATTGATTGAACGTGACAGCTCGGTGACATCGGTTTTCATAAGCTCGACGGCGCTGCCTTGCCGCAGTTCCTTTAATCGTTGGTTTACTATGTAGAGGACAATTGAAAAGCCAACGATAACGGCGATAAGAGTAAGGATCAGAGTTGTTTCTTGTGACATGCTTATGATTATAGCAGTCGGGTAGCTTAGCCGATGGCTAGGCGAGACAGCATCGCTACGAGCAGTACACCAACCAGACTAATGACAAGGCTCATCGGCTGTACCAGCCACGAAAACAGTACGTATGCAAGTGCGAACAAAAGAGTGACGACAACCGCTGACAGCACGACCGGTAGCGAACCCGCTAGTGCAAATATTCCCCACAACGCCACTCCCACGCCAAGAATGGCGAGTATTGGACGATAGACGCGCTCGCGAACCAATAAGAACAGACCAAGGAGTGACCCAAGCACAATTGCTGCGCCTGCAGCGTACTCATCCTTCGTTTCACAACGAGCCAACGCCACACTATCACTACATAGAATAGGTTCGAATACCAAGCGGTCCAGCCCGATATACAGCGCGAAGCTGACAAGTCCGACCATAAGACCATACATAAAAAGCCGAGTTAGCGTTCGTACGCTCATCGTTGCCCACGCCGCGTGAGGATCGGATGCCTCAATTACTTTTGCCACGTGCGTTGTCTCCCGTTGAAGTCGATTTTAAGATATTTTACCAGCTTTTGCTGGTTTTGACCACTGCTTCACGATACCGGGCTTTGGTGGACGCTTCCTTTGCAGGTACCACGCGGCTCCGATGCAAGCGATAAGAATGCCACCGACTACGTCGAGTGGACTATGAACAAGCGCCAGCACCCTGCCGAGTGCAACCATCAAGGTCAGTCCCGCTAGTATGCCTGACAGCAGCTTATTCCTCGTTTCGAACCATACGGCCAAGGTTATCGCGGTACAGAATAATACGTGGTCAGACGGAAAGCCAGGATTGTTCAGAAACGACGCGCCAGCGTCGACTCCCATAAGTTCGAATGGTCGTTGCAGCTCAGGCTGATAAATGCTGCCTATCATTTTAGCCGCCGCATAGGCCGTTAAGCCCGCCAGCAGAATACGGCAATACGCCCGATAATGCTCCCCCATTGGAATCTTGAACAGAAGCGCCCATGCTCCGATTACAATGACTGGCAGAACCGCGCCGTCGGCAATCAGCTTGATTAATACTTCGTTCATCTTTGTCTAGTATAACGCTTCGGTTTGCTACAATACGTAGGAAATGTCAGATTCTATTCAGCAAAAAACGACCAGCGCGACGATAAATAAGCTTCGCGCGGCTGTTCTTGGTGCCAATGACGGAATAGTGTCAACGGCTAGCGTCGTCATGGGTGTTGCCGGTGCCACGACCGATTCAAGAACCCTCCTTACTGCAGGCATGGCAGCACTGGTGGCTGGTGCACTGTCTATGGCTGTCGGGGAGTACGTCTCGGTTAGCTCGCAGCGCGACGCCGAAAAGGCAAATGCCCGCCACGATGAAACCCACGATGGCGACTTTACGAGCCCCTGGGCCGCCGCTATTGCCTCATTGGTAGCATTCACGATCGGGGGAGCCGTTCCGTTTCTCGCAGTTGTCATCGCACCCGAAGATAGTCGAATTTTCGTTACGGTCGTAGCTGTCACTATCGCACTTATCGCCACCGGTTATGGCAGCGCACGAGTCGGTAATGCATCGAAGCGCCGCGCCATTTTACGGGTAGTCGTTGGCGGATTGATTGCAATGGCAATCACGTACTTCATCGGTACAGTGTTCGGCTCGCTCCTCTAAGCAAGTGTCTTTATACTATCCTTTTCGCAGGTTAATACTACTTCACTTTTACCGTCCAGCGTAAAAACCTCACCATCCAATTGCACCAAAAGTGGCTTTGTCGTCGTAACCACGAGCCTGTGCGTACGTGACGTTCGACTCACACCCCTTACCCCGGCGAAGAGCAATTCTTTAAGCGTCCGAAACGGAGACAGATATTTACTTTCGTATACCTCCATCTTGCCGTCGTTAAAATTAGCCGATTCATCCAGCTTAATCACTTTCGACATGCGGTCAATCGTGGCGACTACAAGACTATGGTAGCGATGAACTTTGCCATCAGACTCCATAGTTACATGCTTGAAAGAAAAAATATGGCGAAGCACATGCCATTTTTCGGTTAACACGTTTGGGCGAACGTCGGTCAATATTTTCCCGACCTGAGGGGTCAGGCCGAATCCTACGTACGAATGCGCGTAACGCTGCCAGCTCTTGCCGTCTACTATCGATTTCACCATTATGGCTTCGATAGTGCGTGTCTTACCTTTCACAATGCTGTCAATCATGTCGCTCGGTGCTACCGCGCGATGATGGTCGTTGGCATTCCCCGATGGCAGCACTGCCACCGTACATTTACCACCAGCTACTAATACTCCGTTGACGACTTCATTATAGCCACCATCACCGCTTGACGACACGATCAGCGCATCCGCCTTACCGGCGTACTGAGCAGCAATTTCTTCGGCGTGACCCGCAGACTTGGTTGCCACGACGCTCACATCTATATTGTCAGCCTTCCGCCGTAGCTCCTTGGCAAATTGCTTGGCGTTTTTTTCACTGTCGCCGGTACTGTTCGGATTATAAATAATGACGGCTGTGTGAAATTTCATACATACATAATTATAGCTTGCTGGTAGCATTAAAGACACATCGGCCGAAGAACCATAGGAGACACACATGCAGCAAACCGACAACCTGATACTGAACGATGGCTATGCTATGCCCCGAATTGGGCTTGGCGTATGGCAAGCTAAAGACGGCAATGAGACCCGTCAAGCAGTCAAGACGGCAATCGAAACCGGCTACCGACTTATAGACACGGCTATGGTCTACCAAAACGAAGAAAGCGTCGGACAAGGCATTAAAGACTCCGGTATCGACCGAAATGAGCTGTTTGTAACGACCAAACTTTGGAATAGCGATCACGGCGCAGGCAAGGTGCGACCCGCCCTCGAGGCCAGCCTACGTCGCCTCGGTCTCGACTACGTTGACCTCTACTTGATTCATTGGCCAACGCCAGAACGTGATTTGATTGTCGAAACCTGGAAAGAATTTGAAGCGCTAAAAGCGGATGGTTTGGTAAAATCAATCGGCGTCAGTAATTTCCGCATCGAAGACCTAGAGCGTTTGAAGGCCGAAACCGGCACGGTCCCGGCAGTGAATCAAATTGAACTTCATCCGAACTTCCAGCAGCACGAACTACGTGAATACGCGCGAGCGAACGGCATCCGCATCGAATCATGGAGCCCTATCGGTGGAAGCAAAGGTAACCTACTTCAAGACCCGACGCTCGCTAATGTTGGCGAAACACACAGTAAAAGTCCGGCCCAAATCGTCATTCGGTGGCATCTACAAAACGATCTTATCGTCATTCCTAAATCTGTCCATGCCGAGCGTATCCAAGAAAACTTCAATGTATTCGATTTTGAACTTTCTACCAGCGAGATGGAACAAATCAACGGCTTGCAAACAGGTACGCGGAGCGGCCCTAACCCTGCAACGATGAACAACCACTGAAGAGCCAGTATCGTAAGTGCAGGCGTTCGACTCATGTATGCACTGCCCTTTCGGGTTAAGGTGTAGTCGACTCCGAGCAAGCACCTTGCCGTTGTCATTGAAAATGTAACCATAAGGTGCTATAGTATTGAATTAACCAATAACGGAGTTTTCATGGCTAAAAAAAGAAACCGTCACAGTGCTGACATCAAACGAGCGTTAAAGAAAAAGCTCCGCACCAACAACCAGCGCAACGAACGAGCTAAGCAGCAATAATCTAGCGTTTACTAAAAAATAAATTGCAATCTCTGCAATTTATTTTTATTTTGTAGACTTATTTTGATCGATTACTACAGATTCAAATCAACGCACGGACTTGACATTATTTTAAATAGTATGTATAATTAATTTACTATCGCGTCGTGTCCCCCGTGGGGCATTACCGTAGACTAGGGCAGGCCAATCTGAGTGTCGAGGGACGCTTAAGAAACGGGCAGCACGTACGTCGTGCTGTGTGTTATTCGACATGCTGCCTTGGGGCGGAGAGGCGACGATAGAAGTACCGTCGCATGTAGGACGAGAAATTGTCATACGCTGACGATATTCGTCGCTTCTCCGCTTACCTCCATCTGTACTTTCCGTGCCCTCGCACGATGACAGACTAGGTCGTCAAGTTTTATTACTTGGCGACCGTTTCAATGTAACTCACACCTTCTGCAGCATGTCAGTACCCGCCAAAACTATCGATTCGAATATCGCGCACAGCTACGCCCATATCAATAAGCAAATGCTCATTCGCCTCCACCATTCCCGGTGGTCCTGATATATAAAAGTTCTGCCGTGTATCTTTTATCATCGACCGTATTACTTTTTCTCTTTTCTTACGACCAATCTCTTTAGTAGGAATGTACACAACCGAAAGATTAGGTAGAAGCATCGACCATTCATCGAGTTCGCTCTTGAATAGATAATCATCATTCTGATTTAGATATATCAATTTGACCGTATTACTTAGTCGGTTATCGTACATCTGCTTTAGCATGCTGCGAAACGGTGCAACGCCGACACCCCCGGCAATCAGCACACTGTCCTGATTCATATTTAATTTAAAGTCATAATCATTCCCGTACTGAACTATATGCAGACGCTCACCAGGCTGCACATTCTGGAGCGCCCGTTTGAAATCACTCAGTCCTTCACGAAACGTAATACGAATGTCATCTTCGGTCGGCGAAGATGACATAGAATACGTGATTCCGCCCTTCAGTCGCAGTCCGTCAAATTCAATGTCCATCCAATCGCCGGCTTCGAAATCAAAGTGAGCCGGTCGGTGAAAAAATATACTCGAATGATTCGGCGTTTCTGGCTCAAGGCGACGGACGATAAATTCGATGTGTTGGTTTTTCGTAACCATCACTCAATGATATCAAAGAAGATATAAGTAAAACCCCGCTCGACATTTTAACAAACTGTAATCTTGTTTATGCGTATGCAAGCAAAGAGAGACACTTTCGCGTCTCTCTTCTGGGAAGATTTGCACCAACAGATGTGACCTTCTAACTAAATAACTGAGCTTGACCTGAACTATTGAACTTGTTTGGTCACACATATAGGATATGTGCCGAATCACTTTGTCTTCCTACTTCTTATGCTAACAAGCTTACCGTAACTCGTCAATGTGCATTCAAATAACGAGGCGCGCGCAAAGACACAATTACGAGCAAAACGAGCTGCTGTAAAACTTAGTGTCCCATCTGTGTGTGATCTTCGTTCGAAGCGCCATAGCCCCATTCGGTTTGCCACATCTTCATCTGGTCGATTTCTTGATTTTGTGCCGTAACTATATCAACTGAAAGTTGCTTAACCTCATCGTGCTTCGCATTCTTATCGGCAAGCTTTGCCATGTCGACCGCTGAATTGTGGTGCTCAATCATATAGCCTAAGAACGCCTTGTCAAATTCATCGCCGGTTTTGTTTTCGAGCATGCTGGTCATTTGACTCATGTCTGACTGTGGCTTATCAAAGGTCGTTGCTGCGACCGAGACTAGTAGTCCCCCAATAAAAAATCCGATTAACCCGTATAGTAGTGGTTTGGTTTGCATGTCGCCTCTCCTTACATCATTCTCCCGATGGCATCAACGAGCTCATCGGCTTTATTTTTTTTACCCTTCGGAAGCACGTGGTCGTTGCTCAGGCAGTGCTGCGCATGGTCGCGCACAAGTTCGAGTGCAATCTTATCTAATGCAGCCTTTGCGGCCCCTACCTGAGTAAGGATGTCGATACAGTACTGGTCATCCTCAACCATTCGGGCGATGCCCCTAATTTGCCCTTCGGTTCGGTTTAACCGCTTCATTAACGCATCTTTATTGTTACCGTAGCCGTATTTCATAGTGCCTCCTAATGACTTCCGTGATGGTACGGCATTGTCAGTGCGTGACCTTTATTTCGCTTGAGTAAGTACTTATTGACTGGCAGTGCGGCGAAGAATGCCGCCGTTAGCGCAACCGGCATTGCTACCCAGAAGAGTGGATTAACCAGCCCGGCGTCCATTGCGCCCGGAATCACTAGCATAACGAAGTTATCGACGATTTCCATGGTCGCGATAGACAAAGTGTCTGCCGCAGCAACGATCGAAAGCGCCGCAAAGAATCCCAGCCCAGCCTTTAATAGTGGCAAGGTAGAGAGCGCGAAACCGAATACAAATGCCAGCGTGATTGCCAGAGCGACGGTTGCGAGCGTCGGCAGTCCAAGTACGGTACCAATAACCAACCCGGCAACCTCTCCTATCGCACATCCTGTCAGACAGTGGAGCGTTGCGCTGACCGCCATACTATTGACGCCTTTGTCGCTCGAGTGCGATTCATGGTGGTTTTGATGATGTTCGTGTGCTTCGTGATTCATTTTATTCCTCCTATACCCCCCTAGGGTATATAAAATTGAAATGACTGTCAAGTAGTCAAGGGGCCGCAGTCCATCACCCTATAATTTTAATGTAACCGTGTGCTATTTGTTGCTTAAATACTTGCCAGCAATACTTAAGGCGAACGAAGGTAATATAATAAAAATGGTTACGAATAAAAGCTTAATCAGCACTTCGCTAAGAGCGGAATCTTGCTTGTCTGGACCCGAAGCCGTCAGTACAACAAGAATACCCAGAATGCCAAAAAGAATTGACGCATAGATAAATAGTTTTGTAGCTATTTTTTGCATATTTTAATTATACCACTGAAACCATGCAGTACTTATTGCTACGACGGGACTGCAAATCTTATAGCACTTAAAGACCAAACCGCATACTCTCACAATAAAGGGATGCCCCGCTGCGCGCTGGGCGAAACGGGGCTATCCTTTGACACAGAACTGGAGAGAGCTCACACCTCTCGTTGGACAGTGGTCGGATTGACCGCGTACATCACCAGCTGGCCGCCGAGGACCTCCTGGAGCTGATCCCACGAGATGGTGTTGATGGCCGGCTTAGCCGCCGCCTCTTCAGCATCCGGAGTGCCCTTGACCTCGATGAGGCGCAGGGTGAGCTTCACTCTGAGGTGAGCGTCGTACATCCGAGCCGTCGCGCTGGCGAGGCCGAGAAGGATCGCGCCGATCAGCGCGACCAGAATCACCCAGAGGCTCACCTCCCAGTTCTCCTTGTTCATCATGTAGACCGCGAGGATCGCTGCGAACAGCAGCGCTCCTCCACCCTGAAGGCTGATCCTCGACGACCGTTCGAGGGTGTCGATCGGGTCAGCCTTCACGATGTCTTTCAGCTGGTTGGCCATGATGGCCTCCTTTGGTTGAAGAAACGAATCGGACAGAACTATTCTTTTGTCAAAGAATGAGTTTACTATACGCCTAGCGCGCAAAAGGACCTACTGCTTATGCTTATCTGCCAACATGATACAGGTCGGCAGTAAATTCCATTTCATATAGCACTTCGCTGTCCGTTGGTTCATCATCGTCAAGATCTGCGCCCTCATGATCATACAAATATGCAGTGTCGTAAGTACCATTACCTGTTAGCCTTACCACGTATTCTGGTGTGATGACAAAGTCTAGCACTACTCTTGAATCACCTTCAGTCGACCACTCGATCGGTAGCATGTCATACACGGTTCGAGTAATAAATCTTCCGGCGGTCAGTCCATTGAGTTCAAAGTTTCGCATATCAGCTTCGCTGAATTCAATCGGTGATTCTCCACTAAAGCCTCTTGCTTTGCCACCTAGGTATTGTCGGGACCAGCTAGGACCTTTTTCGCCTAGCTCATCCATGAAACGATTTATTCGCTGATCGACAATGCTAGAGTCGTGCTCTTCACTTTTGCTTTTAACCGCACCAATGTAGATGCCCTTCACGTCTTCATAATGATCCATAGCGAATAAGATTTCGATAATTCTGCTATCGAAGGCACCTTCAATGGCAGATGTTTCAACTGATTTCAGTTCACTCATTTATTGGCTACACCCACTTAGCTCCATACATCAGTGCGCCGAGGATTACTACCGAGTTAAAAAAGAAGTACATACCTTGATAAAGAATTATCACTTTTTCTTTGCTTAGAATAGCCCACCAAATCCATACTGCTGTTAGCACATTCAGTCCTACCCAGGTTAGTAGTGAAATGCTCTCGGCGTTTTCTAGGCGGAATATTTGAATAATTTGTGGTAAAACAAAAAACGGTTCAATTATTGCAGCCACATACACAACCTTGTCAGCTGCGCTTCGTTGTTTCTTGTGTTTATTTACCTTGTGTTTCATCTCATGATAATAACAAAATACACTCGATATGAGTGTATTTAAACATAATCAACTTGGCTGTGTATAAGGGTCTAGTACGAAGTTGAGACAGATGAGACACGGTATATACTTTTTAACCAGGGGGGCTTCCGTTAAAAAAAGTTTGAGCTAAATCACCAAGATAATATATTTCTGCAGTAATGTTTTGACTAATCCGAAATAAGTTATTTAAGTCGCTTATGTTATAATAGGTATTATATGAACAAATGGGACGTAGTAATGATATTCATGAGCGCAATTCCTGATGTTGCCAGGCAGTACCTTGGAATGGTTACTTCGGGCGACCCGGAATCTATGATTATTGGAATAGTAGTACTATTCGGCCTTGCTGTATTCTTTTTGAAAAGAATTCGAATTTGGGTTAAAGCTATTCTTCACACCGAATTCTAAAAACGGCTTTTCAGTATAATAGTAAGAGGGACATTTACAATTTGATAATATCTTTCGGGTATGGGTCCTGAGTGGAAGTGCGAATCTTCTGAAGTATGACTCGCAGTGTAGTTACCGGAACAAAGTTCAACATGACAACAAGAAAGTGGAACACGTACAGCTTATAAAAACAGAAGTAGCCGCCGCCATTACAGTAGAAGCTAACCCTAAGAAAATAAATGTCAGCGTAAGTGCGACATACTTGCTAGCAGCACTCCTTCCCTAAAGATATTAGGCACAAATAATCGTCTCAATGTACGATATGATTTTTTGTCTAAATTAAAGAACACTTATAATATGTGAGCCTGTCAGGTATTATTACCTCAAGCAAAGTTATATAGGAATGTATATTTCACAAAATCAATGAAGGCTACACGATTCATAGTTATAGACGGCTGGGCGCCCGCTTCGGGTACTCCAGGATCATTCATACTTGTCGGTGACAACTGGGATGACTTCACATTTAAAACGACCTATACCCTGCATCATGTAATAGAGTCTGGTGAAGTCCTAGAGATTGGATACGTCAAAATTGCATCCCTAGGCACCAAGGAGGGCGATCCGCGTACAAAATTACCCCATGAATTCAATCAACTGCCGGAAAATTTCTTCTCGCTGGGGCAAAGCCGTGAGTATTATGAAGCAATCATGGCGCTACAGAGCGAGGATGCTAATCTTGTGCTTAATGCACTAAATGACGTAGCTGCAGATGAAAAACTTTTCAACAAAGTCAAAAACGAGGAGGTTTTTCAACAATCCCTTATACGCGAGATTCCCATTCATACCGTTACAACACAGTTTAAGCGCATTATCGCAAAGCAAGCACCATTAACTCCATATAAGTTCTACTATCGCCGACAAGCCGATAATGAAGATTCCCCCGACCTTGAGTTAGAATTCAGTGTAAACCCCGAGTCTACACCACCTACAAATGTACATGTGCTCGTAGGAGCTAATGGAGTAGGAAAATCAATGATTCTTCGCGATATGGTTTCTATTGCGGGCAATCTAGAAAATGCATTAGGCACGCTGCAGAATGATTTAATGGTTTTACGACTAAGCTCTGAAGTGGTGCCTTTTGTAAACGTTGTTCATGTCTCCTATTCGGCATTCGATAAGAATAGCGAGCTACACCCCCATTCTAGTGATATTAAAATACACACAGTGGGCTTATCTTCAACGAAAAACGGAAGCCTTGACTCACAATTCTCAGAGAGTTTTTGGATATGCACCAAGGAGCCACGTCGCACACGCTTGATTACCGCAATACGCACACTTGAGGCCGCAGACCCACTCCTACACGACGTAGGGCTGAGCGGATTGCTAGACTCTTTACATAGCGTCGATAACCAAATGCTGGTAGATCAATTCGAGTCTATGAGCTCCGGACATAAGATTGCCATCTTAACCGTTACACGTCTTGTTGAACTCGTCGAAGAGCAATCACTTGTTTTACTGGACGAGCCTGAGATACATTTGCACCCACCTCTTCTTTCAGCACTTACTCGAGCAATCTCAGATCTCGCTATTGACCGTAACGGAGTGGCTATAATTGCTACACACTCACCTGTTGTACTGCAGGAAGTACCTAGGTCTTGCGTCTGGAGGCTACAGAGAACCGGAAATGATCTTCGTGCATTTCGTCTCGACGTCGAATCTTTTGGTGAATCCGTCTCAAGGCTAACCTCAAGAGTATTTCATTTAGATATACGCAAAACGGGCTATCATGATATTCTCCAAGATCTAATCGACCAAACCGGATCTGTAGAAGCTGCGCTGGAAGCACTTAATGAGCAGCTGGGCGATGAAGGTCGATTTGTACTGAACTCTCTCGCTCATACTATGGGCAATAAAAATGTATAAATTATCTCCTCCCATAGCTGATTCTAGCGAGACATATGATAATAGCGTTGCTACGATTCGGGCTAAAGGTACACAATCTATTTACGTGAGTGCTGCAGAAACCATTAAGCAACGATGCCGTACTTTTGATCTATTAGCATCTAGCCAGCAATTCGACCTTGCACGAGAAGCCAATTTTAGAGTACCCGAGCTCTCCGACTCTAGCATGATGGCAGATTTATACGATAAGCAGTTTGCGAGAGGGCTTCTGACAAAAGATACCAGAGACAGCATTCGTAACGCGGCCCCAAACAGTATTTGCCCTTACTGTGGCGATGGAATAGTTGCGCAGCTCGACCATTATTTACCAAAAAGCGTCTATGCTGGCATAACAGTCCACCCTTCTAACTTGGTGCCAAGCTGCCGGGATTGCAACCATGCTAAGAAAGCATATGCGCCAAGCCTTCAAAAATCGGCCATATTGCACCCCTATTTTGACCAAGTGCTAAATATGAGATGGCTGAAGGCGTCATTGACGTTAAATCGCCAGAATTCTCCTATTGTTGATTTTCAAGTCAGCGTAGAGCCGAGCAACATTCAATTAGAAAAGCGGCTAAGGGCACATCTAGAGGTTTTTGAACTATATAAGAGATACAGCATAAAAGCTGCACAGCTAATCAATGATTTTCAAGCGATGCTGACATCAGAATATGGTCAGAATATGGATTTAAGTGAAGCGCGATTACATTTACAGCGTCATACTAGCAACCTATATGGCGGACGAATTAATTCATGGGAAGCAGCAACTTACGAAGCAATGCTTACAAGCGACTGGTATTTATCAGAATATCTTGGCCTATCTTAGATGTGACTTCGGATGCTGTGCTTGTATACAGTGGTGATATCAGGGCGAATCGCGCGCGATGGTAGACAAAAAGATTATGCCGTCCTCAACTCGTTTTTTAACAGAATGAAGCTTTACATCGTCATACTTTCCAGCCTCACCGTGAGTCCCGTCGCTCAGAGTGTGAAACAGCTCTAGTATGTTACTTATGTCTTTTTCAACGAAATCCTCAACTTCTTGGTGATTGATACCTTTTTTGTTTAAAAGGTATTTAATTTTCCAGCGGCGAGTTGCGTTTCCTCTGTCCGTCTTTTCGCAGTCCGGATATCTCTCAAAGACATCCTTATCTTTCGCTTTAAGTTCAAGTAAATCACTAAATATTTCTCTTGAGCTAGTACAAAAATGCCTTGTAGCATCAGGGTTATCCGGACTTAAAGAATATAAGGCACCTTTCCAGCGTTTATCGAGATCTGGAGAAAAGTAAATAAGTTGGTCGGTTATTTCAGTATCCGTTAATGGCTCAGGCATAGGCTCGGACGGCTGATTTGCTAAAACATTGGCTGTGGCTATGCTGTTTGCGTTTTCCTGCTCAATGCTTGAGTAGAAGATGTTCTCAAAATCTGTTGGAGAATCAATGTTGTCATAACGTGCCGATACCTGTTGATAGGATGTATTTAGTGTTCGGACAGAAATAGTATATTGAGTTGTGGCTGATGATTTACTAAATTTCTGTAGCTCCCTATTAATACGCGCACGGTCTTGCTTAACCTTTGTATTATAGCTTCGAACCGCCTGGTTATACTGACGAACCGAGGAGCTTAATTCACGATTGGCCTTGTTTACTTCCCTTCGCACCTTGCTCTGGGCGCTCCGCATCTGGCTCCTAAACTGAGATGAGCTAATTCTTCTTACCATAATCAACCTTTCTACTCCCTATAATGTGATTAGTATATATTAACTAAAATGAGACAAAGGATCATCTGTTATCCATTGCTGCCTAGCCATTCACGCGCCAACTCATAAATCTTACTCACTCGCCATAAATTCACTATATAAAGCCTGTGCGTAATGCTTTGCAGTAAACCTAATGGACAGAAAAGCTAATGCCCCGACGATAATATATGAAACGAGTAGAACCACCGCTGCATTGAGCGCCATCGAATTGTCAGTTAATATGCTGATGAGAATGCCGATTAACGAAGTGACTATAGCGATTAATGTACCAGCAAATAGGTTCTTAGAAAACCCAAACTGTATAGTTCTTTGCAACAAAAGTGCATTCTTGCCATAAAACATACTATTAATGGACCGTACGGCTTCGTTTATGGCACGCTTATCCTGAACCGATCCAGTTGTCTTGTTCGACAGGTCAGTGCCGAATCTTAGGTTTATTTTTTGAATAACCTTTGCTTTGTAATCATCGCTAAGACTGTCGTCATCGTCTGACAAGAATGTCGTAGTTGGAAACGTTAAACCTTCGGTAAATATTTTCTCTTCAATTAATTTGCCAAGGTCCCTGCAGAACTTAACCATTACGAGGAACATTGCAGCTGTAAGCCCGAGACCTCCGAATGTTAATCCAGCCAAAGAAGACCAGAAACCATCATCTACTCCTGTGAGAAAATAGAAGCCGAGCAGAAAGAACGGCATTGAGCATACCAGCGACGGAATATGTCTAGCTTCTAAATCATATCGGCTAGGGAGGTTAGCTTTCATCATCTTCTTTCAAAACTGGGTAGGGCGCGATATTCGACCAGCCGTCACGCACTGAAGCATGGCTATGATGCCACTTGGTCTGCCCATTTGTCACTGCCAAGCTACTCTGCTTAACGCCTCGACGCATAAGTGCGTTGGTTACCTTAGGTGACGGATGCTTCTTAGATGCTTTCGCTGCGTGAACAAAGCCATGAAGATTTTCATTATATGCGGCATGTTTGTCGCCAAGAATTCGATTAAGTATCTCAGGTCCAACGTTTCGCCTACTGCCGTGGTGCGGTGCTTGAAAAAACGCCAGCGGATTATTAGCAAACGATCCATACAGCTTTTCATATTCATCTGCGGCAAGATGCAGAGCTTCAATGCCGGCGTCACCAGTAAATAAGTATTTCTTACCATTAAAGTCGAGTAGCGTAATGACTGAAGTGCTATTACGAGGATGTGTTTTTACGTCATCAGACAAGGTCTCAAAAGGGAGTGCGTCCAGGGTCCTTTCAACCAATCCTTCTAACGAAGCGAGCACAGCGGCTAAACCAGCTGGGTTAGACCGGCGTGCAAACTCGGCCGTAACGGCCGGATCGAGCTGCTGATCTAGCAGAGTTTTGTAATAACCTTCTGTCGGCCCCAGAATACAAATCCGCCCATCAAATCGGTGCTGGCCTGCGTACGGGTCGGTAATCGTTACACCCTGCTCAACCGCAAAAGCCACCAGTGTGTTCAAGTTCTCTAAGTTAGTAAATTGAGACAAGTCATCCTTGTACTTATCTGGTTGATGAATCATAAGTTCCGTTACATCGAGCTGCTGGATAGCCGTAATCAAGCCATTTAGATGATCGTTATCGGGGTGAGTTGATATCATCAAATCTACTTTATCGGTATCATAGTGCACCGCAAGATGATTCACCACGTCGTTACCTATATCTGCAAAACCAGCATCGATAACTATAACCTTTTGTTCCGGGTCGTCCTCCGCTTTAAATCGTATAGCTATTGCGTCGTAACTACTTGTACTCTCCGGATCGCTTTTACTTCCCGCGATAAAATCTATATCCAACATATTTTACGAACCCTCTCTTATACTTATTTAATTGTGTGTTATTTAGGGTGTTTTGGTTTCGGGACTACTTGGATGACTGTTCCACCAATCAGGCTATCGCTTTGGTCTTCGGGAGAAATGAATATTGGATCATAGTGCTCGGACGATTCAGAAACAAGGCTGATCCTGCCATGCTCGCGGTAAAACTTCTTTATATTGGCTAGGCCATCAACAATAGCAACCACACAGTCGCCATTACGCGGCGAGTTTCGGCTTCTATCGACAATGACATAGTCGCCATCATTAATCGCACGTCCATGGACGGAAGTATTATTCATTGAAATACCCGACGCCTGGACGGAATAGAGACTGTCGTAGCGGCTTGTTTCAAGCAGGCGACTTGAGATACGAAGTGTGCCCAAATCCTGCTGATCGGCAACCTGAGTTGCGGGACCACAATCAGCTACGCCAAAAACAGGTATAGAGACTAACTTAGCGTCGTCAGGTAATGCGACGTCGTTGACGCTGCTAGAACGACGGTCGTGAGTACGTCCATCGTAAAGATAGGAAATGTCACCTGCTTCGAAGAGTTTCTTCCAATGGAATTTCACCGTCTCAGGATGCACTTCCTTACTGTTGACAGCCAACTCGCGACCAATTGCTCGAATACTGAGCCCTCGCAGGTCTTTGTCAGCGGCGAGTGTCTTGAGCGACTGTCTTATATCTATCATGTGTCAATTATAACGGAAGCCCCAGCAGTCTGGCAATAGTCTGTCAACGATTTTGCGTTGACAGACTATTCTGGCCTAGGTTATTATAAGGATAAGTAGATTGACTACGGCGAAAAACAAACAGGTACATCATCCATAACCCGGAGGAATAGATGCCTGACAGCGCCTCAGAGTCATTAATGACGCACAACCGTGTCACGATACAAACTCGTATTATCGAGTAGCTTGAAAATATGCCAATCGTCTACTCACGGGACCGAATGTCGAGCTCGTATGTCGGTGTTGTCCATCGGAGTAATGCGCCAGACTACATTCGGACCTGCGCTGACAAGCAGTGGAACGATAATTTGCTCACGCTGCCCGAATACTAGTAGCTAAGGGCTCTGTCTTATTCTCGACTATCTGCGAGTTGGAATAAGAGCACCCAACAAAAAATAAATGAGACCCATATGGGTCTCATTTTGTACTGTCGCATCTGGCTGGGGATGAGGGATTCGAACCCCCGAATGCTGGTACCAGAAACCAGTGCCTTACCACTTGGCGAATCCCCAATATGCTGATTCTACAGGAATAGATTGTACCGTAAACGGGCCGTTACCTCAAGAGGCAGCGGTGTGGCGGAAGCGACTATCGTGCGCAAGTACTTTGGCGATAAGACCGAACAGCACGACCGACCACAGCGCAGCGAGTAACCCGCCGGGGACTTCAAGGGTGGTGGAAAATAGTCCGCTATTTAAGGCATGGGAATTTGTAAAACAAACCATCAGCCACAATGCGCTCACTACCGCAGCAGCCGCAGCACTTACGATTCGCATAAGTTTACTTATATACATACCCAGCAAATACGGCAGCGCCAATAATTCAAGAAATATTACACCGGCAGCAGTTGCTGCAGTAAGTGACTGATCGTTAAACGGCAATACCGACCCAAGGGTGGCTGGAAAATCTTCAAACCCGTACAGTTGCGCAAGCAGCATTGCCGCCAGCATGCCGGCAGCGGTCAAGCAAACGCCAGTGACGACTCGTGATCGCGGCGCTCCATACGAGGGGATAATCTTCATAGTTTTATTATACTGCCGGACACGAGGAATGAAACGTTGTTATTTTACCTTTTATGCTTGCGCTTTTACCGCTGTGGTTATAAAGTGAGGTTCAGCGACGTTACAAAAACAAAAACTCCAATAAAAATTGTGACAGCTCGCTCTACGACATCCACCACAACTTGGATTCGCCCTAGCACTCTAGGGCGTTTTCTTTTGGCTCTGTTCTTGCCGCCATGCGGCTATCTGAGCATGATGTCCGCTGAGCAGCACATCAGGAACTTTCATGCCACGAAACTCTTCGGGACGAGTGTACTGAGGATACTCGAGCGTCTCGTCGTCAGAAAAGCTTTCGATTAACGCGCTTGATTCACCGCCTAGCACGCCCGGAATCAGACGCACGATACTATCAACGATTGTCATGGCGGGCAGCTCACCGCCGGTCAGTACGTAATCTCCAACACTCAGCGACTGATCGACAAGGCTGACAATCCGCTCATCATAGCCCTCGTATCGTCCACAAATAAATATGTACCCTGCTTCCGAGTCTGCGTAGTGTTGAGCCGTAGACTGCTTCCAGCGCTCTCCACGGGGCGTCATAAGCAGCACCTTCGCCTTTGGATCGATTGCTTTTGCTTGCTCGACTGCAGCAAACAGTGGCTCTGGCTTTAATAGCATCCCGTCACCGCCACCGTAAGGCGAGTCATCCACCTGCTTGCGAGGACCAAGGCCGAATTGTCGCAAATCGATTGTCGACAACTGTACATGCTCGCCGCTCTGAGCCTTCCACATCATGGAACTCCCGAACACACCGGTAAACATTTCAGGAAACAGCGTAATTACTTGGAACTTTCTCATTCGTACCAGTGTACCAGCTATTGACATTTTTGTATATAAGTTATAATATAGTAATTATAGGGTCGTCTTGACGGCTAAATCTCGTGGTACAATGGCAGCAAATGGAGTTCGAAAAAAACACGCCAGCTAGCGCTCAGGACATTGCCTTGGCTGATACGCCCAAAGTAACCTTGCAGCCAGTAAGTAGTAATGTGCGCGCTGAGGCGGTGATGAATAATTACTCTCATCAAAACGAAGCCGCGTTCGAATTTGAAACAGAGTCTACCGGAACGCCAGCCGCCGCTTCGACTACGTCTCACTCTCACCATAAAGTCGCCCTCATAAGCGCGGTTCTATGCGCCACCTTATTTGGTGCCGCCCTCTATGTGCTGTTGAGCAATCGTTAAGCCCTGAGGCTACGACTACTTATTTTTGACAAACAAAAAACGCCCACTATTACCTGGACGGTTTTTGTCACATACAAGGCTCTCAAACCTGTGGGTTTGCTCGCATAGAGCTTTCTGGTAGTTCTCGCAGTTGTTGAACTGTTTATGATTATATATCGAGATCGTCTAGTTCAGCAAGCTCTTTACGAGTGTTTCTTGCTAGGTCGGATTGCTGGTTTTCCACAGGCTCATCTGTTGATTCTTCCACAACCTGGTTATCTGAGGGGTTTGATGAGCTCGTATAGTTTTCACGGTCATCATCGTTGTTCACAATCTTCAGATTGTAACGGGCATCGTTCTTGGTTCCAAGTGCCCTAAGGAGCGTGCGTAAGCTCTGAGCGGTCATACCTCGCTTACCGATAACACGGCCAAGATCTTCCGGATTGACGGTCAGCGTAAGCAGGACGCCTTTTTCATCAATGATGCGTTCGATAACGACATCGTCAGGGTTGCCGACAAGCGACTTGACGATATATTCGACGAACTGTTGGTCGATTGTTGACATGCTTTTGCCCTCCTCCGGACTATCAGTCACACTGCTAACGGAAATTATTCGTACGTATGTATTATATCACGCAGAATCAATCACCAGTTAGCACTAAAAGACCCCGCGTGG
>JAZKIT010000001.1:120532-122894 GCA_040384745.1 Patescibacteria group bacterium
ATCAGGAGTATCGCGCCTATTCCGCGGCGACTACTTCTTCAGTTGCAGCCACTTCAGCGACTGGTTCTTCTTTTGGCTGGTTCTTGCGAAGCTTTTCAGCGTTCTTAAGACTCTTCGTTTTTACCGAAGGTTCTTTTACCCAACTTGGAAGCTTAACGCCCGCATCTTTGAGTAGGCGAACGACTCGAGGAGTCGGCTGTGCACCGTTGTCAAGAAACTTCTGAGCGGCTTCAACCTGAACGACGGCGTCTTTAGTGTGTGGGTTATAACTACCGACATATTCCACGACACGGCCACTTGATGGGTGACGCTGTGATTCCTGGACGGCAAGTCGGTATACTGGATAGCCTTTACGGCCGATGCGTTGCAAGCGAATGGCGAGCATAAAAAATAAAACTTCCTTTATCAATCATTAGATTTGGTATTGCTACTTCGTATGATTCTACGCTATAAAGAGCGTTTCGTCAATCTGTTGCAGCACTATCCTGGGCCTGATACTTTTCCAGCGCGGCCTGTGCGGCATTTTGCTGAGCCATTTGCTTGGAGTGGCCTGTGCCTTTCCCCATTAACGTACCTGCGACATATACGCCGAGCGTAAACACCTTGTCGTGGTCGGGACCAACTTCTTCAAGCACTTTGTACTGAGGAGTGGCGCCGTCGATACGCTGTGAAACTTCCTGTAAGTGCGATTTCGGGTCTCGCCACGATCCCTCGCTTATGATACTTTCGAGCTTCGACGTGATGTGCTTGTTAATAAAGACCTCGGCGTCCGCGTATCCTCGCTCGAGATAGATGGCACCAATGACGGCCTCGAACGAATTGGCCAGTATTTGCTGGCGAGCACGCTCGGTGCCCTGTCGTTCACCCTTACTCATTCGTAGGAGTGATTCATAGCCTAATCGGTCGCCAGCCTCACCAATACTTTCAGTGCGGACCAGCGCGGCACGCCAACTTGTCAATGTGCCTTCAGGTTCTTGGTAGGTATTAAATAAATAGTCAGTAACGGCTAGTTCAAGTACGGCGTCGCCTAAGAACTCTAAGCGCTCGTTGTGCCCCGATGCACTTTTCTTATGCTCGTTAACGTAGCTACGGTGGGTTAGTGCCGTAATCAGCAAATCGATATTCTTAAATTCGTAGCCCAATACGGTACGGGCAAAGTCCTGATACGGAGCAGTTGGCATACCGCTCATAGGTTTTCCAATCGTATTTTCTTCATACCAAGTAGCATCAGCTTGCCGATGTCTTCGTATTCAATCGCGTCGAGCGCGTCACTAAACTTGAACCATTTAATTCCGTTCATCCATTCTTCTTTCTGAATCGCATCGGTGTCACCTTTGGCTCGCACTAGGTAGATTTGCGTGGTCATGAGTACTAGTTTATCGAGTCGTCGATAGCGGAAGTGAATCTTACCAAGCCAGCTCAATACATCGACATTCGGAAGTCCCGCCTCTTCACCAATTTCGCGCCGAGCGGCCTGCTGAGCTGTTTCGCCTTCTTCGATGTGACCTTTTGGAATCGTCCAACGGTTTTTGGCATCTTGAATCAACAAGATTTCAACGTCGCCAGCTTTGGTGCGACGAAACACAATGCCACCAGCGGTGGGTTCGCGCACGATTTCTTGAATAGACGCCTTGCGGCCTTTATTGAAATATTTCTTGAACTTATCAGTTATCGGTTGCTGCATCTGGTTGGTCCCCTGCCTCAACAAGCGTTCGGTAGGCTGTGCCGAGCACGCCATTTATGAACTTACTTGAGTTATCGGAACCAAACGCTTTGGCAAGCTCGACTGCTTCGTTAATGACGACCTTCGGTGGGACTGAATCAGCTTTGTACAGTAGCTCGTACAGACCAATACGAAGAACGTTTCGGTCAATGCGGGCGATTTGATCAAGTGGCCATCCAGGTGCCATCGGTTGCAGTTTTGCGTCAAGATCTTCCTGATGCTCGAGTACTCCGTCTACCAGCGCTTTTACGAAATCCTTGTCGTCTATCGACTCGTTATATCGTTCAATATTACGCTGTAAAACTTCGTCGAGTTTCAGGTTCGAATCTTCAGACTGACTTCGGAATTCAAATTCGTACAGCGTCTGAAGCGCTACGATTCTTCCAAGGTGTCGGTTCGATGCCATTTCGGTTTGGTTCTTTCCTAATTTTTAAAGGCGCCGCTAAATGCGGCGACTAAAGTTACTTTTGTGCGCCGGTTTCGCGTTTTGTCGTTTTGACCTTGACCGGTGATTTTGCGTTCACTGCACGTGCAAGCTTAAGACGCAGGTGGCTGCGACGAAGTCCCGTCTTGCGAGGACTCGATTGTTTCTTGGGTTGTCCCATTGAAATGTTCTCCTTTTCAGGTTGGTATAAACTT
>JAZKIT010000002.1:0-14209 GCA_040384745.1 Patescibacteria group bacterium
AACCGGTCGCCGAAACCGACGCACGCAGTACGGCCCAGCAGACGTGTTTCGAGCAGACTGGAATCAAGACCGAATTCGCAGTTCAGGGCCATGGGTATTTTAGGGTGCACCGAAAGGGCGAGCTTGAGAGCTTCATTCATTTCACTCTCCTGCTAGGCGAGACGCCGACGGGGCAGCTGCATGAAACAGCGGAATCGGTCGGTTACTTTTGGCAACGAACGCCGAACTTCGAGCACCCTGATATGTTACCGAACATGCGAATACTTCACAAAATGTGTTTAGATTCACCTGGTTCTTTCGTTGAGCAAACGTTTGAGCTGTAGTCTTAATTGTGGTCCTTTCGTTACTTGTTATTCATAACTATGGACTTTGGGCGAGCTTAAAGCAGTGAACAGTTTTTCACTACAATTTCACTTGGGCGTTTCTTAAGCTTATTTTCAGTATTACCTGTGATACTACCAACTATGAAATGCCCTAACGACAACGAAACGCTGGTAATGAGCGAACGCAGCGGAATTGAAATTGATTACTGCCCTACCTGCCGAGGCATTTGGCTGGACCGCGGCGAGCTAGATAAACTGATAGACAAGAACGCGGATGCGACCCGGGGACCGGCACCTGCCCCGCAAACAATCGCGACTCCGCAGGTTGAGAATATTCAGCATGCGCCCCAGGAATACCGTTACAGCGAGGATCGGCGTTCGAGTGATTCGCACTACAAAAAGAAGCACAAGAAAGAGTCGTTCTTAGGCGACCTGTTCGACTTCTAGCGTTTACGCAGGAAGTACAGACTGAGCGAGCCAGCAAACAACAGGCTGACCGCTACGATAGCCCAAAACATATACGGAGACTCTGCTGCCCCCGGCGGCAGCGTGACGTTCATACCAAATAGTCCGGCAATCATGGTCGGGATGGTGAGCGCTAACGTAATAACCGTAAGCAGCCGAATGGTTTCGTTCAAACGCGTGTCCATGACGGCGCGGTACGAATCACGCAGATTGGTAATGGTACGCAGCAGTGATTTACAGCGAGCGATAAGCTGTTCGAAGTCGATAGAAAGGTCTTCGACGAGGTCACGGTCGTCTTCGGTCAACTTGAGCATGCGACCGCTGAGCAATTTTTCGGTCGCGGTGTTCGTCGGAATCAGGGCATCAAGGTAATCATTCAACTTACGTTCATAATCGGAAAGCGTTGCGATATCACGCGCGCCGAGGTTTCGAATGTCCGATGTGGCAGCACGCATTTGCCGGTTAACGATGGCGACGCGCCGTTGATACTGCATGGCAATGGCTTCCATCATAAGCATGAAAAGTCGAGTCCGGTCGGCGGTTGGCACGGTAGTGTTGTCGATAAATGGTTGCCACAGACGCCCTAACGGGTCACGGCTGACGGTAAAAAGGTGCTCGGATGAGATAGCGAAGAGTATCGGGGTCGTATAGTCATTAAAGTCGTCGTCGGTATCGGGCAAACGGGTAATGAAGTAGGTCATGCCGTCTTCTGACTCGACACGCGGGACCTCGTGAGGGTCAAGTGCGTCGGTTAAAATATCCTCGTCGACGCCCAGGTTAATAAGGGCGATTTTTTCGTCTTCAGTCGGCTTTTCAGAACGTACCCAGGTACCGTCGAGGAGATTCTCTTTGGGCTCGATTGATAAATTAGACGGCGTGGCCCGAAGATATTGCAACATACCCCTATGATAACAGCTTTGACTGTACTGCTAAAAAGTAGCATAATAGTACTATGTCGATTTACCAGAATCCTAACCTGCGCAATCGCCGCATTCTCGGATACGAGGACGTTGCGGCAGTGCCACCAGGCACGCGGGACGAACCACTGGTAGACGTTCGAGAGTACAGCCCCGATATTGTCGCCGAGTACGCCAAGCCAGACATGAAACACCTGACGGGCGAGACCATTTACGTGCGGGACATGCTGGCCGAAAAGTTGGCTAAAGTGAACCGAGAGCTTGGACGGTCTTCGATGCGCCTGCTTGTCACCTACGGATACCGCCACCCCGAAGTACAGCGCGCATATTTTGAAGTACGGCGCGAAGAAATAGCACAATACAATCCGTTAATGATCGGTGAAGAACTTGATGCCTATACGCACAATTTCGTTGCGATTCCATCACTTGGCGGTCACCCGGCGGCAGCGGCCGTAGACTTGACGATTCTGGACCGCGATAATATACCGCTCGATATGGGCACCGGCATCGCCGATTACACTGACCCCGAAAAAATACGGACCGACCACCCAGGCCTGACGTATCGACAAATTGGAAATCGTGCGATTTTACACGATGCCATGGTTGATGAAAATTTTGCGCCCTTCTACGGCGAGTGGTGGCACTTTTCGTACGGCGACCGGGAATGGGGAGCGTTTTACGACACCCCTGCCCTCTATGACCAAGTTGATTTTCGACCTGGCGCCCAGTAGCACCTGGCTACGTACCAGTCATAGTCTACTTAGGGTATATGAAGACTAAAGGTGGCGCCCTTGCCGAGCTGGCTAGCTAGGTCCAATTCGTAGCCGTGACGCTCAGCGATGCGTTGAGCAATAGCCAGTCCTAAGCCGGCGCCCTGGACATGCTGCGAAGAGCGTGACTCGTCAACCCGGTAGAAGCGGTCGAAAAGCTGTTCGTGATGTTCAGATGCAATACCCGGGCCATCGTCGCGAACCGAAACGACGGCGCCAGAACCATTGGGTCGCGCCGCCGCCACGACGCTGACCGTAGAATTTTGGGGAGAATACTTAATGGCGTTGTCGATGAACGCGCGAAGAATTTGGGCGACAGCCGCCTGGTTGGCCGTGACCACAAGCTGCGGGACATGACTGGTAATGACGATGCGTTTTTGCTCGGCAAGCGGCTGGAGTGTTTGCAGCACGTCGGAAGTAATTTGGCGCAGGCTCACTTTAGAAGTCGAGGTGTCGGCATTGCCGTGGCGGGCGAGCCCCAGCAGTGCCTCTGAAAGATCACGCAGTTTAATGGTTTCAGCGAGGCTGTAGCTGATCAGTTCTTTGGCGTCGGCCAGGTTAAGCTTTTTCTTCCGCAAAGCAACTTCATTAGTGATTTGCAGCGCGGCCAGCGGCGTCCGGAGTTCGTGTGACGCGTCAGACACAAACTGGGTCTGTGACCGCATGGCAGCTTCGATTGGTTCGAGGGTCTTGCGGGCGAGGAGATAGCTTAGAAACGCGCCACCCAGTAGTACTGCCACGTTAAGAAATACGAGCGAGGCGAATAGGTCAGCCCGCGCCTGCCGAGCGCGGGCGTCAAACATGTCCTGCAAGCTCCCCCGCGCGTACTGATCGAACTGTGACAAGCCACCGCTTTGTCCGTACGACGAAAGCGGACGATCAAATTGTGACGAACTAATAATATAGACGACTCCCGAAAAGACGATCGTCAGACCGATAATGATTGCTAAATACGTTGCGGCCAGACGACCAGTGTCACCCCTCAGATGCGCCCGGAGCTGCTGCATAGTAGGATTAGGCATCGACACTTAACTTATACCCGAAGCCACGCACCGTGTGCAGCAGTGGTTTTTTGAATGGTTTGTCAATTTTTGCCCGAATAAATGTCATGAATACTTCGACGTTATTAGGCAGCACGTCGGCATCAAAATCCCAGACGTGTGAAATGATGGCATCTTTCGACAGCACCCGGCCGGGATTACGCATGAAGTATTCAAGAATGGCGAATTCTTTTGAAGTCAGGCGAATCAGGTTCCCTGCCCGTTCGACCCGCTTGTCGACCGGGTCAAGAGTGAGGTCACCAACGATTAGCGTTTCGCCCAGCGACTGCTGAGGCCGTCGAAGCAACGCCCGAATGCGCGCCAGCAACACGTCGAAACTGAACGGTTTGGCCAAATAGTCATCAGCACCGGTATCGAGACCTTTGACGATATCGCGTTCGAGTTCTTTGGCGGTCAGCATAAGAATAGGCGTGTGATTGCCGTCTGCGCGTAACTTGCTGGCGACTTGGTAGCCGTTCAACCCCGGCATCATGACGTCAAGGATAATGAGGTCATAGTCGCCTGTCGCGGCAGTAGCGGTGTCGTAGCCTGCTTGGCCGTCGTGTTCGACATCGACGGCGTAACCTTCTTCTTCAAGCCCTTCCTTGACGGCCTGGGCAATACGGTGTTCATCCTCGACAACTAGTATCTTCATGATCTAATACTACGCAGTAATACTTAATGATTGCTTAAGAAGCACTTAAGCCTGGGTGCGCATGAAGAAAACGACGAGCAGCGCGATGATGATAGCCACGATGACCACGAAGAGTTCGAGGAGCGTAAAGCCTTTTTCGTTAGAACGTTTGCTCATAGTAGCCCCATAATATCACGCCCCTGTTTTACCATTGGATTAGCATATGCTTTTTTGGTATACTTCCGGGTAAGGATACACACAAAAATATGGGGATTATATGGTCGAGGGACCCAGTGCGCGCCGTCAGCTTTACCGCCGGCGTGTTAGCTATGACGCTCACCCTATTCGTTCCGGCTACCTACGCCGTAACATCGTTGTCAGAAAGCTACTCTTCGAGCGATGACCTGGCCATCGGCTCACTGGTCAGTGTTCAGGATGAGCAAACCGACATAATTGAAGCGTCCGAAAGTGCCAACGTCGACAATATGCTCGGCGTGGTAATTGCCAGCGGCAGCTCCCTGTTGACACTTTCGAATGGTAAAGCTGACCAAGTGCAGATAGCGACCAGCGGCACGCTGCCGGTCATTGCGAGTGACATTAACGGCGAGATTGCCCGTGGCGATCACGTTACCGCCAGCCCCGTTAAGGGCGTCGGTATGCGAGCGACGGCCAACGTGCGCGTCGTGGGAATTGCCCAAGGCAAAATGACCAATGTTAAAGAGCAGAAATACAAGAATTCTGACGGCGAAGAGAAAACGATGAAACTTGGTGAGGTACCAGTACTGGTGAACGTTGCCTATTACTTTAAGGAGCCAGAAAAAACCATTGTACCGGCGGCTATCCAAAACGTCGCCAACAGCTTGGCTGGCCGTGAAGTCGGTACCGTCCCAATTATTGTCTCGGGGGCGATCTTCTTAATCATGCTAATTGTCGTCGCCAGTCTGATTTACTCAATGATTAAGAGCAGTATTATATCGGTCGGACGCAACCCCCTCTCGCAATCGGCGATTTACCGCGACCTGGTGCAGCTGTCCGGTCTGGTATTGGGGATTCTGGGTGTGGGACTGGTAACGATATACTTGGTATTAACGAAACTATGATGAACAGGTGGTGGGCATGAGTATTTTAGAATCATTTCTTCTCGCGAACGCGTTCATTCTTGGCGTATTGGTCACACTTGCCACTCAATATGGCCTGGCCCACCGCCGCAGCAAAAAAATAGTCGCCAAAGCAATCGATCGAAGCGCCCCGGTTCCAGTCGCCGTGCGCGAGCGAATTGCCAAACAAGCCGAAACGAACTTCCAGGGAATCGTGAACCGATCGGCCCTGCAGCTGCAGCACGACCTTGGCATTACCGGTACGCAGTTGAACAAGTTGCTTGAAAAGTTTGGCTCAGAAGTCCTCGACGACGAAATGCGCATGTTCAGGGACAACGTCGCCGATATTCGCGCGTCAACCCAAGGAACGCTTGGGACCGCCCAAGAACAAATAGCTGAGCAGCAAAAGAATATTCTTGATAGCCTCGCCAAACGCCAGACTGAACTCGACGCCCGTCTTAGTCAACGACAAGCCGAGCTTGAAGCCGAGCTGGATCAAAGCTTCGCTGCTCAAAAAGAGGCTTTAGTAAAACAACTGAACGAGACGATGAACGACGCCGTGCTGGCATTCTTACTTGAAACGCTCGGGCACGAAGTCGACCTTGGAGCCCAAGCTGGCTATTTGGTCGCAACCCTTGAAGCTAACAAGGCAGAACTCGTTCAGTCGGCAACGGCAACAGGCCCAGGAAAGCCAAAGTCATGAACCTGGTGATTCCGGACAGCGTGGCATCGGCCCAAGACCTTTCAAGCGTGCTCAACGATGTCCGTACGTACGCCAAGTGGGCGTCGCGCGAACTGATAAAGCAAAAGGTGGCCGGTAAATCGACCGGCGCCCAGCCCGAGCTATCCAAAGAAGCTGCCGACGTCATTCGTAGCTGGAACGGCGGCAAGGCGCTGACCCAAACGAGTATTGATGGCCTGGTGGCTGCGCTTGAGGCTCATAAAAAGACGGCTCCGACAATCACCATTACCCTTGCCGCCGTTCCGTCCGGCGAGGTCAAGAATTCACTCGTCGCTTGGTGCCGCAAGGAATTAGCTGGCAACGTACTAGTTAGTTTTCGGCTCAACCGCAATATATTAGGCGGCATGGTGGTCGCATACGGTAGTCATATTCATGACTGGTCGTTCAGACGCAAACTGATGCAGCCGAATAAGCCGTTCCACGAGGTACTCAATCATGTTTGATAACGCGCACTTCCAAAAGTTGGTCGAGGCCGACAATCTAACCGGCGAAGTAGTGGCCGTCAACCGATTCATCGTTGAAGTAAAAGGACTTGAAGGTGTGCGAATCGGCGCTCAGATACTGTTCGAAAACGGCCAACGGGGGCTGGTGCGTGAAGCGTACGGCGATAAGGTGATCTTATATAACATCGATACCGAGGAACTTCCAATCGGAGTTCTAGCCGTAGTCGAAAACGACATTCTTTCCATTCCGGTAGGCGAAGGCCTGATTGGACGAGTACTGAACCCAATGGGCCAACCGCTCGACGGTAAAGGCGCCGTCAAAGCCACCAAAAAATCAGGCATATTTACGCCGGCTCCCGGTATCATGGACCGCAAGATGCTCGACACGCAGCTGGCCAGCGGCGTGACGGCAGTCGACAGCTTCTTCCCTATCGTGTTAGGCCAACGTATCGCCATTTTGGGTGATTCGAAGTCGGGTAAGTCCACCTTCTTGTCGCAGCTTTCTGCCAACCAGGAAGGCACCGACAGAATCGTGGTGTACGTGCTGATCGGCAAACGAAAAGTCGACATCGAACGACTGCTTCGTAACCTGAACGAGTCGGGTGCCATGGAACACACCATCGTAGTGATGGCCGACATTTTCGATTCATTGACCCAAAGCTACCTGGCGCCATATGCGGCCTGCGCCATGGCCGAAGAGCTGTGGTACAACTTGAACCGCGACGTCATTATCATTTACGACGACCTGTCCAGCCACGCGGAGTCGTACCGACAACTCTCGCTCTTGCAAGAAGTCGACCCGGGCCGCGACTCATACCCCGGTGATATTTTTTATACGCACTCCAGCCTACTGGAGCGTGCAGGCAAGCTGCTTACCAACGACAAAACACTTACCAGTCTGCCGGTCGTGCTGACGCCGAACGACGACATTACGGCCTATTTGAGCACCAACGTCATGTCGATTACCGACGGTCAGATTATTTTTGATCTGGGCTACTTCCGTAAGGGCATTCGCCCGGCGGTTAACGCCGGTCTGTCGGTGTCTCGGGTCGGTGGACAGGCCCAGACCAAACGCCAAAAGCAGCTGTCGACAGCATTATTCAAAGCGCTCGCCAAATATAAACAAGCTGACGAGTTCAGCCACTTCTCAAGCCAATTGTCGGCCGAAACACGCCTGGATCTACAGCGCGGCAAACACTTGTACCAAGCCCTTGGGCAAACGCCTGAAGAGCTTTTCAGTCTAGTCGAACAGCAACTGATGCTTGAAACCATCATGCTGCCGACTGACGACCAACTGATCGACGTCGCCGGCCTTCGCGTCGAGGTCAAAGAAATCGCCAAACACGCGAAATCCGAAGACGACTACGACAAAATCGAAGTCGGACTGCTGAAGAAGTTTGGAGCTAAGAAAGTCGAAGAAGCCAAACCGACCGAAGAAGCTCCGACCGAAGCAACGGAGAGTAATAAGTAATGCGTCGCCCTGGAACAATTGAAAAAGAGATGAATTCGATTGGTACCTTAAAAGACCTGACGTCGGTGTTCGAGTCGCTTGCCAGTACGCAGGTTGCCAAGGTAAAAGACAAGGTGCAAGTGAGTGAATCGTTCTTCGACCTGCTATGGCAGCGCTACACCAGCCTTCGTGTCGACCCGAAAAAGCGCATCACTGGCCGCGAAGGCATTGGCGACAATGGCCGCAAGGTATTGGTCCTTATTTCGGCCGAAGCCGGGCTGTCGGGCGACCTTGACATGCGCATGATTGAAAGTATGCAGAGCGAGTACGACCCCAAGGATACTGACATCGTAGTTCTGGGTAGTCACGGCGCCTCGCAGTTGTCACAGCGCGGTATTCCCTACATAAAATTCTTTCAACTACCCGAGACTGACCAGTACATCAACGTCAACCCGGTTATCGATGTGGTGCGGCCGTACGAAAAAATTACCGTCTATTACGAAGAATACTTGTCGCTCGGCGAACAAGAAGTCCGTTCAATCAATCTGGTCACTAGTATTCAAGCCATGAGCGAAGCGGCTGAAGAAGACGTGATGACCGCCAACGATACCATCTTCGAGCCTTCGCTCGACGAAATCGCCGATGAAATGGAAGCCAGCATGATGAGCCTCGCGCTGTCGCAAACCATATTGCAGTCGGGCTTGGCGCAAGCGGCCAGCCGATTTAACGCTATGACCGTCGCTGAAGACCGGGCCGGCGATTTGTTGCGCGATTACACGATGGAATTCCACCGCGCCAAGCGCTCAGAAAGCGACCGGCGACTGCGTGAGGTATTAGTCGGAATCAAGAAGAAACGCCGCGAAAGGAACACCTGACATGGAAGCGAAAAAAACATTCGATAATCCGATTGGTACCGTCGCCACCATTCGTGGACTGACGGTCGAAATCGTGTTAACCGGCGAACGTCCCGACGTAAAGGAATTACTGGACCTTGAAGGCTACCCTGGGGTATTTTTGGAAGTTAACTTCTTTCGCGGCGACCGTGCGATCTGCCTAAACCTCAATAACGACACGACCGTCCGCTGCGGTCAACGGGTCGCTCGGTCACACACGAAAGTGACGGTTCCAGTCGGACCAGCCACGAAGGGCCGCGTGTTCAACGCGCTAGGCGAACCGCTCGATAAGGGCGAAAACATTAAAGAAAACCGCCGCCCGATTACCGTTCCCAGCGGCACTAAAAGTTACCGTGACTCATCGAAACTTGAGCTGCTTGAAACCGGCCTGAAAGTCATCGACTTCTTGACGCCGTTCGTCAAAGGACGCAAAATCGGGGTCATTGGTGGTGCCGGTGTGGGCAAGACCGTCCTTACTATGGAGATGATTCACAACGTTACCCAAGGCAAAAAAGAAGGCGCGGCCGATTCACTGTCAATCTACTGCGGTGTCGGTGAGCGTATTCGTGAAGGTAACGAATTATACGAGACGCTGCGCGATGGCGACGTACTAAAAGACACGGTGATGTTCTTTGGACAGATGGACGCGACGCCAGCCATTCGCTCCATGGTCGGCCCGGCTGCCGCTACGGCTGCCGAGTACTTTCGGGACGAAGAAGGCAAGGACATTCTGTTTTTCGTAGACAACATTTACCGGCACGTCCAGGCGATGACCGAACTATCGACCAACCTGGGCCTGATTCCGTCCGAAGGTGGCTACAGCCCAATGGTGTTTTCGGACCTACGACGGCTGCAAGACCGATTAAGTAGTACCGAGCATGGAACCATTACGTCAGTGCAAGCAATCTATGTCCCGGCGGACGACCTGTCAGACCCGGCCGTGCAAGCCATCAGTCAGCAGTTGGACTCGGTGCTGGTGCTTGACCGTACGATTGCCGAGCAAGGTATCCGTCCGGCCGTCAACCTGCTAAAAACGACCAGTTCCCTGTTGACGCCAAGCATCGTCGGTGACCGCCACTACAAACTGGCCGAACGTGTGCAAGCAATCATGCAAAAATACGACAGCCTAAAAAACATCATCGCCATCGTTGGCGAAAATGAGCTTTCACCGGGCGACCGTGCCGACTACCAAAATGCTAAAAAGCTGATTCAATTCTTTTCGCAGGACTTCAGCGTGGCCGAAAAATTCTCGGGCCATCCTGGCGAATACTACACGCTTGAAGAAACGCTAACCGGCATCGAAGCTATCCTAGCCGGTAAAGAAGCAGTCAAGAAGAACGCTGCTAAGCCAGCCGAAAAAGAAGGCAAAAAGGAAGAAGCGAAAAAGCCCGAACCACTCGCCGAGACAGGGGTGAAAATTGATGTCAAAACATGATTCAACTACTAAGTTGAATGTAGTCGCGAGATCACCGTTCGAGCTATATTTTGATGGCGATGCCGTGTCGCTTTCGGCGACGAACCGTATTGGTAATTTTGACATTCTGCCTGGTCACGCCGACTTCTTTTCTATGCTGGAACCCGGAGAAATTGTCATTCAAGACGAAGGCAAAGAGCCCGTAAAGATCGACGCGAAAAACGGCATCCTGACCGTGCGCGACAACCAGGCTTTCTTGTTCGTGAACATGTAAGAAAAAGAGCAGCCAAGCGATGAGAAAAAACCTAAGGTTTTGTCTTATAGCCCTACTGCATGACCATATAGTCGAAAGCGTAGCCGCCTGGGTTCATGGCATCAGCGGAAAATATATTGAATCCGCCGATAGATCGCGTCACATAGACGGCCGCGTACTGGCCTACTGGCGTGATGACGACGTGTGGAATGTTGCCGTACTGATTTTTAAATGAAACCTGGGCGAGCAGACCATTGCCGGCGCCCGTACCCGTGTTAACCGCAACAGTTCCCGAAGCATCGTTGCCACTAATCGACACCGTACCGTTATTCCCTACCGCGCCACCGCGTCCGACATTCGGTGCGGCGCCGTTGGTAATAATGTGCCCGCCAACCGTTAGCGTACTGCCGGAAGTCAATGAATTTGCCTGGAAATTTCGGGCCGATAATGTGCCGCCCACCGCCACGTTGCCAGCAACGTTCAAGCTGTTGTTAATCGTTAGCAGCTGCGCCATTGTAACCGGTCCCTGCAGAGTCGTGTTACCCGCGACTGCGAAGTTAGTCCGGACATTCAAATTGGTCGTGGTAGTATCGCCATTAACGTTCAGTTGCTGCAGTGCGGTTTCACCGGCTTGCAAGCGCGTAAAGTTAGCACTGTTGGCCGAGAAGTCACCTTTTAGCTGAAACTGGCCCCCGACGGTCAAATCGCTGCCCATCGTTACCGTGCCATTAAAGGTCGTCTTAGGCCCGATTGTCAGCTCGGCTCCTAAATTACCAACCGGGTTTCGGCTGACGCCAAGTCCATCGAGCGTTTCGGCACTTAGTGTTACGGTCTGCTTAGCTTCGTCAGCGCCGGCGGCTTGCTGGGCATTTACCAGCCAATAAATCACCGCGCCATTAATGGCAAGAATGGCCGCAACGACGGCGAGACCAATAAAAGTCGCCTTATGGCTTGGTCGGTAGGTCGTGCGCTTCAGTGACTTTTTAGGCTTATCAACATGGGAACTTAAGGAAGAGCCTGACGAAGCCGTCGACTCTTGCCCCTGGACGCTCAGCACTTCTGGTGCCGGTGCGCCGTCTTTTTCTAATTTTTCGTCGCTCATGTCTGTTGTTTCTCAACGCCTCTACTAAGACTTACTAAAAGTATAGCGCTTACCCTTATCGCTTGCAAATGCGCCCCAGCTTCTGGGACAATGTGCATAGGATGAGACAAAAGTATGGTGCAAAGGGATTGATTGGCGCGTTTTTCTTGCTGTCCGTCGTTATTAGCCCTGTCGCATCGGCGAATACGCCTAGTTCGACAAATTTTCGGTTTGACGAAACCAGTATTGGACTGACCAACAGCGCAGAAAGTAGTTCGACGAATTTTCGCGATCAATCGACTGCTGGTGGTGCCGCCGCTGGCCCGAGCAGTTCGGCAAATTTTCAAACCCAAATCGGCTCAAACACGTCGCCCGACCCTAATCTGACATTCACGCTCAATTCACCGGCTGCCAACTTTGGTAGCTTTAGCCCAACCGCAGCCTCCACATCGACGGCATCGTTCTCGATTACTAATTACACCAGTTATGGTTACGTGGTGCAGATTGCTGGCAAGTCGCCAACCTACGCCAACAACGAAATCGACGCCATGAGTGCCAGTGCCGCCAGCCAACCGGGCACCGAGCAGTTCGGCATTAACTTGGTAGCGAACACCACCCCTGTGTCCTTCGGTTCCAACCCGCAAAATGGTACCGCGCCGAACGACTTCGGGTTTGGTCAAGCGGCGCCCAGTTACGCCAACCCCAACACGTTCCGGTACGTTCCTGGCGAAACCATCGCCCAAGCACCAAAAAGCTCTGGTAAAACCGATTACACCATTAGCTACGTAGTAAACGTGGCCAACCTAACACCCGGTGGAACCTATGGCAGCGACCAGGTGCTGATTGTAACTGGAACGTACTAAAATTCTTACCGGATGACAGCCTTTAGGTTATTATATACTCATCAAACTAACGAAAAGGTGGGGTATGTTAGTAAACGGAAGCTTCGAGCAGCACAGGAGTCGAATCTCGGTAATTTTTATAGCGATTCTTCTCTTTATGGCGTGTTTATCTTTAAGTTCAATCTTATCTAGCACCGCTAGCGCTAGCGCTAGCCTGCCTGAATCTAAGATACTGATGATAAGGAAAGGCACTCCCTATCAGCACCCTTCCTGCGGTCAGGTTAGCAGTCAGGAAATAGTGGAAGCAGATGTAAACAGCGGCGCAACCGGTCCAACTATTTATTCTGTATCCAACCCGTGCGAAGGATTGTCGAGCCTACAAATTAACCCTCAAAGAACAAAGGCTATCGCTATACAGCTCAGCGAGTTGAGAATGATTGACCTTACCAATAACCAAGCCAGCTGGGGATTAAATGGTCGAGGTTGCTCTAACCCAAGATGGAAGCCTGATGGCAGCTCAATACTGTGCGTGAAGTCAGGCAGAACCTTGAGCTTTCACGACGGAACGACTGCTGGCTACACCCACCAAATAAACGTGGTAAATCCAAATATACGTCTATACTCAGCAGATTGGCTTCCGAATAACCAGGGCTTCATAGCTACAGGTTATGACCTAAGCGCGACGTGTGGTCTGTCGGCCGCAGGTGGCATCTGGCGAATCAACAGTAGCGGTGATGCTACCCCTATCGTTTCGCCCTCTTGCGCAAGAGATGGCCTACATATCGGCTACTTCTCCGTAACCGTAGCCCCAAACCAATCTTCTTACGCCTACCTGCGCGCCAACACTGCTAACGGACAGAGTGATGTCAGGGTTGCAAGCTTGGACGGGACAAATGACCGTTCTATCGCAGACGCTGGATCGGACACCTCCTGGAGTAATCCAGCTTGGTCATCAGATTCAAAAGAACTATTTGCAAACTCTTTTAACCCTTCAAGTGGAGATAACCGGCGTATCGAGAGAATTAACGTATCCAGTGGCAGCAGGGTGAATA
Organism: Patescibacteria group bacterium; assembly: GCA_040384745.1. Taxonomy (GTDB): domain Bacteria; phylum Patescibacteriota; class Saccharimonadia; order Saccharimonadales; family Saccharimonadaceae; genus UBA1020. The sequence continues at coordinate 13,417 of JAZKIT010000002.1, forward strand.
TAATTAGTTCGACTACATCGTATAGTTACCACAATCCGACATCAGGACTAAGTGTTGATCCCCTTGGTGTGCCGGCTAACCTCTTCGCTGCCTCCCCTACCCAGCAGCCGCATCTTACTTGGGACGGAGTGTCTAATGCTACTTCCTACAATGTCTACCGCAATGGTGTCCTTATCGCATCAGCCGATGATAATACATACGTTGATACGACCGCCCCAGAAGGCACCCATACCTACACACTCAGCGCTGTTAATGCTTCCGCAGAAAGCACACAGAGCAGCCCCATTAGCGTCCTCGTGGATCGATCAAAACCTACTATCACTTACACCATCGACGATACACCCAATGGCTTCGGCTGGAATAAATCTGCCGCGACTGTTACGTTCAGTTGCAGCGACAACGAGGGCGGCTCTGGTACTGCCAGCTGCTCTAATCCGGTTAACTTTTCGGATGAGGGCGAAGGCCAGACAACAACCGGGACCGTTACAGACAGGGCCGGTAACACGGCCTCAGTAATTGCCACGGTCAATATCGATTCTGCGCTTCCCGCTATTTCGGCTTCAGTCACTCCTAGCGCTAATACATTTGGATGGCATAACAGCGATGCAACGCTGAACTTCGAGTGTGCAGATGCTTTATCGGGTATAGACACCTGTACGGGCTCAGCCGTCATTTCCAACGAAACGGCCAGCCAAAATGTGAATGGAACGGCTCGCGACAAGGCGGGTAACGAGGCGACTGTCACCAGAGCCATTAAGCTAGATAAGACCGCACCAGTTCTCGCGACTCCAAT
>JAZKIT010000002.1:14219-61042 GCA_040384745.1 Patescibacteria group bacterium
GACTCCAATCTGGGCGACCAACCCTAAGCCGACTACTGGCTCAACTGTCATGTCCGTGTCCGTTATGGAATCACTCTCAGGCCTAAGCGAGGCCGAATACTTCCTTGGTGACACCGACCCTGGCGTCGGCAACGGCGCAACCATGCTGATAAGCACCGCTGACAACTCTATCGCTGCTTCCACAACTTTTGGCACCGACTTTTCGACCGGAGTTTACAAAGTCAGCGTAAGGACCAAAGATTTGGCCGATAACTGGAGCGCCGTAACTACCGACTATCTAGTGGTCTATAATCCAAATGGTCCACGCATGACCGGGAAGCGGACAATCACACCAAGCTTAGTTAACGGAGACTTCTTAGTAGGCCTCAACAACGACAGCCAAACCGATACAGCCAAGTTCGGCTTCAGCGTGAAGTATGACAGCCAGCAACAAATTAGCACCAACAGTGACTTCCAGTTCAGCTACAGCACCGGCACACGTTGCAATAGCACAAACCCTAATAACCCGCCGCAGAACTGCCATCAACTCGAACTAAATTCTAGCTCGATTGCCTGGTTAACCACTCAAGGCCAGAACAGTGCTGAAGGCATTTTCCAGGGAACCGGTTCTCTGGTTGTTGACGGTGTTGGCCAGCAGGTCATCTTCCGAGTTACTGGGCTTGATGGTGAACGACTCGACTCGTCCTCACCCGACCGCTTTGCCCTTTCTATTTTCGCTGTAGGCGAGGACCCTAGCTCAGCGACGCCTATGCACAAAATCAATACTACAAATGTCGCTCAGGGGAATGTGAAAATCGCAGACTAGTGGCAAATATCAAATACACTACTTTTCCACAGTTTGCAGAACATTGATAAAATCGTTGACACATAGAAACCGCTCATGCTACCATTCGGGTAACAACCACCACAAAACAAAAAAGCAGAACCAAAAAACCATGACAAAACAAACTATAAAACCAGCTTTTAACGTACTCGCTGTATTCGTCCTTGCCCTGGCAATGACCCTACAGGCATTCTTTGTGCCGAATGTTTCGGCAGACCAGATTACTAATCGTAAGCTCACTTTAGTAGCTGGTGCGACCGATGGTGGGTCGAAGGTTTCTACCGGTGGCGACCCGGCGGTTGTTAATCACCTTTTTGACTTTACCGTTCCTACGACAGGCACCGCCATTGGTTCCATTAAGTTTGAATACTGCACAACTGCAGCTGACTCTCCAGCCGTACCGGCCTGTGTAACTCCGTCTGGATTAAGCACCACAAGCGCCACTCTTGGACCAGAAGGCCCTAACGCAACCGGCTTCTCAATGGTAAATACTACCAACGGCGCTCCTTACATTACCCGCGCAGCAGCTCCACCCACCGCCGGCGCCTTGAGCTACCGGCTCGACAGCGTCACCAACCCCGACGTCAAAGGATCGTTCTTCGTCCGCATAACCACATACACCTCAACCGATACCACGGGTACAGGTACAGACAGCGGAACGGTGACCGCAAGTATTGCCGAGCAGATCGTAATTGACGGTACTATGCCCGAATCACTTGTCTTCTGTGCAGGCGAGACAATAGGAACGACATCAGGCGTCCCTGACTGCGCAGCGGCAGGCACCACGGATGGCACAATCGGCTTCAATCAACTATTTAGTCCGACCGCCACTGCTACGGCTACAAGCCAGATGGCAGCCAGTACCAATGCGGGATTCGGATATGCGATTACCGTCAACGGACCAACACTCACAAGTGGTAGCAATACTATTGCAGGGCTCGCGGCACCGTCTGCTAGCCTAAAGGGTATTGCCCAGTTCGGCCTGAACCTTGTAGAGAATTCTGCTGCTGCTGCAACTAGCTTTCCGGGAAACAGCGCTGAAATCGTAGCGGTCAGCAACGGCACCAACTATAACGGTCGTGCAGCTGCTGGCTACGAATTAGCAGACACTTTCAGGTTTGCCACCGGTACGGTAGTTGCGGACAGCAACTTCAGCAACCTCGCGTCCGCAAGTCCATCTGACGCCCAAATTTACACCGTCAGCTACATCGCGAACGTTCCTGGTAGCCAACCCGCCGGTACCTACACCAGCACCCTGACCTACATTTGCACCCCAACTTTCTAGAACTATTATCCACAGGCTGCGCCTAAAAATTCGTTGACGCTCGTTTGACGCTTATGCTACAATTCGGGGCATGAGACAAACATGGGGTAAAATTTCGGCAGCTGCTATTATTCTTGCAATCGCTATACTTCCCCTGTTAACTATGACGGCAAACGCCGCTCAGCTTTTAAACCGGAAGCTCACCTTAGAAGCAAACGGTACTGTAGGTGGATCGACCCCTGCCGGAACCGTGAACCACCAATTTACGTTTGACGTTCCCACCGGTACTACCCTCGGTTCAATTAAGTTCGAATATTGTACAACTGCCAGTGTTGAGGTTTGCGTAAAGCCGACCAACATGGACACCACCGCCGCCACCTTCGGTAACGAAACTGATAGTGAGATTGCTGGTTTCAGTATGGGCGCAAAGACTGACAATTCGTTCATTTTGACCCGAGCTGCAGCCGCCCCGACCGCTGGAGACACCGCCAACCTGCAGGCTAACAATATTCTGAACCCGAGCCCAGTAAACTACACCTTCTTTGTGCGTATTACCACTTACGCCAGCGTTGATGGAACCGGTAGCCCGACCGACAGTGGCACCGTTGCCGCGAGCACAGCCGAGCCGATTGTACTAACTGGCGTCATGCCAGAAAGCCTGATTTTCTGCACCGGAGCAACCGTTGCCGCAAACTGTACAAGCACCACGGCGGGCAACATTAACTTCAACCAGCTGTTCAGCCCGACCGACACCGCCGTCGCCACCAGCCAAATGGCCGCCAGTACCAACGCTGGTACCGGCTACGTGATTTCAGTGAACGGCCCGAACCTGACTTCAGGTACAAATAGTATCGCCGGCTGGGCGACTCCAGTTGAAGCCGGAACCACCCGTGGTATTAGTAATTGGGGCATGAACTTAGTCGCAAACACGATCACGACGTCTGCCACGCCAATCGGTGCTAACATCACTGCAGGCTCGAACGGTACCGACCTGAAGGGGCAACCGACGGCCGACTATGCAGACATCGACAACTTCAAATTCGAATCAGGCAACGTGGTCGCGAACAGCGCCTTTGACGGCGCAACAAACAACACCCCTGGACCGACTAATTCACAAACGTACACCGCCAGCTACGCCGTGAACGTTGCCGGTAACCAGCTAGCCGGTACCTATGTGTCAACGCTAACGTACATTTGTACGCCAACATTCTAATATGATCCAACTCCGCCGAGTCATTCTGTCGGCCCTCGTTCTGACAATGGCGCTGAGCGTGTTCACTCCGCTTGCTACCTTTGCAGCCACGCCAACTCCGCCTGCAAATAGCGGCGTTGGCCAAGCGCTCGAAATTGCGCCACCCGTTCTAAACATAAAAGCCAACCCGGGCGAAACGGTGCGCTCAAACATTAGCCTTCGCGACGTATCGACTAGTCCACTCGTCGTGCGCAACCAGATTAACGACTTCGTGGCAGCCGGCGAAGACGGCACGCCAAAGATTTTACTGGACGAAGACGAAACAGCCGAACCAAGCCCATATTCGCTGAAAGAATGGATTCAAGCGCTGCCCCAGTTCACACTAAAGCCCCGCGAAGTCACGCAATTACCCGTTACCATTCGAGTGCCTGCCAATGCAGCGCCTGGTGGGTATTACGCGGTTATCCGTTTTACGGCCAGCCCTCCGGGCCTTGACGGCAGCGGCGTGTCACTATCGGCCAGCCTCGGTACGCTAGTGCTGCTACGCGTGAACGGTGACGCCAAAGAAGCGGCCAGCATAGAAGAGTTTTCCGCCACTAAGAACGGTGAAGAAAAAGCGTTGTTCGAGTCGAGCCCAATCACCTTCACAACCCGTATTCGCAACGGAGGCAGTTCGCACGAACAGCCGACTGGCCAAATTGCCGTAAAAGACATGTTTGGTAACGCCGTCGCCAATGTGAACGTTAACCTAAACCAAAGTAATATCTTGCCCGGAAGCGTCCGTCGCTTCGACCAGCCACTTGATAAATCGGTCATCGGGAACCGCATATTATTCGGACGCTACACGGCCGACGTAAAACTAAGTTACGGCACCAAGGGTCAAACCATCACCGAAAGCACCAGTTTTTGGGTCATTCCGTACCGCATGGTTGGCTTTGCACTACTGCTACTTATTATTGCATTCATCCTTATTCGAATCGCTGTCCGCCGTTACAACGAACGTCTTATCGAACGATCGCGCTCACGTCGTCGACGACGCTAATGCTATAGTAAGCCTATAATGCCAAAGCTTTCGCTGATTCACCACCGCCATAGCGGAAAACTGCGACCCCATGAACACACGTCGTATCTACCGCTTGGAGCCTTACTCCTCGCCGTTGGCTTGTTACTGGGAGTGTACACATCGTACGCCGCAAGTCCTGGCCCAGAATCGGGCTCAATCGGACTATCTGGTGTCGTTGCCGGCAAACCTCCGACGGTCGCGCCGACGATTGATACCCCGCGCGAAGGTGCCCGATTTTCGGTGACTCCAGTGACCGTCACCGGAACCTGCCCGAAAAACACGCTGGTCGAATTATTTAAGAACAATATTTTTGCCGGCAGCGTTCCCTGCTCCAGCACCGGAGCATACTCGCTCGACATCGACCTTTTAATCGGCGCAAATATTCTTGTTGCGCGGGTGTACGACGACCTGAACCAAGCCGGGCCTGATTCGAACAAGCCAACCGTGTTTTACGACGCACTGCCCGCCCAAGCCGGGCCGCTGACCAGTCTGGACTTCGGCGGCGCTCAAATGCTGCTTAATACCGATGCGGTATTTCGAGGGGTCTTCCCGAAGCAAGAAATGAACATGCCCATCGATATTCTAGGTGGAACGCCACCCTATGCCATAAACATTCAATGGGGTGATTCAAGCAACAAGGTGGTACCACGCGGCAACAACCAAAGCTTTACCGTCGGTCACGTTTATTCCCGCCCTGGAACCTACCAAGTGAGCATTCAGGGAAGCGATGCCAATGGCCGCGTGGCCTTTATGACCGTGGCCGCGATCGTCAATGGTCAACCGGCTATCGCTTCAGGAAACAGCCAACCAACGGTGTCAGCTGGTACCATGGCTCGCCTGCTTACGCTTTGGCCACTGTACGCGAGTATCGTCGCTGTCGCCATAAGCTTCTGGCTGGGCGAACGGCGCGAAAAGTACATTCTGACGCGTTCCGGTCCGGTCTACCATACGTAGTATTTATTACGTCGTTATTCTTGCATTCCACCACCGTTTCGGTTATGCTTATACCAGATAAAACTTGTGTGTGAAAAATAAATAGCTTTATCTAGCGAAAAATAACAGAAGACAAACATGTCGAATGGTGTAAAAATGGTACGTCGTATGTCGGCTGCCGCCCTTTCCGTTTTGGCGTTACTGGGTGGTATTTGGGCATTAACAGGAGTCTTGGTTACTCCCGTTGCTGCCGTTGCCGGAATAAATGAACAGATTAATTTTCAGGGCCGCTTGTTCAATGCACAAGGGGCCGTGGTTCCTGATGGCTACTACAACGTTGAATTTAAAATTTATCAGGATGGTGACGGTCAGGCCGTCGGTAACCCATCAGGCACACTCGCCTGGACCGAAAGCTTCATGAACAACAACAGCCAAGGTGTGCTGGTGAAAAACGGCTACATGTCGGTCGAACTCGGGTCGGTCAACCCCTTCGGTAACCAAGTCGATTGGAACCAGAGTGTCCTGTGGCTCAGCATGAATATCGGAAACACCAACCCAAGTTGCGCAAGTTTTGCGGCCTGTAGTCCAGACGGCGAAATGACGCCGATGAAGCGGCTATCGAGTACTCCGTACTCAATGAATGCCGGTAAGCTTGGCGGACTAACCTCGGCTGGTTTTATTCAAAATACGACGACACCGCAAACGGCGGACTTTTCCATTACTGGCGCTGGTACTGCAGCAACGTTAACCGGTACCACCAGTGTCCTCAGCCCAACGGTCGACACCGCTTCGGCAAGTGCGCTCAGTATTGGAACATCAACGGCTACCAGTGTGACGATTGGCCAGAGTACTACTGCGACCACCCTGGCATCAGCGAACCTTACGCTTGGTACCGCAAACGTAGCAACCATCCTTCAGGCAGCTGCGCAAACCACAACCAATACAGCCGGAGCGGGTCTGACTATCCGAGGGGCGACTGGTAACGGTAGTGGTGCCGGCGGCACGGTGGCGATTCAGGGTGGCGACGCCGGAGCAACCAATGCCAACGGTGGCAACCTGCTACTCAGTGGCGGCGCCGGAACAGGAACTGGTGTCGGAGGGCTCGTGGTCATTACGACCCCGACCTTCCAGACCGCCGCTACTGACGCCAATTGTTACACCGGAGGAGCACTTGTCACGACCAGCTGTACGATAACGGCAGCGAGCGTCAATAACAACGCAGCCATCGTCGTCGGCTTCTCCGTCGACGGACAAACTGCTACGTTGCCAAACCCTGGCGTCAGCACGGCTGGACGAGTCATCTACCTTACCGCAGCGAACGGGTCGAAAGACTTTACTATTTCGGTGAATAGCGGAGGTGTCGGTAACATCATCGCCATGCGTCAAAATACTAGCGCCACAATGATTTGGAACGGAACAGACTGGACCGCGGCTGGAGCGTCAAGCTCGACGACACTGCAATCGGCCTACGATAACACCTTACAGTCAGCCGGTGGCGCCGAATTGGTCGTGTCAAAAACATCGAGTACCAACGGGTTGACCATCCGCGACAGTTCAACCGCACCGGTTAACGGTACGCTGCTTTCGGTACAGTCAAGCTCAGCCGCATCACTTCTATCGATTAATTCGAACGTTACCGAATATGCCGCGAACGGCGGCGCCGAATCGGCTGGCGGAACGAGTAGTACGTTCCCGGCGAACACATGGTCAGGGCTGGGCGGCGCGACAGTCGCTCGACACGCTAACGCCGGTGATTACATTGCAACCGGTCAGGGATCGGTATCGATTGCCACTGGGGCGGTCGCTAACGCCGGGGTAAAAAATCAATTCTCAAGCGCGCTTAACGCCAACACCACCTACAACGTCAGCTTTACCGCCCGACTAGCGAGCGGAACGTTTACTGACATGAACGTGTATTACTCTGCTGATGGCACCGCAGCGACGACGGTCTGTACGGCGGCGGCATCGGCACGCACCAGCATTTGGTCAAAAATTAACTGTACCTTCACCACGCCTACATCGGGGATTAGCGCCGCCAATGCTATCCTTATTCGACAAACCGGCGGCACGGCTCGCACGCTCTACGTTGACAACTTGGCAGTCAACATTGCCGCCAATTACAACTTCGCGACCGACCCAAGCGTCAGTAATGTCGCTGGATTCAGCACCAACTGGACCTACACGACCGGCACCGGAACAGGAACCGTAACTCGTAACACCGCCGAAGGCAATGACGCCAGCGATAGCGCCACTGCGACAGTGACATCGGGTGCGGCTAACGCCGGCGTTCGCAACAAGCTTAGTTCCACCCCGCTGCCGGGCACCCTGTACCGGGCGACCGTCTACGCCAAAGCGACCACTGCGTTTAGTGACTTTAAGGTACGCTACTCGCGCGACGGTGGCACCTCGTTCGTTGACTGCGTCGACTACAACACCCAGGTCGTTTCCACTACCGAATGGACAAAAATAAGTTGCTACGTCAAGACCGATGCGACGGCAGCGAGTAACCCCTACGTTTACTTCGTCGAAACAGCGGCTGCGGCCCGCACTTTCAGCGTGGACACCTTTAGCATGACCTTGGCGACGAGTAGTTCACCGAACGTACAAATCGGCGGTGGCGTTAACGGTGGACCAACCACTCTGCTGACGCTCGACAAGGGAGCGAGCGCTCCAGTTGCCGGCGACAACGAAGCGCTCCTTGGAAGCATGTATTACGACACGACGCTTGGAAAACTCCAGTGCTTCGAGGCCGACGGCTGGGGCGCTTGTGGGTCATCACCCGACACGGTGGTCACGATTTCACCCGAATACACCAACGCCGTGTTGCACGGTACGGGCATTGGAACCATGGTGTCAGACCTGTGTTCGGACACGCTGAATATCAATGATGGTTCATCGAGCCAGCCGACGATTTGTGGCACCAACGAGACCTACAACTTCTACAAATGGACGTCACCGCAGGCAACAGCCCAGTCGTACAGTATTTATGTCACCTACCAGCTACCGGGTAACTTCAGTAGCTTCGCCTCTGGGAAGACCTCAATTATGGGCCGTACCGACAGCACAAACGCAACCGTCAACTACCAGGTATATCGAAACGACCCGACGACCGGATTGACCGCCTGTGGCAGCCCGGTGGTGGTGTCAACTGGTATTGTATCGACGTGGCAAACAGGTACTGCCAGTGGATCGGCCGACCCATCGACCTGTGCGTTTACTCCGAATAGCAGTATCGTCTTCAAGATCAACGCGACCGCCAGCCAGAACGCCAGTGGCTACGTCGGAAACCTGAACTTTACCTTCAATAACCGTTAGCAGAAACATGTTAAACTAGAACACAGAGAGTGGGGCAACCAAATACTAGTTGCTTCAACAGAGGGATGGACACAAAAAAGAGCAACAATCTAGCTGATCGTGGAAACGTTCGCAAGTGGTTCTCACCACGCCTGTTGGCGTGGTTTCATGGCATCCGTCGGTTTACCGCAAAAAGGCTGTCATACCCCCTCGCAGTAGGGCGTCATATTCGTCGAAAACCACGCGTCGTCATTAGCCTGGCTATCCTTTTAGCGGCAGAGTCGGTCACGCTGAGTCAGTTCATTTTTTTACAGCCTACGTACGCGCTCGGGTCGGCTGACGATTTACTTTCACCGGTCACTCCCTCGCTATCTGAACGTTTAAAATATGACCCCCAGGCCAAAACCTTCGCCTTTAACGAAGGGCATGTGGTCGCTCCGACCGGCATGGCCCAATCGCCCTTACCGCAGATAACCGCGACTGCTCACGAAGCCGCCAGTAAAGGTGTGACCGTGACTGACCCGGCACTTAAAACCTCGTTTACCTTAAAGCCTCAATTCGGCTTGTTCGAAGGCAAGAAGAATGGCAACCGGGTCGTCTACCCGCTTGCAAACCGGAAAGGCTGGTTGGTGTATGGCATGCACAGTACCAACGTGAAAGAGGACGTCCTGCTGACAGAATCCCCAGGCGATCGCTTTGAGCTTGACTACGAACTGGTGCTCAAAGAGGGCATGGAAGCGCGCATGGAAAGTGACGGTAGTATAGGAATTTATGGCAACAGCCTGCTAGCCGGTGACGTATCGACCGGAAACGGTAAAGATGCCGAGCTACTAGAAAAAGCGCGCAAGAACGCCCCGAAAAACACAGTACTCTTTACGATTCCAGCGCCTGTCGTCATTGAAGGCAATAACAAGGTCTCCAGTGCAGCCGCCCGGTTTACACTCGACGACACCCGGGTTACCGTCACCACCGAAGGGCTCGATTCGGCCAGCTATCCCCTTTCGATCGACCCGAGCATTTATGTTGAAACGGCTGAAAAGTTCATGCGCGGTAATAACGAGACCAACATTGATTTCGACGTGCAAGACACGTTGATTCAAAAAGGCAAGACGACCGGAGCACGATTCGACCAGTTTAATTCGACCACTGCGCTGCCGAACAATCTTTGGGGTCATGGTACGGCCGTTGCTGGAGGCTACGTCTACGCGGTCGGTGGCAATAATGGCTCGAGCAACCAGTCTTCGGTGCACTGGGCGAAATTCAATACCGCCAACAATTCGATTAGCAGTCCGAACCCCGGAAGCGGCTCGTGTGCCAGTTGGTGTACGAATGCCGCCTATTCGCTCCCCACCCCCAAAACCGGACTTTCACTGGTAGCCTACAACGGCTATCTGTATGCCATTGGCGGCGAGGATGCAAGCTGCACCGCGGGCAATGGTACCGGAGCGAGCGGCATATGCAACACCGTGTACGTGGCCAAAATTGGGGCGAATGGTGAGCCACAGTTATGGCACCCAACCGATGCCGATCAGGGGAACTGGAGCTATTGGCACCGTGATGGCAACCTCAGCTCGCCGCGCAGCTATTCGGGCGCGGCTGCCTCGAACAACCGCATGTACCTCGCCGGCGGAAAGACCGATGCCGCGGCCGGAGGTGTGACGACCGTGGAGTACGTCGACATGAACCCCAACGGGACACTGTCGACCTGGACTGCGACCGGCATGACAAGTCTGCCAAGTACCCGGTTTGGCCACGGCGTGCACGTCTATAACGACTACCTCTACGTCGTTGGCGGCAACAGCAGTGGAACATTGCAAGGCTCGGTCGAATACATCAAACTGGCGGCCGACGGAACCAGCCCTGGAGGCTGGGCCGCCAGCAATGAATTTAAAATCCCCCGCATGAGTTGGGGCGGATCGTTCAGTACGATCTGGGGAGGATACCTGTATATTTCCGGTGGCTGTTCGGCCATTGACGCCGAGGGTCAATGTACGAGTACTGGTATTGCCAACGGCGGTACCCACCAGACCGATGGGTCGGGGACGGCCGTCGAACTCGCCAGTATTAACGCCGACGGGACGGTAGGGTTCTGGGGTTCGATTTCGAATGTCAGTAATGCGCGAATCGGGCATGGGTTAGTGGCGTGGCGCAATACCATTTACTCGATCGGTGGCTGTACGGCCCAAAACACCACTACCGGAGCGTGCTCTACGACAACAAGCGATGCGCGATACGGCGTCGTAAATAATGACGGCGACGGGAGCACAGTCGCATCATCGGTGGCAAATGGCACCACGACTTGTAGCGGTGCCGACCCCTACAATTGTAATTTACCGGGCACTGCAAATATTGGAAATATGCTGACAGCGACGGCCGTGATGAACGGTTACCTGTACATCGTTGGTGGCTGCACCACCGACAACTGCAGTAGCGTCAGTGGCAACACAGCGTACGCTGCAATTGGGTCAGACGGGCATTTACGACGGCCCGGCGCGTGTTCGGGCACTATCGTTAATTCATTCTGCGTGGACAACATCGACCCGATATCGGGGGGAGTAGCAGCGGCCGGGACGGCCGTGTTTGGTGGCAGAATTTATGTCATTGGTGGACAGACCAGCGCCGGACTGAAGGGTAACATTTATCACGTTGAAATTAACAACGACGGAACCCTGGAAGGTGCCTGGTCGACACAATCATTCGCAAGCATCGGCGCAACATCCGTTTCGTACACGTACGCCTACGCGCGCGCCAACCCGGCAGCGGCCGGTAGTAATCCCGGAAACTTATACATATTCGGCGGCTGTACCGCTGGTACTGGCGTTAGCTGCACGGCCGGCGCGAATACCAGCAACGTATTTAAATGTAACATTTCGACACTCGGTACTGTGTCGGGCTGTTCGACATCTGGCCAGCTGCAGATTGGCACCGTACCCGGTGCCAGCGGCGCAGGTCTTGGCCTGCATGCCGGGACCGTCTATGCCGATTATATTTATTTGATCGGTGGAACCGCACCAGGTGCGACTGCGCTAAGCACTATTCGGTATGCAAAGTTTAATAATTCCAACAATGTCGTGGCCGCAACCGGTACTAGCTGGAAGGAGCCGGTCGATAGCGATGGCAACCCGGTTCAGATGTCGACCAACCGCTTACGTGGAGCAGCGTTCGGATACAATGGTTACTTATACGCGCTCGGTGGCTATGACTCAAGTGGCGGTGGCGTGCTGTCTGACATGCAGTTTGCTAAGATCAACGTCGGTGATGGGAGCTTGGAACAATTCGACATTTCAACCATTACCATCAATCAGCGTTGGGGAGTTAGTGTTCCGGTTTCGAATTCGTATGCCTACATTATTGGTGGCTGTACCGCTGGCAATAGCCCAACCTGCACCTCCAGATCGGACACGGTGCAAGCATTCCAGGTGTACAACAACGACAGTGGCGCGCCGGCCGATTACTCATCGGCGACAAACCTGTTTCCAACCGATAGGTTTGGTATTAGCGCTACCGTCAACAATGGACGGATGTATGTTGCTGGTGGCTGCGTGGGAGACCTTGACTGTAATAATGCCACGAATTTTGTCGAACACGCCGCGCTGAGTCCAGACGGTACCGTTGGGTCGTGGGCGACGACCGGTGCCTTACCAGCTGACCGCGTATACGGCCAGCTGGAGCAAGTCGGTGGGACGTTGTATTACATGGGCGGACAAGACGACAGCAAGGCTGCGCAATCGACCGTCTATTACGCCACTCCAGCTTCGGACGGCACGATATCGTCATGGTCGACCGCTAGTGCTGGAGTCGGCGATACGGCCGGTGCGGCTGCATCTGCGAGAACGCAATTTGGCGCAACCGTCTGGAATAACCGAATTTACGTGCTTGGTGGCTACGATGGCAGCAATACCTCGACTAATACGGTATTTATTAGCCCGCAGCTTACAAATGGCGGCAACATCCCCGCCGACAGCTGGTCATCCGCTACCGGATTCAACGTTGGCCGTAACGGGGCGACTGCCGTTGCCTATGCCAATAACCTGTATTTACTTGGCGGACACGATGGCATCAACTTCTTAAGTGACGTTCAATATACTCAAATTAATGCTGACGGTAGTATTGACGGCTGGAACTTTACCGCCAGCTTACCGCGTAACGTCAGCCATGCCGACGGCTTTGCGGCCAACGGCTATATGTATCTGTTCGGCGGCCGACAAACCGACATTTTATGTACGACTAATACGTACGCCGCCCCAATTAGCGCCAACACGAGTGTGGCGTCTGGCAATAATCCAACCGGACTAGGCGAATGGTTCCTGACCAATGAACGCTTTTCGGCAGAACGAGCCGCGCTGTCGGCAGTGTACGACAATGGCAAGGCGTATCTACTTGGGGGAGCCTGCGGAACGCTAGAAGGCGGTGGCGGAACGACGGTACTTCAGGACGACTTTGACCCGGCCCTCGATAGTCCTTTATGGGCGAATACAACCCGTATGACAGTTGGAACTGGTTGCGGAACCTTAGCAGCCGGTAACGCACTCGTCTCAACCGGCAACCAGGGAAGCACCCTTGCACAGGCCCAAACGGTCGACGTAAACGTCGGCTACGGCGGAACCGTATCGTTCTACCTGCGTATCCCTACCACGACCACGGCCAACTGTGACGCCCCTGAAGCCGGCGAAGACGTAGCACTTCAATATTCAAGTAACGGAGGAAGTGGCTGGACGACGATAGCCACATACGACGAATCGAACTACAATGCCTCGACATTGATTACCGAAAATATTCCATCGACCGCCTGGACCGAATCGACTCGTTTCCGCTGGCTGATTCCGAACGGCAGTAATAGCCAAGACGAATTTGCTATCGATAGCGTCGTCATATCAGCTCGCGACACGCCCCCGCTCGAACTGCTAATGTTCGACGACTTCGACCCGACCATCGACAACACGCTATGGGCGAGTACGACGAATATGACCGAAAGTACTGTTTGTGGCACACTCTCATCCGGTAATGCGTATGTATCTGGTGGTGGTAGCACCGCGCAGGCACAAACAAATAATTACAACTTACGCTATGGAGGCGTCGTTACCTTTCATATGCGCATTCCGACCGACTCCGGGGTTACCTGTCGTCAGCCGGGCACTGGCCAGCCACTTTTACTGCAATATTCCCACAATAACGGTGCGAACTGGACAACCTTATCGTCATACGACAAGTCTCAATACGGCGGAGCTGTGACCGAAATTTCAACAGCCATACCGACGCAGGCTTTTTCTTCCAACGTTCGGTTCCGTTGGAATATTCCAAACTCCAGTGCAGACGGCACATGGGCGATTGACGACGTAAAAATCGAAGCCTTCGAACCGATTCTTACCTATACTGGTATTCACCGTGTCGTCAGCACTAGTCTGCTGTCGCAGCCACAGATCGCCAAGTATTCAATTATGTTCGACACCGACAGTGACGTATTCCCGACGAGCTGGCTCCTCAACGGAGTCGACAACTCCATTGGTGCCCGCTGGAGGTTGAACTACCGATCGATGACCGACCAAGGCACCGGTTGTACCACGCCCGCTATGACGACGTGGGGGCAAGACACCTACTTCGGCGATGTTACCCTTGGGCTACCCGGTGTGTATACGCCCAAGAACGCGAGCGGGGTCTCGACCAATTGCGCCCGCTACTACTACTTCTCGGTCGGTGTCGACAGCAGCAAGGCCTATGGATACCCCGAAGATGTGAGTCGTGGGCCAACTATAACCGACCTCACCATGCAGTTCACCGCCGACCCGAGCAAACGCTTAATGCATGGCCGAACGTTCACCGGTGGCTTACAACAACCGATCGATACGCCGTACTATACGAATTAAGGCAATGGCTATATAGATGAACGATATAAACCGAAAAACCCGCCGGCCAGAACCCGTGGCAAAACCAACTAAGCCAGCGACCAAAACAATCGAAATCAAGTTTTCGCTACCGGTCGTAAGTGACCATCCGTTCGTGCAGCGACTGACGCAGCCGGTTCGTCGCCTCAGCCCTAAGCGAAAACAGCTCCTAGTGATTGCGGCCCTTGGCCTTGTCATAGTCGCCTTTGGCGTAGTAGCCTGGAATCGCGAGCAGCAACTTGCTGTGCGAACGGACACCCGTCCCCAAAATCCTTTAGACCAGCTACAGCGGGGAAATCCGGATTATCCGACGGTACTACCGGCTGGGAAATCCGCTAAAGACTTAGGTGGTTGGACCAGAGTCAGCCCTGAAGACCGTGATCCGGTATATGCCTATGTCGACCAAATCGACGGCGTGCCTATTAGCGTTTCCCAGCAGCCGCTCCCAGCAAGCTTCAAAGAAAATCCCGATTCTGCCGTGCGCAACCTCGCATTTGCCAATAATGCCACAAAAACGATTACCGTCAGCGGTACGACCGTCCATCTGGGCAGCTCGACGAAAGGACCTCAATCGGTCATTTTCCAAAAAGGGGAGACATTGATACTCATAAAAGCCAGTACGTTACTCGCCGACGAAAAGTGGGAAAAATACATTCAATCACTTAGTTGAACGATATTTTCACACTCTTAACTATTGCTACTTCACAATAAATTCAGCTTTCACAAAGGCTGAATTTTTCTTATTCTTGCAGGTTACTTCGGCCGGCCACGCTCCCGGTGGCGTCCCGAGTGCGACGGTCCACGACCAACTGGCAACTCCGAACTCATCGGCTACCTTGGGCGTTAGTCCACTATCGACAGCAAGAACCTTATTATATTTCACAGCAATCACACATTCGGCTTCAGGATTGGTTCGAATCGTCACCGAAGCGTTCTCGCCCGGCTTTACTTCTGGAGTATAACTTTGCACCGATGCGCCAATTGCTGCGTTCGATGCGATCTTCGGGGGGCGCAAAACGGTACGCTTTGGTGTTGGCATGGCCGTTTGCTCAAGGGCAACCGGTTCTTGCTTACCCATATACCAGGTGTACCCCACGCCTCCAATCAGCATGACAAGCCCAAGGGCCAAAAGCGCCGTCATTGTACGGCGCGCCGACGCACGCCGCTGCTCGCGTTTTAAGGTGCGCTGTGGAAGCGTATGATGCGCGCGTGACTTCTTAGGTACCGGGTAGCGTTTTTTTACTTGAAGTGCCATAGGGCGATGTTTCTAATTTTAATCAGTGGCGAGAGCGCCTTGCGAAATATTACTTGTTCTTTTGGAAGTTCGAAATGGTCTGGCTAACAGTACCGGCTGGTTTAAGGTTCTCGAAGAATAAAATCTGATCTTTTGATACCAGCATCTCGTCCTCTGGGCCGTGAATCTCGTTGCCAAGTTTGATTAGTTCGACATCAGAAGCATCTTGAGCACTCGCCGACTGTGGCGATGTTTCATCGGTAGCCGCTGTCTTGTTTTGTAGGTAGTAGACATTATTCAACCGCATATAATCGCCGTTTACCGATGAAAGCTTTCCAAAGTAGACCTGTCCGTTCGTAAAGAATACGGCCTGGTACTTATTACTGTCTATGACGGCTGCCGTAGTGCTTTTGCCTAGCAGCATCCAGGCGACTGCGGCTGCAAGTAGCACCCCTAACACAATGGCTGCGACGATAAACGGTCGCTTCGATTTTCGCGGTAGTCGCGCACCCTCTGCTCGTGCAGATTGAGCTGGCCGCGGGTGTGCACCTGCAGCTACTTCGTTCATGTTTCGAACCTGGTTCGGATTACGCTGAATATTATCCATATCTCAAATTTCTCCCCTGTTGATACCTTACAAACAATTATCCATATCATAGCATAAGAAATATGCGGCCATCAACGTGACCCGCGGAGCGAGAGGGGTGCCAGCGACTACGACTGGGCCGTACCGACTTGGGCGAATCGAACAGGTGCCTTTTGATTTTCAATCGCCTCTATCGCCGATATGTACAAAAACAAACCCGCCGACGTGGGGGAGCCAGCGGGAAAGCATATGGGGTATTGGAAATGGTTAGAGGTAAATGTGAGGGTCTTTATTACGGGCGATATACTGCCGTTCGAAATCTTTTAACATCTTACGGGAACCTGAGCGGCTGTGACGTCGCTTGGTTGACCCGATGGTGTCTTTGTCTCGTCGTATCGTTCGCGCCATGCTAAATCCTCGGCTACTTTATGGCCAACGCGATGAAAGGTGTTCCAGAGACTTCGATGTGCTGGCGATGACTGCGCTTTGTCTTGCGGTCCGAGAATTCCATGATGTCAATAAACATAGACTTCTTTCGATCCTTGAAACGGTTGATTCTTGCTGTCAAGTCGCTTGTGCTCATTTTGTTCATGTTACCCTCCTCCACAGTTGGTATGTCATTACTATAGGCGTAAACACAATGGTGAGCTGTGAGGAGGGTCACAAAAAACGTGTGATAATTTTCACTAATAACGTATGGAGTATACTAGAGGCACACATGGACGAGTTGTTTCACGAGCTTAAGCCCCTTGGGTCATTTAAGACCATTACCAAAGATGGCAATGTATTGTTCCAAGGTGAGGTTCCCCGCAACGTTATGGTCGTTCGCAGCGGCGTCATTCGAGCGTACACCATTACCTCTGGCGGCGAAGAGCGAACCGTATCGCTGCATGGCGACGGCGACATACTACCCCTTACCTGGGCCCTCGGCATCACTAACAATAGCCTGTTCTACTACGAGGCCGTTACCGATTGCCGTGTATTCCAGATTCCAAAAAAAGCCTTTACTGAATTTATAGCGGCCGAACCCGAGCGTACCCTGGCGATGCTTCGCCAAACCGCCAATTTATACACCTCTCTCCTGCTGCGAATCACCGGTCTCGAGCAGTCTCGAGCCGCAGAAAAGATTGGCTTTACCTTGTATTACCTCTTATTTACTCGTGGGAAAGAAATAAAACCCGGTGTGTTCCGGATTGATGTACGTCTCAGTCATGCGCTGTTCGGTTCGCTCGTCGGCCTCACCCGCGAGAGTACCGCGAAGAATATGAAACAGCTTCGCGACAAAGGCATTATCGACTACGCCAGCTTTACGTATACGGTACACAAAGCCAAGCTTGAAGCTTTCTTAGGTGAAGACGGCTTTCGCGATCTTTCGGTCTAAGACTTCTTTTCGTGCGAAATATCGGTAATAATTCGGAGTAGCTCTTTTGGAGCGGCGCGCGCCTTTAGTACGTAACGGTGGGCACCAAGTGAAAACGCTTCGTCAACTTCGTCCTGAGCGTCATAGTTACTAAATACCACGACCGTCGCATCGTGAGCCGCGACATCGTATTCTTTCAAAAAAGCGATGCCGTCCATAACGGGCATACGAAGGTCCAAAAAGATGATATCGGGCGTCAGGCCACCTTTGATTGCATCAAGTGCCTGCTGACCATCGAATACCGATGATGCGTCGTGTCCGGCCGACGAGATAATCATTTGATAGGCTTTGTTTAAATCTTCGTCGTCTTCGACGATGAGTATGTTCATATTCTTCTGGGTCATATCGTTTGATTCTACCGTATTAGTTATTATTTATGGTGTAACTTAATTCACTTTTATCGGGAAGCTTTTTCGGCAGTAGTATCGTAAAGACCGAACCCGATGGTTGATTCGGTCGATAATCAATCCGTCCACCATGCATATCAACGATTCGCTTTGCCCAATACAGCCCAAGTCCCGACCCACCAACCTTGGTCGATAACGGATTATCAAAACGGGTGAACTTTTCGAATAAACGTGGCAAATCCTGCTCTTCGATTCCGACGCCGGTGTCATGTACCGATACGCTAAGCATGTGGCTATCCTGCCCGACCTCAACCATGATCGTCGAACCTTCCGGCGAGTATTTGCTAGCATTATCGACGATGTTTTCAACTACCATGCGAATCGCATCGCTATCAAAGTGAATCGCCGGCACTTTCTTCGCAGCTTTCACGAAATCGATCGTCTGGCTACGATTAGCGAGTGTCCCGCGCTGCTCGTCTATGACCTCATTGAGTAGTTCATCAATGCGCACCAAGGTCGGATGCAACTTCATCTTACCCGAATCAACCTGTGCCACCTTTAGTAGGTCACTGATGATTCGAAGTTGTCGCTCATTACTGCGATAGGCCTGGTTCAACAGGTTTAGCTGAGCTTCGGGCACTTCACCTACAAAACCCTCTACTACCATTCCTAAATATTGCTTTACGCCAGTCGCCGGCGTCCGTAGTTGGTGTGATGCGATTGAAATAAAGTCTTCCTTCGCCCGGTTCAGTTCGACTAGTTCATCGACCCGTTGCTGCTCGATATGCTTGCGCTGCAGCGTATACGTAAGTGTTCGCGACAGCAATGTCGAATCGAACGAGCCTTTTACTAAGTAGTCGGCGGCGGCGAGGCGGAGCGATCGCCACTCTAGGTCGCTATCCGACACGCCGGTCATTAGAATGAACGGTTGACTGCGGTGTTCCGGATGGACGCGTTCTAGAATGTCCATGCCAGTGCGTTCACCAAGCCGGTAATCAATCAAATATACATCGTGATTGTTTTCGTCGATACGCGCAACCGCATCGTCGTAGGTTTTCGACCATTCAATTCTGAATCGTGAATCTGGAATCTGCGAAAATATTTTTCGAATTATCAACCAATCATCCTCGTCGTCTTCGACAACCAGTACGCGAATATCCTTGAGGAGATTGGAATCCATGATCGCTTGCTACTTCGGCAGTTCGACGATTTCGAACCAGTAATCACCCAGTTTTCGCATAACGTTCGTCAGGTTATCAAAGGTAACTGGTTTGGTAATAAAAGAATTGGCACCAAGTTGGTACGTCTTATAGATATCCTCTTCAGCCTTCGATGTCGTGAAGACGACGACGGGAATATTTCGTAGTTCCGGGTCGAGTTTAATCTCGCGCAACGCTTCGCGACCGTCTTTACGTGGCATATTCAAATCGAGTAAAATCACGCCCGGCCGTGGGGCATTGTCGGCCGTGTAGTCGCCCCGCCGATGGAGGTAGTCGAGCAGTTCTTCGCCGTCGCGCACTCTCAAGAGTTGGTTCAGCAGTCTGCTTTCGTCGAGTGCTTTACCGGTCAGCAGATAGTCGTCGTCATCGTCGTCGGCCATAAGAATGATAAATGGTTTCGTGTTCGCGGTTTCCATACTATTTTTTTTCCTTCTTGATTGGCAACCAAATAATGAATGTCGAGCCTTTACCCTTGGTACTCGCTGCCGTTATTGTACCATCGTAGCGTTCGACAATTTTGCGACAGACCGCTAAACCGATGCCGGTTCCTTCGTAGTTCGATCGCTCGTGCAAGCGCTGAAAGACAGCAAAGATACGATCAAGGTACTTTTCATCGAACCCAATACCGTTATCGCTGACGGTAATTTCGCAGCCACCGCGCTTAGCACTGGACTTGATACTCACCAACGGTGGAACGCCCGGTCTATGGAACTTTACGGCATTACCGACCAAGTTTTGAAACAATTGCCGCATATGGGTCGGGTCGGCCACGACAGTCGGCAATTTTCCCACCCGAATCTCTGCCTTAGTATCATCAATCCTCGACTCAAGGTCGCTAATCACATCTACGAGGGTGTCGGAGAGATCCACGAGCTGACCGCGATGTTGCGTGCGCGTAACGCGAGAAAATGCCAACAAGTCTTCTATCAAAACACTCATGCGGTTTGCCGCAGAGTGCATGCGTTTCAAATAATCCGCGCCGTCGATACCTAATGAATCACCATATTCACCGAGAAGCAGATTCCCAAAAGCTTGAATCTTACGGAGCGGTTCTTGCAGGTCGTGCGAAGCGACGTAGGCAAAGTCTTCGAGCTCCTTATTACTCCGTGTCAACTCGTCACTGTATTCACTCAGTTCTTTTTCAGCCGATTGCCGCTTGTTGATTTCTTCAAGGAGGCCTTGGTTGGTCAGCCGTAGCTGCTTGGTGCGTTCTTCGACGCGTCGTTCCAGCCGCTGCTTTTCCTGCAGTAGATTGCTTTCAAGCATTTTTCTAATCTTCAAGCTTTGGGTTGATTCGGTATACAACGAGGCGTTCGTCATGGCGAGTGATATTCGTGATGCCAGGTCGTTCGCCATCGTCAAATCAGCATCGGAATAATACCGGCCCGATTCGGATGACACAAACGTCACACCGCCTTTATATTCACCGTTAATTTTAATAGGCGCAATGATGATAGAGCGCAAATTGAGCGACTTCATGTACGCCAGCTTCTCTTTGTCTTCGATGTATTGCTCCAGCATCTCATCGGAAATATGCGGATAAAACTCGGGCTCGCCAGTTCGCACCACGTTCGGTAGGCCAGTCGGCTGCGACATGTCGACCGGATTTAGCTTGCGATATTCGGCGGCCTGGTGCAGTTTTTCTGGGTCACGGTGGGCAACACTGACTTGTTCAAAGGTGCCATCGTCACGGACTAATTCTACCGAACACCAGTCAGCGATGGTTGGAACGCACAAACTTGCTACCTTCTTGAGTGTTTTTTGATAATTCAAAGACGCCGCAAGCTCCTTCGAAGCTTTAGCTAGGAACATCTGGATGTCGGCTGCTCGGCGTTGTTCGTCGATGTCGGTACAGGTTCCGTACCAATTCACTACCGATCCATCTGCCGTCTTGAGGGGCGCAGCCCGGACAATTACCCATCGATGCATCTTACTCGGTGCGTGGAATAATCGATACTCTAGCTCATAGAGCGTCTTCTTCTTGACTGATTTTGCCCATGCGTTTGTTGCGCGCTTACGGTCTTCTGGATGAATATAATCAGACCATGAAATACTATTGCCGTCCGCCGCGGCACCGGTGAAATCATACCAACGCTGATTAAAATATTCGCCGTTACCGTTTGGTCCCGATATCCAGACTAACTGCGGCATAGAGTCGGCCATAAAGCGAAGTCGTTCTTCACTTTCTTCCATGGCCCTTTCGGTTTCTTTGCGCGCCGTAATATCAACCACAACACCTGGAAATCTATCGAGTTCCCCCGCGTCGTCGGCTTCAACCCGTCCGCGAGCGATCAGCCAACGGACCCGTCCCTCGCGGTCGATAGTCCGGTACTCTGCTTCAAAGGTTGAGCGAGTCTTTACGGCATTCTGGATTTCGCTCGACACACGCTTGCGGTCTTCTGGGTGGATACTAGCCACGAAATTATCGAGTTCCAGTCCCTTTGCGGCCGCCTCGTCACTGACGCCAAACATCCCGGCTAGACTTGGACCGGCGTACACCTTGGCGCCCCTCATGTCCCACAACCATGTTCCAATTAGCCCATCGGCAAGTGTTTGATCAAGCTGATACTTAGTGAGGGCCAGTTGCTTGTCGGCCAGCTTTCGCTGGGTGATATCTTCGGTCAATTGGTAGACAGCAATAACTTCTTCCTTGTCATCAAAGACTGGATACTGCGTCGACTTCCAGTACTTCCTCTTCAGCGACCCGTCTTTTGATACTACGTCCCATTTAAACTCCCCTAGGTCGTCAGACTGCTTCGTTCTTACGATTCGCTTGATCGACTCGATCGGAGCGCTCTTTCCTGTTCGCTTGAATGCGCCAGATGTATCCGGAAACGCTTCAAGAAACGGGCGTCCGATAATATCCTTACGCTTAGTCATGGCAACTTTTTCGTGGGCGGCATTTTGGTCGAGTATCCGGTACGGCGGCATGGCCTCGTACACCAGAAAAGGCACGGCAAGTGACCGAATGAGTTCGGTATGATCAATCGTTATACGGGACTTGTTCAGTATCGTTGCTTTAGGCTGGCTCATCGTACTCCCAAAAAAATATTTCGTACATGTGTGTATTAGACACGGATACTACCACCCAATGGACCCTCGCAGCTCAGACTGCCCACTGTGTACCCCTGCATTTGCCTCATGATAGATATAATTTTAATCGCACACGTAAAGATGAAATGTGAAATATTTCACATTCCTACGGTTATTTACTCTCCCTGAAATTCAAGTATGTCACCAGGTTGGCAGTCAAGCGCTCGACAAATCGCTTCGAGTGTTGAAAACCGCACCGCCTTCGCCTTGCCGTTTTTTAACACCGATAGATTCGCCATGGTGATTCCAACTTTCTCAGAGAGCTCGGTGACGCTCATCTTCCTGGTTGCTAACATAACGTCAATATTGATTACGATCGCCATACCATTACACCGTTAAATCATTTTCACTCTTAAGGACAATGGCTTCGTGTAGAAGTCGCCGAAGCACCGCCAAGCAAACCGATAGTACGAGCGGGACACCGGTTAGTACCATGCCAATCACGACCAACCCAGGCGCATCGTCCCCGTCTGCCCACAAATAAAAGAACGGCAGGCTCAGCGCATACAAAAGACTGATTGCGGCCGCGCAGCGCGATACGAATCCGAGTGCGTTGACGGCAGGCAAAGTGAATGCCTTACCGGCATCAATCATGTCGAGTACGCGCCAGGCCCTGAAAAGACCGAGAAAATACGGCACGGTCGTTACATACAACGTGCCTAGCACGACATACACCGCGAAAGCATAGTCAGGGTATTCATTCCCCACGTGCCAAACAGATGGAAGCAGCAGCGTACATAGTGCGAATACTCCCAGGCCAATCGTTACCACCGCTAATCGTAGAAATATCGTCGATCCTCGCTGCATATGGCTATTCTCCTTTTAGACTTACTCTATTCAATATATCATGGAATATATTGAATAACAATAAATATATATTGCTTATCAATACTTACTAACTTGAACTGCATAGTGTGCGCTACCATAGACCTATGAATAAAGCTTCTCCTCCAGCAGGTACGGTCCACGCGACACTTCCGCGTGATCTTCGGACCGCGCTCGCAAAGAGTGACACCGCTTTGAAAGCCTGGAACGACATAACACCCCTGGCGCGCAATGAATGGATTTGCTGGGTCGAGGGCGCGAAGTTAATTGAAACCAGGCAGCGTCGGGTGGAGCGTACTCACACCGAACTTAGCGAAGGAAAACGCCGGCCGTGCTGCTGGCCAGGGTGCATGCACCGCGAGAAAAACGGCCGAGCTTAGCGGTTTTCTCAGCAGATGTATCTTAGCTACTTACGAATTGTCTACCAAGGTGTCGTTCAAAACACCCGACGGTTCGGGCGTCGAATTATTCTTCAATACCACATTATATCTCGGGGTACGGCTGAGCACTTTTTCAATCTGATCGACTTGGTGATTCGGTATGACCATGAAAATGTCCCGATTAACGTGTAAGTCCTGATATTCCTTCAATTGCATCGGTATCCTAGTCGTACAATTTTCGTCTGAACACTCGCAGTTAAATTGCAGCAGTAGGTCTTCGTCTCGAACTAAATGTTCGTTTCCGTCTTCAATATGCATTGCGTCCAGCGCCTCAAGGCTATCTGCAACCTTTTCATTACTACGCCTAAAAATCATTTCATTTTCAATTTGGCGGCGCTCCGCGCTCGAGATACTCATAGCCCTATATTACCAGCTATGGCATGTACGTGTTAAACCGATGATTGAATCAAGCGGTGACTACTTCGGGAATGAAAAAAGATCCACCAAGTAGTGAATCGTTTTTCATGGCTCCCGCTGTTGGGCAAGGTTAGAACTTTAGTACCTGCTGCAAGCGAGACCCAACCACGTAAAACCGCCTACTAAAATTGTACATACCAAGCCAGCAACGACAATCGCTGCGATCATTATCATCTTTACTGATTTTGACTTCGATGACTTAGCTATCTTGCGGATTAGTAAACTTAATAAAAGCCAACCTACTGTAATACCCAAAACAGTTGCTGTCTCTATCAGCCCTTTATTAGGATCGCACTGCCCTGTGCCGAAAAAGGCTACGTGATTATTCATACTGATTATTGTAGCAAAACAAAAACACTCTGCTTTCGCAAAGTGTTTTTGTTTGGCTCCCGCTAGTGGGCAAGGTCAGAACTATATGATATTCATGCTTATTAGCATCATGCGTACAATTCCTAAGACACTGATGATTACACACAACGACAGAAAACTAAATGCAAGCTTTTCTTTTCTGCTCGCGAAACCCACTCCTAACAAAAGTAATGCTCCGCTGAGTAATACACTTGGGATGTTGATTATCAAACCGAAGAACACCGCGACTTGATAGTTCGATGAATTAAAAGCAGTTGAATGGCCAAACGGATCAGTAATAAAAAATGCCGCGATAGAGGGAGCGACAACTAGAGCAACAAGCAGGATTACGGCAGCTAGTCTAAGTAAACTAATATTCATAACGTGATTATATCAAAGCAAAAACATTCTGCTTTCGCAAAGTGCTTATGCTTGGCTCCGGCGGCTGGGTCGCTTTGCTCCTCCGCTTGCTCATTCTGGCAAAAGTAAACTTTTCCAGAATTTCACTTCGACTCACCGCACCACTTTTGCTTTGCAAAAGATCTGGTTCTCGCGCTCGGACGCCAAGACTATGAAAAGCGCGCCAGCAAATGCTGACGCGTTTTTCATGGCTCCGGCGGCTGGGCTCGAACCAGCGACCTAATCGTTAACAGCGACCCGCTCTACCACTGAGCTACGCCGGAATACCTAATTCGGTATTATACCGACGCCGTAAGGGGTCGTCAAGATCAGCGTAACGCTTCTATCTTGCGAGTGAGCTCAGCGATGCTTCCCCAAGTGCTGCCGTCGGTCATGACGACAAGCACATATGTGCCTTTCGGAGAGTACACAACCGTCGCATCATGCAGTAATCCCCACAAGAACCCGACCTTGTCGGCTACCGGGCCACTAGCCCCGGCCGGCACGCCCTGACGGTAAACATTCCGCTTCATGGCTCCTAGTAGCCGGTCACGATTTTCTGACTTGATGGGCATAGTGCCTTTTTCGAGTTGGGTCAGGTAGTTAGTAAGGTCATTAGCGGTTGTCACGTTATTGTCGGCTCGGAATGCCGTGCTGGCCAGGCCAAGTGACTTTATGTCGGCGTTCAGGTCTTTGGCGCCAATTTTCTTTATTAAGGCTTCGGCGCAGGCATTGTCGCTTTTTACGATCATGTCGTCGAAGCATTTGGACAGGTCACGCCCGCCGTTAATATCGGCATCACCCCACTTCATCTTGTCGGCTTCGACGCGTTTGATCGTACTGAACGCAACGAAAAGCTTGTAGGTGCTGGCCGTAACAAACTGTCGGTCACCGTTATGCTGCGCACTTAGTCCTTGTCCGCCCAGTTCGATGAATGACACACCAAACACGCCGGCGTTGTCGTCGTCGTAAAATTTCATTTGTGCCGCGATACCAGTGCTTGTTTTGCTGTAGGTGCGTGTATATTCGACCTTCGGTGCCAGTGAGGCAACCTGGGCCTGGGCGCGGTCCTTCGAATCATCCAACACCAGAGTTATTTCTGCCAAGGTCGCCCCCAGATCGAGCGTCTGGCCCGTCACGCCGTCCTGGCGGGAAGTTTCAGTAAAATCAGCGGTCGCTACCTTCGTTACCCCGGCCGGCTTAGCGATGATTGGCGTCGCAGTCTTTGCCAAGTAAGCATTGGCCGTGTCCGGATTGATCTCAAACCCCAGTCCGTCGTCGACCGGCTTAAACGTCAGCCACGACAATACCTCTTTTTGCGGAATGGTCTGTGTTTTATCGGCCACCTTCAGCTCTACTCCGCCGTGACTGGTTTTATTAAGCCCGTCGGCCAGCCGCTTGGCCTCGTCGTCGCCGACAGCCGGCGCGATGACAGTCACCGGCACCGTAACGAGTGCCGGCTGGTCCAGTCGTGGTTTGGCCGCGACGATTGCCTTTACGGCTTCGGCCGTTTCGCAGTCGCCCCCAGCCTTGGCGGCCACGACGTTCAACGTCTCACCTTTCAACTCTAACGTCGCGTCTTTGGCAGGGATAGTGCAGTCTTGGCCAAGTTTCGTAGTTATGTATGACGCGGCCTTCGCGCGGTCATAGGTATACTTGGGCGCATCATCACTCTGTATCAACCCATACCACAGCAGTGACGACGGAACGATACGCAGATACCACGGATAATCGGCCGCTTTTACTTGGTCGGCGTGCGAAACTCGTAGTCCAATGTCAGATGGCTTCGGTTGGTCAAAGCTTTCTTCGAACTTTCCCAGTGAAAGCCGGAGCGACTGTTTTGACGACAGATCATCAAGCTGCTTGGCTGCGTCTGACTTAGTTTGGGCACCGAGCGTCACGCCATCGATGGAGCTAAACGGCACTAGCCTGTCTCCGGGGTAAAATATTTGTACCAACAACAGTACGACAACGATACCCCCGCCAATCTTGGCGAGAAGCAGCCGATTACGAATAACCCAGGGCTTTAGTTGCTTAAGATACTGCTTCATTTGACTCCTTTGGGCGTATGGCCTCCGCTACGGTGTGCAAGTTCAATCGTTCAAACACTCCTACTGCATTCACAAGCTCGCTTGCCTCCAGTTTTGCGTCGTTGACCCGCTTGATCAGCTCCTGCGTTACCGTCGCATCGCTTACCTCTGGAGTCGAGGCAGCAAGAGGGGCGGGTGCACCGATGCGCGTCGTCACTACTTCAAGCGAGCGTGCCGACTTATCCCGCCGCGCCAAATAACCTTTGGCAATCAGGTTATCAACATGAATCGCGACCGTTGAAACCGACTTATAGCCAAGGGCACGCATAATTTCACGGTAGCTTGGCCCGTACCCATTCCCTTTTATAAAGCCATCAACAAAACTAAGCAGTTCTTGCTGACGCTTACTTGCGCGCTCGTTTAGCATTACTGCTCCTTATTATACCGCTTGTTGGCGCAATCAGGGCACCCGCTACTCCCCACCATATAAGCGCGACCGTTTCGTCCGCCCACACGGGAAGCAACATCCCGATAAGGGCAAGCCCTATGCCACTGGCAAACAGACCAAGCGCGGGCCAACCAGAACGTCGTCGCCATAGCTCGATTAGCACGCCGGCGAATAGCGCGATAAATAATGTCAGCCCAAGCCAGCCACTTTCGTGGGCTACGAAGAAATAATAGTTTTCGATAATTGCGTCGTTTGCCTGGTCGTCGTCGTACAACGACGCCGACCCTGTCGACCCGACGCCAGCTCCGACCGGTTGCGTGACAGCCCGGTAGGCACCGGTTTCAAACGATTCTATGTGACCGTCGTTCGATTTGCTGACGACAGTTGATTCCGGGTCTTCGTGCAGAATGACGTTCGAATACCAATCGGTTGTTGATACCAGCACCAATCCGACTATCAGCAGTGCGAACACGGCCATTCCTGCGAGGACGAACGAGCGCGACACCTTTTTAGTCATGACGATCGTTAACCCGAGTGCGGCACCAAGCGCGATATATGCACTGCGCGAGTAACTGGCAAACACTACCGCACCGGCCGCAACTAATCCGCCCGCCACTACAGCGATTCGCCTCATATCAGCCCCACGTGTCCGTTTTAACAAATACGCGCTCGCAAGTGCGGCGTAGACGACCGCTATCGCACCAAGTGGGTTTGGCCCACGCAGCGTGCTATTAATTCGGACGTATTCGGGATTACTATCAATCGTCGTAAAGGGCGTAATCGTTTGACGGGAGTAGCCGATTCCCCGAAGCACGTCGTCGGGCAGTAGCGTTATTTGCAGCAGACCAAAGCCCAGCACGATAACCGCACCGGCCGCAACGACTGCCAGCACACGCTTGATTGATTCGGGGCGCAGCAGCACCAACACGTACATCAATATGAACATGACGATAAATCGCAGATCAATCATCAACCCGGCCACGACTGACTGCTGGTCTCCCCCCAGCACGGCGGCGAGTACAACGTGAAGGACAATAAACGCGAGCGAAAGCTGGATTAACCCATTACGCAGTACGATTGGCCAAGCCCGGCGGCGCGTAACGCTTGCCACCGCTATGGTCGCCAAAACCGTCAGTACTATCTCTTTCCAGGCCTTAATGATTGTTGCGTAGTCGGGCAGCCAACTACCTACCGCAACACTGAACGGTGCGTGCAGGACGATAAGCAGCAGTACCGCCAGCAGTCCCCACTCGTATACCCCTAGTAGTCCGATTCGCTTCATTAGTACTCAGTATAGCCGAAAATGCTATACTTTCAGGTAAGTACCATGCCTAGCAGAAACGCCAAACTCTACAGCCTCTTCCTTCTTTTTGCAGATGTATTCGTTCTCATGCTCGCCTTTACCATCGCCTACGTATTGCGTGTCCAAAACGACCCACGGCCGCTGCTGGTGCCGGTGTATGCCGAAACTTACCTGCTTACCTTTTTAGCTATCGTTCCGCTGTGGATCATTACTTTCGCGTCACTCGGTTTGTATAGCGCGACCACCTATAATCGCCGCTTGGTCGAGTGGACCAAAATCGCGGTTGGGTCATTCATCGGTATTTTGCTGGTCATCGGCTACGAATACGTTTCGGGTGAACGTGTCTTCCCTGCCCGCCTAGTCACCGCCTATGCGCTTGGTGGGTCATTCATTTTACTTATTTTCGAACGTGAAATCATGCGGTTCACCAAAACGCTCCTCTTCAAGTTCGGCCGTGGCACCAGCCGAGTATTGATTATTGGTAACTCCGGTGCCACCAAAGATATCGCCCGTGAACTGTCCGAAACCAAAAAAACCGGGTACCGCGTGGTCGCTATGAATTGCCCCGTCCGTTTGGTTCCCAAAGAATTGCCGGGCGTCGAGCAGTTCACCGACACCGAAGCTGCCCTTCAGGCTATACGGCGTCTGCACGTAACGACCATTATTCAGACTGACTTGTACGATTCGAGTGATCGCAACCAGCTCATCCTTGGCGCTGCTCAGACTAATCACATCAACTACAATTTCATTCCCGGCGAAGCTGAATTCTATAGCGGTAAAAACACCGTTGACGTGTTCTTGGGCTACCCAATGATTTCAGTGTCGCAAACACCACTCATCGGTTGGGGCGCGATTGCTAAGCGAATTTTCGATACCCTCGCATCGGGCCTGATTATTCTGGTACTGTCGCCATTCATTGTCACGCTCATCTTCCTTCAAAAAATTCTAAACCCCGGTCCGATTTTTTACATCTCACTTCGGCTCAGCCAGTTTTCAAAGCCGGTCCGTTTAATCAAGTTCCGCAGTATGTCGGCTAAGTACGGCAAAGCCGATGCTAGCGAAGAATTCGAGTCGATGGGACGGCCTGACCTGGCGACCGAATATCGCCGGGATCATAAGGTCAAAGAAGACCCGCGCGTCACCGCCTTCGGCAACTTCCTGCGCGTCACTTCACTCGACGAACTCCCGCAGCTACTGAATGTATTAAAAGGTGATCTAAGCCTGGTCGGTCCGCGCCCCATCTTGCCGCAAGAAGTAAAGTTCTCTGAAGGCAAGGCCGCGCTGCTTCATAGCGTCAAGTCGGGTGTTACCGGACTGTGGCAAGTGTCGGGCCGCAGTGAACTGAGTTTTGATGAGCGAATCGAACTTGAAACGTTCTATGCCCAAAACTGGAGCTTCTGGCTCGACATTAAAATTCTATTCAAAACCATTGCCGTGGTAATCCGCAAACAGGGAGCACGCTAATGCCTCGTAAACCGAAAATAGCGATTGTCGCCGATTGGCTAACGAACATGGGCGGAGCCGAAAAGGTAGTCCTGGCGCTTGCCGAGGCCTTTCCGGGTGCGCCTATCTACACTTCGACCTACGACCCAGGCGCCATGCCGGCCTTCAAAAAATACGATGTCCGCACTACCTATTTGCAAAACTTGCCTGGTCCGCTCCGTAAGCTTCACAAGTTCTTTCCCATGCTGCGTGTCGGCGCCTTTCGCCAGCTTGATCTCAGCGAATTCGACATTATTATTAGTAGCTCAAGTGCCGAAGCGAAGCAGATCAGAAAGACCCGAGCCGGCCAAATTCATATCTGCTACTGCCACACGCCGATCCGCTATTACTGGAGCCACTACGCCGAATACAAAAAAGACCCGGGGTTCGGTAAGCTCAACTGGTTGGTGCGCCTATTTATGCCACTCATGGTACCGGGGCTGAAGCGGGCTGACTACGAGGCAGCTCAACGCATCGACCTATTCATCGCTAATTCCTCGGAAGTCCAAAAGCGCATTACCCGCTACTACGGGCAACCCAGCACTATCGTTCATCCGCCGGTTGACGTTGATCGGTTCGAACCTGCCCGCGAACGCGCCGATTACTACGTGACGGTCGGTCGGCAAGTCCCCTACAAGCACCACGACCTGGCTGTCCAAGCGGCGACCGCACTAAATGTGCCATTGAAGGTCTACGGCAACGGCAGCGAGCACGAACGCCTGCGGCAACTCGCCGGACCATCGGTAGAGTTTTACACCGACCGCTTCGGGGACGCGTCGGACAAAGCGCTCACCGCCACACTCAATAGCGCCAAAGGATTCATTTTCCCGTCCGAAGAAGACTTCGGCATTGTGTCTGTCGAAGCGCTAGCGGCCGGAACACCGGTTATCGCGTTCGGTAAAGGTGGTGCACTCGACATCGTTCAAGACGGCGAAAGTGGCCTACTATTTAACGACCAGACACCCGCGGCCGTCGCTGAAGCCATGCGGCGAGCCGAAACTATCGACTTCAAGCCCGGCACTCTGCGCCGTAAGGCAAAACGGTTCGACAAAGGACTCTTCATTACCAAAATGCGTACGGTCGTATTAAAGCAGATCGAAAAGGAACAATTATGACCATCCTCGTCACCGGAGGTGCCGGCTATATTGGCAGTCACACCGTCGTCGAACTGTTGAAGCGTGGCGACAACGTCATCATCGTCGATAACCTGGCCAACGCACACCCAGGCGTCCTTGAGCGTATCGAACGGATTACCGGCCGTATGCCCACGTTTTATGACTACGACGTAGCCGACGAGCACTCGCTCGACGAGGTCTTCGACGCCCACAAGCCCGATGCGGTCATTCATTTCGCCGGACTGAAGGCCGTTGGCGAATCAGTCGCTGAACCCATTAAATACTACGCCAATAATCTTGGTTCTACCCTCGCACTGCTAAATGTCATGCAAAAACACGATGTCAAAAATCTCGTATTTAGTTCGAGCGCCACCGTGTACGGCGATCCTGAAACGCTGCCTATCACCGAAGCAGCGCCGCTTTCAGCCACCAATCCGTATGGCCAAACGAAATTAATGATCGAACACATGCTCATGGACGTCGCCAAAACCGGCGGTTGGCACATCGTTTCGCTGCGTTATTTCAACCCGGTAGGGGCTCACGAATCAGGACTGATTGGCGAAGACCCGAGCGGCACTCCGAACAACTTACTGCCTTACATCACCCAGGTCGCCGTTGGTAAACAAGAACGATTGTCGGTATTTGGCAGCGACTACGACACGCCGGACGGTACAGGTGTCCGCGACTATATTCACGTACTCGACCTAGCGGATGCTCACTTAGCGGCACTCAATCACCTACCGGACACCGCCGACTACCGAGCAATCAACGTCGGGACCGGCAGTGGCGTATCAGTGCTCGAATTAGTTGACGCCTTCCAAGCTGCCAGTGACAAGCAGATTCCGTACGACATTAAACCGCGCCGACCAGGCGATGTCGCCAGTTGTTACGCCGACGTGTCAAAAGCCGCCAGCGAACTTGACTGGACCGCCACACGGACAATCGACCAAGCCTGCGAAGACAGTTGGCGCTGGCAATCAGACAATCCTGACGGCTACGCCAGTTAGGTCTTTTTTATTCGACCGTTACACTCTTGGCCAAGTTGCGCGGCTGGTCAACGTCGTTGCCGCGCTCCAGTGACACGTAATAGGCAAAGAGTTGCGAGACAATATTGAACACGAGCGGCGAAAGCACCTCCAACTTGGTATCTATGCGCACTACCTCTTCTGCCGGAACGTCTTTGTTGCTATCGGTCACTGCAATCACATGCCCGCCGCGAGCGTTCACCTCTATCAGATTACTGATAGATTTTTCGTATAACCAGTTATCGGTAATGAACGCCATTTCGAAGAAATTGTCGTCGACCAGTGCAATCGGTCCGTGCTTTAATTCACCGCTAGCGTGGCCTTCGGCCTGAATGTAGCTGATTTCTTTTAATTTGAGCGCGCCCTCGAGCGCAATGGGGTACATGGTATCGCGTCCAATGTAGAGCGCGTGTTCGTAGTGGCTATATTTTTGTGCAAGACGTTTCACTTCCGGCTCAACCGCCGCGATGACCGCTTCAATCTCCGTCGGCAGCATATCCAGTTCGCGAATGAATGCTCCCAATTCTTTCGGTCCGGTGCCCTTCGCCTGCGCTACGACCAGTCCGAACAGCACCATGGCTGCGACCTGCGACGTGAAAGCCTTAGTGCTGGCGACCGATATTTCCGGGCCGACGTGCACGTACACTCCGCCGTCTACTTCACGAGCAATCGATGAGCCAACGGCGTTGACGATGCCAAGACAGCGTACGCCGCGACGTTTTAGTTCCGTCAGGCAAGCCAGCGTGTCTGCCGTTTCGCCAGATTGCGACACGATTAAAGCGATAGAGTTGTCCGGCACATGGAACGACCGGTAGCGTAGCTCTGAGGCTATTTCTACTCGGACCGACACGTCACTCGTAAACTGCTCTATAAAGTAGCTGGCCAGTTGACCGGCATAATTTGCGGTCCCGCAGCCAACAACGATGATGTTTCGAACCGCGCGTAGTTCTGCGTCGGTCATATTTATGCCGCCCAGTCGAACCGTCAGTTCGGCTGTATTCACGCGTCCTGCCAGTGTTGCTCGCAGCGTATCGGGTTGTTCGTGAATCTCCTTAAGTAGGAAGTGGTCGTACCCTTCCTTTTGAATCGCCTGCATGTCAGCTTCCAGCGTCTCGACGGCTGGGTCCAGTTTATTAGCTGCGACGTCGTACAGTTCAACTTCACCCGCCCGACATTCGGCAACTTCGCCCTCTTTCAAGTAAATCACCTTGTCGGTGTGCCCAATCAGCGCTGACGCGTCGCTGGCAATGAACGTTTCATCATCGGCCACCCCGATAATCAGCGGACTGCCGCTTCGGGCTACGATTATCCGGTCCGGCTGATCGCGCGATAGCACTGCTATACCGTACGCGCCAACGACGACTCGAAGCGCATCGAGCACCGCATCGAGCAAGCTTGTTTTGCCCTGATAGAGCGAATCTACTAAAGCCGTGAGTACTTCTGTGTCGGTATCACTCGTAAATTCGTAGCCTTTTTTGCCGAGTATCTGCTTCAAGTCCTGAAAGTTTTCAATAATGCCGTTGTGCACCAACGTCACTCGCCCAATTGTATG
The DNA here is from genome assembly GCA_040384745.1 of Patescibacteria group bacterium. GTDB lineage: Bacteria > Patescibacteriota > Saccharimonadia > Saccharimonadales > Saccharimonadaceae > UBA1020. The sequence goes on from JAZKIT010000002.1 coordinate 47,955, forward strand.
CGGGTGAGCATTCTTTACGCTCGGCGCGCCGTGAGTTGCCCAGCGGGTGTGACCAATGCCGATGCGGTCGTCGACTTCGTTATCCGCCTGCAAAGCAGCTAGCGCGGCGACTTTGCCCTTTTCGCGGAGACTCGTCAGCTTTCCCTTAGCGTTCAACGTCGCGATTCCAGCCGAGTCATACCCCCGGTATTCCAGTCGCTTCAAACCTCCGACCAATATATTCTGAGCCTGCCTGCCTCCGACATATCCGACGATTCCGCACATACCAACATATCCTTTCGGTTAATTATTTCATTATACTAGGTCTATGCAACAAAACTTTTGTCGCCGTTGTGGCGCAGCACTCACTAGCAAAACACCAGCAGTCTACGCCTGCCCTACCGGCCACACTATCTTTTCGAACCCGGCGCCAACAGCCGGCATATTCCTATTAGATAGCGATGGCATGGTTATTCTTTCCATTCGCGGCATCAACCCGGGCAAGGGTAGGCTCGATAGCATCGGTGGTTTCGTCGACGATGGCGAAAGCTTCGAACAAGCCGTCGTGCGTGAGATACGCGAAGAAACAGGGTTGTCGCCAAGCGATTATTCCACTCCGGTGTTTCTGACCAGCGCGCCGTCCGACTACGACTATGACGGTGAGACCCGAAGCGTGCTATCGTGCTTTTATTACGCGATGTTGAACCCGGGCGCTACGCCAGATGCCCGCGATGACGTGGCCGAGCTTATCCGTATCGCACCAAATGACGTAAAGGCCGACGATATGTGGAGCAATGACACCCGTATCGGTATTCAGGCGCTTCTAGCGGTGCTGGCGTAGTATACTAGACCATATGAATATGCTTGTGACAGGCGGTGCTGGGTTCATTGGGGCGAACTTCGTGCACTATACTGTGAAAAATCGCCCCGAGTACTCCGTGACCGTTATCGATAAACTGACCTACGCCGGTAACGAAGCCAATTTGGCACTAGTATCCGACAAAGTAAACTTTGTGCAAGGCGACATTTGCGACGCCGAGCTGATGGACAAGCTCGTGGCAAATGCAGACATCGTCGTACACTTCGCCGCCGAATCTCATAACGACAACTCACTGCGCGAACCATGGCCGTTCGTCGAAACTAACATCATTGGCACCTACACCATTCTCGAAGCCGTCCGTAAGCACGGCAAGCGCCTGCATCACATCAGTACCGACGAAGTATTCGGCGACCTCGAACTCGACGACCCCAACCGCTTTACCGAAGCAACGCCCTACAACCCTTCCAGCCCGTACTCCAGCACCAAAGCCGGGTCAGACATGCTTGTCCGCGCCTGGATCCGCAGCTTCGGTCTCAAGGCAACTATTTCAAACTGTTCGAACAACTACGGCCCATACCAACACATCGAAAAGTTCATTCCGCGCCAAATCACTAACATTTTAAGTGATATAAAGCCGAAATTGTATGGCACCGGCGAACAGGTGCGCGACTGGATTCACGTCGACGACCACAACGAAGCGGTCCACTTAATTATCGACAAGGCGCCAATGGGCGAAACTTACATTATTGGTGCCGATAACGACCACGTAAACAACAAGCAGGTCATCGAAATGATCTGCGAAGTCATGGGTAAACCCAAAGACTGGTACGAACACGTTAACGACCGGCCAGGCCACGACCTACGCTACGCCATGGACTCTAGCAAACTACGTGCTGAACTTGGCTGGCAGCCGCGCTACACCGACAACAACGGCATGATGGAAGCGCTTAAAGTAACTGCACAGTGGTACGACGCCAACCGCGAGTGGTGGCAATCGACCAAAGACGAAGTCGAAGCTACCTACGCGGAGCAGGGGCAGTAAATCCCTATGGCTTTCAATCCGGATGATTACAGCGAGCTGAGCGTCACCGAATCGCCAATTCCTGGCCTGTTCGTGGTCAAGCTTCCCGTCCATGGTGACGAACGCGGTTGGTTTAAAGAAAACTACCAAAAAGAAAAGCTGGAAGCTCTTGGCCTGCCAGCTTTTGAGGTTGTTCAGAATAACTTCAGCTACAACGTCGAGCGCGGTGTCACGCGTGGCCTGCACGCCGAGCCGTGGGAGAAATTCATTTCCGTTGCGAATGGTTCGGTGTACGCTGCCTGGGTCGACCTTCGAAAGGGCGATTCGTACGGCAAAACCTTCGGTATCGAAATCAATCCCGGTGTCGCCGTATTCGTGCCCCGCGGTGTTGCCAACGGCTACCAGACCCTCGAACAAAATGTCACGTACACGTACCTGGTAAACGCCCACTGGTCAGCTGACGCCAAGTATACCTTCGTCAATGCATTCGATCCTGCGATTAATGTGGAGTGGCCGATTGCAAAAGACCAGGCAATCACATCAGAAAAAGACGATGATCACCCGCCATTAACGCGGGTTGAAAGCGAATTTTAATATGAGCAAATCCTATTTTATTGTTGGCGGCAACGGCCAGCTTGGTAAAGCGCTCACCCAGCACTACCCCCTGGCGACTGTTGTCGGCCGGGCTGAGTTTGATGTCACCAATCCTAACAGCTACGAATTAATCGACTGGTCGCAGTACGATACGATTATTAACGCGGCTGGTATGACAGACGTTGATGGCGCCGAAACCTCAAAAGGGCGCGAACTCGCCTGGTCAGTGAACGCATCAGCAGCCGCACTGATGGCAGCTACCGCCACAAAGCACAGCCTTACACTGATGCATATTTCAAGCGATTACGTGTTCGACGGCACAAAAGCCGAGCACAGCGAAGACGAACCATTTACACCTTTGAGCACCTACGGCCAATCGAAAACTGCGGGCGACATAGCGGCAAGCGTTGTAAAAAAGCATTATATTTTGCGTACGAGCTGGGTAATAGGCGATGGAACAAATTTTATTTCTGTCATGAGAAGCTTAGCTCGAAAAGGCGTCTCACCAAAAGTTGTTAATGATCAAATCGGTCGACTAACATTTACCTCAACCCTCACGAACGCGATCGACCACCTACTCTCAACCACTCCTGTTTACGGTACTTATAATTGCACAAATGGCGGCGACAGCGTCAGTTGGGCCGATATAGCAAAGCTTGTCTTCGAAAAAGCTGGACGTAACACCACTGATGTTACGAATGTAACGACACAAGAATATTACGCGAGTAAAGATAATTTCGCCGCTCGTCCGCTGCAAAGTACCCTAAGTCTGAAAAAAATAGAAAATACTGGGTTTATAGCAAGTGACTGGCGCGACGAGCTGAATGTATATTGGGACAGAATGGAGGAATTATAATGAAGGGAATTATTTTAGCCGGTGGGTCTGGTAGTAGACTATGGCCAATCACCAAAGGAATCAGCAAGCAACTGATGCCGATTTATGACAAACCAATGATTTACTACCCGCTGACGACGCTCATGCAGGCAGGCATCACTGAAATCCTTATCATTACCACCCTCGACGACCAGTCACAGTTCCAACGACTGCTTGGTGATGGCTCGCAGTGGGGAATCAACCTACAATATGCCGTCCAGCCAAGTCCAGATGGTCTGGCCCAGGCATTCATCATCGGTGAAGAATTTATCGGCGACGACAAGGTCGCACTGGTACTCGGTGACAACATTTTCCACGGCGCCGAATTAGACGAGTCGCTCAAATCATGCACCGACCCCGAAGGCGGCATCGTATTCGCCTACCAAGTGTCAGACCCTGAGCGTTATGGCGTCGTCGAATTCGATTCTGAAATGCGAGCCGTATCGGTCGAAGAGAAACCAACTCAGCCAAAGTCGAACTACGCAGTCGTCGGCCTATACTTCTACGACAATGACGTCGTCGAAATCGCTAAGAATGTGCAGCTAAGCGAACGTGGTGAACTTGAAATCACGGCCGTCAACGACGAATACCTGAAGCGTGGCAAGCTACGCGTCACCACACTCAATGACGGCGACGTCTGGCTCGATACCGGCACCATCGACAGCATGACCGACGCCACGGACTATGTCCGCGTGCTGCAAAACCGTACCGGCCAAATCATCGGAAGCCCTGAAGTAGTCGCCCATAGCGAAGGCCTGCTTAGCCGTGAACAGCTCGCCGAAATTGCCGAACCGTTAAAGAAATCCGGTTACGGCAACTACCTTACGAAGTAATGGCCATTTCCACAATCACCGTTCTTGGCACCGGCTACGTGGGACTCACTACCGCAGCCTTGCTGGTACATGCCGGCTATACAGTCTATGCCGTTGAGCCACATAAAGAACGGCTCGATGTCATTAAGCAGGGTCGGTCGTTCTTCTACGAAGCCGGACTCGACCCGATCGTCAAAACGGCGCTCGATAGCGGCCGGTTTATCCCAACCGACTCGTACCAAGACGGCGTGCCGAACAGTGACGTCGTCTTCTCGTGCGTCGGGACACCCGACAATCCAGACGGTAGCTCTAACCTAACCCACGTATTCGATTCAGCCGAACAGGCTGGGCAACTTATGAAGCCAGGCGCCATTTACGTACAAAAAAGCACCGTCCCGGTTGGCACCGGCGCCAAGCTTGCGACAAAGTTCAGCGAACTAAGTAAAGACATTTCCTACGTATCGAACCCTGAATTCTTACGTGAGGGCACCGCCCTAGAAGACACCTTACTGTTCGACCGCGTCGTCGTGGGAGGCAATGATCCGCTCGCAGTCGGCACAGTCCTCAACGTCTACCGAACGCTCGAGGAACGCCGTAGTAGTATCATGAAGATTGCTGGCTTACCGTATCGTAATATCCCAGGCGAATACATTTCAACCGGACTCGCCAGCGCTGAACTCATTAAAGTGACGGCCAACGCCTTCTTGGCTCTTAAAATATCATTTGCCAACTCTATTGCCAAACTCGCCGACAAATCTGGTGCTGACGTCGTAGAGGTCATGAATGCCGTTGGTGCTGACAAGCGCATCAACCGCGCGTTCTTTAACGCTGGCCGCGGCTACGGCGGCGGCTGTTTCCCGAAAGACGTTAGTGGCCTGATTGCCAGCGGGTTAGACTACGGCGTCGATCTCGACATCGTGCAGGCGACCAAAGCCGTCAACGACAGCATGCCCGGCTACGTGGCCGAAAAGCTACAAGACGCACTTGGCGGCTCGCTAAGTGGCAAACGGATTGCCGTACTCGGTCTAGCGTTCAAGGCCGGCACCAGCGACGCGCGCCGATCACCAGGAACCGCGCTCGCGAATTTACTCAGCAGCAGCGGGGCAGTCGTACAAGCATACGACCCGAAGGCCAGTGACGAAGCCGCCAAAAACTTAGTGTCTGAAGTACATTTAACCAATACGTTAAATGACTGTTTAAAGCGATGCGACGCTATAGTTCTTGCCACCGACTGGCCTGAGTTTACCTCTTATTCAGCCAGTCAGTTCGCCAAAACGACTGATGCCCGTGTCATCGTCGATGCCGTCAACGCCCTACCGAAAAACGACTTCCGTGAAGCTGGCTTCACCTACCTCGGTATCGGCCGCTAGGGCTGGTATACTAACGATATGAAAGTCTTCATCCAGATTCCTTGCTTGAACGAAGCTGAAACCCTACCGCTCGTGTTTAAGACAATGCCAAAAACGTTACCGGGCGCAATTTCTGTCGAATGGCTGATTATCGATGACGGCTCAACCGACGACACGGTAAAGGTCGCCCGCGAGCTTGGCGTCAAGCATATCGTCAGACACCGCCGCAATATGGGACTGGCGCGTAGTTTTCGCGACGGTATCGACTATGCCCTAAAACATGGTGCTGACATCGTGGTAAACACCGACGGTGACAACCAGTACCCGCAGGAACGTATTAAAGACCTAATCAAACCCATAATCGACGGCCAGGCCGACATCGTCATCGGTGACCGGCAAACCGCCACCATCGCTCACTTTTCTGGTTTTAAAAAAGTCATGCAACGTTTTGGAAGCTGGGTCGTCAACAAAGCAGCCGGCACAGACCTGCCCGACGCCGCTAGTGGCTTCCGGGCGTATTCACGTCAGTCGTTAATTCGACTCAACATCGTCACCCAGTTCAGTTACTGCATGGAAACCATCATTCAAGCTGGCAATAAGCGCATGGCGATTACCAGCATACCGATTGAAACGAATGCCAAAACGCGCGAGTCACGCCTGTTCAAAAATATCTGGCAACACATGCTTAAATCCGGTCAGGCTATTCTGCGTAGCTACATCATGTTCCGGCCACATGGCATCTTTTTAGGCCTTGGTATCGTCTTGCTTGTTCTAGGTATGATTCCGTTCGTACGTTTCCTCATTTTCGCCTTACAGGGTGACGCCAGCGGACACCTGCAATCACTCATTTTCGGTACGGCACTGCTCATCGCTTCGTTCGTTTCGTTCGCCCTGCTCGTCATCGCCGACCTGCAAAAGACCAACCGAATTTTGCTTGAAGACCAGCTAGAACGACTAAAAGAATTGCAGTACAAGTAATGAACGAATTAATGAAACTATTTCAGAACAAATGGGTGAGACTTGTACTTATCGTCTTAATCGTTGGCGCGACGCTGGTCGTGTTTACCAAATACCTCATCGATAACCCCGATATTATCGGTCTGATATTCAGCATGCACCCGGCAGCGATTGCGCTCTTAGCACTTGCCTACGTCGGCACTATTGTTGCCAACGCGTTCGTTCTCAGTGCTTCGCTGCGTATGATTGGCAAGCGGGTCGGCTTTGTCGAAAACGTCAGCCTTACCGGCTACTCATCGGTGGTTAATTTCTTCGGACCGTTACAATCCGGCCCAGGGTTCAGGGCGGCCTACTTAAAACAGCGCCACGACGTGAGTCTGCGAAAGTTTTTGTATGCAACGCTCGTTTTCTACGGGTTCTTCGCGGTCATAAACGGCCTCGTTATACTCGCCGCACTGCTCGCGCGTGCGCCAGCCGGCAGGGTGATTCCTCTCGCCGTCAGCACGCTACTGATTGTAGTGTCGGCAAGTTTTCTGGCATACCGTTTTATCCCTAAGCTCCGGGATGTTACAAAAAATATCAAAGTGACCAGTCTACACTTTTGGGCAATCGGGATCGGCGCCTTGGCGTTATCGCTTTGCACCGCGGCTGCGTACTTCGTCGAACTTCTCCACGTCGACGTGACCATCACGTTTCTTCAGACTATCGTCTACGCCGCTGCGGCTAACCTAGCGCTATTCGTGTCGCTGACACCAGGTGCCATCGGGTTCCGTGAATCATTCCTGCTGCTCACTCAGCAGCTCCACCAGATTCCAACCGACACAGTAATCGCGGCCAGTATTATCGACCGTGCCTTTTATGTACTATTCCTGTTAGCGTTGTTCCTGTTCCTACTTGCTATCGGTGTACGCACCAAGCTTCGTTCGTCCAATCGACGCTAGTCCCATTTCAAGTCGCTTCGCTATTTGCTCAACCGAGAATTCTTCTTGGTACAACGCTCGTCCGTTCTCGCCGATTACCCGAAGCTTCGTCTCGTTAGCAGCCGCCCAGCGAATGACACTCACTAAGCTATCGGTACTGCCTTGCCCTGCAATCAGTACGTTCTGTTTGTCGTTAAATAATCCGCTTTCGTTATTTCGGCCTATGACGGTCGGGCGACCCATTGCTAGGTATTGGTACGCCTTGCCGGTAATCACATACTGGGCCTGAAAGGTACCTCCGAACGGTCCAGCCAGGCACAAGTCGGCCTGAGCCATTAGGCCCGGTAACGCTTCAAATTCTACCCATGTCTGATAGTCTATGTTCGCTCCCTGCTTTATCGCCTGCGCAACGTCTTTAGCCACCTTTGCGTTGCCGCCTATCAGGACGAACTTTACGTTCTCGTCGCGCATTTGAACGGCCGCATCGATGACATATCGCAGTCCATGGAGGGGTAACATATTGCCGTAGTAGAATACCGTAAAAATATCATTCCTGGCTCGCTTTCTATCTACGCTTGCAAACGTCAATTCATCAGTGCCCACTGGAATACTTAAAAATTTATCTCGACTCAACTTCGATAGTTTTGCCGATACATCGGCGTGTGATTCAGTATCGGTCAGTATCAGGTCGGCAGACCTGGCAAGTAATCGGTAAAGCTTCTGGAATAGTCCCGACGACACCACCAACACGATAACCCTACTTACTATGCGTACAATCCTGGCATATAACTTGCCCGACTTCTGATTTGCTTCAACTTGTCGTCGTTCGTGCACTACCCACTCAATCGGGTTAATGAACTCATCGTAAATAAGCGGCTTACCAATTGATAGCAAGCGGATCGGTAATAGCATTTCATAACCCCGAAAGGTCAACAAGTAAGCATCTGGCTTGTCGTGAACCCTAGAACGAAGTACTTTCAAAAGCACTTCAGGGTAACGTAAGATACCAATCTTATTATTCTTTACTATGATAAGTTCGACATCATCAACCACCTTGGCGGAGGCACGCAATGTCTTAGCGCGGATGTAGTCAGGCTGGCTGTAACAAGTTATGATGCAGAGTTTCACTCTCCTATTCTACCCCGATATAGTGTATGCAGCAGTAGTTCTATTTCTCTCAAGAGTTAATACCGTGCCAGAGCGCAGCGTTTAGGATATACTTGAAGTAATACAGAGGTCTTTTCAATGAATATTTCAATCGTAGTTCCAGCCCATAACGAAGCCGAAGGCATCCAGACGTTTCACAACAAGATGTTAATGCCGTCTATAAGAAAGTTAAGTATGGGGAATTACGAAGTCATCTACATCAATGACGGAAGTACTGATAATACGCTTGATCTATTAAGCCAGATCGCCTCCAAGAATAAACACATTAAAGTGGTCAACTTTTCTCGTAATTTTGGTAAAGAGCTCGCAATTACCGCGGGTATCGCCGAGGCTTCGGGCGATGCTGTGATTATCATGGACAGCGACGGCCAGCACCCACCAGAGCTCATCGGTGACTTCGTCGAGAAGTGGTTAGCGGGTGCACAGGTAGTGATTGGAGTCAGGGGTGATGATAAACATGAAGGTATTGTAAAAAGGTATGGTTCCAGATTTTTCTACAGTCTTTTCAACAAACTATCAGGCACTAAGATAGTTCCTCGTTCAACCGATTACCGCTTACTAGATAAACAAGTTCGTGAGGAGTTCCTTAAATGTGATGAGCGCCAGCGAATCACTCGAGGCTTAATTGATTGGCTTGGCTTTCGTCGGGAGTTCATAGATTTTTCACCTCATGAGCGTATAGCTGGTAGCGCCAGTTACAGTAATAAGAAGCTTATCAAGCTCGCCCTCAATAGCTTTACGTCATTATCGCTACGTCCACTCATTATGCTTTCGTGGCTTGGAGCTGGTGTTGTTTTACTTTCTTTGGCTATCGGTATGTTCGTGGTCGTTGAGCAGTTAATCTTAGGTGATCCACTCGGCCTAAATATTACGGGGTCTGGTTTATTGGGAATTTTTGTTACATTCTTAGTTGGCGTGATATTGGTTTCGCAAGGTATTTTAGCGGTATACCTCTCGCACATGTACGAACAGAGTCAGGCACGACCGCTGTACATAATTGACCGTTCAACTTCAGCCAATTTATGAACCTCCGTCCTACTCACTTGAAAGACGCGAAAGTTTTTCGGTACCTCGCTATGGGGGGTACTTCATACGCTACTGAGCTCGCCTTTATATTCACTTTAATTTTTGTCGGCGCTAGCGAGCTCCTCTCGGTAGCTATCAGCTTTTGGGTAGGTCTAATTGTGTCCTTTGTACTCCAAAAGATATTTGCATTTTCTAATAAGGACAGTCATCGGACCGCCCTACTGCGACAATCAGTGGTCTACCTATTGCTTGTTGCAGTGAACTATTCCTTTACCCTTTGGTTCGTGTGGGTGTCGACTGATCTTATTGGCCTACTGCTCGCCCGGTCGGTCGCACTGGCGCTGACCACAGTATGGAATTTCTTCATATACCGGAATATTATATTCAAGACTTAAGGCTCATGCTTTGTCGCTATCAACCATTCACCCTGACGTACCGATACTATTGAAGGTCTATCTGGTGACCTCATGGCTTTTTGGACGTCAAGACTGTCAGATGTTATGTAGACAGTATCATTTCTAAGTTGCATCATCCCAAGCTCTCTAGACGACGCTTCGACGCTATTTTTCACTAAAGAATCAGTCTTACGAGAAATATAGCCGTTATTTATCGTCATATCTCGCTCAACGATAATTTCACCTAGGTTAAAGAACTCTGTGCCGGGGAACGTATACTGAGTATATACAGCATGTTGCTTACCCTCAAATAATCGCTCAATTACCTTAGTATCATACGGATTTTTTTGCACCTGCGAGTGTCTAACCATTCCCACTCGCTGGCGAACCGGCGTAGCGCGCGACACATCGATAAATTGCACCATAAGTGCGGCCGACATAACTAATGTAACTCCCCACCGACTACCTCCTTTCAACCTTATGACAAGAATAACCGCGAGCAACATCGCAAGATAAGATACTGCCCAAGTAAATCTTCCTGTGGAGCGGAAAACTGACAGAGACTCTGCAATCGGCGTCGGTAAGGTAAGCACTAAAATCTGATGACCGTTCGCGTAGACTACCGGACCAACCGCAAGTAAGAATATGCCAATTATAGGCAAGCAAGCAAATATCTTTCGCGAATGCTTAGATGCGAAAGACTTGAAATTCTTAGATGAAAGCCTCAGGGAAATCGGTCTTGAGAAAATGATAGACCCGAGTGCCATGAGGGCAAGAATGTAAACCCCTAATCCAAGGAAGGCCATGCCTTCGTATGCGCCCGGTATTGTTGGTAGCGAGCGGAGAAAGTAAGAATAGCCGATAGGATTAAACAGACTATTCAGGTCGGCGCCGTACATACCTAAATTCACTGTCGCGACATTTTTCGCAACTGTTCCTCCAATCAACCAGAAAAATCCTGCCGTTGCGCCCACCGCAACGACCACATGAGCAGCGGTCAATAACGCACCACGGTATGTAAGTATTAGGTATGACGCAAAAAATGCGCCAACCATGATCACAAAATAAGGATGAATACCGACCGCCAAGACGAACATACCCGACCATATCAATATACTTTTCCACCATGAGTACATATATGTACTTCTGTACACCACAAGAAGTATTGCAAGAAGGATCACCCATTGAGATGCCAATGCTGTATGCTGGAACATTCGCGCCATGAGAGTCGGGGCCAGCACTACGAGCATCGATCCGAGAACACTATGTACCGTACTTGAGGTAAACCTTTTTAAGATGAGTGCCGCCAGGCTAGCTTGTAGCATAAAGCTTATAAGTCCCCACCATCCAAAGTACTGAAAAGTAGCAGGCAGGATAAACTGGATGGATTTAAAAAAGATTGCGGCAATCGGTATTGCGTCCATGTAAACGATAGACGTACCTGACGGGTACGCAAGATCGCCGATACGCCCAATCGGCATAGACCATTCGGACTGGCGGAAGAATTCCCAGCCTAGGTAGTGCTGGGTTAAGTCACCTTGATTTGCAAGCCATGAAACGTTAGTCGGGTCGAGGATACCCCACCCATATATAATGACGAATAGTAGGCCTCCCCCCATAGCCGCAGCTAGGGGGGCCACGTATGTGCTCGAATATACTTTTTGTAGCCATAACTTATGTTTATGCTTCATTACCTGTCGATTATACGGCATGTTCACTAGCTAGCATCAAGGTGGTATACTACTTATGGTAGAAAAATATCGCTATGCGTATCAAACAAAAAAAAATATCAACAAAGAGAATAGCTCTAATCATATTAGTGCTGGCAGTCGCTCTTCTGAGCGCGGCAGCACTTACTTTCGCATACTTAGATAATCGACAATCTGCCACCTCAACAGACAAGCCCGATAGCGTCGTGAAACCGGATTATATCAGCGACTCCGATGCGACGGTAGAACAAATCGAGGCTGGCAGTGCAATAAAACAAAACTCCATAGATGATAATGTGTCTGGCACGGGAAATTCGGCAGAATCAGTCGACGGAACAATCACTTCTGCTAATCAAAGTGAGAACGCCATCGTCATACGAGCCGTATTCCCCGTCGTCAAAAGTTCCGGTACCTGCAGCCTGTCTATGAACGGTCCTGACGGAAAAAAGTTTTCCGATAAAGTCGAAATTCAGGCGCTACCGTCATCTACTACATGCAAGGGGTTCAACGTTCCGTTATCATCACTCTCCCAGGGGGTTTGGGCTATAGCGATCACATTTAATGCATCTGGCACGACAGGCGATGCGACCACGGAGGTAGAAATCAAATGATAAGATTCGTTACCGCTTTTGGCATACTGGCGATCACCAGTGTTCTTTACTTTGCACCGAACGCACACGCGGGGCCTGTCGTCGGTTTTAATGCCGGTAAGATCATCGAGGATTCGGTCTTTGTGAACAAAAATGCCATGAATCCGACTCAAATTCAGCAATTCCTTAATACCAAAGTGTCGATTTGCGATACCTGGGGAACGCAACCCTCGGAATTCGGAGGCGGAACACGAAGACAATGGGCCGAAGCCCGCGGCTACCCCGCACCCTACCCCTGCCTAAAAGACTACACGGAAAATGGAAAATCCTCCGCTCAGATCATCCATGAGGTCGCACAAGAGTTTTCCATCAACCCGCAAGTCTTAATCGTACTGCTACAGAAAGAACAAGGCCTTGTCACAGACACGTGGCCACTCCCCGGCCAATATCGGACAGCGACGGGATATGGCTGCCCAGATACCGCTCCGTGTGACAGCCAATATTTCGGCCTGACAAACCAACTTCGATGGTCGGGAAGGATGTTTAGGGCCATAATGAACGCTTCGCCGACATGGTACACACCATACGTACTTGGTAATAACTACATACAATATAATCCCGAGGGTGTTTGCGGCGGTAGTAGCGTCAATATTCAGAATCGCTCAACTCAGGCGCTCTATAACTACACCCCATACCAGCCTAATCAGGGTGCGCTGGATGCTGGTTACGGATCAGCACACTGTGGAGCGTACGGTAATCGAAACTTTTATCTTTATATGAACGAGTGGTTTGGCGGATTCCTTATTAGTACTGTAGATAATGGTAATTTGTACATAAGAGGCACAGGAACACGCTACTACAGGATTGCTGACTAT
>JAZKIT010000002.1:61052-170623 GCA_040384745.1 Patescibacteria group bacterium
GGTCTGCAGCATTTAAAGGTATATGAAACCACAAGTAGTTATCTCGCCAATCTTACACCAGCTGGCAATCTTACACCAGCAGTCACATTCGGAGCTAACGGGAACGTGTTCGCTATCGACTCGGGCGCTAGGAGGTACTATTCGTACGCCACGTACCAAGCATACGGCCAGCCCGAAATTTCTAGCCTTGCGGAAGGAATTGATGGCCAGATACCGAACGGCCCGGCCTTAACGGATATCGTAACCCAGCACAATATTGGAACGATTTACGTCGTCAGCAATAGTAAGAAGCGCCACATCACGAGGGAGTCATACATAGCCGATGGATACTCGAATACCTACGTTTCATGGATGAGCGGCTATTTTGTAAATGGGATGACTCAGGGCCCTCCAGTAGCATCCGCTGGGACTGTGCTACGCACCAGTGACACTAATCAGTACAGTGTGCTGAAAGCCGATCGCTCCACCAGGCAGCTAATCGACCCATCACTCGTCGGAAGTCTTACCATGGGCTCATACAGTGACACAAGCGGAGTAATCAATCAAATTCCAATCGCTCAAAGTTCTTCGGCCATGAAAATCACCGCCAAGGACTCAAGCGACAATCTTTACTTAGTCGATGGTAATACAAAGTTACATCTTACATCTTCACAACTAACATCAATCGGCAAGACAGCCGGTGAATTTGTTCTGGCAGACCCGTCTTTCCTTGCCCGGCTTACTACGACAAGTTATACGCCTCAGCAATTGCTGACATGGATTGGTAACGACGGCAAAGTCTATCGGTCAGAGCAAGGTGAATTAGTCCATATTCAAAGCCTGGCCGACTTCAATCGACTGTCCTACTCATTCGAACAAGTTGCAAGACTCTCCACCAATACGGCTACTCAGCTATTCAGCGCAAGCAATCGAAGTCTCCTACTTTCCGGAACACTTTTTAACGTCGATGGTGGCGCAAGAGTATATGTGAGTGATAGAAGCAATAATATCCGTGCCATTCCCACCAGCGATCTTTTTGCCACAGACCTCGGCCTCTCGTGGGGATCAGTACGAACGATAAATCAGCAAACATTCAATCATTACTCCAAGTCCCCCGACATGACAAATATCATGACCGGTCCTGATGGTACGCACTGGATGATAAGCCTTGGTGTAAGATACAAACTGACCCAAGCGCTTCTTGATGAGTATGATCCAGCCGGATTACGAAATGCAGAAATCGATTCCGTAATCATCAACTCATCCAAGCAGGGCAAGGACGCGTCACGCTTCATAAGAATTGGGGATGACGCCCGAGTGTACTACATCGATGACGGGGGGAAAATCCCTCTTGGCAGTGTCGACGCCTTTAGTTCGCGGGGGGGTACCGATTGGAACCAAGTCCTATCACTGTCCGCACAAGCAGCATCGATATTTGAAACAAGCCAGACTGTATACTGACACCTTGCGTGATATAATGTTTAGTAGTTTTCTATGCCAAAATCCGAAGATACAACTCCACAGCCGCTTGTTTCAATTGTCGTACTAAATTGGCACGGTACTGAAGATACGCTCCGATGCGTGTCGTCTGTCAATGAACTCGACTATGCCAATATTCAGCTTGTCGTAGTCGATAATGAGTTCAGCTCTGACTCAAGAGAAAAGCTTGAGACAATCGCAGTTAAAGGTAGCAAAAGTAACTATTCTTATGTACCACTCGTAGCCAACGCGGGCTTTACTGGTGGCGAGATAGAGGGCTTGAAGCATTGTAGCGGCGATTACATCCTAATTCTGAATAACGATGCTACGATCGAACCAGGCGCCGTACGCCAAATGCTACGAACGTTCGCGACCGATACCATGATTGCCGCAGTGGGCGGCAGGTCGTACCTGCTTGATGATAATGGCAACAAGATGGGGATTGCCCACTACACCCACCAGCGTGTCGATCCAGTCAGTGCGGAAGTTACCACCTACTCCCAAGATGATGGTTCCCTTCGCGACGTTAGTAATGTTTCGGGCGCTTGCGTGATGATTCGTCGTCAAGCAATCAAACAATGCGGCTATTTCGATTCCGATTTTTTTGCGTACTTCGAGGAGACCGATTTATTCTCGCGGTTCAGGCGACAAGGCTGGAGGGTCGTGTTCGATCCGAAGGTTATTATATGGCATAAGATGGGCGCATCTACACGAAACAAAAAGTATATGTATAACTACCTGATGTTAAAGAATCAGTTCTTTTTTGCATACAAAAATTTTGACACCAAATACCTTAAGCTTTATAAGAAGACTTACTTTCGCCACGTACGACGATCATTTCTTGTCTACCTAAAAAGCCGAGGGAAATTTGATAAAGATAACATCATTCACAAAGCTAGAGTCCACGCATTAGTAAAAATAGCCGCTAGCTATCTATCGTTGCGAAAAGCTCGCCGAGAGGTATTCAAATCGAACCCCAATTTCTCACTCAACGATCACCTCTTCACTGACAATCCGCTCCCTATGAGCGTTTTCGTCGATGCAACCGGCTGCACAAAAGCCCAGCTAAAGATCCTCAGCCACAACCTTGAAGGTATCGCCAGTTCACCAATCAAGCCAAGTGAAATAATTGTCGTATCGAAGATTAAGGTTCCGATTAAGGAAACTGAGAGACTTCTACGTTATACCAACGTCATCGATAAGGGCCTGTTCTCAATGAGTCCGCTCGACTTTTTCTTCATGACATCGAATAATGACTGCTTACTTTTCAGTGGAAGCTCTCTGCTTCAAAGACGACTAACGGATGGTGAGCTCAAAGTCCATCAATCATACTTGAAGAGTCTTTATACGCGCTGGACCTCTAGTGAAGTCTTTGCGGTTGTCGGGTCTACGGCAGGCCGCACCAGATTAAACCTTACCACATTGCTCAAAGACGCCTATGACATTCAGGCCTTGCGAAAAAGTGCCCTGACAAACCACATTGCTGAACAAACTCACATCAGCACAATAAGTAACAATACCTTGACCGACGTGATCGGCCGATGCGTAGCACAGGGCTTACCAGTACACCTAACGCCGACCTCCGATATATACGCTCTACAACGTGGCGATCTTGACCTCACTTATGAACCGATTCTGAGTAAGCCCATATTATGGCGCATCAAACAGACACTTACCGATCTTCACCTGTGGAGCATCTCCAGCAAGATTCTAAAAAAACTCACCAGAGAAAATTCTCATAATAACGAAGCGGCCGACACAAACCCGGTGGCGCCAGACCTCGAGTACTCATCTTCTATCCCCGTTATCATTAACTCACGAGACCGGTATGAGCCACTGATGCAGCTCATACAATGGCTCGAGAAGCTTGGTCATTCGCGCATACTGCTGGTGGATAACGATTCGACTTATCCACCGCTAGTAGACTTCTTTAACTCTACGCAGTACCAGGTAATTTCGCTGGGGAGAAACGGCATGCATAAGGCTCCCTGGGAAAGTATGGCCGTTCGATTCGCCGCAAAAGATGAACCCTACATTCTTAGTGATCCTGACATCTTACCCAGTGAACAATACCCAAAGAATCCAATCGAATACTTCTGTGATCTACTTAATACTTATAATGATATCAACAAGGTAGGCTTTGGGCTTCGAATCGACGACCTCCCTGATAGCTATCTGCAGAAGCAAGATGTAATCAATTGGGAGTCTCGCTATTGGAGCAAAGACCTGAAACTACAGCCGAACATATATAAAGCATCCCTCGATACGACTTTTGCTCTCTATAGACCTCATACGTGGTGGTTCCTAGATCCGAGCATACGTACCGGCGCTCCTTATTTCGCACAGCACGAGCCATGGTACCAATCGTCAAAAGAACCTACTGATGATTTTGCTTACTATCGCATGAGAGCGAGTCGGGATGTAAGCACATGGGGATTTGATTCACTCCCAAAGCACCACATGAGAGCATTAAAAAAAGAGGGGTTCGTAAATGAGATTATTGACGAGGAGGATGAGTAAATGAGTAGCAATAATGACTTCTACACCGCAAAAGAAAAACTTGGACTACTCTCCTTCGGTGATCCAGGTACTGGTGATAAAGTTCAAGTAAATGATACGTATCTGATTTCGGCTGCACGAAAGATCGACAGCAAGATAAAGCAGCACCCTGAGTTGAAGAAAAAACTCGTAAAGGCCCGTGGACTTGCGCGCGGCATGAAGTCAAGACTAAAAAAAGCAAACTTTCGAACAGAGAACAGTGAGCTAGCTTTGCAGCCTGTTGATAATTTAAAAATTGCTCAAAGAATCAAACAAGTTTCCTTCGGTCAATCGAATCCTCCGGTCGTCAGTATCGTAATCCCTGCTTTCAATAAGATAGAGATGACCACGTCCTGTCTTGAATCACTTACTAAACTGTCTTACGATGAATTACCGTTCCAGGTCATTCTTGTCGATAACGGCTCAACTGACAATACCTCAAGTATGCGTAGCATAGAGGGCCTGACGTACGTCAAGAATGAGGAGAACCTCGGTTTTGTCGGTGGCTGCAACTCTGCCTTACCGCACATCAATGGCGAGTACACTGTCTTTTTAAATAATGACGCCGAAGTTGCCGACAATTGGCTATCTGCGCTCTACGAGACAATCAACCAGGATCAAAGCGTAGGTATCGTTGGTTCAAAGATCATCTATCCCAATGGCACCCTGCAAGAGGCCGGAGGTGTAGTATTCACTGATGGCACGGGGCTCAACTATGGCAAGTTCGACAGTGCCGAAAGCTACCAATATGAGTATAGACGGGAGGTTGATTACTGCTCAGGGGCAAGCATCATCATACGGACAGCCCTTCTTAACGAGATGGGTGGGTTCGACACACTGTATCACCCGGCATACTACGAAGATACTGATCTTTGTTTCAAAGTCCGCGACAAGGGTCTCAAGGTCATATACCAACCTCATTCTGTCATCTACCATATCGAGGGTGGAACCGCCGGAACAAACCCGAACTCCGGCTATAAGAAGTTTCAAGAGATAAATCGCGATAAATTCTTAAGGCGATGGGATAAAACACTCAAATCCAGTCATGTCAAACCAGACAGAGCGTACGCAGGAAGGGATCGATCTGGCGATAAGCTAGCACTTATCATTGAAGAGTCTTTACCATCACCGGATAAAGACTCGGGTTCTGTACGAATGATGGCCGTCATCAAGAGCCTTCAAAGCCTAGGTTATAAAGTGACGTTCTGGCCAAACGACCTAAAAGCAACACAACCCTACGCGTCAAACATGCAAGAAATGGGAGTGGAGGTCGTTTATGGTAATGTCGATTTCTTACAGTTTGCTAAAAATTACGCACACTTCTACGACGTAGTTATGATGTCCCGCCCTGAAGTGTGTGCACGATATATAAACGTTTGTCGCTCGCTCTTCACAAAAGCCAAGCTTATTTACGACACCGTTGATTTGCACTACGTACGCCTAGCCAGACAGGCAGAGATAGAGACAGCTAATGCTGAGGCACTCCTGGAACAGTCAAAGTGGTATAAGATACTTGAAACTGGCCTAATGGAACGTACCGACGCAACAATAGTCGTGAGTCCTATAGAAGTCGAGATACTTAAAGAGGACGAAATAAAGGCAAACATTGGAATTGTCTCAAATATCCACACCATTAATGATGATGCATATACTGTCGGATATAGTAAGCGTGAGGGGATAGTATTCGTTGGAAACTACGCGCACCTGCCTAATCGTGATTCAGTAATTTGGCTCGATCAAGAAATTATGCCAGAAATATTAAAACGGAATAGTGGCTTAACCCTGCACATCGTTGGCGCAAACATGCCGGACGATCTTAAACGAAAGATACAGGGCAAAAACACAATGATTCACGGATTCTTGTCGGACGAAGCTCTTGCCGCACTACTAAAGCGGACGCGATTATTCGTCGCCCCCCTTAGATACGGAGCCGGGGTAAAGGGAAAAGTTGGCCAGGCGATAGAGTTCGGTATCCCGACAGTTACAACTCCGGTTGCGGCCGAGGGTATGTTTGTAAGTGACGGCCACAACGGTATGGTTGCAGAGACAGCTGAGCAATTTGCTCAGAAAGTAATCGATCTGTACGAAAATAAGAAGTTATGGGAGACGATCCAAATGAACGAAAAGGATATCGTTCTCGATCACTTCTCGCCAAAACGAGCGACAGACAACCTCGCAAAACTACTTAAGTAAATTAAAAAGATCCAGCCAAGTAAGATACAGGCTGGATCTTTTTTGTTACTTTTTTCGTGGATGATTGCCGTGACGAAGTGGCTGAGTGTAGCGCCAAGAACGTGAGGTCTTTATTAGCTCCAGCTGCTTCTCCAGTTCCTCGACTCTACTCACAAGCTTTGAACGTTCCGTCTCATGCGCCACCTGAACGGACTCCATATGATCGTCCCGTTGCTGCGCAAGCTCCCGAAGCTCCTTGTCGCTCCATGGTTCTGTTATGGCTGCTAGCGAGTTAAGCTTGCTTGTTTTTCTGTCAGAACATACCGCAACGACATACGTTGACTTAACGACGGGCTGAGCTTGTGTCTTAAAAACCTCAACATTCTTTCGCCACTCAGTCGTGAACTCTTTCTCGTCAAGCAGGGCAGCGGATATCCATGCACCTTGATAGTAGAGCGTCACGTTCTTGAAATATTTTTTAAGAAGCTTCTCGAACGCGTCTACGCTGAACTGGTGTAGATGAAAGTGGTTACCTGCGGGATATTCATCATCATTCGGAGTTGAAATGATAGCCTCACCACCATTTTTGAGTACGCGCTTTACTTCATCTAGAAACTTTTTATAATCGTCGATGTGTTCGATTGTTTCGTGACTCACTACAGTATCGACAGATCCGTCATCAAGCGGTATTTTGGTGCCGCTACCCGTGATGAACTCGATGTTCTTGTTCGGGTAATGCTCTTTAGAATATTCAATGGCTGCTTCATTGATATCGACACCAAAGACTTTTTTAGCAACGCTCGCGAGAGCTGCGGTACCGTAGCCGCTTCCGGACGCGATATCAAGGACAGTTTTGCCCTTTACTGCGCCGAGGACGGATTCGTAACGCATTATATGTTCGCCATACATAAGCATTCCATGATGATATTCGGGTATCATACGTTCGTAATCGTTCTCTAGCTTAACCATTCTAACCTCTCTTTAAATTATACTTCTCTACCACAATCGGCGGATTGACAATCCCGCCAGTCGCGTCTTTGTTCACAGTAAACGAAGCCGCCTCATTAAACCAGTCATAAAAATCAATTTTAGACTCATCACAAGCAGCCACGCTGATACTATACGTACCGTTAACAAAAATATTGGGTATCTTCCACACTATTTCAGCCGCGTCTCCACGTTTCATTGATTTGGTCGTCACCTTCTCGCGATCAGTGTTGTTCTCAAGCACATTATTGCCAGCCGGTCCATAAATAGTGAAGCCAAGGATTGGCGCAGGAATATCACGTTTGGCTTTATAGGCTGAAGAAATCGTGAGAAAGTCATTATCAAGTACAACCTTAGGCTTATCAGCCTTCATATGACCGCTACCCCAGCGCTTCGGGTCTTTGTCTTCCTGATTCTGTTCATCTTCATGCATAATCCGAGAGAAGAACTGCTGGTACGCTTGCGCGACTTCTTCCGGGCTTCCTTGAGTCAATATTTCTCCGTCATTTATCATGATTGCTCTGTCGCAATATTGTCTTACGGCACCCATATCATGCGTAACTAGAACGACAGTACGTTTTTTTCGCTTAAGTGACATAAAGTAGTCAAAGCATTTTTTCTGGAATGCCGCATCACCGACAGCAAGAACTTCGTCAAGGATAAGTATTTCCGTTTCGGCTCGTATTGATATCGAGAACGCGAGACGTACCTGCATGCCGCTTGAGTAGTTTTTCAACTTCTGATCCATAAACCTTTCTAGTTCTGCAAAACTGACGATACTATCATACATAGTGTCAACTTCTTTTCTAGAAAATCCAAGCATCGCGCCATTAAGGTAAACGTTCTCCCTTCCTGTCAATTCTGGGTTAAAACCAACCCCAAGTTCAATAAAAGGAGTTAGTGATCCGTTAATTGTAACTTCTCCCTTATCTGGGACATATATCTCAGAAAGTATCTTTAATAAGGTACTTTTTCCACTTCCATTTCTCCCTACGATGCCGACGAACTCACCTTTTTTGATATCGAAGGAGACGTCGCTCAAGACGCGCTGTGTCTCATACCCTTTTTTTTGCTGCACAAGATTTACGAGATATTGTTTAATACCCGAGTGTTTCTCGTGCGGAAGCTTGAAGCTCTTATAAACACCTTTTACTCTTATGGCTACATCATCCATTACACATTCTCCGCAAAATATTTTGAGCTTCGTTTAAAGTAAACACTTGCAACAACTGCACTGATAAGTACGGCGACAATGGGTATAAACGCAATGTACGGTTTTTGCGCAAAAATTGACCATACGGTATCGCTCTGGTGTGTAATAAGTGAGTATCGTGCGTCTTGTATGATTTGCGCTACGGGATTGAGCATCAAGAGCTTACCGAATGCTCCTGCTACTCCAATAAGTAGCGATACGGGATATAGAATAGGCGTCGCATAGAAAGCTGCCTGCATTATGATTTCCCAAATGTGTCCCATATCTCGGAATTTGACATTCGCCGCCGCCAAGAAGAACGCTATTGCTAGCGCAAATATGTACAACTCGATGACACTGATAAGAAAAATTGGAGCGGTAGCGAGAAGAGGTACGCCGTTAATAACCATAAACACAACTATGATAATCATATTAAAACCAAGGTTGATCAAAGCAGATACAGTTCCAGAGACAACTATTATGTATTTAGGGAAATTGATTTTCCTAATCAGATCTCCGCGCGCGACAATTGCATTCAAGCCTTGACTGGTTGCCTCTGTAAAAAAGTTCCACAGTACAATTCCAAGCAATAAATAGACAGCATAATGTTCTACACTCGATCCTATCTTAAGCAGCTTACCAAATACAAAGTAGAGGATGGTAAACATCAAGAGTGGCTTTAATAAAGACCACAAAAATCCAAGGATTGAATCTTGATAACGCAGTTTAAATTCGGTAACTACCAGTTCACGTAATAAAATCCGGTTTCGTCGGCTGAGTACATTTGAAAGTATCATAAAGCTATGTACCATTATATGATATACAGTGACACATGAAAACAGCAGTTATTATCCCAAATTGGAATGGGGCAGATTTCTTAGCAGAATCTATCGATTCACTTCTTGCCCAAACAGTCACATGCACCGTCATTGTGGTTGATAATGGCTCAAAGGATCAATCAATAGAAATCCTTGAGGCGTATGGTGACAAAGTCACCATACTGCGCAATGAGAAGAACCTGGGCTTTAGCGGTGGAGTGAATACCGGTATCCGTTATGCTTTGAAGAATGATTATGACGCAGTCGCGCTCCTGAATAATGATGCGGTAGCTGATAGAAAATGGTTAGAATATTTGTCGCATGAGCTGAGAGGGACGACAGGTATTGTAACTAGCCTTATTCTTTCAGCTGATGGTTCCCGTATAGACACAACAGGGGAATCCCTGTCGGTTTGGGGTTTGGCTTTTCCAAGAGGCAGAGGTAAAGAAGCGTCTACCTCTCCGTTACAAAACAGCTTCGTCTTTGGGGCAAGTGGTGGAGCAAGTCTCTATAGTGTACCGATGTTAAAAGAAATTGGACTCTTTGACGAAGATTTCTTTGCATACTATGAAGATATTGATTTGAGCTTTCGAGCACAACTTACTGGCTGGAAAGTTATATTTGTACCAACTGCCATGGTTCGCCACAAGATAGGTGCAACGAGCGGAAAAGTCAGAGGACTCACCACTTATCACACTTTTAAAAATATGCGCCTGCTGATAATAAAGAATACACCCGATTCCTTGAAACGAACCGTTTATCCTCGATTTTACCTCGCATATTCATTATTTCAACTACGCGCGCTCTTGACCCGCAATGTGCTTTACATGGTACAGGGGAGCATTCACGGTATAGTTTTGACTCCAAAGAAAATCAGAGAAGGAAAGTTGATACGTCAAACACAGTCCGTTTCGGATAACTATATCGCCGCGCTACTCACTCCCGATTTACCAGAGCGGTCTAATATACGCAAACTACGGTCGCTCTGGTGGAAGCTTATTGGACGATAGTCTGCCTATCATAATCGTCTGCAAGTCGAACAATATCATCTTCATCCGAGAATCTACCGATGTCTATGTGTTGCCATATCTCAGCCACGAGCACAATACCAGTCTGCAGGCCCTCTAAGCGGTGACGCTCACCCATCTCGAACTGAGTCACTTCATTGGCTGCAACCTGAATCAGATTACCTTCTTTATCATTGGGGCTTTTGCGGTAGGCGCCTGGCGTCAGAAACCGCCAGCGCTCGGCGCGGCGATGATGATACTGCCAGCTAAGTCTCTCACCCGGCTTAACTATCAGTAATTTCGGACTTAACTCAGCATCCTTAATGCCAAGCCGGGCGTCATCGATTGACAATCCTGGGAAAAATTCTTGAATGAATACATCAGCTTGATCCGAGTCTATCCGAATATAAGCTCCCCATGGCTTAGTAGTACTTACTTCGAATAGTCGGTATTCAGCCTTTTGCATCAACAATCCTATCTGTTCGATAAGTAAAGGAAATTCTCGTGAATCCTGGCCTGCCGCAGTGACGAGCTGCTCAATAAGCTGCAATACATTACTCCTTTATCTCTAAATGTTCCTAGCCCTAGTTTAGTCTATTTTGATACACTCGTATCATGCATATAGCAATCGATGCCCGCATCGTTAACTCTTCGACCGGCCGCTATGTCGAACGACTTTTGTATTACCTTGAGAAGATCGATAAAGAGAATGACTATACGGTTCTAGTCCGTGAAAAAGATGAGACATACTGGACACCGAGTAATGATAACTTTCAAGTAAAGGTGGCTGAGTTTGATAATTTCTCATTCTCAGAACAAATAGGTTTCAAAAAGTTTCTCGATAACTTAGACGCTGATCTAGTACATTTCTGCATGCCGCAGCAACCGGTGTTATATCAGGGTAAGAGCGTAACAACCATCCATGACCTAACTTTGCTTCGTGTATATAATTCCGATAAAAACTGGTTTGTTTTTCGATTCAAGCAACTTGTGGGTCGATTCGTATTTAAAAAAGTCGCAAGAAAAAGTCGACTAATACTAGCACCCAGTGAGTTCACAAAAAATGACATAGTGTCATTTGCAAAGATTGATCCAGTAAAAGTTCATGTAACCCTATTGGCTACCGAGCCACCCGTGTCGACATTGGCTCCATACGAGTTACCATTCAAGTGCTTCATTATGTACGTTGGCCAGCAGCCAGATTACAAGAATGTTCGTCGGCTTGGTGATGCACACCAAAAGTTACTCGAAACCCACCCCGACCTAGGACTAGTCCTGGTAGGGAAGAAGGCCGATGATACCAAAGCGAACGAAGCGTATTTTGAAAAAAAGGCGTACAAAAATATTCATTTCACTGGATTTATTCCCGATGAACAGCGCGACTGGCTAATGACACAGTGCGACGCCTACGTCTTCCCGTCGCTGATGGAAGGTTTTGGACTACCTGGACTTGAAGCGATGGCAGCAGAAGCGCCCGTGGTGAGCAGCAACGCTACTTGTTTACCCGAGGTATATGGTGACGCGGCGGAATACTTTGACCCGAAAAGCACCGACGACATGGCGCAGGCGATTGAACGCGTAATTAGCGATGAAGAATTGCGAAACAAATTGATTACAAATGGCCACAAACAAGTTGCAAAATACTCTTGGCGGCGCATGGCCCAACAGACGCACGATGTGTATATGACCGCACTCAATCAAGTGTCAAAGTAATATTTAACTAAATGGTTGAATATAGTTTTGACATAATCCTGATTTGATTTTTATATATGTTTAGTATTTAAAAAGGTTCGTTTATTTACGAACCTTTTTGGGCGATGATGATGCGGCGCTCGCGCCCCTCCCCTTCACTGAAGGTCTCGATGTCTTCGTATTCACCGGCAACCCGGTGAACCACGCGGCGATCGGCTGCGTTAAGGTTAGCGATGTGGCTATCGCCAGACTTTCGGATTTCTTCAATCCATCCCCTGGCCTGCTCGGCGATTTTCTCAGCACGTTGCTTTTTATAGTCAGCAATGTCGATATTAACGCGTACCAGGGCGGCGTCTTGATTACGAAGTGTCGTAGACACTGTGTACTGCAGGCTGCGGAGCGTTTCAGCGTTCCGACCAATCAGAATGCTATTACTGTCGGTAGATGGCACAGACAGCTCTATAACGTCGCCGTCGACATGCGCTTCGACATCGACGTTGACTTCAAAGAAACTCAGCAGGTCTTCAAGATACTTTTTAGCGTATTCAACACTTGCTTCGTGGTTCATGATTTCTTCCTTCCGCTGTCCTTGTCTTTGGCCACGATTCGCGTGACGGTGGCTCCGCTTTTCGGCTTAGAAACTTTGGCGGGTTTAGCGGGTGTCTTGGCAGCCTTGGCTAGTTTGCCCGACTGCTCGGCCTTGGCCTGTTTTTCCTGCTTTTTAATCCCCTTGTCGGCTTCTTCTTCCAGCTCTTCTTCGTCTTGACGAAGTAAATACGCCTGCTGGCCAACGGCTACGATATTACTGACGGCGTAGTACAGCGCCAGCGCGCCAGGCACCGAAATCATAATAAAGAACATGAAGAACGGTAGCACCTTGGTCATCCGCTGCATGACGATAGTATTCATTTCGCTCTGGTCGGCCTGCTTACCCTCGGCGGCTTCGGCCATAATATCGCGAATACGGCGCTTATTTTCGGTGTTCGGCATAGTCTGCTTGCTCATGATGTACTGCGTGACACCAGCAACAACCGCCAGGAATATTAGGAATACGTCGACGCCGTCGTTCGTGAAAGCGGTTTTTGTAAGGTCGACGATATTCAGTAAGGTTTCATTAAATGCGTCGGGGTTAGCAATCAGGTTGCGGATAGGTGTAATACCTTCGAGGAAGTCGTAGGTAAACTTACCAATCTGATCACGCTGACTAGTGAAGATCTGAATAACCTGGAAGAGCGCGATGAAAATTGGGAGCTGAATCAGCAAGATACCTATAGAACGGAACGGACTGACGCCGTGCTTCTTGTATAGTTCCATCATAGCCATAGTTTCGGCTTGTTTATTGCCTTTTGATTGCTTCTTGATTTTGGCAAGTTCCGGCTGCAATTTACGCATAGCCTTGGTCTGGTGCAGCATACTGCGCGTCAGCGGATAGAGCGCGAACCGAACGATAACCGTAAATATAATGATCGCGACGCCGAAATCACTTCCCGGTACGACCGCGTACAGTCCCATTAAAAGATTGAAGATAGGCTGAACGACAACAAGCTCAAAAATGTTCACTGAAAGGCCTTTAAATTAGGTGATTATTAGTTGGTAGTATATCAGATTTCAGAGCTTTTGTAGAGGCCAGCGCGTTTAAAGCACGAGGTGACGGCCGCCGTTATTTCACTTGAACTGGCGGTCATAAGTTCTGGTGAAATGACGATAAAAACGATATCTGAACGAACATTGAGGCGCGGAATTTCGGCCCGGATGGCTTCGTAGAGACGGCGGCGAATGCGGTTACGCCCAACAGCTGACTTCATAACCTTTTTACTCACAACAACCGCGATACGCGGTTCGGACCGACGGGCATTGTTTGTGGTTTTACAAATAAAAAACTTAGACCGCGAAACCTGGCCCTTGGCATAAACGAACCGTAGGCTGCCGTGCCCATGAAACCTGTAACGAGAAGCTAACATACTCCTTAGTATATAAAATCTCCCAGCGTTTCGGCCGGGAGATTTTATTAAAGTGGTCGATTACCGATTAAACGGTAAGTTGAGCGCGGCCTTTAGCGCGGCGGCGCTTCAACACGGCTCGACCGGCCTTAGTTGAAACACGCGCACGGAACCCGTGGGTTCGAGCACGGTGTCGGGTGTGTGGTTGGTGAGTTCGTTTTGGCATGTCAGTGGTCGATTATACCGTAAATCACCCCTCACCTCAAGTACCATAGTTGAATTTGGTCATTTTTTATTGTCTTGTAATTAGGTTGTCCACATTTAGACAGTAGTTATCCACACATTAACAGATAGTGATGGCGTATGTGGATAACTTGTGAAGTGTAGTCCCCTTTTCCCACGAAGGAATAATTGATAACTGATACATTGTGGAAAACTTTTTATTTGTCTACAATAAAGGGAGAAATCAAACGTCGACAGTGTGTCGAGTGAGGGAGCGTGTGAGTCAGTCGTTATGGCAAAGTGTTTTGGGCGAAATCGAAATATCGGTTTCTCATGCGACGTTCATGACGTGGTTCAAAAACACGGAGCTGCTTGAAAACAATACCGAACGTGTGACGATTGCTGTACCGAATATATTCGCGCAGCGCCAATTCGAGGTGAAGTTTAACGACCAGATTAAAACGATTCTTGAAAAGAACGGCGTTACCCCGACGACGATTAACTATATCGTTAAAACGAATCATAAAAAGCAAGCAACGACTCGCGAGACGACTCGGTCCGCCCCCACTGCAGCCTCTGCAGCCGACCGACTTATCGCCCCTGTTAAAAAAGTCGTAACGAACGGCCTAAATCCTCGCTATACGTTTAAGAATTTTATTGTTGGCTCAAGTAACGACTTAGCCTACAGCGCTTGCCAGGCTGTTTCAAAACACCCAGGCACAAAATACAACCCACTGTTCCTGTATGGCGGCGTTGGCCTTGGTAAAACACACCTTATTCAAGCTGTGGGGAATGAGATTACCGCCCGCTCACCCGAAACCACCGTGTTGTATATTAGTTCGGAAACATTCGTGAACGACTTTTTAGAAAGTATTCGCTTTAAGAAAAAAGGCTTCGCTGACAAGTACCGTAACGTCGACGTATTAATTGTTGATGATATGCAGTTTATTGCCGGCAAGGAGAAGACCCAAGAGGAGTTCTTTCATACCTTCAATGCCCTTCACCAGACTAATAAGCAAATCATCATTAGTAGTGACAAGCCCCCTCGAAATATTCCTACTTTAACCGAGCGTCTTCGGAGTCGATTCGAATGGGGTATGAGTATTGATATTCAAATGCCTGATTTTGAAACCCGCTGCGCGATATTAGAGGCAAAAGCCGCCGCATCGGGTGCTGAAATTGATCGGCCGACGGTGGAATACTTAGCAAACAATGTGAAGACGAATATTCGCGAACTTGAAGGTGCTTTAAACCAACTACTCGCCTATTCAGAAATGCGTGGCATTCCGGCTGATATTTCGACAGCCGAGGGATTAATTGGAAACGTTCGCCGCAGCCGGCCCCAACATTTAAGTGCCAAGCAGATTATTGACAGGACGGCGAAACACTTTCAGTTGACCCCGGCAGAGATTTGCAGCGCTAAACGCGACAAACACATCGTAACCCCGCGCCAAATCGCGATGTACTTGCTGCGAAGCGAGCTTCATTTAAGTTTTCCTAAAATCGCGACCGAACTAGGGCGCAAAGATCACACAACGGCGATTCATTCGGTTGAAAAAATTGAAAAGGCGATTAAGCTTGATTTTATGATTCGCGAACAAGTAGCGGAACTACGGGAAAAGTTGTATGCGTAAGTTGAATATTACTTGGGGATTACTTGTGAATAACTTGTTTACTTCAGGACGTACAACCTGTTGGGTATTGTCCACAGATAGTAGGCGCACCCTCCCCTTCCTAAACCAAAACAGTGGAAATGAGCGAGTTATACCCGAATCTTTCCTTAGTTTTACTCGCCGTAGTACACACTGTTTTTCATATAAGCGGTATCTGTTATGAGAATAGTTTATCCACATATCCACAGCCCTTATTACTACGAACACGAGAAAGGATTTAAAAAATAATGGAAGTAACAGTAACTCAGGAAAACCTCAGCTTTGCACTCGGAAACACCAGCCGAATAGCGAGTAACAAAGCTGGACTGCCCATACTATCTAATATTCTTTTACGGACTGACGGTTCGCGCCTACTTGTAGCAGCAACGAACCTAGAAGTCGCCTCTTCTCACAGGATTGGTGCCAAAGTAATTAAACCTGGTTCAATTACGGTTCCAGCAAAATTACTCAGTGATTTTGTGCAGAATTTATCGAAGGGTCAAATTACACTATCTACTACTGGTAGTAAGCTTCACATTAAAGCTGACAACTCGGCATCGACAATTAACGGTATTGATGATGAAGAATTTCCTGAACTACCAGTTATAGATGAAAAAACAGCCGTTAGCTACAGTGTTGCGGCTGATGATTTTAAACAATCAGTCACACAGACGATCATCGCGGCCAGTAATGACTCAACCCGACCAATCTTAACAGGTGTATATTGGCATTCATTTGAAGATCACTTATATCTCGCGGCTACTGACGGGTATAGGTTAACAGAGCGACGCATCGTAGGGACCTCTAGCGACGTGACGGCAGTTATTCCCACTTCTACTCTTCAGGAGGTCTTACGGACGCTCCGCGACGACATGGGAGAGATTGAGATACTGTTTGATGAGACTCAGGTAACCTTCCGGCTAGCTGAGGTAGAAATCACCAGCCGTCTGATTGATGGCAACTTCCCTGACTACCGTCAACTTATCCCGACGGCGACCGATTCTTCGTTTACGTTGAAGCGGACTGACTTCGTTCGAGTCATAAAAATTGCCAGTTTGTTTGCTCGTGAATCTGGTGGTGGAATTACGGTAAAACTCGACACCGACGCTTCGAAATTGATTATTCACTCTATTGCGTCAGAAATTGGCGAAAACTCATCAGAAGTCGACGTGAAGGCTGAAGGTATTTCGGGGAGTGTTAGTTTGAATTCTCGCTACTTAATTGATGGTTTAGGTGCTGTATCGTCCGAGAATGTGACATTTGGCTTCTCGGGTAAGCTTGCGCCCTGTGTGTTGGTAGAATCGGTCAAGGAACCGACCTATAAGCATATTATTATGCCGCTGAAGAGCTAGTGCGACTCGCTGACCCTGTACTTATTAGATAGATACGGGTTATCATAGAATATCTCGTAATCATCCGGGTTTCCGTCTCTCTTTTTGATTTCGCTGAGTACTTCTTGGCGGTACTTCTCGGCAGTCTCATCTGAAACCCGTTTCACGACTGCATTGTTATCGTAGTCCGGAATTTCTTCAAAAAACTTAACGTTCAAGAATGCTTCTCGTCGCTCTGTTACTATAGTGGCGTCGATTTGCCAGCGTTCATTGAAAATCGGAAATACACTATTTGATATGAAAGCATCGTCGACTTGACCACTGTTGCTCTCGTTAATTTGCGCCTGTTTGTCTTCGTCGGTTAATTCATTAAACGCCACATATTCAGGAGTGAAAGATTTATTTATTGAATCCATAGAGTTGCCGAACCACTGTGACTTGATATCACTTAGAACAACGGAGTACGTTGTATCCGATTCTATTAATCCGCCCAGTGGAAAAATTACCGTTCTCCCCTTGATGACCACTTTGGTATCAATGTCATTTATTGAAGCGTCGCCGACAGAAGCAACTGGTTGAGAAAAGTGAAATCTAATTTCAGTGGAAGAATCGGGCATTTTACTAAGTGACGGACTGGTGTCTTTTAGTCTAAATAAGAGGTTGTCATAGCAAACGAACGCGAGTATTACTACGATTATAGCTACGACTGCGCGCAGTAGATTTTGTCGTGTCAAATATGTATTTACATCCATCATTTCATACTCCCATACCCTAAAATATCAGAACTCCCAACCGGGTACGAACCCCGTCCGACTCCATTACCATTGCCTGTGTTGTCGGTGGCGGTATTTCCGGATATCGTATAAACGATGTTATCCTCAACCTTCTCGACGATACCAGTGTGGCTTATTCCCATGGTATATACATCCCCGGGGTTTGGTATAACACCAGGTCCGTTATTGACCCAGGTTCCGTTCGCCTTAAACCACGACTCAATACTACTCACAGCTGCTATTCTCCAACCGCCTGAAGCGCCACCGGTGAACGACCTCCCTGACTGCTTATATACCCAACTGACGAAGTCGGCACACCAATACTCAAGGTGTTTGTCGGTATATTTATCAACTTCTGGGCCGCAACTGCCTTCACTGCTGCTATTTGCACTATCACACCCAAGCGGATCTTCTTTTACATTCTTAGCGAGCTCTGCTTGTGCGATTGAAACGACACTCCCGCCGCTTGCACTTGCGCCACATCCGTTCGACGGAAGAGAAGACGGTATTGTACTGACTGGCGCGGAGCCGGCACCGTACAACCCAAAGACTTCATTAGCAAGCTGGACACGGCCTATTTGTTTTGATTCGCTTTGGTCGGCTGGCCGCTCATATTTTGTCATGAAACTTCTGGCCGATCCGTCGATTGTCGTCTGTGTCTTCAGGTGATCGCCGGCTGCTTTTTCGCTTAATTCAGTGCCGCCAAGACCAGTTCCCTCTAGCTGCTCCCAGAGAAACTGAAGTTGGTATTCAATGGTGTTGATTTCGTCATAACTCTTGCTCGCATCACGGGACGGGTTAATCATTTTTGAGGGTGGCGTCCATTGAACGAGTCCCCAGCCCGAGCCGCTCGTTTGTACATCCTGTGAAGATGTTTTTGTTTCTGCGGGGGTACCTTGTTTTCGCATTGGTAGAACGCCTGATTCAGCCTTAAGGTTCCCAATAATACCAGCGGTTTGCTGAGCCGTATACCCCTTGCCTATAAAGAAATTCCAGGCAATCTCCTCGTTGCTGCCACCGGCAATAATCGATACCGTCGATGCTTCGCAACAGCCTACCGATGGAGTCGCGGCCGCGGCGGTTGGACTCGCACCGCCACCGCCTGCCTGCTGTGCGCTTGAGGGGCCATTGCCTCCATTGACGACAGGCCAACCGGTGTCGTAGGTTATACGGTCGATCATCATTGACCGAGTGTTTCGGTTGCCGTTGAAGTAGCCGTGGTAAATCATCCAGTCGGTACCGCTACTGTCAGTCGCGACGGAGTGGTGGCCCGGGTAGACGATTGGCGCCTTCCCTTCTAGTATCGGCTTCATCGAATTATTTGGTTGGTAATCGCCGTTGACTTTGTCGGAGCGCGCCACGAGCACGCGGTACTCCGGAGTGCCGTTATTTATGTCATAACGGCCTTGGGAATACATAAGGTAATACCATTGGCCACGTTTAACCACCCAAGCGCCTTCGATTGTCGCCGGGCTTCCGACTGCACCCTTGCTGAGTAGTGCTTTTGATTGACCGGTCGTCTGAAGTCTGTCACCGCTGAACGTCAACTCTACGACGTTTATCACGCCGCCGCCCCAAAATAACCACACCTTACTGTCATCATCAATAAAAATATGTGAGTCGATGCTAAACGGGTACGGCAGGCTTAACTTACCTTTGTAAGTAAACGGCCCGCCTGCGTCGTCACCTACCGCATAAGCGATCTGAGGATCCCCTCCGGCCGGGTGTTCGGGTGTACCAGTTGGAATCGTATAAGTAAGAATGTATTTTTCGCCCACCTTTGTAACGTCAGGCGCCCATTGTGCCCCATCTGCTTCGTTTGGCGCACCACTCATTTTCCAGTTGTCACTGATCTTTTCCCAATTCACTAAGTCTTTTGATTTCAGTAACACGCCACCAGTCGCATAGACGTAGTAGGTGCCGTCACTTCCCTGTACGACTGATGGGTCGGGGGCTGAGTTGTTATACACCGGGTTTTTATACGCAGGAACATTAGCAGAGCCGGATATCGATTCAGTTCCGGTCGTGCAGCCACTGCCGGGCCTATAAAATAACACATCGTTCGTAGAAAAGAATCCGGTATCAAGGGCACCGACACTGCTCGACGAAACCAGAGTACTGAGAAGAAACCCTATCGCAGTGATAAGGTATTTCGTGCTCCAGCTCTTTTTTAACATGGAGCCCTCGATTGCTGAGCCAGCGCCGCAAAGTTAACCGTCTGGCCTGCGCCTAGCGCGGCAAACACAAGCTGAGGACACACCCCTTGGCCGTTAAATGCCATGTCGATATGTAAGTGACCACCAGTTACATTTCCAAGCGCCCCGACCGTCATAATCTGCTCACCGGCTGCATAGGTGGTGTTGGCATTAGTTCTGGGGCCGTGTGCATAGGCAATTTCGAGTGTGCCGCCTTGGATCTCGCTTTTAATGGCGAGTCCGTGGCCACCAAGGTCTGACTGAGAGACTGTTCCGCCGACCATGGCGTACACGGCCGTGCCATCAGGTGGCGAACCAATGTCGACTGCCAGACTCCTGACACCACTCGTCCAGGTGCCTGAGTCTGCTGTGTGGGGGTCAAGGAAGTCCGCGTTATACAGGTTCCACATATTTGCTGGTAATGGCATTTTAACCTCGTCGCTCCCGTAATTAGCGCCAGTCGTAGTCGTAGTGTAAGTGACATAGGCTGGACTATGGTCGGTACCGTTGGCTGCACTATCGGCGCCGCTGACGTGTCGCCAACCAGTGGCGGTCATACCGGCTACGTTTGTAGAAGCGTAAATTTGGTCAATCGGAACAGCATTACTTGGACAGGCCTGGTCGGTAGGTTTCGAATCCGCGGCGTCTTTGGCGTGTTGCATGAAGCCTTCAGAAGTAAGGTAGCAGTATGCGCCTGGGTTATCACCATCTTGTTTCTGACCGTTATTAAAGTCACCCGTCAATACGATAAGGCTGCCATCATCGGACTTTTGCTGCGCCCACTGTTTTATCTTCTGAGCGTTCTCGAAACGGTCGGCGGGACTACCGAAGCCGTCATTCGGTGAGTGTACCGACATGACGTACACACTCTGCCCGCTAGTCGAATTGAGATGGACCCACGGGAAGCTGTTGTTGTCGACGCTATTACTGCTGCCATTTCCATGCACTCCGGTTAGTAATCCTTCGGAGCCGCTGCCGCTGGCTTTTTGGAACGTGCTGGTGTTCCAAAAAATCGCCTTTCCGTTGTTGGCCGGGACTCTAGCTGGGTAACTTTCGTAGCCAGATAAAGACGAAAGGACGGCCTCTTGTGTAGGAATTGATAACTCCTGAGCACCGACAATGTCCATTGGGGCTGAATTCAAACCAGCCGTACCTTCGATGACGCTGACGATCTTTTGAACCTTCGTCGGCTGGTTTGGGCAGGTCGGGTGATTTAGTTCTTGGCACATGTTGTACGTGCCGACTGTGAACGTGGCTGCGCCGGTAGCTGCGGCAGCTGAAGCCGTCTCGGGCTCCTCGTCTTCGCCGTTGATCGTTTGGAGTATTTGGTAGTCCAGCAAGAACGGTGTTTGTGCGGCAAGTGACCGTCCATCCTTAATGCCTTTAGGTGGGTCAAAGTCGGTTGATTCACCGGCACAACTTTGACTCTCGCCTTCTCCGACACAGCCATTTCCACCAAACGCACCGGCTCCGTTAGTGCCCTTGGATGAAGAAGTCGTCGTACAGCTCGCCGCGTTAAAAATGTGGTCACCGCTCGCTGGGTTGCTACAGGTTTCGATAAAGTCAGATAGCGGCGTACCCTCTTTTATGACGCCACTGCTAATAAGTGCATCGAGGTCGGCGTCGTCACTAATGTCGATAGTGTCGTCGACCCACTCTTCGTTAATCATGTGATTAACTGCTTGATCGGTGCTCATTGCCGCTTGATCGGTGGTAATACCAGTACATGGTAAGCCAGATGCCGTAATCGCAGGGGTGTCTGCCTCTTTTTCGGTGGTGAGTGAGAAATCGGCCGCGTAATCGCAGTAGTTTGAGTTAAGTCCGGTCGCTGCCCCGGCAGTCGGATTAAGCGCAAGTGACGACAGTCCCGCAATACTCGAAAGCATCGAACCGAGCGTGTAGCCACTGCTTCCATTTGCAATCATTGCCATAGATAGATTATTTTGAATACTCCCAAGGAAAGTGTATTTGCTCGACGTGTCGAACGGACTTAGGGACGCCACATCCATGGCGCGGTTGAATAGTTCGTTTTCTTGGCGAATGTTTTCGTAGGCAGTTACCTGGGACTGCTTGAGCACTGGGAGGCTGCGTGACATGCCACCACTTGCGTAGAATGCCATGGCGGATATTCCAAGCACGTCACCCAGTTCTTCGCCCTTGGCTGTCGGAATCTTGTCGCTTTCAGCGATTTCTTTGATGGCTTTGTCGGCCGCGGTTGCGACAAGCTTCTCAACCGCCTTCGAAGCGAGTTCGGTAATCGCCCACGACGCCAAAACCTTAATGATACCTCCAACGACCGTTGCAGACAAAAGGACTGTGGCGGTAGAGTCGACAGCCATTGCTGTATACATTGCCGCCGGGCTCATGACGGCGTTGCATTGTTTCTCGGTATCTTTATCGGCTGATTCGGCGGTCTTCACAAGTGGGTTTTGTAATATACCATAGCCGGGTGAAAAATCTTTCGATACCGCTGGTTTTCCTTTGTTTGCGCCCATTGCGGCTAGTAGGTACGGCGAGTCGAGCGCCGAAGTCATTTTGCCGTCACTTTCGCGCTTGGTCTTTTGGGTGAGGAGTGACCCAATTGAGTCCATATCTTCGCCGCTAAACCCACTGCCAACCCCGGCAGCTTTAGCTTTTGAGCCTGGTGACGCGACAAGATCCATATAGATTGGCAGTATTTGTAGGAGTTGAGCACCGGCAACACCAGCAGCGATGTAACCCGGCGCCTTAACGGTAATACAGCCTGCCACGGCTGTCGTGTAAGCCACCCCGCCCTTCTTTGACATTTCTAGCTGGCTACCTACTTTGTCGGTGATTTTCGATCTCACCCCACCCTCCGAACTATCAAGCGTATTGAGACTCGGACTCGACAAGGCGAGCTTTTCACGGATTGCCCGCAGCCGTTCAGTACTACTGGTGGCTTGATTATTACCGTCGGCAAGGCCACCTTCACGCTTGAGGTTGAAGGTTTTATAGAACTTATTGGCGATATATTTTCCCGACCAGGCTTTATATTTAAGGTTGAACGCACCACCGCGACCGAGTACTTTCGAGGCCACCTTGGGGTTTTTAGTTAAAAAACCAGTCAGGTCCTTGGCATTTACGGTTTTTGTTGTACCGCCACCCATGTCGATAGTGTAGCTTTTGGGGTTCTTCGAAGGGTAGCCTGTACGCTTGCCCGTATTATTCGCATCCGAGTCGAAATTAGCGACGATTCCCTTCCGCTCCAGTTTATTAAGCGCGTTATTAGAAATTTTCCCCATTTTACACTTTAGCTTTTTGCTATTGGCGCACACCGGGTCGGTCGGTTCGGTCATGTTATTGAGCACCTTCAGGAAGCGTCGCTCCATGGCAGTCGTCGATGAGTCGTTGACGCTGGTAAAGTTCTCCATGAGATTAATCAGCATAGTGGCAGGGCCGAAAAAACTAGCGATTAGTCCACCACCAAGTCCAAGGATAGAAATAAGTCCAAATACACCGCCATACTTCTTGGCGATTGCCTTACCTCGAACAATCTTTTTTTGGCCATCCCCTGTTACATACAGACCTTGCTGCTCTTGATCACGGATGGCACTTAGGTCGCCACGGTCGTCGGTTGATTCGCCGCCACCTTGAATGAGTCCGAATTTTTTCTCGTCTTTATCTAATTCGCTGCCTTGAGCTGAGGCTTCGCTTAAGTTGCCACGCTCTGAAGTGGATTCGCCGTCACCATTAATAACTCCGAGCTTCGGTCGGATTTCAGGTTCAATATCTGGGTTGTGCTTATTAGCAGGATCCATAGTGATTGTTTTTAGTTTTCAGACAAACCCCTCATGGTTTACCTTCATTATACACGCGATTCACCGGGGTTCATATAACCCGAATTTTGCGCGGGCGTGCCCGGTTGAGGCGCGGGCTGCTGACTTTTCATGCCGGTGGCGCCGTTGCCGGTCGTGACTAATTGTTGCTCGGTCTGTGAGGCAATAATTTGGATATGCACGTGATTTTGCCCGGCGAAAAATAGGCCCTGCCCTACCGGGAAGTTAGCCAGACGTTTTCGTTCTTCTTCGGTCAGCTTAAAGACATCTGCCAGTACGTCGACTGCACTCGATGATTGCTTAAGGAGCAGTTGCATAGAGCTGTTGGCGACGATGGCGCGACCCATTTTGCTGCCCATAAAGTCCTCGACGTCCTGGGTGATGGTCGTAAGACCAAGTTGGTATTTACGGGCTCGTTTAGCAAGACTGAACAAGAAATTCGCTGAGTCGTCGTACTTCATAAGTTGCCAGGCTTCGTCGACGATCAGCATGCGTTTTTTCTGGTTGCTCCTGGTAATGTTCCAGATGTGGCTCAGTACGATGTACATGGCGACGGGTCGAAGTTCGTCCTCGAGGTCGCGAATATTAAAGACGACCATATTATTGTTAATGTCGATGTTGGACTGCTGGGAAAAGATTCCGGCGAAGGTTCCGGTGGTGTACTTGCGCAGTCGTTGCGCCAGTTGTGGGCCGGTGCCACCCATGTGCAGCAATGTGTCGTATAGGTCGCTGATGGTTGGCGGTAGTGAGTTGTGCGTCAATGGGTCGGATGTAATGCCGGTACGGGCGTAGGTATCAATCAGCGCTTGGTCAAGGTCGGCTTCTTCGGCCGGTGCCAGTCCGCTCATGACGATTCCATTGGCCGCGGTTTGTGAGCCACCGAGCATAAGACGGAATAATCCGTGGAGTGTTACTAGGTTCGCACGCAAGGCGTCGTCGGCTTCTTCGGTGTCGATAACGCGCGGCAGGTCGAAGGGATTAATACGCGTATCGGCATTAAGGCTCAGGCGAATATAACTTCCTCCAACGGCATCGGCGAGTTTTTGGTATTCGTTTTCGGGGTCGATAATCAGGACATCGGCGCCGGTCATCATGCTGCGAATAGCTTCGAGTTTGACGGTAAACGACTTACCGGCACCAGACTTGGCAAATACCACCATATTGGCGTTTTCTAGGGTAAAGCGGTCAAAAATGACCAGGCCGTTATTGTGCATATTAATGCCATATAGAATTCCCTTGCTGTCGGTCAGGTCGGCCGAGGTGAACGGGAAGCTGGTCGAAATCGCGCCGGTGTTCATATTGCGACGAATCTGAAGCTGGTCGGTCATTTGTGGGACAGTACTGTTCATTCCCTGTTCTTGCTGGGACGAGGCGACCTTGCTGAATACCAATTGCTGGCCAAAGATGGTTTCAATCTTGTGCTGCACGTAGCCAAGTTCATCTAGACTGTCACCGTAGAGGGTGATGTACAGTCCGTAGCGGAAGAAGCGTTCGGCACCGACTTGCAGTTGGTCACGCAGCTCTTCGGCATCCTGAATGGCTGCTTCGAGACCAGGGTCACGAGTACGCCCCTTTTCGCTGTTGATGGACATACTGGCTTCCATTTGGGTGACCTTCTTGCGGAGGTTGTTCAAGACCACCTGGCTTTCAACCGGGTAAATGAACATAGAAATATCAAGGACTTCGTCAATATTGATGATGCTTGAAAGCCAACCGGTGTAGATTTGGCGCGGATAGCCATAGACGTAGAGTGTTCGACCGTACTTGGTGCCCAGGCGGAAGTAGCTGGAGTGGATTTCAATGCTGCTTGGTGCAATTAGGTCACGAAGCGTCGTGACGCCTTTTAAGAAGGCCTGTTCGACTTCGGCTTGTTCGCGGGCGCGCTGCTGAGCGGCAATATCAACTGCGTCAAGTTTTTTCTTGGCCATAACCTATGCGCCTCCCTGCATATTCGGGCGTGGGGCTTCGCCCTGGCCTTTTCGGACGTACGTACTGGTGACGTTGTCGAAGTCACCGAGCGGTTCGCGAACGGCCGTGTCGGGGTTGTAAATGTTGTAGTACAGCTCACCGAGTTCTTTGGTGTTCAGCTGCACGCTCTTGACGCCCAACTGAAACAGGCCGCTCATGACGGCGTTCACGCGGTTGCCAATTTCTTCTTTTGCTTTGGCGTAGTTGGCTTCGTCAATCTTGATCGTTTCGCCAGATTGCTTTGCGAACAGTTTGCCGAAAAAGCCCTTGGCTTGATCGCGAAGGTCGGAGAGGTCGCCGGATGGGTAGAATGGCACGACGATAAAGAAGCTTTTATCCATAATATTGGCCTCTTGGCTAAGCACGTCGATGAAGTTGATGTAATCGTCCATTAGGACGCCAAGGAGCATATTGTCCTGGTTGCGCCGCATGCCGACCAGTCGGTCGATATATGGCCCAATGTCGACGCGCTGCGAGCGAATGAATATTTGCACCGGAAAATAGAGTGAATTGAGGAAGTTCTGGTAGCTGTATTCTACTCCTTCGCGTTCGCGACTGCTCATAAGGTCGAAGTTGATTGATTTACAGGCAACGACCGCTCGAAAGCTCCCGTCGCGCATAATGACCATATTTTCACGCACTTCGGCGATCTGAAGGGTGTTTTGGGCGGTGTTTTGATTGACGGGCGGCTTGGCTGGCGCGGAAGCTTGACTACTGCCGATTGGTTGCGGCATGTCTGGAGGTACCGGAAAGGCCTGGGCAGGAGTGGGCGTGGCACTACCGATAGGCGGCAGACCGGGCGACACCGGTGGCTGATTAGCTGGTTGGCTCGGCGGCATTAAAGACTCTCGTTCCCACTCGTTACGCCGATTTATGTTAGCGAAGTGATATCACTACCTCATCTTCAGAAAGTTTTTCTTTCTCGTGAATGCGATTGGCCTCTCTGGCAATCGTCTCCACCGATAAATCGGGATTATTTGCAAGGTTAATTATATCAGGCGACAACGGCTTTTCGCTAGGCTTTTCGGGCTCTGGTGGAATCGGATTTTCAACCGGGGCTTGAACCGGCGTATCGCCCATAGGCGAAAGTACCGATTGGTGCATGGTTGGGTATGGGTTGAATGCCACGGTAATGTCCGGCTCATCAGCGGTTGGCTGTGGCGAAGGTGCAAATAGGTCGGCGGGCGGCGCCAGCGAGGCATAAGGGTCAGTGGGTAGCACAGTTGGCGTGACTGGCTGGGCGAATCCGGTCGGCGGCGGCACGGCTACGCCTGCGGATTGGACGCGAAAGCGCTCGAGCATTTTTTGGTGGCGTTGGGCGTCGACTTGGTCAAGCTTGGTGTCGAGGCTCTGCCCTATTCCCATGGTCTCGTCGAGCATGTCGGGGGCTGCCTGGGCTTCTAGGTAGGCGTCATTGGTCATAGAGCCAGGAGATGTTGGTATTGGACTTTGGACCCCGCGCACAGCCCAGCCACGTGAGTCGACGATACTTGCCAGGTAGCTGAGTCGCTGCTCGGCTTCGCTTTCGGAAATGTCTTTGACGCGCCGGACTTCGACGACGTTCGGAACGGTAATTTCAACGAAGGCCTGGGTGCCATCGGGAACCCACATACGCTTACGTGGTTTGATGTAAAACGATACGATTGCCGCCAGGTACGTTTCCATAGGCTGGTCTTTGCGGAGCGGCAGTGCCAAGGCGCCAAACAGTAAGATTATCGGTAGCACAATGACGAATAGCGGCAAGAACAGCTGACTTAAGAAATAGCCGATAAACCCTGCCCCGACCACGATAATCAAATAGATAAACTGCCGAAACGAAAACGGTCCGATCAGCTTATCGTCGGCTTCGACGTCTTGGGGTACTTTATAGACTGCCATGTAAGTTTAGTATAGCAATAACTATTGACTACATTCCCGCGTCAACCTTAGCGGTGTAGCTCGAGATATCCTCACCTCTTTGAAATGCAGCCAACATTTCCTGAGGTGCGCCCTTTACCTTACCAGCGGCTGTGGCATCGGCATTGAATCGTGAGATAAATGCCTTTAATTCATCTGGTTTGTCTTTGGCTAGTTTAGCAATAAGCTTCATTTGCGCTGGCTTCGACATTGAAGCGAATCTTTGGGCGCTTTGATCTGACCAGACGTCTGTCGAGTTTGAAACTTCTTTGAAGGTTTTTCCGGGTTTTTCATTGTTTGCCCAAACTTCAAAATCTCGTCCTGATGCTCGGAAGTCATTATCGAACGCGAGAATTTCCTTCAAGTCTAATTCGTCCGAGAGTGCTTTGTCGCGGGCCTCTCCTGTGGCCATCGACGCGTTCCCTTCCGTATGTGAAGATAGTGAGCGTTTGAGCGACTCAATGCCAGGCGACCCGTTTCCGCGCATTAGTTTTGCATATGCAACACGTTCTTCGGTTGTATCAGCGGCTGCAAACCGCTGTTCTAGGGCGGAATTATCCGAAGCGACCTCGTACGGTAAGGTTGATTGAATATTCTGAATGTTTTCCATCATCTCTTTTGACTGAGATGCCTTTGCCGCGGCTGCAACTCTGCGTGCTCCGGCCGCTCCTTGTACTCCAGCCGCCGCTAACGCAACAGCCGTCGGATCACCCGATTTCGTTACGAGCTGCCCGGTGTAGTCGCTCTGCCTTGCTCTATTCGCGGAATCTAGTCGTGCGTTAGCGACATTATGAGCGACGATTTCATCGAGAGATCGAGCTTGAACTGCGTTTGCTTCAAGGTCAACGTTTGCAGTTTTCATTGCGTGTTCGGCGTCAGACTTCTGAATGCCGAATTTAGATGCTTTCGGGTCGTTTACCCCAAATGCTGCCGCTGCCGCCTTGCCCCTTGCGTCAAGCGCTTCATATTTTGAATCGCGGCGCATCCGTCCTCTTCGAAACGCATCTAATCGTCCGATACCTTTGCGCTGCTGGGCTAGCTCGGTTCGACGGTTGTCGAGACCCTTGCCTATTTGGCTTAATCGGCCACCAAGTTGTTTGCCACCCATTCGGTTGCTTCGGTCGGCTAGCCCGCTAACCCTTTGCCCTATATTGCCAGCGGCAGACAACGAACCTTTTAATATGGCCGGAACCGCGAATAGCGGAACTGCAAGCACGGCTAGGGCGACAAGTTTCAGTATCTGTTCATCGTCGCCACCTTCTCCCCCATCGCCGGCGATTCCCATCAGGATGTTCGATGCAAGCGTGCTAGCGCCAAAGACGATGCCGACGATAGGAAATACCATAAGCGTGGCCACGAAGGCCTTCCACCACTTTTTAAACCAGTCTTCGGTATTTGGTAGCAAGTAGGCGACGAACGCCAGCGGCGATACGATGATGAGGATAAGTACGAGCGCCTGGCGGGCAACCAAGATAAGGATGATGACCGCGAGGGCAATAAGAACCGTCGGTGCAAGGGCGATTGCGACGATAAGCAGCACGCCGACCCCTGCTACGAGCATGGCTCCAATTATTTCAGACCATGTTCCCCCGTCTTCACTAGTACCAGATGCAGCGGCGGGCGTTATTTCTTGAAAGAACGAATAAATACTACTACCAACAATATTACTGGCGTCGACCATTAACGCGCAGACATAGAACGAAATATTAACTAATATGGCCGCTACTACAATACGTGGCAGCATTTTTTTAATGCCGTAATTACTAATTCCGGCGCTGGTAATTTGCGAGTAAACGATGACCATGAACGAAATGACAAAGGCGATATTAGCGAAGTCACGGAAGGTTGACCATGCGGTTTGCGTACCCTCGTCTTGCACAAGTGCCGGGCGGACTTCAAGCAAGTCTCGCAGGAAGATGAACG
This sequence comes from Patescibacteria group bacterium, assembly GCA_040384745.1. Classification (GTDB taxonomy): domain Bacteria; phylum Patescibacteriota; class Saccharimonadia; order Saccharimonadales; family Saccharimonadaceae; genus UBA1020. Next base: position 90,614 of record JAZKIT010000002.1, read on the forward strand.
CAAGGTCGTTTATCGTAGCCAAAAAGTTCATGACCGGGCAAACGATCCAGCCGATGCCATCGATTGCGCAGGTGGTCGTGTCTTCTTCTGAGCTATCTTCTGATCCGCTTACTTCAGTGCTCGCAAGTGCGTCGGGGTTGTCGCGTAGCCAGGTGCTATAGGCGCCGGCATTGTCGCGCGCGATATTGACTATTTGGTCACACGAACGCTTTTGGTAAGCGTCAAAACTGCCGCCGGTGGTCGCAACGTATGCCAGGTTGCTGTCACCCGTTGGTATGCCGACACCCTGAATATAGCGCAGTACCATTCCCTCACCGTCTGGAACGAACACGGGTACGGCATACTGCGAGTTACTACTGGCCGCGCCGGGAACGTCACCGCTCGATTCGTACAGCGTGGTGTTTGGGAATTCCATTTGACAGCCGCGCTGGCTGACCAATGTCGCATACGCCCGGACGTATTCCTCGGGCCCTCCGAACGCTGGCTTTTTTGAAAACGCAGCATTTTTAAATGACTCAGCTACTTCGTCTTTGTCTTTGTCGTTGTCCCAGTCCTTGTCACCGACGCCAGCAATACAGTCGTCGACATTGCCGTCCTGGCCATCTTCGTACTGCGCACCACTCAGGCCACAAAATGCGGTACGCGGGTTATCAAACCCAAGGTACCCGAAGGCCGTTTGAACGAGCGACTCGGTCTGGCAGTCGCGTGTTCCCTGTAAGTTAGCGCTCGCGGTTTTGCCCGGGTACATGGCGCCAAGTGCTTGGGCGCTGGTGTTGCCTTCAAAGAAGTCCCAGCTGCTCATTTCATTCGGTGTCACTTTGTCTATGTCGACGTGCCGAAAGCAGGCATATAGCCAGTAGTAGTGCTGGTGAGCGCTGGCGTTTTTGTAGACATCGTCGGCGATAAAGCTTTCACCGGGCCATTCAGGGGCGGCGCTGGCAGGCTTCGTCAATACGGGAGTTACTAGAGACGCCAGCAGAGAAAAAACGGTGAGCGCGACCACAAAGAAGATTGGATTATTGCCAATCCACGCCAGCGATAGTGTGCGTGCTACCGGATTGTTTCTGTTCCCGCCTGTTCGTCGTTTTTTTGTCATATATATAATAGGCCCCAAGTGAGGCCCATTATACTACGAAACACTTATGCTTACAGTATTAATTGACGGGAACGACTTCGGAAACTTTCCAGACGCCGTCTTCTTGTACCCAGGTGGCGCGACCGTGTCCGGTTATCGGGGTGCTGTACGTTTCAGTGATGAATTCGTGAGCACGGTTTTGGTCGGAGTTGTCTTGACGGGTGTATTCGTATTCGACGACGATTTCGCTACCATTGTTTGACAGCTCGACGGCCGACGTCAATGTCGTACTGTGTTCGTATGGCTCGACATCCAGCGAGTTGCCCGTGTCGGTCGTACCCATGTTGGTCAGTACGACTGCGTAATGGTTTCGGATATTGTCGTTGACTTCCCGTGCGAGGTCAGGCCGCTGTTGCCAGTCGCTGACATACAGGACTGAAACGTAGGCGTCGTCGACCGGCTTGTTTAGCTCGGCGATGTACTGGTCGCGAGTGATTAGCGGGTCCTCATTGGCTTTCGTCTCGGGAGTCGCGCCGGTCATGAGCCATTCATTTTCCTGTTCGAATATCGCATACATGAGTGATTCGCCGTCATTGTAGCGTTCGACGGTCAATTCAGTTGGACCAACACTGGTTGTTTCGGGGGTAGCAGTTACTTCCGGAGTAGTTTCGGTAGTTGGATCAGATGTAGCTTCAGCGGTCGCTTCGGTCTGGCCTGGGTTGGGCGAAGATGTAGCGGCCGGGTTGCGTTCTGGGTTAGGGCTGGAGTCATTCTCTCCCTTTGTCAGGTAAAATCCACCGCCAATGACAGTTGCTGCAACTGCAGCGGCAAGTCCTGCGACCATTCCCTTTCGTCCTTTGCCTCCATCAACGGTGGCTTCGACATGCTGGCGTGCGGCGTCTTGTTCGGCCGGGGTTGCATTTGGGTTTGCTGGAACTGGTCGTTCGTGACTAAGACTCATTGTAGTGTTCCTTGCCGCTTGTATGGGGCTTTAGGTTATGACAAAGCGAATGTGCTTATGTCATTACTATACACCTTATGCTTGAAAAAGTCAAGTAGGTGGAATTGACGTCAAGGGTTGTTATTGAGGCGGAAGTTACTTCTTGTCGACCATTGTTAGGGGGTCGTACTCCGTTGGAATCAATCGACCGGCGGCAGTCTGGACCTCGGCGGTAGAAGGTGTCGGCGTCGTTGGGTCGAGGTAGAGCTTCATGGCTTCAAGGGCTCGCTTGTGGCGAGTTTCGAGCTTAGCGCCGATGATTGGGTCGTTCATGGCTTCATCGATAACCTCGACGTAGGCCTTGCGGTTGGCTTCGCCTGTCCTTGCGAGTTCCGAAGGATTGTCACGGAAGACCTGAAGGCTACGAACCATCTCGTCGATGTCCATCTTGCCAACCCTGTCGGCTTTGATTTTACCGGTGCCGATGTCGCGTAGAATCGCAACTTCCGTGCCGGCCCGGTAGGTACCGGTTTGTAGGTTTGCTTTGTCTGTTCCGCTTAGGTGTGTGACCTGGTGTCCTGTCTTGGCCATGGCGTCGGCGTAAATCTGCTGGAGGTTGCGTCGTCGCTCTACTTCGTCATCGTCGAGAGTACTTGTCTTGGTCGTGTCTGCTGCGTCGTAGTAATTGCCATTTTCAAACTGCATACCTTGGGTAGCGATGTAGTCAGACATTTTTTGCATGGCGGTGTTGTTGGCTTTTTCCGAAGCGAGCTGCTTTATGGCCGCGTGGATGTGCATATCGGTTGCCGGTTCGTTACCGCGCAGCTTACCGGTTTGGTATACCTCAATCAGTTCCTCGGGCTGGTAACCTTCGTTACTGAAGGTGCTTTCGACGGCCTCGACGTTTTGCATGTGGAGGGCTGAACCTTCCTTGTACAGTTGCGCGACCACCTTGGTACGACCATATTCATCAACACCGGCGGCACGATCCAGCAGGTTATCGTCGGCCATTAGGCGTTTTGTTAGGTTTGATTTGACGACATAGGTTGCATTAGCCTTGCGCTTCTCTTCGACCTCGATGGTTTCTTCGGACTGGCGGATGATGTCGATTTGATCAGCGACCTGGCTGGTTATTGGTCCATGGCGCCTTTGGTAGTCGTCGGTTCGCCCAGCGCTGGCTTCGACCAGGATTGATTCCCATTCGGCCTGGAGTGACTTGAGGTTCTTGGCGTTGGCCTGGCGTTCGAGCTGGCGAGAATAGACGGTGCGGTCAGTTAGGGTAATATTCTCCCAGTTCGCCTTAGCGGCGTCTTCGACCAGTTCGTTGGCTTGATTTGCTCGCCCCTGGAATTCCTGTGTCTTAATGACCTGATTTTTGAGCGTCGCGTCAGTGAGGATGGTTTCGGCAAGCTGGGCCGAGCCTTCAACTTCGACAATCTTGGCGGCGTTTTCGCCGATACCCTTTTGGACGACGGTACGGATCTTGGCGGCACGAGCGGCGGCGTAGCGTGGCGTGGCTCCATTTGCGATGCTTTGGTTTAAGAAGCTGGTGTCGGCTTCGTTCATCTCGTCCTCATCGATCTTGGCGAGGCCGGTCGTTAGGCGAGTTTCGGTTTGCATGGCACGACGGGTAGAGTCGGTCTTTAAGAGGTCTTGCCAGTGTTGCTCGTTGTGCGATTCATGAAGGTTATGGGCAAGCTGATTGTCGCGCTTGTAGGTGTCGAGATTGCCGTAACCACGGACTGGTCGGCCAGTAATTCGACTACGGACGTCGTCTCGGACTTCGCGGTTGTCACCACCCCAGCGGCCGGTTTGGCCGTGCCATTCGTTTTTAGCTCGCTCTTCATCGAGTCCCTTTTCTGCTTCGCGGGAGTTGTTCTTGGCGTATGAACGAGCGGCCGAGCGACGCATGTGCTGACCAAAGACCCCCGTGCGGAAGCCATTAGTACGCTGCAGTTCGGCATTCTTGGCGTTGTTACGGGCAACGTGCTCGCCGAGGCGGTCTTTATTGTAGTTCTTGTAGCGGTCGTAGAGTCCACGTTGTGGGTTGTTTATGATGCCCCCGAAGCGGTTCAGTATGCCGCCACCAAGCTTGAGGAGGAGCGGCGTAATCGCCAGAGGCGCGACCATAACACCAAGCCCTAAGATAATCGTTTCGATAGACGTAGCGCTTCGGATGATGACTTCTCCGGCGAGCTGTGCACCACCAAACACGGCACCGAATGCCGGGAACATGACAAGCATAGTGAAGAACAGGCTGCGCCATTTTTCAAACCACTTCTCGGTGTTGGGTAGTATATAGGCCGCGAATGCCAAAGGCGCGATAGCGATAAGAATGACGATAATTGCCTGGCGCGCCGCCAGAACGAAGAACGTAACGAAGGTAAGCAGTGCCCCGCCGAACAAGAAGGGCGCCAGCATGTACCACAGGCCGGTGACGGCCGCACCGGCTGCCCCGGCGGAAAGTGCCGTGAACCCGACTGCTGCCCCGGTGCCACCCGCCAGTACCCAGGCGGTGACGCTGGTCCAGTTGACGTCTTCGGCGGTATTTGAACCCGGTAGGACGTCGTCGCGGACCGATTCGAACAGCTGGTTAACGCCGTAGCCGGCAATATTACTGATATCAACGGCTGCCGCACAAATGAGGTAACTGATGTTAATAAGGATGGCGACGATGACCAGCCGCGGGAGAATCTTGCGAATCCGGTAGGCGTCAAAGCCGCCCCCGACGAGGTAGCTGTAAATGATGACCAGAAAGCCGATAACGAAGGCGACATTAGCCAGGTCTCGCGAATAGACCCATACGCGGTAGATGGGGTTGTCGACCGATGTGGTGATGGGTTGGACTTCAAGGAAGCCGCGAATGCGTTCGAAGACCCAGTCCATGCCTTCGGATATGGCCCACATGACCGGACAGACGAGCCAGCCAACGCCTTCGATGGTGCAGTTGTTCGTCAACGAGTCGTCGGTATTGGCTATCTCGCCTGCAGGTACAGGGGTGAGCGTGATGCTTTGCTTGCCGCTTTGGTTGATGTAGCGATTGGGTGGATTAAGGGTAAAGCGCACATAGGTGGCTTCTTTTTCGCTTTTGGGTTCGACCACGCCATTGGCGAAGTAGATGAAGTAGACGAGGTTAGGGTTGACCGAGCTGTCGGTGTACTGGTAGATAGCCGGGCTGGCTTTTATGTCGCTTGGAAACGCGCCGATTGGGTCGACTTGGGCATATGTGTTGCCGTCGTAGACGATTGAGTCGCCTTGCCACGTAGCATCGGCCGCACTAACAGAGGGAGCGGTCGTAAAAATATACGCGAAACAGGCCACAAAGAACGTGGCCAGCAGCATGCTGAATTTCCGCGGGTTATTGCTACCACGCGGAGCTCTAACGAGAACTTCCCACATAACTCTTGGATTTTATCATTTTACAGAGAAAAAGTCAATACCCTGGCCCTTTGATAATAAGCGTAAAAATTACGGCAAAACCTTGCAGGAGCCGACGTAATATCGTATCGTATGGGTAGTTATGAAAATAAAACAAATAGTAGTTTCTTTAATGCTTCCGGCATTACTGTGTGGCTTCGTCGCCGCAAGCCTTACTACCAGCGCGGCTGGTGCCCAAAACACCTGTGGTGGCGTGGACACTTCGATTATCGCGTGTGATGCCAAGAACTCTAAAGGTGGCGGCACCGAAGACAATGGCGTGTGGGCGCTGCTGCTAATCGTGGTGAATATAATGACCGCCGGTGTCGGGATTATCGCGGTCGCGGGAATCGTCTACGGAGCGATTTTGTACACCACTGCTGAGGACAAGGCCGACCAAGTAAAGAAAGCCACCGACATTATTACGAATGTCATAATCGGACTGATTTTGTTCGCGTTGATGTACGCGGGACTGAACTTTATCGTACCGGGAGGGGTCTTTGCATGATGTATAAACTGTCCAGCTTATTTATTGCATTAGCCTTGATGGTCGGCGTGAGCGCGCTACTGTTGCCAGCTCAAGCGGCACACGCGGCAAAATTTGGACCGGGAGCAACCGGTGAAGGCGGCCAGTCCTGTGCTTCGAGCTTTCTAGGCTTCCCTGCTTGGTTTGACGGCCTGCCTCGTAAGCCGGACACCTGTCAGGTGCTGGTGTCTGAAAAGACCGAAGTCGACGATAACGGCAAGACCGTCGAGTTGGCTGATCAAAACGATTTAAGCAACTTCATTTTTATGATCATTTTGAACGTTATTGAAATTGCTCTCAGGCTGATTGGGTTTATAGCGGTCGGATTCATTATTTACGGCGGGTTCAAATACCTTACCAGTGCCGGTTCGGCAGATCGCATAACAGCCGGCCGTAAGATTATTCAAAATGCGGTAATTGGCTTGGTGATTTCGTTCTTCTCGGTAGCGATTGTTAACCTCGTAGCGGGGAATATAGGGTGATGAACCTTCTGTCTTACCTTGCGGCTCGAATTCCGGCTGGTGGCGAAACGGGTATTCCTGTCGTCACCGCTGAAAACGCGGTGAACGGTATTTTGAATACGGTGTACCTTGCTGCTGGAATTATTGCGGTCATCGTCATTATCATTAGCGGTATGTTTTATGTCATTTCGCAGGGTGACCCAAGTAAGATCAAGCGCGCGAAGGATGGTATATTATATTCGGTCGTCGGGCTTGTGGTCGTACTGTTCGCATTCATCGTGACGAATTATGTAATAGGAAGGTTTGTGTAGCATTATGATGAGGCAAAAAATGAAGCGTATCGTATTGGCTGTCGCCATGGTACTTGGCGCCGGGGTATTCGCGGCTCTGCCGGCTGGAGCGATTAACGTATATAAGGCATGTAACGCAGCCAATGCATCTGAACCGGTTTGTCAGGCAACTGGCGAGACGGTCGATGGACCTGTTCAGGCGGTGATATCGACGTTGCTCGTTGTGATCGGAATCGTTGCGGTTATCATGATTATCGTAGGCGGCATTCGGTACACTCTGTCGAATGGCGATGCCTCACAAATCAAATCGGCCAAGGACACTATTTTGTACGCGGTTATTGGGCTGGTCGTGGCAATAATGGCCTATGCGATTGTTAACTTCGTAGTATCACGGTTCGTCTAAAAATTATTAAGGAGAAATGAATATGATAACGACACTTCTGCACAAACTAAAGATCTCAGTATTTGTCGCTGCTGGTATAGTAGCGATCGGTTTAGCCTCGCCTGCCCCGGCGGCGATGGCGATTGACTGTGGCACTGGCGGCACCGACGCCGGCAAACCGGCCTGTAAAGTCCAACAGGGTGTTACTAAGGCGGGCGGTGCCGGTCAAGATCTTCAGCCGCAGATTCAGAACGCTATCAATGTGCTGCTGTTCATCATTGGTGTGGTTGCGGTCATCATGATTATTCTTGGTGGACTACGGTACATCCTGTCGAATGGCGACTCGGCCCAGATTACCAGTGCTAAGAACACTATTTTGTACGCGGTCATCGGACTCGTCGTTGCACTCCTCGCCTATGCGATTGTTAACTTCGTAGTGGTGCAGTTTGTAGCATAATGAAACAATTTGGAAAGAAAGGTACTAATTAAAGTGAAATCAATACTATACTCGTTCATTACTCGAACTATGGTTGCGGCGTTTATGGTTATCGGGGCGACCGTCGCGGTCGTGCCAGCACTGACGGTTCAGGCCGCCTGCGACACGACGGCAAAAGTTACCGGTGTCGGTCAAGGTGCGGAGTGTAGCAAGTCTGCCCAGCAGCGAGGCAATCTTGGTAATGTTATTGAAACCGTGACAAATGTCCTACTGTTCATCATCGGAGCGATCGCGGTCATCATGATTATCATCGGTGCTATCAAGTACACCGTCAGCAATGGCGACTCGGCCCAGATTACCAGTGCTAAGAACACTATTTTGTACGCGGTCATCGGACTCGTCGTCGCGCTGCTTGCTTATGCGATTGTTAAATTCGTTACCGACGCATTTATCATGAAGCCTGGAGTCTCGTAGCTGATAGCCCTTAACATTCACACCGACATCTGATATAAAAGAAGCAAGATTACCTGAAAGGAATACACAATTATGAAAACAGCAATCACTAACATGGCGAAAGGCCTATTGGTTGTTCCGGCGCTCGCGCTCGCGCTAAGCTTTGCGGCGGTGCCAGCGGCCGAAACAACTTCAGCCTTCGATCAAGGCATTACTGACGGTGCCAATTCGGCACAAGGCACGGACCAACAGTCGGACCTATTTGGCACGACCGGTATCTTCCGCACCATTACTAACGTTCTATTGTTCCTTATCGGTGCAGTATCGGTGATCATGCTGATCATCGGTGGTATTCGTTACACCGTTTCTGGCGGTGATAGCACGGCGGTTACCGGTGCGAAGAACACCATCCTCTATGCGATTGTTGGAATCGTCGTCGCGCTACTGGCATTTGCCGTGGTCAACTTCGTACTCGGCAGTTTCTCTACTGATAACTAGTCCCCCGCGCATCTAGTCGCAAAAAAACCACTGGTCAAGTCACCAGTGGTTTTTTTATTGAAACCAAGTACTGACAGTACTTGTGCCGCTGTCTAAATAAAAATACCGCCCGAGTGTAGGGGCGGTATTTTTTATAGCTTTTTAAAATCTAGTTGATCATGATTTTCTTAGCTTGCTCTTGCTTCACTTTACCGAAGCTAATGGTCAGGACGCCGTCCTTCAACATTGCTTCGACTTCATCTTCTCTGACTGCAACAGGCAATGCGACTGTGCGGCTAAATTCGCCCCAGTAACATTCCTGGATGTGCCAGTTTGTCGCGTCGCTATCATCGCCGCTCGAAAGCGTGCCGCTGATAGTCAGAATGCCGTCAGAAATACTGACATCAAGGTCTTCTTTGTTCACACCTGCGGTGCGAGCTTTTACGACCAGCTTCTCGTCCGTTTCGTAAACGTCGACAGCCAGTTGTCCAGGAAAATCTTCTTCCCCTTCTTCCCAGTTGTCGTCGCTACCCTGCGGTGCAGCTTGCTGCGGTGCGTCACTTTGCTGGGTCAGTTCGTCGTCGTTTAAAAACGCCGCTGCCAGCTCATCTTCAATTAATAAATCATCGTTTTGTTTACGGGCCATTGGTTCCTCCACTTTACCTCAGACACTATTGACAAGTAGTCACCTTCAGTATAACTAATGCTTATTGTATAATCAACGCTACAGGGGTCTTAAACGTAAAAAGCACAATGATTAACAAGCTATTACAAATCGTTGCTCCACACTACTGTTATGGTTGCGGAAAAGTGGGTGCCGTACTATGTCCTAATTGTAAATACGACATCGTTGATGAGTCAATAACGGTTTGTATCGTGTGCCAAATGCCTTCAAGCGTTGGTATCTGTAGTGATTGCCATACTTCGTATACCCGGGCATGGTGTGTTGGTAATCGTGAAGGCGTATTACGCAACATTTTGAATGCTTATAAGTTTGAGCGTGTCGTCGACATGGCTATGGCAGCAGCGTCGTTGCTTGACGAGGTGCTGCCCTCTTTGCCGCCCGACACGACTATTGTTCCGGTACCAACCGTAGCTTCGCATATACGGCAGCGAGGCTACGATCACACATTGCTCATCGCGAGAGCTTTAGGGAAGAAGCGGGAGATTCCGGTCGAGCTGCTGCTAAGCCATATTGGGTCAAGCGTGCAGCGAGGTAAGTCAAAGAAGGAGCGGTTTCAACAAGCCGAACAGGCGTATGAATGTCGGAGTTCGGCTAGCCCGGACGCGACCTACCTGCTGATTGATGACGTGGTGACGACCAATGCGACGCTACGTTCGTGTGCCGCAGAGCTCCGCCGCGCGGGTGCGCAGTCGGTCTGGGTCGCCGTGCTGGCCCGGCAAGCTCTCGACAAGTAGGCCTGACATCTGTTAAAATTGCCGAGTGCCTGGAGAGGTGACCGAGTGGTTTATGGTAACGGTCTTGAAAACCGTCGTGGTGTTAAAGCTACCGAGAGTTCGAATCTCTCCCTCTCCGCCAAGAAAAACGACGACCGTCTGGTCGTCATTTTTCTTGGCTGTTCGGTTAAGATTTGAACTCTCGGGTGCCGCGAAGTGGCACGAACCGAGAGTTCGGTGCAGCGAATGAAGTGAAAAAGTGTTTACATTTTTTCACGAACGAGCGGAAAAGCAATCTATGATTGCGCTATCTTTCTCTTCTCTGGGGGGGGTGACCGCCCGATGAGCCCTGCGTAAGCACTCATCGGGCGGGACTGGCGGTAGTGGGAACCCGGAGGGGCAATGCTCTAGGCAGAGCGCCTGGGTCGGACTTCCGTCAATCTAAGCTCCCTCTTCAGGAGCCTGTCTCTATTTTAGCAGGGGTAATCCCTAGACGTTCGTACCAGCAGAACTACCGGCGGTAAAGCTGTTGAGTACGAAGTTGATGATGGCGTAGGCCAGTAAGGCCACGATAACACCGACGATGGCATACAAAATGGTGTTCTTGGCCGCCGTGACCGCTGTGGCGTTGCCGCCAGACACGACGTAGCGCAGCCCACCGATGATAATCATGATGACTGAAATCGCGCCAAGTACGAACAGCAGGACGTTGGTAATAGTTCGAAAGATACCAGTTTGGCCGAACAAGTCGGTTGTCTGGTCAGTTCCGCGGGCAGAATCGGCGCCACCCTGTATGCTGCCGTCGAATCCCATGGCGGTCGGTACGACCATGACCGCAAGTGACAGTGATGCGACAAGAATTGATGGAGCAAGGCTTCGGATAACGTTCTTGATCATGAGGTTCCTTTGATTAATCGTTATCTTTAATATAAGCAATGCTACGCGAAAAGTCTACCCACCCGCCCCTGTTATGTGCTACAATTACTCAAGTTGGCGCCCAAGTGGCTGCTGCGTGAAACGCAAATCAAAGACGGTTAAACCGGCCCCGCGGTATGCTTTCACCGGTACATTCTGAAGCGCGAACGACTTATGCCCTACGGAGGGGTACCCAAGTGGCTTAAGGGGACGGTTTGCTAAATCGTTAGTCCGGAGAGATCTGGAGCGGGAGTTCGAATCTCCCCTCCTCCGCCAAATTAAAGTCCGACCATCCGGTCGGTTTTTAATTTGCTTTGGACGTGAAATTCGAACTCCCGCGCGACTTGCTGAAAGCAAATTGGCGGCAAGTTCGGCAGACGCTGTTATTTTAATTGACTCCTCTACACGTGACATTCATAATGCTCTTAATGCTTAAACACAAACATAATGGATTTACGATAGTCGAATTACTCATCGTAATCGTCGTTATTGGGATTCTTGCGGCAATAACCATCGTTGCCTATAACGGTATTCAGGTCAGGGCTAAAAATACATCCGCTGCTTCAACCGCTAAAGGAATGGTTTCTATGCTCAAGACGTATTCTGTTAGTAATACGACATTACAAGCAAATACCGTTACTAAAGACCACCTTTGCTTAGGCAACCCAGGAGAGTTCCCTGCGATTTCTGGAATGGGAGCTGGGGAATGTCGTAACGACATTGGCATGGGAAATTGGAAAGCTGATGATAATTTCGCGTCCGAGCTTGGCAAAGTCGGTAGGGCATCGAGTGCTACAGCGCTAGTGACTGCAACCGACGGCCAAAGGTATAGGGGCATTTGGTACGACGATAATAGCGCTACCGACCCTAGGGTTTACTATGCACTTCAAGGAGCAAGCCAAACGTGTGCAGTGAGCGGGGCGACTGCAGTGAGCGGTAATGGAATTACTATATGCAACGTCAGAATAGACTTCATGATTAACTACCTCGCCCCCTAGTACGTTGCAAATTAGAGCATCTAGCGAGTTCACTTTTGGATACGGAGACGCGGTTAACTGGTTCATTTAGTTCGGTGAAGTGAATGAAAGAAAGCGCAAAGCACTTTCTTTCATGAATGAGTGGAAGGGCCAGCTCGCTGGCGATAATCCCCTCCCTATCTTAAAGTTGGACGGGCATGGCCGTCCGGCATATGGTGCCGGACCCATTGGGGGCCGAATTGAGGAAATAGCCGCTACTGATTACAGGGCATGTCACGCTGGACTGTAGGATGTACGCGATATACCAGCCGGTGTAGTTACCGCCTTTAGTCGTGTCGGGTTCGGTGCCGTAAGAGAGGGTCATATTAGCGGGAGCGGGTTGTGTGGGATAGCTTGGCGATACCTGTCTAAGAGCAGTCATGAGAATATCGCTATCTGCCTGAACTGCGCCTGCCCAGCAGCTCGCCGTGCCGTCGAAGCATGCTCTTAAGGTCAGCCCTGCTGGGTATGAACCGTTTTGCACCAAGTAAAGACGGAGTGTCTTGGCATGGGTTGAGACAATTGAGTGCGTTTGGGTGTTGGCAGTTTTGGTTTTGACTCCGTTGAACGCAATGACGGCGATACTGGCGAGAACACCGATGACCACGATGACGATCAGGAGTTCGACTATCGTGAAGCCGCGATTGATTTGTAGCATTTTGCCCATTACGGTTCAGTATAGCAATACTCTTTATGTGCTGCCCATTTCGCTCATGCTCCTCGTGATATACTATCCCCATGCAACCAGAGCCGCCAATCGCCCCAGCCACTCCCGTAACGGAGCCAGTTCAGGCTTCTGAAATGCCGGTTACCGAATCGACCGATCTTCCCGAGATCCAGCCGGTTCAATGGCAGGCACCAGAGTATACCCAGGAACAACGATCACCATGGTGGTTCGTCGGCTTTTGGGTCGTAACCGTTCTTCTGATGGTAATCGCCGCTTTTGTTATGAAGTCATGGTCGTTCGCAATTTTGGTGCCAGCAATGGCCGCCGCACTCATGATTTACTCGCACCGGCCGCCCCGGATGCTCAATTACGTATTAAGCAGTAAGGGTGTCTATATTAATGAAAAGCTCCATCCGATGGGTGAATTCAAGAGTTTTGGCATTATGAAAGACGAGTCGATACCGAGTCTTATGCTCATTCCGATTAAGCGATTTCGCCCCGGACTGACGCTACACTTCCCTGCCGAATACGGCGAAGCAATCGTCGACCTACTTGGTCAGCGCATCCCAATGCAGGAACTGACACTCGACTTGTTTGATAAGGTGATTCGTAAACTTCACATTTAGTTGAACTTAGTATCGGTTCTCCTTTCAATTCTAAAAAGAATCAATGCTAGGTTTCGGTTGCCCGGACCACCTCTGTTATGCTACAATCAATCCTGTTCGTCTTTCATAGACCGAAGGCACCTTATAGTTACAACACTGGGGGCACGTACCAAATTTTCGTGCCTTTAGTAAGCACCCGTAGCTCAGCTGGATAGAGTGTCGGCTTGCGGAGCCGAAGGCCAGTGGTTCGAATCCACTCGGGTGTACCAAGAAAATAAGGTTAGCGAAAGCTAGCCTTATTTTCTTGGTATTTCGTTGCGTTTCGGTTCACTGGCGCAGCAACTTTAGCCGATGCAAGCCAGTGGTTCGGTCGTTAGTCTCATGCCCGATTTGTCGACACATAGATCAACGCGCACTACCCTTTTCGGGTGGCTTAAGCGACTATCCGGCTCACTATCGGAGACTCATCACTTTCGATTGCCTCTACAACTCGCGATGTCGCAGTGCGAGAGAGTAATGCAAGTAGCCTCTCGCGGCCAACGTTTTCGCCGTGGATCACTGCTTCGGAATGTGCAATGCTTCCGTCTTTCATCTTTACCTTCGGGCGGGTCCACACAATAACACAGTCCTCATACCCGCCTTCGTATACAGCTACTTCGTCGGGTCTTTGGAGTACTTCGGCCTCGACTTTTTCGGGGGTGTCTTCGAACTTCGTTCCGTCATTGAATCGCGCAAGAGAGCTTAACTTTTTGTCATCCGAAGGTCTACCCATGATGCCTCGGACTTTTTCGATATAACTCACAAGATCTTCGGCAGTCGACCACATGACACTCTGTCCATTTTCGTCGATTTCGAAATGAACGTATTCTTCGCCCACGAACTCCGCATATAGAAGATCCATCTCCTCGAAGCCTGGGCTCGGCTCGTCCTTGATCCGCACCGTTTCCCATGTGATTTCTGTATGACTTGTCATAGTAATTATTACGATACAGAAGTTAGCTGGACTTATCAAACAGTAGGCTATTAGGACTACGTTGCGGACTAACTAAAATATTTTTACGGCTAGATTATAGCGGTGTGAATTAATTCGCATATAGTACCAGCTAAGCAGCGCATACTGAGAAGTATTAATAGGAGGTTGAAATGATACATATAACATCAACTCACGCGAACTTTAGTGTCAATGACATCGAGGCGGCCAAAGACTTCTATGTGAATAAGCTCGGGCTTAGGCTTTATAAAGAACGGAAGGATAATATCGTGCTTCAAAGTACGTCTGAAAGCAAAGTGAATATATACCTTAAAGAGGATCATGCCCCTTGGAACTCGACCGTTTTAGGTATTGAGGTGGACGACCTAGAAAGCGCCCTCACTGACCTGGCCGAGAGCGGCGTTACGGTTGAAAAGGTACCTGGAACGGACGACAAAGGAATCATGCACGATACCGATACGGGTGATGTTGCGTGGTGCAAAGATCCAGCCGGTAACTGGGTGTGCATTAGTACCGGCGTATAGATTAACGCGCACTATCCACTTGGGTGTGCCATTTGCGTTATACATAAAACTACCCTGCCTTATGTATGGAGTAGTTTGCCCGTAATAACCATATGCTTTATAACTAAGGCAGAATGAAAACGCAAAAAGGCTTCACGATAGTCGAGCTACTGATAGTTATAGTAGTCATGGCTATCTTGGCCGCGATAACAATTGTAGCGTTTAATGGTGTCCGTCAGAGAGCCGAAGACACCAAACTTGTTTCTGTTATCAATAGTTACATAAAAGCCGTAAAGTTATATAAAGCCGAAAACGGTACTTATCCGAATGTTTCAACGTTTTGTCTTGGCGTAGAGGGTGATTTGCCAGCAACTGCCAGGTTTGCCAATAATATCTGCGGCCAAGGTAACTGTGGTAACTGCTTGCGCAATGACACTTTAAACGCTGCACTCGCGCCTTATATGAAAACTCCGCCCCGTGCCAACTTTACGGAAGAATTTCTTAGAAATAACGGGCAATACTTACGAGGCATAATATATTCGGGCGACGCCGGCTCATACTACTACTCGTACCCAATCAAACCAAATCGGTCTTGCCCCATAGGTAATGTTGAATTTACCGAAACCAATGTAAGGAGTTGTTATGATTATGTGGATAGTTAATGCTGGTTAGATTAGTAGTTTAGAAGCGTGTTGCGGCTGGACTGTGAGTTAGCTCACTTCTCTTTCGGCTAAAGCCTTAACTCGATTCAATGCCTTGGGGTAGCTGATTTTAAACTCTTCCTCCAGTTCTGATGGAACGTCAAACGCAACGGATAAGGTTGTAATGCCGTCGTTCTCTGTTAACAAGTAACTTTCTTGGCCACCAGTCCATTCTTTTTCACGTTCTCGCTCCCCGTTATCTTGCGTATCTGCACTGTGTCTGAGGAGTAAAAACTCGCCCGGCGTCAGCTTTTCGACCAAGCTCGTTACGCCGTACCCGCCGCTTGAGGAAATAAACTGTACTTCATTGCCCTCGTTAAGTTCGCCAACCATGTACGTTCCTGGGTCAATGATACTCGCCCATTGCCGAAAGGGTTCGTCTTGCCACAGGGTATCCCAAACCTTTTCTTTGGGTGCATGTATTTCAACCTGGAATTGCATTTCATTCATAGTTTCATTTTAGCTCAAAACACGCAGCTATAGGTAATAGGTGCAGGCCGTGTCCGTTGAATCGAACTGGTATTATGAGAGTATGAAGAACACATGGAATTCGAGTGACCCGGAGCTGCAGCGGAGGTGCGTCGATGCCGTCATAGCCCGGGTCGATGATATTGGTGATTCGTCTGCCGGAATTATTGCGGCGCAAGATATTATCGATATAGTCACCGAGCATTTAGCACCCGAAATCTATAACAACGGCGTTAGTGACGCTCAAAAAATGATTGTGGCCAAAATGACCGATCTTGAAATTGAGCTTGATGGGCTCCGTCGGAGTTCGTAATGCCTACTTCCAAAAAACAACCGGTTCCCCAGCAGATTCAATTTATGGCTGGCTTCGTTATTCCAACCATCATTCTACTGACGCTCAGCGACGAATCGAAGCTCGGACCGCTTCTTGGCATGGCATTATCGCTGGCCTTCCCCGTTACGGTCGAACTGTATGCGCTTTTGACGGGCCGTAAACAAAGCCTCATCTCACTATTCGCCATTATCGGAATATTGCTTATTGGGGCAATCAGCCTATTCGGGTTGAGTGAAGAGTGGCTGGCTGCCAGGCGTGCGGCGATTTATGCGATTGCCGCATTCGGGCTTATTGTGGTGGCGCGATTCAGGCCGCGGTTGATTGACGCGGGGCTCGGACGGCTATTCGACATGTCGGTAGTTATGGCTGCGGCGCACAGGCGTCAACGTGAGGATGAACTACGCC
Organism: Patescibacteria group bacterium; assembly: GCA_040384745.1. GTDB lineage: Bacteria > Patescibacteriota > Saccharimonadia > Saccharimonadales > Saccharimonadaceae > UBA1020. The sequence continues at coordinate 107,074 of JAZKIT010000002.1, forward strand.
GAACGACTACGATGGCCGTGTATATACTCGCATTCGTGCTGCTCGCGGTGGCAATTTGGAGTTATATTTTGACGCTCATCGTTATAACCGCGCCGACCGGATCGAGTGCCTTCAATGCCGAGTACGCCCAGCTGCGCATACTTAGTCTGCCCTTTGTGACGCTACCACTCATGGTCGCCACCGTCGGACTAGTCATGTATGTATTCTCGCGGCTGGAACGACTAACTGGTATCGAAACTGAACAGTTGCTGAAAAAGAAGCGCTAAGCTCGTTGCTGGTACAGACTCGAGTCTCGGGGGCTCGATGAATCGTGGAAATCGTCTGTGTTCTCGAACGACGAGGCGGCAAAGGCGCCGGTAATCAATAGCAGGATGAACAGAAGCAGGACGGCAAGCGCGAATAGGACGGACAATCCGCCCATAATGATGCCAGCGATACTCATGCCTTTGTTTATTGGGTTCTTTAGTCCCATAATTCCGGTAATGATGGCCGGAATGCCGGTTAAGATACTCATGCCGGTGAGCGAAAGGATTCCGAGTACCAGCGAAGCGATAGCAAGGTTGTTGGCTTCTGGCTGCTTTGGTTCGGTCATGACTTCAGTGTACGCCCTTATCTGTTAAAATGAAATAACGGCAACAAATGGAGAGGTGTCTGAGTGGTTTAAGGTGCACGACTCGAAATCGTGTGTGCGGTTAAACGTACCGGGAGTTCGAATCTCCCCCTCTCCGCCAAGAGATTATTTTTATGACCAATCACTACGAATCACGCACGATTAACGTTATCTCGCTGAACGCGATGCTCGACAAAAAGCGGACCGACCAGGGGCTAATATTACCGCAGGATGAGCGTGTTCAGTCACTCGCAGCGACCATCAATAATTTCTCTGCCGAAAAAAGTGTCGTCGGTGTTCAGGAGGTGTTTAAAAGTGCCGCGCAGCACAACGGCGAAGTGCTTGCCGAACTGTGCGGCTACGGTCCCGGCTTTTGTGTTGAGCATAATCAACGACAAAATGCCTATCCCGGCGACAATCGTGGACGAGCCGATGAATACCTGCTGATGTTCGGTGAACTGGTCGACCGCGTCGACGACATCGACCTTGGCGATTGCCGCCACGCCGCCCTGGCGGACATTGGCGGAATCGCAATCGCGATGGTGCACCCCAGAGCCGGGCGGTCCCTGAAGGCTCGATCGGCCCGCAAAGACCAAATGATTACTTTGGTAGACGCATTGAGCGGCTACGAAAGCGCCGTCGTATTCGGTGATTTGAACGAGCCGCCAGTCAGGTATGTATCTGCCGGACGCGACTATCTTGGGCGGCATGGATTCCGGTCGGCCAATGCGCTGCTCAGACAGCCTTATCCACGAACGTACCCGACGGACGCATATAAGGAAATCCGGGGTATAACCCGACCGTTGCCCCTCGACGACATACTTGTTCGAGGTGAGCGGGTGCGCGTGCTGGCGGCGGGTGTGCTTGAAGCGGTGACTGAACAGCGGGCACAAACCGAAAAATACAGTGCGGCACCAATGGAAGCGAGTGACCATGTGGGCGTGTTTGCGACGCTTGACTTAGGCCAGATATGACTGAACCCCCGGCGAGCGGGGGCTCGAGCCAGGGGTAGTAGGAACATGGTCAGGCCTTCAGCCGCGAGAACCCTTCTTCGGGCGCAAGTGTCAAAAGGACGGGATCGATGTTTTCAACGAGAACACCGAGCGTGTTGTGCAGTTCTTCAACCAGCGTCAGGAGCGCTTCCGGGACGGATGCGACGTCGGGATCGAGGGTGAAGATTGGCAGGTCGTCGCTGTCGGAGTCGAACTCCTTCAAGTGGCGTCGGACTGTCTTCAGGACCTGATTGTAGACGTAGTTCTCCAGAGCGTCGTTGCCTTCCTGGGCTCGCTTCACCTGGTACACCTGAGTCAGCGACTTGTAAATTGCCTCCTCGTCATCTTCGACTCGCCAGTCAATCACCAGCAAATACCAGATGTTCTTGTCGTTGAAGGTTGCCTTGGTGGGATTGCCAAAGTCGGGTTCTTCGGGGGTGCTTCGTTTACGAACGCTCTGCACCACCACGTCGAACCAGTGCTTGACGTAGAAGTGCTTCTTGCCCGGCAGCAGCAGTGTGCGCTTACCGGTCTTGCGCTTCGCGACAATCTTGCCCCAGCGTCGGCGGTAGCCACGCTCGCCTTCCTCGAGGTTCTCGTTGGCAAAAATGCCGTGGCGAACCAGGAAGAACAGACCGAAGAACGTTCCCGCTACGATGGTGCTCCACTTGATCGCAGACAGGACGCTGAAATCTCCAGACATGACCTGCGTTGCAAGGCCCGGTCCGAACGGAAGTGCTACCACCGTAAGAACCGTCGAAGTGCCAATGAGCCAGGCGGCTCCTTTTCTCATGTTCACTGTGGTACACCTCCTTCTCGGAATAGGCCACAGATACCTAAACCATACCATGCCTTGTCAGCCTGCGATAGATATTTTTTCGTTGTCTTTTTAAATACACGCAACACTACCTGGGATATAATGAAGCTATGACAGAACCAAGCGTTTTCACCAGAATCATCAACGGCGAGATTCCGAGCCACAAGGTGTACGAAGACGAGCACACGCTCGCCTTCCTCGATATCTATGCCGTCATTAAGGGACACACTCTCGTAATCCCAAAGAATCAGGTCGAATTTATGTGGGATCTGGACGACGAAACGTACCAGGCGGTGACTGAGACTGTAAAAAAAGTTGCGCTTCGTTTGCGCGAACACATGGGAACAAAATATGTTGCCGAAAAGGTTATCGGTGTCGATGTGCCCCATGCGCATGTGCACCTCATTCCATTTAACGACACCAGCGACGTTCACCGGGCGAATCGGGAGAATGCCGACCCTGACCACGAGGCGCTCGCCCAGCTGGCCAAAGATTTGTATTTCGAATGATAACGGTTCTTAGTATTGGCAAGAAGCACGAAGAGTGGGTTCAAGCTGGCATTGAACGCTACGAACGGCGCCTGCGTCAGCCATTCGATGTGCAGTGGGTATTGTTGCCACATAGTTCGCTCGAAGGTCGTCAGGCCCGCCTGGAGGAGTCGGAGCGCATATTGTCACGACTTCACGACGATGCGTATGTGGTATTGCTCGATGAAACGGGTCGGATGGTCGACTCCCCAGAGCTGTCGCGGCTCATCGACGTTCAGCACGTAGGTGCTAAGGCGGTGACGATCGTTATTGGGGGTGCTTATGGTGTCGATGAGCGCATACACGCGCGAGCGAATATGGTGCTGTCGCTTTCGAAACTGGTCTTTCCGCACCAACTCGTCAGGCTCATTGTTATTGAGCAGCTCTACCGTGCTCAAGAGATATCACGGGGTGGCAGGTACCATCACGAATAAACAGAGTACGACCGTATATTGACATTTAATCAAGCTTATGCTACTATGAAGTAGTAAACCAATCAAAAACAAATATGTTCAACCTTACTTTTACTGCACCAATTTCACTCTTCGTTAGCCTGGCCGCCTTGGCCGGTGTGACACTTCACGATACGAAGCTCGACAAGCTTGCGACGTCGTTCGCTGGTATCCCTGCCCTAATGTCGCACGCTGAATCTGGAGCGAGAAGCATGTCGGGTGATCCGCATACGCATGTCGAACGAGTCAGCCTTAATAACATGCAATCGTCGCAGCCACGCTTGGCGCCGCGTGCCGACCACAAGAAGCACATGATTCAGAAGAATATGCCCAAAGGCGCCCATCGCTATGACGGCTACGCCCTTCCTATCGCTTAGTCGGTGATGATCTGAAGCTCGTTTTGCAGTCGTTCGATCAGCTGCTTGGCCTCATTGGCCTCGGTGCGCGTGGCGTCGACCAGTTCGGTCGGCGCTTTTAGTACGTAGCGGTCATTGGCCAGTCGAGCGGCCAGATTTTGCAGTCGTGCCTTCGCCTCGGCCAGCCGTACTTCGAGGTTCGATTGGTGCTCGTACAGGGTCTCTTCGTCAATCACTAACCAGGCTTCTCTGCCACTGTTAGCCAGGCGAAGTCCACGTGGCTGCTCGGTGTGCTCAATCGATTTCAAATGAGCGAGCTTGGCGATCAGTTCGGCGTTATCAGCTACCAGGCTGTCACTATGATAATTGACGACATATTTCTTATTACCCGGTAGTTCTGCGGTGACGAACCGGATTTCGTTGACGAGTGATTGGACTCGTTCGAATTCGGCGCTGGCAATGTCGTTAAATTCGGCTTGTTCGGGCCAAGTGGCCGAAATAATCATAGTCCCCTTTTCATACCATGGCAGTGTCTGCCAGATGGTTTCGGTCACAAACGGCGCAAACGGATGGGCTAACCGAAGGGCTGTGTCGAGGGTCCAGGCCAGCATGTCGGGGTTGTCTTGTTGCTTCGAGGCTTCAATGTACCAGTCGGCCAGGCTACTCCAGATGGTGTGATAGACCACGTCGGATGCCTCGGCGAAGCGGTAATCGGCTAGCAGATCTTCGATTTGCTGAGCGGCACCGGTTAGTTCGCGCACGATCCAGTGGTCGGCTAACGATTTTGGCTGCGGGTCGGCCAGGCGGTAGTTGTCGCCCAGTTTGTCTTCGACGAATCGGGCGATGTTCCATAGCTTATTACAGAAGTTACGGCCGGCGACAACCTTGGTGGTACTGAAGGCTTGGTCCTGCCCTGCTGAACGCGATGCGACCAGGCCAAGACGGAGCGCGTCCGAGCCATATTGGCTCAGCGTTTCTATCGGGTTGATAACGTTCCCCTTTGATTTGCTCATCTTTTGACCATGCTCATCAAGGACGAGGCCGTGCAGGTAGACGTCTTTAAAGGGCACCTTGCCGGTGACCTTTAGCCCTAGCATGATCATGCGCGATACCCAGGGGTACAAGATGTCATGCCCGGTTTCCATGACGGAATTCGGGTAAAAGCGGCTGAGTTCGCCCCCGTTTAGGTAGTCGGTGGTGATGAACGGCCACTGTGCACTGGTGAACCAGGTGTCAAAGGTGTCTTCTTCCCTTCGGTACGACTTGCCGTCGACAATAATGTGCGGTTCGTCGACCCGTTCGTCATAAATCCAGTCGGTCGGGTCGGCATCGTTCTGGAAGGCCGGAATTGGGATACCCCAGGGGATTTGGCGTGACAGGTTCCAGTCACGGATATTTTGAAGGTAATTAACGAGTTGTTTTTTGCGTGCCTCGGGGTAAAAACGAATTTGTTGCTCGTCGATTGCCTTGATTGCCTCGGCGGCAAGCGGCTTCATTGATACGAACCACTGGTCCTTGACCAGCGGCTGAATGACGCTACCGCACTTGTAGCAGTGCCCTACGGCGTGTTCGATGGCAGTATCGCCCCGAAGGAGCTCTGCGGCTTGCAGCGCCGCCAGTACGCGTTTGCGAGCCTCTTGGCTCGACAGGCCGGCGAACTGTGAGGGGACGTTAATCATGGTGTCGTCAAAGTCGATGACTTGGATGCGTTCAAGGTTGTGCCGGTTGCCTACTTCGAAGTCGTTGGGGTCGTGAGCCGGAGTGATCTTGACGGCGCCGGTGCCAAATGCCGGGTCGACATATTCATCGGCGATGACCGGAATTTCGCGTTCTGTTAGGGGTAGCAACACCCGTGAACCGATGAGATGTTTGTAACGTTCATCGTCGGGGTGGACGGCGATTGCCGTGTCTCCCAGTAACGTTTCGGGTCGGGTGGTCGCCACGACGATTTCGGCAATCTTGTCGAGCGTTGGGTAGGCAATCTTGTATAACTTCCCCTTCTCTGTCTTATGTTCGACTTCGATATCAGCAAAACTAGTGTGGTGCGTCGTACAGTAGTTGACGATGCGCTCACCTCTGTAAATTAACCCCTCATCCCACAGCTGCTTGAAGGTTTTATAGGCGGTCGAAATGACTTTTTCGTCCAAGGTAAAGACCAGGTCATCCCAGCTAGCGCTAACGCCGAGTGCCCGCAGCTGCAGTTCCATGTCGCCGCGTTTTTCATCAACGAAGTTCCAGACCTGGGCGTACAGTTGTTCACGTGAAAAATCGAAGCGACTTTGGTTCTTTTTTGCCAGTTCTTTTTCATAGACGACCCAGGTTTCAAACCCAGCATGGTCGGCACCAGGGATGTAGGCGACATCCCTGCCCTTCATGCGGTAAAAACGAGCCAGAATGTCTTCGAGGTCTGCCATAAGGGCGTGGCCTATGTGCAGGTTGCCGTTAGCGTTCGGTGGTGGCATGACAATGGCATACGGTTCGCCCTGGCCGCTTGGCTTAAAGGCGCCAGTAGACTCCCACATGGCATAAATGTTTGGTTCGTAGGTATTCGGTTCGTAGGTCTTGGGTAAATTCATAATCCTAGTTTTCACGTGAAAAGTATTATCTGCGAGATATTCACGTGAAAAAGCAATAATTCCACGTTTCCACCCCTGCTTTTCTGCGTTTCAGTATAGCATAAGGGGCGCTATAATAAGGGGAATGAATGACGTAACGACCTGTAATGACCGCGCCGAATGGAACGAACTCGTAAAGGCATCGAACGGACACCCGCTTCAGTTATGGGGCTGGGGGGACGTCAAAGCCGCTCATGGCTGGCGCGTCGAGCGCATACGGGCAGGGAAGGGCGGTGCGCAGCTGCTGATACGAGCGTTACCAGGACCGTTAGGTCCGTTGGTGTATATCCCGCGGGGGCCATTTGGCACTATGCTGTCGGATGAGTCAGTTCGACGTGCACTGTTGGAGTACATCAAAAAGACCTACCGGCCAACGCTTGTGACGGTCGAGCCTGACACGACTGGAACCCTATCGTGGAAAGGCTGGAAACGGTCGTCGAACCATATACTGCTGGCACGGACGGCCGTTATGGACTTGGGGCGGTCCGATGACGACCTGATGCGAGTGATGAGTAAGAAAACCCGCCAATACATTCGTAAGTCGGGTGGGGAAGGGGTTGATGTCGTAACGGCCCAAAACTTAGCCGATGTGGACGAGTGTCTGGCGATTTACAAGCAGACCGCGCGACGGGCCGGTTTTGCGCTGCATGGAGACGAGTATTATCACGATATCTATACCAATTTGGGTGATGACTCACCGATCTACATGGCGAAACGCCAGGGGGTTACCGTAGCGTTCTTGTGGCCGATTGTCACACCAGAAGTCGCCTTCGAACTGTACGGGGGAATGAACGACGAGGGCCAACGGGTGCGGGCGAACTACCACCTTAAATGGAGCGTCATTCAGGCCATGAAGGCCCGAGGGGTGAAGCGCTACGACGTGAATGGGCTGTTAAACGACGGCGTATCGGCGTTCAAACAGGGATTTATTCCTGATGAAACACACCTGAGTGGAACCTATGACTACCCGATGTCGCCACTGTACATCGTATGGAGTACGTTACTACCGACGGCAAAGAAGATTGCGCGCAAGCTGCGCTAAACGTTCCAGACCGTTTGGGCCATGGAAAGGCTAGGGTGGACACTGACGCTGTCGACGGGGGTTGGATCGAGCGTTTGGGCCCGGAAGTACCCAAGGGCGGCAATCATGGCTGCGTTATCGGTGCAGAGTGACATGGGGGCATACTCGACAGGGAAGGGGAGTTTTTCAGATAACTGCCGACGGAGTTCTTGATTGGCCGCAGCGCCGCCGGCAATGACGACCGACGCGGGTGAATGTTCGTGAACGGCCTTAACGGTTGCATCTACCAGTGTCTTGACCGCGGTGTGCTGAAAGCTGGCTGCGAAGTCTGCCCGCTGGACGTCGTTTAAAAGCCCTGGGAGCTTATGTGAGGCAAAAGTGTGGTCAACGCCTACTTCGCGTTGAATAGACCTTAGAACGGCCGTCTTAAGGCCCGAGAACGAAAAGTCGTACGGACTTTTAAGTTTTGCCTTGGGGAGGGCGTACCTGAGCGGGTCACCTTGGGTAGCGATAGCTGCGATAGCCGGGCCGCCAGGGTAGGGAAGGCCAAGCATACGGGCGACTTTGTCGAAGGCTTCGCCGACGGCATCATCGAGAGTTTCACCGAGTAGTCGGTAGTCGCCATGTCCCTCGAACAGGACGAGCTGCGAATGGAGGCCGCTGACGGCCAGGGCGAGCATTGGGAAAGTGGGCTGACGAGAGGGCAATTTTAATGCATCGCCTGCTCGCCCGATGGTGCCGTCGGGACGCACTTCATGCCGGGACTGCGTCTCGGGTTGCGTTCCGCTTGAAGGTCCCGACGAAACATCGGGCGAACGGCTCGACCCTAGCGAATCGGATTGCTCGGTGATAAAGTTAGCGTAAATATGCCCTTCAACGTGGTGGACGGGGTAGAGTGGCTTGTCATGAAGCTCTGCCAGCATGCGGGCGGCGAGTACTCCGACGAGTAACGAGCCGACGAGTCCAGGGGCATTTGCAACAGCGATGGCATCAATATCGTCCCAAGTGACACCTGCTTCACGCAGTGCCTGACGAATGACAGGGTTGATGACTTCGATATGCGAGCGTGCGGCGACTTCGGGGACAACCCCGCCGTATTCGGCGTGGATATCGACCTGCGAATTGACGACGTTCGACAGTAATCGACGACCATCTTGAACCACGGCGGCGGCCGTTTCGTCACAACTACTTTCAATTCCTAAGATAATCACTGGCTACAAGTATAACTGTTCGGTAGTAGAAGTGGTAAAATAGGCCAATGAAACAAGCGCTTTCGCGGGTAGTCAGGCAGCACGTTCCACATAGTGGCGTGCGCGCCATTGAAGAAGCGTATCGCATAGGCAGGGTCAGGGCTGTTAGCGCGTACTACGGCAATCCGGCTCGTTCGCTTAGGGTCATCGGAGTAACGGGGACGAATGGCAAAACCACCACCGTCAATTTTATAAACGAGATACTAAAAGAGGCTGGGCACACGACGGCTATGTTCTCGACGGCTACCATAGAGGTTGCTGGCAAGTCGGAGCGCAACGAACTGAACGCGACGGTCGCGAGCACGAGCGAGATGCAGCGGTTCTTCCGCCGCGCCAAGCGGGCCCGGGTGGATTTTGTCATATTAGAATTCCCCAGCCATGCTCTGCACCAGCACAAGCTGGACACCGTACCGGTCGAGGTGGCGGTGATGACCAACCTGACCCAAGATCACCTGGACTACCACGGGACGATGGAGCAGTATGCTGCCGTTAAGGCTAAGTTGTTCGAGCGCGCACCGAAGTTCATTGTGCTGAACCGTGACGACGAGTGGTACGAATACTTCGACCAGTTCCCGGCCAAGTCGCAAAAAATTACGTATGGCAAACACGACACGGCCGATGCCCGGATTGACCGGGTCAAGCTGTTTCGTAAAGGAACCGAAATCGATCTGACGATTGACCATCAGACCAAACTCGAACTGGCAACGGCATTGCCCGGGGAATTTAACGCTTATAACGCCGCCGCTGCCGCGTCGGTGGCGTACTTGCTGGGTCTGAAGCTGGACGATATCGCTGAGGGGGTCGCCAATCTTGACTCGATTCCTGGTCGGTTCGACCGGATCGAGGCTGAAAAAGGCTTCGACATCGTCGTCGACTACGCACATACGCCCGATGCACTCGAAAAACTACTGCAAACCGCCAAATCTATCACGAAGCGACGAGTCATATTAGTGTTTGGCGCCTGCGGTGACCGCGATAAGAGTAAACGTCCAATTATGGGTGAAATCGCCGCCAAACTTGCCGATCGGGTGTTTTTAACCGACGAAGAAAGCTATAACGAGAACCCGGATGACATTAGGGCGCAGATATTCGAGGGGATTAAAGCTGCCAAGGGTCAGATGCGAACGACCGAAGTGCCCGACCGCCGCGACGCGATTAAAAAAGCACTCGATGTGGCGAAAAAAGGCGACACTGTGCTCGTGACCGGCATGGGTCACGAAATCTATCGTATCGTCAACGGCGAACGATTACCGTGGAACGACGAGCAAGTCGTGCGTGAACTGCTCGCAGAATCCTAGAGACACCTTAGTAGTACGATTGGCGGTAGCGTTTGTAATACAACCGTCGGACGAGCTTTTCGACGTAACGGTGCCACAGGGTAGCTTTCCAGCCGACGACGGGGATTTCGAATGCACCGACGAACTGCGTCGCCTGTTTGTTGAAACTCGTTTTAAAACGGGCTAGTCCGGCAAACGGGTGGTCAGGGTTCTTGATTTGAGAGAGTGGCGGGACGCCAGCGAGGTCGTGTTGCAGCGAGCCATGCTGTTTTGCCCACTGGATAACATGCCACTGAAGCAGGTGGCTGGCACCGTATGCGGTCCGCTGTCGAACACTGGCGCCGTCTTTGTACATACTTTTTGCCCCCAGTACCATGGCGAATGCACCGGCTACCAACTGACCTTCATAATAGGCAAAGAATAGCTGACCACTGCCGATGGCTTCGTAGGCCCGGTAAAAGTCACGATAATACTGGGGTGGTCGGATAGCAAACCCAGCGCCGGTCGCGGTTGCGTTGAATAGCTCGTACATCGCTTGGCAGTTGTCATCGGTGGCTGGCATCGCCTGGATGCTCACGCCGTCACGTTCGGCCCGACGAATGGCGTGACGGCCTTTTTGATTCAGATTCGTCATAATGTCATCAAGATTTGGCGCGAGATCGACAAACACGGTGGCGTAATTCAACTGGACCGGTGCGGTTGGTATCAGTCCGAGCGACGAAACATCGACCGTGTGATCAAGCTCGGGTTCGATTTTTATAGTGAAGACGCCGTGGTCGGCGGCAAAGTCGCGAAGTTCGGTGCAGAGTGCGCGCAGGTCATCAACCGAAGTGGTGCTGGGACCTTTTGGGCAGTACCAGACCTTACCAAGCAGGGGAATGCGTTTTTCGATGACTGCGACGGCACGGTCTCCGACGAACAGGAAGCGCGCGGTCCAACCGGTTCGTGTTTTTTGGTCGATGAACTGCTTCGCTTGTAGGATATTACCGCCATCGGGATTCTTTATGATGTGGTCGTTCCAGGTCGAGATTTCTTCAGCGGTTGCAAAGCGAGTGGTCATGCGTTTTATTGTAGCGTGGTTCGGCACGATGTGATGAAAATACAGGAGAGGACGAGCCGGACGATTGTTAGCACTCGACCTTGACGAGTGCTAAGAACCCTTAGTACAATAAGAGGCATTGAACCAATAGAATGTAACGGAGGAATTAACGCGTGAGTTCACCTATTACCCCCCTTGGCGACCGAGTCGTCGCAGTGCGCGAAACCGCACCAGAAAAGACAGCCAGCGGACTGTTTTTGCCCGACAATGCCAAAGAAAAGCCCGTCGTTGCCAAAGTGGTTGCGGTCGGCAAAGACGCCAAGGCCGTGAAGGTCGGGGACAAGATTTTGTATAAGGAATACGCCACGACCGAACTGAAGATTAACGGTACTGAATACCTGGTTGTCAAAGAAGAGGATGTCTTAGGTACCGTGTCATGAACCTCGGCATCGCCCAAAGCATGACGCTGCTGATTATCGCCCTCTTGGCGATTGTAATACTGCTACGAATCTTAGTGGTAGTTCACAAGCAGACCGGACGCGTGAAAGAGCTTGAGATGCGAATGAAAGCAATGGAAAAAATGGATGTCGATCCCGAATCTATCACCACAACTGAGCAAAAGGAGAAATAAGCATGGCTAAACGAGTATTTTATGACGATGACGCCCGCGAACGAGTGCTGGGCGGTGCTAAGGCACTGTACGACGCTGTTAAAGTAACCTACGGCCCCAAGGGCAATAATGTGGTTATAGCTAAAGGATACGGTGGTCCGACCGTCACGCACGACGGCGTGACCGTGGCTGAAAGCATTGAGCTGCCTGAAGACGACGACAAGACGCTCGGCTATAAAGTCGGAGCCGAACTGATTAAGCAGGCCGCAAGCAAGCTGAACAAGTCAGCCGGTGATGGTACAACGACCGTGACTGTGTTGACGTATAGCATTTTAAAAGAGGCTAACCGGCTGATTGCTGCGGGGCATAACCCACAGGAACTGCGCCGCGGAATCGAGGAAGCAGGCAAGCAAGTCATCGCCCAACTCGACACGATGAGCGAAAGCATTGAAGGTAATACTGAGCGGGTGGCTGAGGTCGCGACGATTTCTGCCGGTGACGAAACGATCGGTACGTTGATTGCCGATGTCATCGCCAAGGTCGGTAAAGACGGCGTCGTGACCGTCGAAGCCGGTCAGGGGCTTGAAATGGAGGCCGAAGTGGTCGAAGGTTTCAGCTTAGACCGTGGCTGGGCGAGCCCGTTCTTCGTAACCGATGCCGGTCGCCAAGAAGCCGTGTTTACTAAACCATCGGTCGTCATTACCGATAAAAAAATTAGTACCGCCGCTGAACTGCTGCCTTTGATTGAAAAGATGGCGCAGGCTGGCAAAAAAGACATCGTGCTGATCGCCGATGATGTCGACGGGGAAGCCCTGAGTATTCTTGTGCTGAACAAGCTGAAGGGTGTCCTGAATACCGTGGTCGTCAAAGCGCCAAGTTTTGGTGATCGCCGCAAGGACGTCATGGCTGATATTGCCAATCTGACTGGTGGCCAGGTAATTTCTGAAGACCAGGGACTGACGTTTGAAAACGTTGGGCTTGAAGTGGTCGGAAGCGCTCGCAAGGTGATAGTTGGCAAAGATGAAACGACGATTATCGAAGGCGCTGGTCACGGTGATGCGATTGCTACCCGTATTAAGCAGATTTTGGCTCAAGCAGAAAACGCTAGTAGCGAATACGATAAAGAGCAGTTTGAAAAACGAGCAGCCGCCTTGAGTGGCAAGGTTGCTGTTATTAAGGTGGGTGGTGCGACCGAAACCGAAATTGACGAAAAGAAGTTTCGGGTTGATGATGCCGTCGCCGCGACGAAAGCCGCGTTGGCCGAGGGTATCGTTGCCGGTGGTGGCGTGACACTTGTGAACTTGGCGGCGAGTATTACCGCCAGCGGAGCCGATAGTGTGTCGGCGGGCCGTTCGATTCTGAAGAATGCGCTCAAGCAGCCATTCCTGCAGATTACCGCTAACGCCGGACTAAACTCGGAAGCGCTGCTTGCGCAGGTCGAAAGTGGCAAGCCGGGCTTCGGCGTCAATGTCATGAGTCCGGAAAAAGGGCTGATTGACGTCAAGAAAGCTGGCGTCATTGACCCGGCTCGCGTAACTAAAGAAGCGGTCCAAAACGCCGTATCGATTGCTAGTACGGCAGCGACCATGGGTGCGTTGATCGTAGAGATTCCCGAAAAGGAAAGCTCGATGCAAGGTATGGGCGGCGGCATGCCAGGCATGATGTAGTGCGCTGAGCCACATAAAAAATACCCGGAATGAATCCGGGTATTTTTTTAAGTCACGATTCTATTGTTTTGGTGCGCTTAGGAAGTCAATTTCCTTGATGATGTCCAGTAAGGCCTGGGCGCGACGTGATTCGTCCTCGATCAGCTTAGCGGTTTCGTGGGCTGGCTCAATGAGAGTTTTGTCATCGGTCGAGCGTAGGAGTAGCAGGTAGGTGTCGAACTTTTCTTCAGCTGGAATATTTAGTTTGTCGACAAGGGGGCGTAGTTCCGACAAAGCTTCCTGTTTGACGCCGTTTAAGTCATCGCTCCCAAGAGTAGGGGAGATTGGCGGGACGGTGATTTCTGGTGCAACGAGAGGTTCAGGTGCGACGACTACGGCATCTGCCGGAGGTACGATTGTACCGGCTCCAGCATCGGCTGCTGCGTCTGCCTGCATGTCGACACCAGCTAACACCTTAGCCAGTTCCTGGTCGTCACTGATTGGTTGTTGCGTCGTCGAATCGATCGGTTCTATATTTGCCATGCCCACCCCTGATAATGATTATGCTTCTAAGTTGGTCTTACTGTATCATAGAAGGAACGAGCGAGTAAAGAAGGCGAGTTTGCTCACTTTCTTTTGAGCCGTGAACTTCGTATATTGCAATAAGCAATATAATATAGAATTACTCGCAAGGAGGCCTGAGATGCTTGATGATATGAATGTCCTAAAACAGCGCGACCCGCAAGATGCACTCGGTGTGGCCGGGGCGCAGTGGGAATACTTTACACGTTCGTTCGATGCGACGTTTACGCCCCAGCGGCCGGTACAGAATATCGTCTGGGCCGGCATGGGAGGATCGGCCTTGCCGGCCGTAATCGTCCAAAGCTGGCCACGTCTGAAGTTGCCATTCGAAATTAGCCGTGACTACGAAATCCCGGCCTACGTCGGACCCGACACGCTGTTCGTTGCCTCTAGCTATTCGGGGAATACCGAAGAGACGCTTGAAGCTTTGTCGAAAGCCGAAGCAGCTGGCGCTCAAATCGTCGTGATCGCTGCGGGTGGTAAGCTGGCTGCGGCAGCGCATGAAAAGGACTATCCATTATTTACAATTCCGGCTGGTATTCAGCCGCGCATGGCGACGTTTTACTTCGTTAATGCCTTTTTGCACGTTGTGAAAGAGCTCAATTCGACGGTCGAAGATGTGTCCGAACTGGCCAGTATTGGCGAATGGCTGAAGAATGAATCGGCCGCGTGGGGCTCGACTCAGCCGCTTGAGCATAACATCGCCAAACAGCTTGCCACCCAGTTAGTCGGCAAGACAGTTATTATGTATTCAGGCCCGAAGCTATACCCAGCTGCGAACAAATGGAAAATCTGTTTTAACGAGAATGCCAAGAACACCGCCTGGGGCAATTACTATCCCGAACTCAACCATAACGAATTCATCGGTTGGAGCTCACACCCGGTTGAAAAGCCGTTCGCAGTCGTCGAGATTCGCAGTCCGCTTGAACACGCCCGCACGCAAAAGCGCTTCGAAGTGACCGAACGGTTGCTCAGTGGCAAGCGCCCAGCGCCAATCGTCATTACACCGCGCGGCGAAACGGTGTTGCAGCAACTTGCCTGGAGCTTTGCGCTCGGCGACTTCGTCAGTATCTACCTCGGTATCATGAACGGCGTCAATCCGACGCCGGTCGAGCTGGTCGAGAAGCTCAAAGTTGAACTTGGCTAGGCCTAGTCGTCGTATTTGCCGAATACCCATGTCGAAGCAGACGCAGTCGCAGTCACGGTGGCCTCGGGGCATGGCCGAAATGTCGCAGATTCGCTAGGCGTCAGTGTACCTTCGGCGCCATAAATTCGAAGCAGGTACCACCCTTTGGTAAGAGTCGTGCAGCCCCATGTCGTTGCCGAGCCCTTATAGTATTGATAATATCGCGTGCAGTCGTTGGGCGAAGGTAGCGGGGGACGGGTTATCGTACTAGAATTTACCAGTCCCAGAAGCCACCTGCCTTCTGTGTCCCAGCTATAGGCGTACCCGACGCCGACGCTCGGGCATGTCGTTAGCGGATTATTCGTAGCATACGTGGCAGGGTATGTACCGCCGCTGGTGGTCTTATGAACCTCAAGTGCTTTCATGATAGATTTGGCATCGCCGTAGCGTGCATTATCTCGGGCTTTCGATTGGATGCTTCCGAAGGCAATCGTGGTTATGGCTGCGAGAATGCCAATCACTACAATAACAATCAACAGTTCGACGATTGTAAAACCGCTTATGTTTTTCTTCATGGAAGTAGTATAGCAGTGATTAATGATAGCGACGGAGGGACTCAATTGGGTCTTTGTGAGCGGCACGAATCGCTGGATAAAGGCCGAATAGTACGCCGACACCGACCGAGAGTCCGAAGGCCCAGCCAACGATTGACCAGCTGAAGGTTGGGTCGTACGGAATAAGCAGACTGACGACAAACGCGATGAAATAACCGCCCAGGAAACCGAGAACACCGCCGAGGATGCTGATAATAAGCGCTTCGATAAGAAACTGGGTGACGATTGTTCCATTGCTGGCGCCGACGGCCTTTCGTAGGCCGATTTCGCGGGTGCGTTCTGACACGCCCACTAGCATGATATTCATAATGCCAATACCGCCGACTAGGAGTGAAATGCTGGCAATGACAGCCATAACAACGCTGACGAAGCGGAAAAGTTCCGAGGTCGGCTGAGCGATTTCGCGGCCGGTAAATACATCGCTGTCGTCTTGATCGTCGTGGTTCTCGCTAAGGGATTGCTCGATTTGCGTTCCGTAGGCCTGCATGTTCGTTCCGGGCTTGGCTTTAGCGTTAATTTGCTGAATTTGGGCGACGCCACCGTTGAACAACTTGCCGCTTTCGAGTGAGATAATTGCTGCATAGTCAAAATCGATATTATTGTAATTGATTGGGTTATTCTGGCGCTTCACGATGCCGATGACGGTGAAGCTTTGGCCGCGGATCATAAAGTTCTGGCCGACCGACTGTTCGGTTCCGAATAGGTCGATTGAGAGCTGGGTCCCGATGACCGCGGTATTCTGCTTAGTGACACTGTCGATGAACTGGCCTTCGGCGACTTCGAGACCACTGATATCTTGTAGCGAAGGCGTAGTGGCCAGTACGATGCTTTCGCTCGGGGTGACCGAACTGGTGCGAACCGCACCCGATATGGTCATGAGTGGTGCGACCGCTTCGGTGTCGGGCAGGTCGCCAATCGAAACACTGTCGCGTTCCTGCAGAGGACTGGTCGAATACGCGTTGGAAGGCGAAGGGTTGGACAAATCAGCCAGGGTTGGTTGGCCGACATTCGGGCGGATGACTGCGATTGAACCGCCTAGGTCGGCGACTTGTTTACTGATGACCTTATTGACTCCGCCTGACAGTGCCAATATGGCTGTAATGCTGGCCACACCGATGGCGACGCCAAGCATGGTCAAGAACGCGCGCAGCTTGGAGCGGTCAATCGATTGACGGGCTATGCGGTAATGATCGCTGAGAAGAATCATGACTTTTTGGCCTTTCGTTTCGACTGCTTTTTGCGGGATTTTGGCTGCTTACTGAGCGGTCGCTTTTCGTCTGAATCGCTGTTGGCGATGAGCGGTGCGGCCGTGTCGGTGTCGATTTTACCGTCTAGCATCGTAATGACGCGGGTAGCGTAGGTCGTCAGATTCGGGTTGTGAGTCACCATAAGGATGGTGTTACCTTTCCTATGAATCTCGGACAGTTCTTCCATAATGATGTGACTCGACTTTGAATCGAGGTTGCCGGTTGGTTCGTCGGCCAGAATAATGCTCGGGTCGCTAACGAGTGCCCGGGCAATGGCGACGCGCTGGGTTTGGCCGCCACTTAGCTGCCACGGCATGTAGTACTCGCGTTCCTGCAAATGAAAACTTTTCAACACGTCGCTGGCACGCTGTAGGCGCTTCATGTGGTGTAGCCCGCTGTAGGTGAGGGGAAGAGCGACGTTTTCAAGCACGTTCAATCGTTCGATCAAATTGAAGCTTTGGAAAATAAAGCCGATTTGGCGGGCGCGAATACGGGCTTGCTTGGCGCCGCGCAGGTCCTCGACGTTCTTGCCATCGAGTACGTATTCGCCGTCGGTTGCCCGGTCCAGCATGCCGATAAGATTAAGCAGCGTCGTCTTGCCGCAGCCGCTTGGGCCCATGATAGCGATAAATTCACCCTTCTGAACGGTCAAGTCAACCCCGTCGAGCGCGTAGTGTTCGGCGTCACCAATCCCGAACCGTTTCTTCAGGTCCGATAGTTGAATGACTGGTTCGCTCGCAGATTTGGCCGACATATGTTCTTATTATAGGAATCGTTTTACGGTTAACGCAACCTTTAGCGGTCCGTTAATTTAACAACTGGTATAATTCCCTATATAAGGAGAGGTGTCCGAGTGGCCGAAGGAGCACGCTTGGAAAGCGTGTAGGGGAGCAATCCTCTCAAGGGTTCGAATCCCTTTCTCTCCGCCAAATTCGTGCAGATTAATTTAATAGAAAGAAATACTCATGATCATAGTTATATTTTGTGGCGGATCGGGAACTCGACTGTGGCCGCTTTCAACCCACCATAATCCAAAGCAGCTCATTAACATCGTCGATGATATGTCGTCGCTCCAAGCGGCGTACAAAAGGGCACGTTTAATTACCGACAAAGTATACCTGCTGCCTGAATCTCGACTTGTCCAATCGATTAAGAATCAGTTGCCGGAGCTTACGGACGATCAAATAATAAATGAGCCTGGGTTGCGGGGCACTGCTAATTGTTTATTGGCCGCGATTGATAAAATCGCACGACAAGACGAAATCAATGAACCTGTCGCATTTATCCACGCCGATCACTTCATTCGTGATACAAAAGGCTTTAAGCGTTCACTCGAAGTTGCCGCAGAGGTTTCGACCAAGACGAACCGGTTGACTCTCATAGGCATTGAGCCGACATACGCCGCGACTGGATTCGGTTATATTAAAAAAGACCAGGCAATTAATGGAGTCACAAATGCGTATGACGTAGCCGAGTTTAAAGAAAAGCCCGACTACCATACTGCGAGCGCATTCTTTGCCTCTGGAGAATATTTATGGAACTGTGGCTATTTCGTTGCGTCCGTCAGTACGTTCGTATCAGTAATGAGCAAGAGTGCACCTGAGCTTTTTGGGAGTTACGAGCGCCTGAAGCAAGTTCCCGAAGTGGGTAGTGATGAGTACACGGACACTTATTTATCGTTGGAATCAGACGCTATAGACTACGCTCTTATAGAGAAGGTTGATGACCTTGTCGTCGTGCCGGCAAACTTTGACTGGGCTGACATCGGTTCGTTCAATGATGCTCATTCAGTCAGTCAGCTCGACGTCAACGCGAATTACGTAAAAGGTGACGTATACGCGGTCGACCTTGAGAATTCATATGTTCGCAACGACACCGAAACCCCGCTTGCGGTCATAGGCCTCGATAATGTCGTAGTTGTTAATACGGTGAATGGCTTACTCGTGGCTCGTAAGGACCTGAGCCATAAGGTAGGGGATATCGCAAAGAAAATTCAGGCCAATGAAACTCAACAGTAGTCGAGTAGCGGCGCCTATTCGACGTCATCGCTTGACGCTGATTTCGTTCGTGACCGGGTTTAGCCTGTTGACGTACGAACTGGCGGCGGCACGGGTCTTGGCGCCGAGTATCGGTAGCTCGACGTATGTCTGGACTGGTGTCATTGGCGTCATTATCGCGGCACTCAGCCTTGGGTTCTTTGTGGGCGGTCGGGTGGCCGATGCACGCAATAAGATCACCGACCTTGCTTGGCTGCTTTTACTCGCCAGTCTTATGGCAGTCCTAACACTGATTGCGTACGAAGGCATGTTGCAGTCAATCGTTGAATCGATTCAAGACAGCCGGCTCCAGGCGGTCGTCGCCGCGCTGACGCTATTTGCACCGACCAGCTTTTTTATCGGTATGACAAGTCCGTATCTGGCGAAATTAAACGTGCAGTCGTTGACATCAACTGGCCGTTCTATCGCGTCGCTTGATATGTTCAACGCCATCGGTGGTATCACGGGCACCTTCGTAACCGGATTCATTCTGTTCGGATACATTGGCGCCCACGAGGCGATCGGACTGGTGGCGGTGTTACTACTTTTGATCAGCTGGCTCGTGGCGCCGCGGTGGTACATGGCCCAACGGCTCGCTGTCTCAGCGGTGCTGTTGTTATGCGCGCTGACACCAGCGAGCGCACTGCCCGGCGTGGTAAAGATTGACACGGCAAGCGCTCATTACGAAGTTATCAAGGGATTCATTGATACCCGTCAGGTGACCGGACTCGTGACTGGTCCATCTGGCACGCAATCGGCGGTGTACGCCAGCGGCGTCGACGAGCCGGTCTTTTGGTACAACCGCGAAGTCAGTCGTCTGGCGCTGGAGCGTCGTCCCGATTCGGTACTGATTCTGGGTGGAGGCGCCTTTACATTGCCGCAGTACCTGAGCGAACAGCTGCCCGATAGCTCGATCGACGTGGTTGAGATTGACCCCGAACTAAAAGAAATTTCCGAGCGACACTTTAGGTATACCAGCCCGTCGAACGTTTCCGAGACATTTACCGACGCACGGGCTTATGTGAACCAGACTGACAAACGCTATGATCTTATCGTGGTTGACGTCTACGGCGACGCATCAATTCCGTTTACCTTTATGACGGCCGAATACGGTAAAGCGGTCGCATCGATACTTCAGCCCGGTGGCATCGTCGTGGCGAACGTCATTGGCGGGCTGAGTGGTGGTTGCAGGGAAGCGCTGGCATCCGTCGATGCGGCCTATCGATCACAGCTGCCGTATGCGTACTATTCGATCGAACAGGGCCGTGACGAGCGTCGAACCAACTTTGTCATGGTCTATAGCAAAACAGCCGAGTCATTCGAAGGACTCGGCCGACTTGAGCTTCCGGCCCGTCAGGCGTTTAGTGATAACTTTGCCCCCGCAGAACGACTACACTACCAGTGTCAGCAAGTGCGCTCACAAGTTTAGCGCTTCTTATTACGATATTATTAACCACAAGCGCTACATGTAGCGTTGTAAATAACAAACGGTACGCTAGACCTGGCACACCAGGGGTAGTGTATACCGCTCCTGGTTGTAGTCAAAAAAACGGCTAAAAAATACTTGCACCGTCCACATATAGGGTCTATATTAGGTCGCAGACCACTACATATGTAGTTGTTCAATAAAATACACAGTAACGCAAGGCACCACTACTGCACCACGGGCCCGTCTAAGGGGTCAGATTGCTTTGTGTTCTCTTCTCGCTGGGGGGCGAGCTGTGTACGAACATAAAATAACAAACCTAATAGGGGACAACACGTGAACGGAATCCATGTGGTAAAGCGCGACGGCACCCGCGAACCATTCGACGCTAACATGATTAACCTGGCTTTGGTAAAAGCTTCAGAAGGCCTACCAGACCAAATCTCAAAAGTCGTACAGGTTGCTACCGAGCTACAATTGACATTATTTGACGGCATTACTAGCGAACAGCTGGACGAAGCGGTGATTCACACCGCACTGCAAAACGTAAAAGACGACCCGGACTTCGACACTATCGCCGCCCGACTCCTATTAAAGAACGTCTACAAAAACATCTTGGGTAACTACGAGACCGAAGCTGAACTAAAAAAGCTTCACGAAACAAAGTTTGCCGAGTACGTGAAGTTTGGTGTCAAGCAAGGCCTGCTTGACGCTCGCATGAGCGACCCGAAGGTCTTTGACATCAAAAGGCTGGCCGCAGCCCTCGATCCTTCACGTGACGGACTGAGTAAATATCTTGGCGTCGTCACCAACAAGAACCGCTACGCACTGCGCAAACAGTCTGGCGCACCGATTGAAGTTCCACAGTTTACCCACATGCGTATCGCTATGGGACTG
The DNA here is from genome assembly GCA_040384745.1 of Patescibacteria group bacterium. Taxonomy (GTDB): domain Bacteria; phylum Patescibacteriota; class Saccharimonadia; order Saccharimonadales; family Saccharimonadaceae; genus UBA1020. Next base: position 128,214 of record JAZKIT010000002.1, read on the forward strand.
TCGTTTAACGAAGCCAACCCAACCGATATGGCCATCGACTTTTATAAGCACATGTCGAATCTGGACTACGTTCCTGGCGGCTCGACCCGTGTGAACGCTGGGGGTTCATTCCCGCAGCTGTCAAACTGTTTCCTACTGGAAGTTCAGGACGACATGGAATCAATCGCCAAAGGTATTCGTGATGTCATGTGGATTGCCAAGGGGACGGGTGGCATTGGCATTAGCCTGAACAAGCTTCGTGCTGCCGGTAGCCCGGTCAAAACGACCAATACTGAATCAACCGGCCCAATCCCGTTCATGAAAATGATCGACACGGCACTATTCGCCGTTTCACGTAAAGGTAAAAAAGCCGGCGCGGCAGCCATTTACATGGAAAACTGGCACCTTAACTTCCCGCAGTTCCTGGACCTTAAGCAGAACTCGGGTGACCCGTACCTGCGTACTCGTCTGGCTAACACGGCCGTATTCATCAGCGACGAATTTATGAAGCGCGTCCAGAAGAACGAAGACTGGTACTTGTTTGACCCAGCCGAAGTCGAAGATCTGTCAGAACTGTACGGCGCTGAATTCTCGGCTCGCTACGCTGAATATGTGAAGTTGGCTGAAGCTGGCAAAATGCGTGACTTCATTAAGATTCCCGCTTTGCAGCAGTTCCGCCAGATTTTGACGGTACTTCAGGCGACCAGCCACCCGTGGCTGACCTGGAAAGACACTATTAATGTGCGTGCCTTGAACAACAACACCAGCACGATTCACCTGTCTAACCTGTGTACTGAAATTACCTTGCCGCAAGACGCCGACAACACGGCTGTTTGTAACCTAGTTTCAATCAATCTATCGGCCCACCTCCGGGAAGACAAGACGTGGGACTGGGACCGCTTGGCGGCCAGTGCTCGTTCGGCTGTTCGCCAGCTGGACAACCTGTGTGATATTACCAATACTCCAATCCCTGAAGCGATGCGTTCAAACCTGATGAACCGCGCGCTAGGACTTGGTGTGATGGGTTTCACAGACGTCATTGAAAAACTGAGTCATAGTTATGAGAGCGAAGAAGCCTACGCGCTGATTGACCAACTGGTCGAATTCGTCAGTTACCACGCTATCGACGAATCAGCTGAACTGGCTAAGGTCCGTGGATCGTACGACACCTTCAAGGGCAGCGGTTGGAGCAAGGGAATCTTACCAATCGATACGCTTGATGCACTGGCCGCTGACCGCAAGGTGAAGGTCAACGTCAACCGCAAGTCAAAGCTTGATTGGGAAGTGCTGCGCAAAAAGGTCAAAAAGGGTATGCGAAATGCAACGCTGATGGCCATCGCGCCAACCGCGAACATCGCGCACATCGCTGGCACCACCCCAGGTCTTGACCCACAGTTCGCACAGATTTTCTCTCGTAGTACCTTGAATGGCAAGTTCCTCGAAGTGAACACTAACCTTGTTCGCGACCTTCGTGCACTCGGCCTGTGGGACGAAGTAAAAGACGAGCTACTGGCAAAGCAGGGTGACATTCAGGGAATCGACGCGATTCCACAGCACCTTAAGGATGTCTACAAAACCAGCTTCCAGCTGAGCCCCTACGCTTTCATCGAAGTCGCGGCTCGAGCCCAGAAGTGGGTCGACCAAGCCATCAGTCGTAATATGTACCTTGAAACGCGCAACATCGACGACTACGTCGAAATCTACAGCGAAGCATGGCGCCGTGGACTGAAGACGACGTACTACCTACACGTCAAACCACGCCACCAGGCTGAGCAGTCAACCACCAGGGTGAATAAGTCAGAAGAAATGGCGAAATCAAGCGGCGGCGCTCGTAAGAGTGGATTCGGCTTCGCGAAAAAACAAGCAGTGGAGGCGACGTCATGACCGACTGTACATGCGCATGCAACTGCTGCTAATAAAACTGAACCATCCAAACAAAATAATAGGGTATAAGGGATTAACGAAATGAACGCAACTCAAATCATCAACGACGAAATGACACTCGAAGAAAAATTGGCCGCGATCGACCAAGCTATGCTGAACGCGCAGGCAGTTGCCGACGACCAGGCAAAAGCGAACGGCCACGTTGCGGCACCACTCGACCCGGCTGACCTGACAATGTGCGAAGGCTGTCAGTAATGGCAAACACGGGCGAAGATCTAGACATTACGCCGCGACATATCGAGGATGATCAAGATGTGATAACCGGCATGGACTTCGTCATCGACATGGCAGAGTTCCGTGGCCGTCACTTTGGCCAGGGTGTTCTCGACCTCGAAGACGTCATGGTGAGCGTATAATTAAAGGAGTGGGCATGACGGAACGGCAGGGAGATTATGACTATCGAACGACTGACCGTCACTTAAGCCTCGTGCAGCCCGAAGAGAGCGAAGTCGAGTACGACGAAAGCTTCGTCGGACCAAGCGGATTTGACGTTCGAATCATTTTCCAAGGCAAAGATGTCGTGAAGAACAGAAAAAGGCTACTGGGCGAAATCGCACGTAGAGCAACCGAAGACTAATAAGGTATAAGGAGGAAACAATGGCAGGAATATTAGGCACCGGTATTCAGGATGGTTTGCTCCTGAAGCCAGTTCATTACCAATGGGCAATGGACCTGTACGATCAGGCCGTTGCGAACACATGGTTCCCGAATGAGATTCAACTTGGTCAGGACCTGAGCGACTGGAAGAAGATGAGCGATGAGGAAAAACACGCACTGACGTACCTTATGAGCTACTTCAACCCAAACGAATTGCTCGTTAACAAGGCACTGGCGTTCGGTGTATACCCATACGTCAACGCGGCGGAATGTCACTTGTACCTGGCAAAGCAGATGTGGGAAGAAGCCAACCACTGTATGAGCTTTGAATATGTGCTTGAAACATTCCCGATTGACCGCGAAACCGCATACAACGCTCACAACGATGTACCGAGCATGGTTGCGAAAGAAGAATTTACCACGAAGTACATCACTCGTATGACCGAGCAAACGCTCGACATTACGACGACCGAAGGTAAAAAAGACTTCGTTAAAAACCTAATAGCATACAACATCATCCTCGAAGGCGTCTGGTTCTACAGCGGCTTCATGGTGGCACTGTCGTTTCGTCAGCGAAATCTTATGCGTAACTTTGGTTCGCTTATGGACTGGGTGATCCGTGACGAGTCGCTGCACCTTAAGTTTGGTATCAACTTGATTCTGACGACACTCGAAGAAAACGAAGATCTTCAGACCGAAGAGTTTGCCGCCGAAATCAAGCAAATGATTCTCGACGCCGTTGAGATGGAAGAGCAGTACAATAATGACTTACTGCCAAAGGGCATCTTGGGGCTGAACGCCGAATACGTTAATCAGTATGTTAAGTACCTGACCGACCGACGACTTGAAGAGCTTGGGTTCGAAGCACATTACAAGGTGTCTAACCCAGCTAAGTGGATGGCGGCAGCCAACGACACCCTCCAGCTCGTCAACTTCTTCGAGTCGACCAACACTAGTTACGAAGTGAACTCTGGCGGCAGTAGCTCAAGCAAGGCAGGGCAGAGCCCGGCTGCCGATCGTGGTGAAAATGACCCCGACAGTAGCATTCTGAACAAGTAACTTTCACAATTCGGCGAAAAGGGGTGCGGAACAGCATTTGTCGGCCGCGCCTTTTTTCACCCCAAAATTAAGGAAAAATCATGGATATAAAGACAACGATTCAGACATCATCGCTCATCATTGCACTGGCAGTTATTTATTCGTTGATCTTTACGATTGAAGCGGGGCGTTAAGTCGTGAAGACCGAGATTGAAGTCAAATTCTTGAATGTCGACATAGACGATATTTGTCAGCGACTTACCAAGCTTGGTGCGCAGCTTGAACAGCCGATGCGCCTTATGAAGCGGGCGCTCATCGAGACCGATGAGATGAAGCAGCGAAATGGTTATCTTCGTATTCGGGATGAGGGTGATAAAGTAACGGCTACCTATAAACAGTTTACCGAAAATTCACTGACTGGCGCGAGTGAACGCGAAATCGTCGTGAGTGACTTTGAAGAAACTATCGCCATTTTCGAAGAGTTTGGCTTACATTACTACACTTTTCAGGAATCGAAGCGAGAGACATGGAAGCTTGGTGACGCCGAAGTCGTCATCGACGAATGGCCATGGATTCCTCCGTACATCGAAATCGAAGGTGATAGCGAGCTTATAGTGACCGATGCCGCAAAACTTCTTGGCTTTGATTGGGCTGACGGAGTTTTTGGTTCAGTTGACGTAATTTATAACAAAGAATTTCCTAGTATGACAGTCAGGGGAGTGATTGACATCGCGGAAGTACGCTTTGGCGCGCCGGTGCCTGAGCAATTTGGAGCGCGTGCGTAATGGACGCGTTTTGGTTCGCGCTGTCACTCACGTTCCTCGCGGGATTCGCCACATTGATTGGGGCCGTACTGGCCACACTCAAGCAGTTTACGTCGCGCGCGGCAATGGCGGTTTCTCTCGGCTTCTCAGCCGGTGCAATCCTATACGTTTCGCTCACCGATATATTGAATAAAAGCGTTGATTCGTTTGCCGAGCTTTATAGTGACCCGGGCGTTAGTTATGGCATGATGACCTTGGCGTTCTTTGTAGGCATCGGCCTCATGGTGCTGGTTGATCGTTTCATACCATCCGAAATCAACCCAGACGACCAAGAGGGGACGCAAGATTCTGACACCGCATTGAGGCGTAAGCTTATGCGGGGTGGGCTATTTATCGGCTTGGCGCTGTGCCTGCACAACTTCCCAGAAGGGTTCTTGGTGTTCATGACCGCCTACGATGATCCGAGTGTCGGTATTGCCATCGCTGTCGCGCTCGCAATCCACAACATCCCCGAAGGCATCGCTATCGCTGGGCCGCTGTATGCGGCAACAAAGCAGAAATTCAGGTCTATCGCCATCGCCACCGCTACTGGTATTGCCGAGCCAGTCGGCGCGGTGCTCGGCTTTTTGCTGCTAAGGGAATTCTTAAATGATACGTTGTTCGGCTGGGTCTTTGGCGTGGTGGCCGGCATGATGGTGTTCATCTGCGTCAACGAAATTTTGCCTGCTGCACACCGTTTTGAAACAAAGCAACGACAGACCACTTATGGCTTTATTGCTGGCATGGCGGTGTTGGCAGGTAGTATTACGTTGCTGCAATAAGGGCAGTACAGAGGTGCTACAATAAGCCATATGACCGAAGCTAATCTTCAGACTATAATCGCCAAATATCTAGAAGAAATAACGGAACAGTTTTACAGTGGCCATGCCATAGAGCATGCATACCGTCCCGCGCTGCAGACATTGATGTCTAGCTTTGAAGACACGGTAGCGGTCAACGATCCGAAACATTCCGAACATGGTGCACCGGATTTTGTATTTTTAAAAAAATCGAACACCAAAATTATCAAAGGCTATGCCGAAGCCAAAGACATCACGGTTAGTCTCGATAAGACTGAGAAGACCAATCAGATGCAGCGCTACGGTGGTTACGCCAATCTGTTCCTGACAGATTATTTGGAATTCCGTTTTTTCAAAAACGGTGAAAAATATCAGACGATTAGTCTAGGACATGTTAAGGACGGCAAGCTATATAAGACGCCAGAGAACGGTGAGATGTTGGCACGTGAGCTGGCTGCATTTTTGGAATTACCACCAGAAAAAATCAAAAGTGGGCGACGCTTGGCGGAAATCATGGGCGGCAAGGCGCGCCGTATTCGCGACAATGTTGTACAGTACTTGGCCGAAGATGACGATAAGTCGACTGAGTTATTAAAGATCTACGAGATGATGAAAAAACTTCTCGTGCACGACCTTACCGAGGAAAAGTTTGCCGACATGTACGCTCAGACGTTGGTTTATGGTTTGTTCGTTGCGCGTTACGGCGATAGCACACAGGAGTCGTTCGATCGCAGCGAGGCACGCGACCTAGTACCAAAAAGCAATCCATTCTTGCGACATTTCTTCGACCACATCGTCGGACCGAACTTCGATGTTCGACTCGGCTACATCGTAGATGAACTATGCGAAGTTTTTAGCGTGTCGAACGTGCAAGAGATAGTCCATAAACATCTACGCATCCAGGACGAAACCAGTGACTCTAAGGACCCGATCATACATTTTTATGAGGATTTCTTACACGAATACGACCCTGCTGAACGCAAACGCATGGGCGCGTACTATACTCCGATTCCGGTGGTAAAGTTCATCGTCCGCCATGTCGACAAGATATTGAAAGAAGAATTCGGCATTACTAAAGGTTTGGCGAGTGACCAAACCATCGATCACTGGGTCGAGACCGGCCAGGACATGCGTGCCGACAAGCGTACCAAGCTTAAGACTGGCTATAACGTCAAACTGCCTCGTGTTCAAGTGCTCGACCCGGCCGTCGGCACCGCTACGTTCCTCAACGAAACCATAAAGTTCATTTACGAGGGCTTCAAGGGCCAAGAGGGTAGGTGGCCTGGCTATGTTAACGACAACCTAGTGAAACGTCTGCACGGCTTCGAGCTGATGATGGCGCCGTATACTATCGCGCATCTCAAGCTCGGTATGACGCTGAAAGAAACTGGTGTCGAAAACTTGAAAGACCGCCTCGGCGTCTACCTCACGAACACGTTAGAAGAAGGCGTTCCAATGCAGCCTGATTTGTTCAGCTTTGGCTTAGCCGAAGCCGTCAGTGACGAGTCGCGCCATGCCGCCGAGATAAAGAGCGAGCGACCAGTCATGGTAGTGATGGGCAATCCGCCGTATTCCGTCAGTAGCAATAACAAGAGTAAATACATAGAAAATCTGGTCGCCGACTATAAGAAGGATTTGAACGAGCGCAATATTCAGCCGCTCAGTGATGATTACATCAAATTCATCCGCTTTGCCGAGGAAATGGTTGCCAAAAACGGCAGCGGAATTGTGGCTATGATTACGAATAATTCCTATATCGACGGTCTGATTCACCGCCAAATGCGTAAGCATTTGCTACAGACGTTCGACAAGATTTACGTACTAGACTTGCACGGTAACAGCAAGAAAAAGGAAGTTGCTTCAGATGGCGGTAGGGATGAAAACGTGTTTGATATTCAACAGGGAGTCGGAATTATCTTCGCTGTTAAAACAGGCAAAAAACAACCAGATACACTTGCTGACTTATTCCATGACACAGTAAAAGGAACACGAAAATATAAATTTGAGTATCTTGATAGCCACGGAAATGGAAGTGAGTTTGCTTTTGTCCAGAAGCCTATTGCGCCTAGATACGCATTCGGATGGGAGAATACGTTAGATGCGAGCGAGTATTCGAAGTACGTAAGTGTAAGGGAGTTAATGCCCGCTGGCGATGTCGGAGTGGCATCGTATCGAGATAGTTTCGCAACAGATATAGAAAAAGACCTTCTCGCACAACGCATGCGCGATTATTACACCGCTCCAACGCAAGACCTTGTTAGTAAGTATGGACTAAAAGAATCAAAAAGTTTTTCTATCCAAGAACGTCGTCAAGACGCTCACTTTGATGAAACTAAAATTAAAAAAATTCAGTATAGACCTTTCGATTCAAGATGGATTTATTACTCAAGCGATGTCGCAGATCGGCTAAGACCGAAAACTTCAAAACACATGTTGAAAGAGAATTTGGCCCTAAGTGTTCTTAGGAATTCTAGAGATGCTGAAGTCAATGACAAAGTTTTTGTTGTAGACATATTGGCCGATAAAAGCGTTACTTCTTCTCTGGACAATGCGGTAGTCTTTCCGCTTTACTTACATAACGAAGACGGCACTCGCACCCAAAACTTCAACCCAGCCGAACTTTCCGCACTCAAGCGCAATCTTACGGCCGGTTCGTCGCCAGAGGACATTCTGGACTACATCTATGCGGTTCTCCACTCGCCGGCCTACCGTGCCAAATACAAAGAACTCCTAAAGATCGATTTCCCACGTGTGCCAGCACCAGCCAGCGACACCGAATTCACCCGTCTTGTCGTCCTTGGCCGACAACTCCGCGAACTTCACCTCATGAAATCACCATTTATCGCCAACTACGACACCACATACCCCGAAGCCGGTAGTGATGAAGTCGAAAAGATCAGTTTCGCTACAGACATTACGGGTGGTGGTCAGTACGCTACAGGTAGTGTATACATCAACGAAACACAGTATTTTGGTAATGTACCTGAGGTCGCGTGGAACTTTTATATCGGCGGTTACCAACCCGTTCAAAAATGGCTCAAAGACCGTAAAGGTCGAAAACTTTCTAGCAATGACCTCGATCATTACCAAAAAATCATCAAGATTTTGATAGAAACCGACCGGATTATGAAAGACATTGATAATGTGGCCGCCTGAATGGCCTGGCGATTGGCTTGACTGGCTGACGCTCGTAGGAGCAATATTGGGTATTTTATCGGCTATAAAATTATTCGCATCAAATCTTTGGTTAAATAGGTTCCAACGAGTTGCGCTAGTCGCGGCAGAACAGGCGTGTACAAAAGACATTCACATAATAAAGCCGATGGGGGGTAGTGTAGTTTTCCATTTAGCGACTAAAGACAACGAATGGAAAATTTCTAACGATTTTTATAATCATATCAATAAAGTGTGCGGCGATACCGTCGGTCAATCAAGGGCGAACCTCATTTACCTCGACGAACTTGTGAGAAAGGGTTCATTTGTCCATATCATTGAGCAATCGAGCATAGAGGGCATGAAGGATGAGAGTTATGCAATAACCGCGAAAGGTTTACGGTATGCCAAAATATTAAAGTTGTTCGTACATCCACCGGATAATACAGACAAATTAGGTCAACAAGACCAGAGCTAGTCGTAGCAAGTAAAACGCCCGCGCATATTTCAATGCAGGAGTGCATGTTTCGTATTGAATATATTTTTAGTAAACTATGTGTAGTTAACAACAGGAGGAACGACGATGCATAACGTAAAAAATGTCAAAGTAGACGGTGGTGCAGGGCAGCTAGGGTTCATCTTCTTTATGGCGTACGTGGGTGCGGCGGTGTACTTTATTGATAAATCATCAGGCGCATTCCTCGATGTAATTTGGGCGCTGATTCAAGCCATCGCCTGGCCAGCTTTCCTAGTGTTCCACGCTATGCAGGGCCTCGGAGTTTAAGGCTAGACCCGGACGCCTTCGCGGGCTTTGTTGGCCCAGACATCGGCCAGTTCGTTGCCTTCGTCACCGTTGTGACCGCGCACCCAGACTAGCGTGGCATTAGAAGAACGAAACAGCGGGCAGACTTCCTGCACGATATCGAGGTTCTTAATTTCGCCGCCTTTTTTCTTCCAGCCATTGGCTTCCCAGGTAAGGGACCATTTGGTTATGACGTTAATCCAAAACTCACTGTCGGTATAAATGCTGCATTCTTTACCATTGGCATGCTTGAGCGCTGCCATGACGGCAAAACCTTCCATACGAATGTTAGTAGTGTGTTCGCCGCTTGGTTCTGAGCCCAGTGCGACTGGTTGTTTGTTGTGTATGACGGCGTAGCCTCCAGGACCCGGGTTGGGACTGGCGCTACCATCGGTGTAGTACGTAAGCATTATTCAAGTATACATAACTAAGGTGCTACACTGTTGATATGTCTGGCAAGAATAGACGCTTTGTTACGTTCGGAGCACTGGTCGCCCCGCTCGTCATCGTTGTTCTTGCGACAATCTTAAGCCTTGAGGTAGGCGATCGGTTCCGGACGGAACTGGCTTCACGATTCGAGGCAGATGCCGAAACTTCGTTGCGCTCTGCTACGGATGGCCTCGACGGATACAGCGACCTGCTATACGCGGGGAGGGCTATGTCGCTCAGTAGCGAAAAAGTAACCACGAGCGAGTGGCGGACGTTTTATAACCAACAGTCGCTGTTTGACCGCTACCCGGGCGTTAGCTCTATTGCCTACGTCGAAAGCGTACCAACCGCCGAATTAACTGCATTTGAGCAACAAATGAAGTCGCCTGACTACTTTGGCCCGTCGTTTCGGCTCGATGAAATGTCGCAGCGACCACAGCATAGTCTTGTCAGCTCGTATATCAGTCAAAACGACCTAACGGCAATCGTTGGTATGGATCTCACTCGGCTGGACGACCGCAATGCGGTCTACGAGTCGGCAGCTGCCAAGGGCGCAGTAGTGGCGAGTCCACCTTTTAAACTAGCCACTGGATACGAAGGGTTTTTTAGCGTGCTGGCGGTGTACCGCAACGACACCTTAGACGGCTTTGTGTTGAGCTCGTTTCGGTTTGATACCCTGATGAAGCGCTTATTCAGCGATGAATCGTTCGGGTACCGGGTGACCGATGTAACGACAACTAAGCCGACACAGTTGTATGCATCGAGCGGCTTCGATACTACTGGGTATCTTCTCGAACGGAAGTTCGATGTTGGCGGGCGAGCATGGAAGGTTGAAATAACCAGAGATATTGATACCCGAGCAGTAGGCTTCTTGCTGCCTGCTGCGATTATGACGACCGCCTTGATACTGGCGGCCACGATGTACCTGTATTCAATTAGAGCCTCAGGTCGCCGAGCACCATAAATTGAGCATGTGCTGGAAGCCAGTGTACGAATGACAACGGTAACCATAAGTGGTGTACGATTAAATCACAACACCCTACCCATAGTGTTTTGTAAAATAATATTGCTATAATGAAATTCCATGGAAGAAACGAACCACCATGGGGTTAAAAACACGAAACAGAAATACATATTTGTGACAGGCGGTGTCCTGTCGGGGGTAGGGAAAGGTATCACTGCAGCCAGTATTGGCGCGGTCTTGCAGGCCAAAGGTGCATACGTTTCTATACAAAAATGTGACCCGTATCTCAATGTAGATGCGGGTCTTTTGAATCCCGCAGAACACGGCGAATGCTTTGTAACGAAAGATGGTGCCGAAACCGACTTGGACCTTGGTCATTACGAACGGTTTTTAGACATTGAACTAACTCAAAAGAACGCTAGCCTGGCAGGTCAGATTTTAAGCGAGCTGATTGCCAGCGAGCGAGCGGGTGAGCTGCGCGGCAAAACGGTGCAGCTCGTGCCGCACTTTACTTACGCTATTCAGGACAAGATTGCCGCCGCAGCTACTATTGATGCTAATCAATCAGACGTACATATCGTTGAAATTGGTGGTACGGTAGGTGATTACGAGGGCCTGGCGTTCGTTGAAGCGATTCGCGAATTTGCTGCCCGTGTTGGCCGCGAGAACTGTTTATATGTACATGTGGTATATGTACCATTCATTGGTACCAGTAAGGAATTTAAGACTAAGCCGGCGCAGAATGCCATGCAGGACCTGCGCTCGTTCGGTATTTTCCCCGACGCTGTCATTGTGCGCACCGAACAGCAAGCACCCGAAAGCGTTGCTCGTAAAATCAGTCTGTTGTCTGGCGTTCCGCAGGACTATGTAGTCGGCATGCCGAATGTCGACACGGTATACCGTATTCCAGAAATTATCGCCGCGTCACCGCTTCATGATTTGTTAGCTAAGTTTACTGGTAACGACACGAAGCCAGAGCTGAGCAAATGGCAGCGACTCATTACAGCCGTCAATGACACGCCCAAAAAGAACGTGACGGTAGGACTAGTCGCGAAATACATGGATAATGAGGACACCTACTTGTCGGTCACCGAAGCCGTTAAGGCGGCCGGTTGGACATTGGGGACCGGTGTGGATATTCAGTGGATTAACGCCGAAACGTGTGACGAAAAAGACTTCGCATCGGTTGACGCGCTTATCGTACCTGGTGGTTTTGGCGAACGGGGCATCGAAGGCAAAATCGCCGCTGCGTCTTACGCCTTAGAGCACAAAAAACCGTATCTTGGTTTGTGCCTTGGTTTGCAAGTAGCAGTGGTTGCCGCCGCACGGCGGGGCGGATTAACGGATGCCAACAGTACTGAATTTAATCCGGCAACCGAGCATGACGTCGTCTACATTATGGAAGGGCAGATAGGCAAGGAATCGACCGGCGGTACGCTACGACTTGGCGATTACCCAGCGGTACTGACGCCAGGTTCGCTGGCTGCTCAAACCTACGAATCAACCGAAATCGTCGAACGTCACCGCCATCGCTACGAAGTGAACCAGGCATTTAAAGGCGAAATCGAGAAGGGTGGACTGGCTATTAGCGGCACGAGCCCGGACGGTAGTTTAGTTGAGTTTGTCGAAGCGACTAATCACCCGTACTTCCTGGCTACTCAGGCACACCCGGAATTCAAAAGCCGACCGTTCAAGGCGCATCCGATGTTCCTTGGGTTACTTCGAGCTACGGGCCGACAGAAGTCATAGTGAGTAGCTCGACAATCGTAAAGTAATAGCGCTTATGTATAGCAGTATGATAGTGTAAAAAATATGAAAAAAGATACGCCACCAATGATTCAAACACCCGATTCCATACGTGAATCACTCGCGATTATCGAGCAATGTATGGGCAGCGTAGTACTTAAGATCGTCGAGAATGATGTATCTGCACGGATTGTTTCTCGTCGAGTTTCCGAAGGCCTGTTTGGAATTGCTCCAACCGAGAATAAAAACCTCGAAGCGCTTAGGGACGAATAGTAGGCCTAGCGCGCCTCTGTTATAATCGGCGTAATGAATACGGCCGTACAAGACGCAGTCAAACAGCTCTACGATATTGACGTCGAAGTTGTTTTGACGCGTCCCGAGCCGCAATTTGGTGAGTATAGTACCAATATCGCACTGCAGCTAGCTGGTCGTTTGCAGCGGAACCCCCGTGAGGTAGCGAGCGAGATCGCTGAACGCCTCAAACAATCCGAGGCCTTCGCCCAGGCGGAAGTTGCCGGACCGGGATTTATTAACCTTCGAGTAAGCGACCAGGCACTGTACGCCTTGGCTGACGCGACTGCCCGTCCGCTGAACGAAGGTGTCAATTACGTGATTGAATACAGCTGCCCGAATGCGTTCAAAGAACTGCACACCGGTCATTTGTACCAGACGATTTTCGGCGACATATTAGCTCGAATGATTGAACGGTCGGGCGCGACGGTACATCGCACCAGCTTTGGCGGTGACGTTGGTTTGCACGTGGCGAAATGTTTGTGGGGTATGGTGGCGGAATTTGGTGGAATTGACGCCGCAAGATTAGACGCGGTTGAGTCGACTCCGTTTGAGCGGGCGGCCTGGATTAGTACGATGTACGTTAAAGGCGCGGCTGCCTACGAAAATGATTCGGACGCCAAAGCCGAAATCGATCAGTTAAACGTGACGATTTATGGATTTCACGCGACCAACGACCGCGACTCGGCGCTGGCTAAATTGTATTGGACGACGCGCCAGTGGAGCTTTGATTACTTTGATGCCTTCTATGACCTCGTGAAAGTCGACCACATGCGCTATTACCCTGAAAGTGCGACGGCACCGACCGGCATGGGTGTAGTGAAAGAACAGCTTGCCAAGGGTCGACTGAAAGAATCGGACGGTGCCGTGGTGTTCGAGGGTGACGAATCAAAGCACCTGCATACACGCGTGTTCGTAACGAGCAAGGGCCTGCCGACCTACGAGACCAAAGACATCGGGGTGATTTGGCAAGAAAAGGCCGACTACAATTTCGATAAACGAATACTCATAACGGGCAATGATCAGTTCGAATATATGCGCGTGGTGTTTGCGGCCGCTGAAACGTTCCGGCCGGAACTGGCTAATACGATGACACACCTGCCGCACGGGACCGTACGTTTTGGTGACGGCAGCAAAATGAGCTCGCGATTAGGTAACGTGGCGCGCGCCGCTGACGTTATAGACAGCGTCCGTGAGAAAGTAAGGGAACTCGTGAAAGATGAATCCCAGGTTGAATCCGTCACTTTGGGCGCGATAAAATACGTATTCGCCAAATACCGCATTGGCGGTGATATTTCTTTCGACATTGAAGAAACTGTCAGTCTGAACGGTAACTCGGGCCCGTATTTACAGTATGCTCATGCTAGGGCGCGTAGCATCATGCGTAAGTCGACCGTAGAAGCTGCGGACGACGTTACTCTCGATGAGTCCGAACGGTCACTGCTGCGAAAGCTGAGCGAATATTCCGAAATGACCGAGCGAGCCACGCGTGAACTTATGACACACCACATTTGTAACTATCTGTACGAACTGGCTCAGACCTTCAATCGGTTTTACGAAAAATCCCATATTGTCGGTGACGAGCGCGAAGCCGTCCGGCTTGGCCTGGTGCGCCGTTACGCCGCAACGCTGGCCGACGGGCTTAGTCTACTGGGCATCGAAGCACCTGAACAGCTATAGCTTGCTCGCACGGAAGGGCAGGCGTATAATTTTGAATTAGGATTACCCTATGAGAAACATCATGAAACAATTCGGACTCGTTATTATTGTCCGCTTCATGGCGTCCTCGGCCGCGTAGTTCTAGATTTGAACGAACAATCGCCGCCGAGGGACTTACCTCGGCGGCTTTATCGTTCACCCAACAATCGGAAGGCCCGATCTTCCGACGTACCTAGGGAGGAACTTTGGCACCATCAGATAACGTGTTCGATCTGGTGCTGACTGCGCTCCGCAGCCAGCAGCCGGTGTACACCGCACCAGATCAGCCACAACAGGTCTTTGCAAAACTTGGCCTGAGCACGCCAGAACGGCCGGTCCAGATCATCCAGACCCTCGTCGCCAGCGGCGAAATCGTCGTTGGCCGTGAGGATGATGACCCGAACGGCGACCACAAGCGTCCCGCCAAGAAGTTTTGCGATAGCTACCGCGTTCGCTGACTCCCTCTCCCGAGGGGCGACCAAAGCGGCATACATCCGCACGGTCGCCCCTCGGGGCAAACACTTTTTCGTATTTAGCACCTACTGGGTGCTATAATTTTTGCAACAAGCTTATTCAAGGAGGAAAGAGCATGGCGACGAACAAATCAGCAGCGACATCAGCAGCCGAAGCAAAGCGACAAGCCACCAGAGCAAAGGCCGAAGCGGTCAAGGCGCGTGCTGAAGCGGTGAAAGCTCGCGCAGCAAGTGGTCATGCGGCTGGATTTATGAATTTCATCCGCGAACAGGGCGTCATTGGCCTGGCGGTCGGTCTAGCTATCGGTACCGCAGCAGGTGCCAGTGTGAAGACGCTCGTCGATAATTTCATTAACCCTATCGTCGGATTCGTGCTTGGCGGAGCTGACCTTTCTGGTATCGTGTGGGAAACGGGATTGAAGAATGGTGACAAGGAACTAATATTCGGATGGGGCGCGATTTTGAGTTCACTCATCACGCTTACAGCGACGGCACTGGTCGTTTACCTTATTATCCACGCTGCAAAGCTAGATAAGCTCGACAAGAAAAAAGACTAGTCTGCCGCCCAGGCAGCCACGAAATACTCCGGATTCCCCGGAGTATTTTTATGGGCGTATAATCGTATAAGAAGGAGGTGCCATGCTAGACCACGCGCACGATATGATTACCCGAGCCGCCGAACAACTGAGCCTAAGCCAGCAGCAGACGAACGACTTGCTACGACTGGACGCCCTACATAAGGCGACCATCGCCACCGATTCCGCAAAATACGAAGCCTTCCGGTTCCAGCACAGCGATAAACGTGGGCCATACAAAGGGGGTATTCGATTTCACCCCCAGGTAAACGAAGACGAAGTGAAGGCACTAGCTACACTAATGAGCGTCAAGTCGGCGGCCGTCGATATTCCAATGGGCGGCGGCAAGGGCGGCGTAGTGATTGACGCTAAAAATACGAGTGTTGACGAGCTTGAAGCTGTGTCGCGCGGATTTGTACGGGAATTTTATGAACATATTGGTCCTGACAAGGACGTCCCGGCACCGGACGTGAATACGGACAGTCGCATCATTGACTGGATGGTAGACGAATACGAGCAGCTTTCGGGTGATACGACCAAGGCGTCATTTACCGGAAAATCACTCGGGAATGGTGGATCGGAAGGTCGGACTGAAGCAACGGGTCACGGCGGTATGATTGCGCTGCGGGAATACTGCGCGGCGAATGGTCTGAGCACGCGCGGCATGCGTGTCGCCATTCAGGGACTCGGCAACGTTGGATTTTATTTTGCACAGTTAGCCCAACGTGAACTGGGTGTGCGTATCGTGGCGGTGTCTAATTCATCTTCGACGCTTACCAGTCAGGCCGGTTTTGATTTTATAAACCTCAAGTTTTCACGTGGAGTCGCTGATGAACTGAAGCAATCGGCCGACGCAGTGGCATCGTCAGATGACATTCTATCGAGCGATGTCGACGTGTTGGTGCTGGCAGCGCTGGAAGATGCGGTCAACGGTGACAATCAGGTTGAAATTAAGGGGCGTGTGGTTCTGGAGCTTGCTAACGGGCCGCTTGATACGGCGGCACTCGATGCGCTGGAAGGTCGCGGAGTGAACGTGATACCCGACGTCATTGCTAACGCTGGTGGCGTGATTGTCAGCTACTTAGAATGGAAGCAGAACAAGGCTTCAGAGCATTGGAGCGAGCAACAGGTGAATAGCGAGCTAGAACGCATTATGTCGGCAGCTATGACGACGGCCACTGAGCGTGCCGAGCACGACGACATTAGCCTAAAAGAGGCAGCGTTTGTTATCGCTCTCGAGCGACTGATACAGTAAAATACGATATACTTAACACAGTTAACTAAATACAACCGACAGGAGGATTAGTGAGGATTGCAATCGTAGTAGGTACTACCAGGGAAGCCCGTGTAACGCCACGCCTGGCGCAGTGGGTAATGAATGCAGCTAAACAGCGTAGTGACGCAGAGTTTGCATCACTTGATCTTCGTGATTTTTCAATCCCAATGCTCGAAGAAGCACCGTGGCTTGAAGATCGCCACCTGACCGATGGCACCAAGCGCTGGCTTGACGAACTTGGCAAGGCTGACGGCGTCATTATCGTGACGGGAGAATATAATCACACTATTCCGGCGGTACTGAAGAACGCCTTCGACCACACCCACGGCGAAATGATGCGTAAGCCGGTTGCCATTGTGTCGCACGGCGTTAATAGCGGTGTTAGGGCCAACGAACACCTTCGTCAAATGCTTAACAGCAACATGGGTGCATTCTCTATTTCAGCCACCGTGACATACTTTGGAAACATCGCTGAAGCGCTCGATGAGCACGGCAACGCAACGACCGAAAATAAGCTGAACGATGGCAAGCTTCAGGCGCTTTTGGATGACATCGTTTGGTACACAGGCGCGATAACTCGTGCCAAGACGGACTCGCATGACTGACGATATATACAAATCAAAACTCTCGGCCGAACAGTACCGAGTATTACGCGAAAAGGGAACCGAGGCACCAGGGTCGGGTACGTACGTGGACTTTTACGAAGATGGCACGTACGCTTGTGCGGCGTGCGGTCAGACATTATTTTCGAGCGGTACGAAGTATGAATCGACCATGCCCGGGTTGATTGGTTGGCCGGCGTTTAGCGATGCTGCCGACCGCGGGGCGGTCAAGCTAGAAGATGATACCTCAATGGGCATGCAGCGCACCGAAGTACTTTGCAGTAATTGCGGCAGTCACCTGGGGCACCTGTTTCCAGACGACAGCTCGCCGAACGGGCAGCACTACTGTATTAATTCAGTTTGTCTTGATTTCACGGCAAAAAAATAACCCTCAACCAGAGAGTAGTGACTGAGCACGTCGCGGGGAATTCCCCGCGACGTGCTCATCTCGTCAGGCCCTTGCGGGAAGGAGCACCTGGCGGCCGTTCTGGTGGCTGGTCTTCTTGGCGAAGCTCGCTTGCCTCCGGTTCAGCGCCATCGCTCCCTTGCCGGTCAGCCGAAGCCCCGTTCTGGGGCTGAAGCTGACGTAGCCGAGGTTGATCAGCACGCCGATAGCGCCGCGCATCTTCGCGCTGCGCCTCTCGTGCGAACGGCCAAGCTTGGCGGGTCGCCTGTGGAGCGACACGCACTTGTCGGCTGCGTCGTGCTCGCTGTCAGCCCTGATGGCGCGCTCTTCCTGGCAGTCCAGGATTGCGAGTACGACCGGCATGGCGTGGGCGATTCTGCTGTCCGAGTGATGGAACGGAGAAGTTGACACAAGTGTCTCTTTCCTGTCGAGATACCGATGACTTTTGTCAACGGATTTATATACAATACAATTTAAATTTATAAAAAGCAATAATCGTTTCGACATGTCACCACAGTTACGATATACTTACGTAATTATGACTAAAAAAGCCTCACTTCTCTGGATGGACCTTGAGATGACCGGTCTTGACCCGAAGGAAGACCGCATTCTTGAAGTTGCCGCTATCGTGACCGACTGGGATTTCAACGAAATCGCCACCTACACAGCCGTTAAAAAAGTCGGACCAAGCTTAGTAAAGACCCGGATGGTCGGGGAGTTCTGGGAAAAGTTTCCGAGCGTGCGCGATGCACTCGTCGAGCAGAATCTCGACGGCAAGAACGGCCGAACGGTCGAAAATGAGTTGCTTGAATTCATTGATAAGCATTTTGACGCTAAAACCCGTGTACTCCTTGCCGGTAACTCGATCCATCAGGACCGTAAGTTCATTGAGAACGAATGGAGTCGGCTCGATACTCGGCTGCACTACCGCATGCTCGACGTTAGCGCCTGGAAAGTAGTGTTTGGAGGCAAATACAAGAAGCAGTTCGCCAAGCCCGAAGCCCACCGGGCTCTCGAAGACATTCGGGGCAGTATTGAAGAACTGCAATACTATCTGAAGCGAGTGAAGGTATGACGCACAAGCAGCTCGAAGACTACTTACTGGAATTTCCGAATACCTGGCTCGATTTTCCATTTGGCGAAGGCACCAGCGTCTACAAAGTCGGCGACAAAGACAGCGGCGAAGGGAAGATGTTCGCACTCATCGCCGACAACTCAAAGCCACTTCGCGTCAGCCTGAAATGTGACCCCATACTGGCTGAAACCTTACGTGAAAAATACGAGACGATCGTACCGGGCTTTCATTTGAACAAAAAGCATTGGAATACCATTATATGCTCGGGTCAGTTGTCGGACGATGACATTAAAGATTTTGCTCGACTGAGTTACAACTTAGTCGCCGTAGCCTAAGGAGCTACTACGAGGCGTTAAAGGTTTCGAGGCCTTCGACGATCGGCTTGATGTTACTGTCGGCTGTTTCCAGGGTTGCCCGTAAGCTCTTACTGCCTGACTTTTTGTACAGCACTGCCATTTCGCTTCGAAGTGTCTTCAGCTCGTAGCTCATTTCGCGGGCGTACGTACGGTCGTATACGGCGTTTAGTCGAGCATCTTCAAGGCGGCCGCTCAACTCTTCGAAGTCGGCCGTCACCGCGGCAACGGAGGAGTTCTTTTTATCTTTGAGGCTGATGTCTTGGGCCTTGAGTGGTTCTACGAGGTCGCGGTTCGTATTGGTAAGCGAAAGCCGCAGGCTACTGTTGAGTGTGCGCAGTTCGCTGCTTTGCACGTCATCTTCAGCTGCCACCGAAATGGTTCGTAGGTTATCGAACTTGGCTGCCACGGCGGCGAGTGACGATGGAGACGGACCGCCACTGGCTGAAAATACGCCGACAATTACGATGATAGCCAGAATCAGTACGCCAACAATGAGTCCCCATAGAACGGCAGGGTTCATGGTTTTAACCTGGGGCGTCGCTGCGATCTGGTTTAAATAATCAGTCGATAGCGGTTGCGCTTGTTGAAGAAACTGCTCGACAGGTTGCGGTGGCGGCGATTGATACGGATCATTCGGTTGCATATGTAATGATTTAAGCACAAACGATAACAGAGGGGAAGCAATTGAGGGAGTGTTCTATCCTCCCGGTACGGCTTTTGGAGTGAATTCAAAAGCCGACCCTCCACTCGCTCAAGCTTGTCTTGCGCCCCGTACTTCGTGAACAGGGGTAGGCAGAGTATACTACTAGTATGCAGGACGCAAAAGAAGAGGTACGGGCACGGCTGAATATTGAGGATGTGATTGGTGAATACGTCCAGCTCAAACGTGCCGGTCGTAACTTCAAGGGCCTCAGTCCTTTTACGTCCGAACGAACGCCTAGTTTTACGGTCAGCCCTGAAAAACATATTTGGCACGACTTCTCGAGTGGCAAAGGTGGTGATGTCTTTAGCTTTGTCATGGAGGTTGAAGGTCTTGATTTTCGCGCGGCCCTCGAGCAACTTGCTCGCAAAGCCGGCGTCGACTTGTCGCTCTACGACAGCAAGCAGTCGGGTGAGATCGCCCAAAAAAAACGCCGCCAAATTGAAGCTAACGAGCTTGCCTGTCGGTACTTTCAGCAGAGCTTGCTGCAGAACCAACACGCGCTGGAGTACGTGTTTAAAAAGCGGGCCTTAAGCAAAGACATCGTTCAAGAATTTAAGATTGGGTACGCGCCCGATGAAGGTGAGGCGGCCGTCCGGTTCTTAATGAAAAAAGGCTTCGACCGTCAGGAACTTTCTGAAGCCGGGCTGACCAACCGTTTTGGTGGCGATATCTTTCGTGGTCGCATGACCGTACCCTTAATGGACCCGAGCGGGCAGGTGATTGGCTTTACCGGCCGAATCCTGAAGGATGACCCAAAAGCGCCGAAATATTTGAACACCCCGCAGACGTTGGTGTACGACAAGTCGCGGCATGTGTTTGGGCTCAGTCAGGCAAAAGAATCGATACGCAAGGAAGCGTTTTCGGTTGTTGTTGAAGGTAACTTAGACGTTGTGAGTAGTCACCAGGCGGGCGTCAAGAACGTGGTTGCCAGTGCGGGAACGGCACTGACCGAAGGACACCTTAAATCATTAGCCCGTCTTAGCCACGACGTACGGCTATCGTTTGATGCTGACAAGGCAGGGCTAGCCGCAACCGAGCGAGCCATTCCGATTGCTGGGCAGGTTGGCGTTGAGTTATCGATTATCAGTCTTCCGGACGGTGCAAAAGACCCCGACGAACTGATTCAGCAAAGCGTCGATGCCTGGAAAAATGCCACGCGGTCATCAGAGCCGGTCGTCGACTGGGTCCTGCGACAATATTCGGCACGTGAAGACATGACGACCGCGGCGGGAAAACGCCGGTTTACAACCGAAAGCTTAGCCGTGATTTCAAAACTGCAAGACCCGGTCGAACAAGAGCATTATTTAAATCAGATTGCCGGCATGACCGATACGTCACTCGATGCCGTGAAAGTGAAGCTGCAAAAAGGCGAGTCGGTCGGGGCTCCGGCGCTCCGGCAGGTTCGTCGTTCTGATGGCGGTCAGCAGTCTAGTGAGGCTAAGCTACCTAAAGCTGACAACCAAGACAATCTATTGGCGGTGCTCATGGCGCACCCGGAAAGCCGTCATCATTTGGGTGGTTTTGACACGACAGTGCTTGCCGGGCAAGAGCGCCAGCAGATCGCTGAATGGTTAAAGAATCACATGGAACCGTTCCAAGAGGTGCCCGAGGCGTTGAAACCCCTTGAAACATATGTTAAAATTATACAACTGAAGGCCGAGACACGGTATGAAGGCTGGAGTGAGCAAGATAGCTCGCTCGAAGTAGCCAAACTACTCCGCCAAACTGAAGTCGAACACAAGAAACAAACCAAGCAGCGACTCATACACGAACTGCGAGATGCTGAAAGCAGTGGCGACGACGCCACAGCCGAAACGTTACGCTCACAGCTGTATGCACTAATCAAGGAGACCGCCTGATGGCCGATGACCCAAAGAAGCAACCACTGACCGACGAAGAGATTAACACTCTTGAAGGTATTGAAGAGCCGGACGTTGCCGAGCTTCAAGACGAAGAAGAGGACGACGAAGATACGCTGAACTCGAACCAGTATTTCGATGACGTGTCTGACGACTCGGTTCGTTTGTACCTTCGTGAAATCGGTAAGATTCCGCTGCTAAATTCTGAGGAAGAACTGACTCTCGCAAACCAGGTCGTTGCAAATCGTGACGAACTTGCCGAAGTGTTGGCACAGATTGCCGAACTGAGCACGAAGTCAGAGCGATCAAAAAAAGAACTCGATCTTGTTACGCGTGCGGCTAAGCTACGCCGTCCGAAAGACAAGATGGCCGAAGCCAACATGCGTCTGGTTGTTTCGATTGCCAAGCGTTATTCTGGTCGCGGCCTGGACTTTTTGGACCTGATTCAAGAAGGTAACACCGGTTTGCTGCGCGCCGTCGAAAAGTTCGACCCGGACAAGGGGTTTAAGTTTTCAACCTACGCCACATGGTGGATTCGCCAGGCGATTACCCGTGCCATCGCCGACCAAGCACGTGTAATTCGTATTCCAGTACACATGGTTGAAACCATCAACAAGCTGCTTCGTACGCAGCGTCGCATGACCCAAGAGCTGAACCGCGAACCAACCATTGAAGAACTCGCTAAAGAGCTTGAAATGGAACCGGAAAAAGTCGAATACGTTATTAAGATCAAGCAGGACATCCAGTCACTCGACGCCGGTGTTGGTCGTGACGGTGAAGATGAGGATTCAGTGCTGCAGGACTTCATCGAAGACGAAGATTCTGTCACACCAGAACAATCCGCGACGACTCAGCTGCTCAAAGAACAGGTACAGAGTGTGCTGTCGACGCTGTCTGATCGTGAACAAAAGATTGTTCGCATGCGATTTGGCCTCGACAACGGCAAAAGCCACACGCTCGAAGAAGTAGGGCAGGAATTCGCTGTTACTCGGGAACGTATCCGTCAAATCGAAGCCAAGGCACTCGCCAAGCTTCGTAAGCACAAAGACGCCAAGAAGCTACACGAATATCTTAAGTAGTCCGCGTGCTATAATTTGCTTATGTTAAAGCGTGGGCAAAGACAAACCGGATTCACTATCGTCGAGCTGCTCATTGTCATCGTCGTCATAGGAATATTGGCGGCGATTACTATTGTCGCATTCAACGGCATCCAACAACGGGCACGAAACACGCAGCGGGTTACTGTCGCGAAGGATTGGCAAAAAATAATTACGGCCTATGCGACCACCAACACATCGTACCCGAGCGGCATGATAAACAATCACTACTGTCTTGGAAGTGAGGGGTACCCAACTAATTTTGATGTAAATGCCGATGTGGATTGCTTTGGCACCGGCAATATTAAGCACCCACTGGCGAGTGCGAATACGGCATTCGGCACGATCGCATCACTTCCGAAATACCCCGGCGACAGTATTGTCACTGGGGCGGCGATTGGTACGGTCGTCGGCATCAGCCTTCGAGCCCAAGATACACTTGATCCGGCAGGTACGCCGAAAATTCAGTACCCGATGCTGCAATACTGGCTGCACGGTACTAATCAGGACTGTGTGCTTCGACCGGTAGCCCAGAGTGTTGCTGGTGGATATGTCCAAGGTACGGCGACGTCAACAGGAAATCAGGGTCCAGCTACTCTGTGTGTCATATTACTGCCCGATCCGGCATCACTGTAGCCTTAGGCGTTAGTCGAGAAAACCGATGTGATGAAGTACGTCGTCCATTTGCTTATGCAGCCAACCAAGGTCCTTGTCGTTATGAACGAAGTAATCAGCAATCGCAATCGGTCCGCCTTTTTCGAGGTTTTCAATTTCACTCCAATCACGTTCATCCACTTCCTGCGAAGTCATCGGCCGTTCTGGACGCTTGGCCATACGAGCTTTTCGTTCGTGTTTTGGGGTAACGATGGCGATGATGGTCATTTCACCGGGGAACTCGTGTTTAAGAATCTTGTATTCACTCCAGGTGTACAGCCCGTCTAGGACAATACGGTGTTGCCCGGCGCCGATTAGGCCGCGGGCCTCCTGGATGGCGCGTTTGACCACGAAATCCTTGCCTTCACGTTCACGGATGTCTTCGCGGAACTTCTGCTGGCTTTCCCAGGTGACTTCGATACCAGCCTGCTCCATGGCTTTATAGATAACGCCGCCGAAGTAAATTTTCGGAATATGTTTTTCGGTCAGGTAGTCGACGGCCGAACTTTTGCCGCTCCCGGCCAGGCCGACGAATGCGACGATCTTTACGTTTTCTTTAGAACTCATTACGACTCAGTATAGCAAAACATCGCGCCCATGCTTGCATAGGTATGGCGGCACTGGAACAATATGAGACATGGAACAAGATGATGCAAGGATGGAACCAAGGCGCGCCAAGGCTGCGCTTCGTAAGATAAAGCATGCAGGGAATAGTACCCAGGAATCAATTGCGTCGACCAACCGTGAAGGCGAAGAGCTCATATCGTTCATGGCTGACCAGTTCGTCGAGTTGGTTGAACAGAGTCATAACTCGGAAAGTCAGGAGTATGAGCGCGAGATGGGTCGCAAAGCGCTGTTCGGCGACTTGCTCTATGGGGGCGACGTACAGGCCCTGGACGCAGAAGCACGACGAATCGGCTACCGACGCAATCCTATTGCGACGGATTGGATTTTGCGCGTAGTCAGCAAAGGCGCGCAGCATCATCTGGCAAATTTTGAAGCCGGTACGCGCAGTGATATCGACCTGACACAAGGTAACGATACTACCCAGGAAACCCCGTCATCCGAAATGAACGAATCTGTCACGTCGAATCAGGAAACAACCACCGGTATTATCGACCTTGATGACACCGTTCGTAGGCTGTACGAAGAAGGTACGCTCGTCATATATAAGGCGCAGGCCCTCTTGGTGGCATTCGGAAAAGCAGAGTCGCCTAGGTCAAACGATGCCGTTGCCAATACGATAATTCTGACATTTGAGGATTTGAGGCGACGAAGCACGTTGTACTCGAAGGGCGACACGCCGCTCAAGCGGTTCATCGAAGCCTACCTTGTGCAGCTAGCGGAGTCGGGAGCTGGTCGCGACCCAAAGGACTTCATTGACTACTCAGAAAAATCTTGGGCATCACTCGCAAGTAGTGTCGCCGAAGACGCTTCGCTGAGGGAGATAGCCGAAAGTATGGTCGCTCGTGAGCTGATAAAGATGTACCCGGCCACCAAGTCAAAGCCTCGGTAGGCTATACTAGTGTCATGACAAAACGCCTGGTACTGATTGACGGCATGAGCGTGTTCTACCGCGGGTACTATGCTATGCCCGGGCTAAGCCTGCCCGATGGCACGCCGACCGGTGGAGTGTTTGGGTTTGCCAGCATCGCCATTGAGGTAATAAAAAAGCTCGAACCAGATTACGTCGTCGTCGCATGGGATAAAAGTAAGACCTCGACGAGTAAGCGTAAAGAAATATACCCTGAGTACAAAGCCGGCCGCACACGCCCGCCCGATGATTTTTTTGCCCAGATTCCACTGCTCCACGACCTACTCGAAAGCTTCGGCTGGCCACTGCTCGAAATGGACGACTACGAGGCCGACGACATTATTGGTACGATTTCAGTACAGGCTACGGACAAGGATATCGAGACTTGTATCGTCAGTGGTGACTACGACATGATGCAGCTGCTTAGTCCACACACCAGCGTCTACATCAACAAAAAGGGTAGTGAAATGATGCGATTTACTGAAGTCGAATTTGAAGAGAAATATGGCGTCAAGCTGACGCAATTTGTCGACTACAAGGCACTTGTGGGTGATTCAAGCGATAATATTCCTGGCGTGCGTGGCATCGGTCCAAAAGCTGCGCAGAGTTTACTGACCCAGTACGATACGCTTGATGGTGTTTATGAACACATCGACGAGCTAAAGGGTGCCCAGAAAGTAAAACTCGAGAGTAATAAGACGAACGCTTACATGAGCCGCGAGCTAGCGGGCATTTATTGTGACGCACCGATTGAACTGGACTGGAAAGAAGCCGATGTTAACCACACCGATTTACCAGCTATCGCTCAGAAATTGAAGGATCTCGAATTTCATTCGCTCATCAAACGCCTGCCGAAGCACATGCAAGAAGCGGCCGATACCGGTTTATACTTTCATGAAGCCGACGAAGTGAATCTCACAGAGATTGACTGGCCCGAGCAAGTGACGATTGACGGACCGTTTGTGCTGCACCTGGCAGGGGACGACCTGTGGGCGTCGTTTACTCCCACGACCATCTCGCACACCAAGCTCGCGGAGGTCGATAATTCGTTCTGGCGGGCGGTTGAATTTGGGACGGTTATTAGCTACGACGTTAAGGCGCTGTATCACGCGCTCGCGAAGCAAAAAATTAAAGTCCGATTTAGTGACCTGCACGACATCCGGCAGGCCGCATTTTTGTTGGACCCTTTGCGCCGAGACCGCTCACTCGCCGGTTTGATTGGAGGTGAACTCGCCAGCCCAATTGAAGAGGCTGCCGCCATGCGCCAAATTTACGGGTGGCAGGTACAAGCCTTTGCGGAAAAGCCAAAGGTCAAGGATATCGCTGATCGCTTCGATTTTCCGCTGATTTACCATTTGTTCACTATGGAGCATTACGGTATCAAACTCGATACAGCCGTGCTGAAAAAAATGAGCAAGCAACTTGGTGACAAGTTTGATCAGCTTGAACAAGAAATGTATGCCATGGTTGGCGAAGAGTTTAATATCGGTAGCCCGGCGCAACTTTCGGAAGTCTTATTCACTACGCTGCAGCTTCCGACTAGCGGCATAAAAAAGGGCAAGACTGGCTATTCAACTGGTCAAAAAGAACTGGATAAATTACGCGGCCAGCACCCGATTATCGAACTAATTGAACAAACTCGTGAGCTTTCAAAATTAAAGAACACCTACGTTGACACGTTGCCTGAACAAATCGATGATGCGTCGCGGCTGCACACTACGTTCAACCAAGACGTAGCGGCGACCGGACGTTTGAGCAGCACGAGCCCGAACCTACAGAATATTCCGATTCGTACCGAGGCTGGCCGCAAAGTTCGTGACGCGTTTATTCCCGAAGACGGCAACGTGTTCGTTTCGGCTGACTACTCACAGTTCGAACTGCGTTTGGCGGCAGTGCTAGCCGGCGACCAAGAACTGATTGATGATTTTAATGGCGACTTAGATATTCACACCAAAACGGCCAGCGATGTGTACGGTATTCCAATGGACCAAGTGACGAAGAACCAACGCCGTGACGCGAAGGTGATTAACTTTGGGGTGCTGTACGGCATGGGGCCGCACGCCTTAGCGCAGAACACCGGCATGAGCTTTGGCGACGCTAAGGACTTTATTGCTAAGTATTTCGAACTGCGCAAACCGATCCGCCAGTTTATTGATGCCACACTCAAGCAGGCAAGTGAGGAAGGCTACGTCGAAACCTTCCACGGCCGCCGCCGGCCAACACCCGACGTCAATTCGAGTAACTTCATGGTACGTGAAGCCGGCAAGCGCGCCGCTGCCAACATGCCGATTCAGGGCACCGAAGCTGACCTTATGAAACTAGCGATGATAAAAGTTGACGAAGTCATGGGCGACCTGGGCGTGCAAGTGCTGCAGATTCACGACAGTATTCTGATTGAATGTTCAGAAAAGCACGCTGATAAAATTAGCACAATTTTGAAGGAAACCATGGAATCTATCGCACCGGATTTGCCGATCAAATTGAAAGTCGATGTGAGCGTCGGTAAGAATTGGGGAGAAGTCTAATGTCGGATATTCTATTTGTATGCACCGGCAATGCCGCTCGAAGCCAATTTGCCGAAGCCTATTACAATCAACTCACAGACCCCTCGAATGCCACCAGCGCAGGTACCGAAGTGATTGTAGGCAAGCCGTTACCAGATGACGTTAAGGCTGTACTATTGGAGCACGAAATTGATTACGAATCATTGCATCGAAAGCAAATCAGCAAAGAACTATTTGAACAGGCGTCGAAAGTCATATTGTTCACTGAAAAAAGTCTTCCCGAATATCTTAGCCGTAGCGATAAGGTTGAAACCTTTCAGGTAGATGATCCACGTGGCCTGGGTTTGCAAGCACACCGCGATGCATTTGAAAAAATTATAAAGATCGTACAAGCAGAGCTGAAGGCGGTGTAAACACATATGAACGACCAAGAACAATTGAACAAGTTTTTATCCGAACAAGACTACATGACGATTGCGGTCACTCTTGATGACGGTACTCCGTGGGTAACTCCGGTGCGAATAAAGCAGTGGGAGGGTGCGGCGTTTGAGTGGATGTCAAAGACCGATACCGAACATTCCAGGGCAATTGCCGTGCGGCCACAAGTTGCGCTGAGTATGTATACGCCCGGGGGAGACACGACGATTCAGTTCGGATTTTATGCAACTGCTACGGCCGAGCTACTGAGCGAACAAGACGGCATGGGCCACTACAAAGCGAGCGTGACGAAGAGTTGGATTAACGACGCTACCTTTGTAAAAAGGGAAGTGAGCCTGAATGCATAGCCATTGGCGTCGGTTCCTGCCGAAACGAAAGTTCGGCGGGGTCGTGATGCCGGACGGCACGCGTCTGACGACCGTTCGTTCGATGGATGATGCCAGCGCGTTCGCCGAGCAGGTGAAAACTCTGCCGCCACGCGAACAGCGCAGCGACGAAGCCGAGCGCCTGCGTACGCAGCTACTGGCTCAAACCCCGAAAGCCGTCTACGCTCAGGCCCAGATGGACACGCATAAGCACGGCTACCATAACCGCGAAAAGCGGCTATACGAACTAATCGACTTTAACGACACTCTCGTTTCCTATGTGCTAGCGACCCGTCACGCTGAGCTACCCGGGCTGGCCGACAGACTAAAAAAAGACATGACTGACTTTTGCCGTCGCCTGAATGTGCCAATGTTTTCGGACCAGCAATACGATGCGATCGTGCGCGGACTGGGCCGCGAAATCGCCGTCTACCGTACTGCCAAATACGGCGGATTCGACGTGCGAATGACATCACGAACCGAAGATGCGTTTGGTATAGACATGGTGATTGAGCAGCCGGACACAAAAAAAGTACTCAACATTGACTGCAAGACGCCCCCCTCGTTTAGGCACCGTATGGAAGATCTGGTTCACCATGGACGGATTACCGACGATGATTTGCTGCGGGGTGACGCGGCAGGATTTTTAACTGTCATGCAACACCGCGGGAACGAGTCGGTTCCAGTGACCTTGTTCAGTATTTTGCCGGACACACTCGGGGAAATTCATGACTTTACCTTCGATGAACCCGAAAAACTCAAGGTTGTTCTGAACACAATATTTACGTCGGTCGAGTAAAGCCTCTTGTTTTTTTAAACGCGTCGGAGCATGATTATTTTACAACTAGGTGGAACACAAAAAAACGAGGTAGACGATGTCACGATTTGAAACTCCTATTAAAAACCCATCACACCTGAATCGACTGAATGGTCTTAGTCTGCAGGCAATTGACATTGCCGAAAATCCCAGCTGGCAACGCAATATAAACGACTTTATGACGGTCGCTGCCGATGCAAAATCAGTTACCGCCGGGGGACATGAGTTCAACCATCGACGCATTAGTGCGCTGGGAAGCCTTGGTACGCTCGTGTCGGTGTACCTGCAGCAATCACCAAATCGCAGTTTGGCGATTGAGCACGCTCACGTTGCCATGATGGCATCACTGGAGGACCCAATCGTGAATGCTTGGTCGACCACATCGTTACCGTCGGAGTATGGCGCGTCTAATACCGAAATCGTAATTGGTGAACTTGGCGATGATAATCATTTGAAATCTGTTGATCTTAGCCTGACACCGGCTGAGCTTGAAGAAGAGAATTTACGCGAATTGATAGAGCTGGAGCGCGATTGGCAAAACTTCCCTCGTATCCGGTTTGGACGTGACGCATGGCAACTACAAGAAGGTGGTGCCACTGAAACACTCAGTGACTTGGCATGGGTGAAAGATAGGGTACGCCTGGCAATCACTCGGGGGTTCGGCAAGGCTGTCGTGCAACGGTTCGATCCTGAATACTATGAAAGTCAACGACACAGTGGACAAAAAGACGAAAAAGTGGTAGCATAGTTTTATGCAACGAAATAATGGTGCCAGATTTTTTCCTCTTATCGTAATTATTGTCATTGTGGCGTTGGTTATCGCAGCTATCGTCAGCATTGGACGAGCCGTGTTTAACAGCGGTGATGGTAACGAAGCAGAACAGACTTCTCAGGTCAGCGAAGACCGTGAAGCGCTGCTTAACACGAGCGTTGGTCGCAGCGTCACCATGACCGTCCGTGGCCCGATTGTCGCTGAAGAGAACTTTACGAGCTACCGGGTGGGCGCGTCGAACAGCGAGCGTTCAATGAACGTTTACAGGGGCTACCTTGAAGAGCAAACTAACGGCAAAACGCTTCCTAATAACACCCAGGCCTACGAACAATTTGTGTATGCGCTCGATAAGGCAAATATGACGCAAACCGCTGGCGCGGCGAATGACGATGAGGCCAAGGACCTGCGCGGGATTTGTGCCCGTGGATACGTGTACGAATATGCCGTGCTATCTGGTGGTAACGAAGTAAAGAAGCTTTGGACATCGACATGTGAGGGTTCAAAGGGGACACTTAATGCCTCGACAGACCAGCTCAGCCAACTATTCCTTGACCAAATCCCCGAATCGAAAGACCTGAACCCGTTCAGGCAGGGCCCAGCGCTTCGACTATAAAGACAGTCTTCGCTATACTAGTTACATGACACAAGCACTAGTATTCGACTGCTTCGGCGTACTCTACTGGGACGATTTGAATCGGCTCTACAATTTGGTGAGTCCGGACAAGTTTCAAGACCTCGACGACATCATGCATGCCTGTGATCATGGGTATATTTCGAAAGAAGATTTTTTGAACCAAGTCGCGGTACTGGCTGGCATTAGCATCGATGCCGTCAGGGCGGTGATGCACGATAAGCACCGTCGGAACGAACCGATGATCGAACGGGTAAGGGAGCTGCGCAAAGACTATAAAATCGGCTTACTGACCAATATGGGTCCGGGAACGCTGGACGAAGTGTTCGACGAGGCGGAACGAGCAGAACTGTTCGATACGGTCGTGGTTTCAAGTGAGGTTGGGATGATTAAGCCGTCACGTGATATCTTCGAGCTCGCTAGCGAGAAGCTGGGTATCCCGGCCGACGAAACGATTTTCATTGATGACCGGCCGGTGAATACCGACGGGGCTGAGCGCACCGGCATGAAGACTATACTTTTTACGACCAACAAGCAGTTTGAAGTCGAGCTGACTCGGCTGACGGAACCAGCTCGTGCCTGAGCTGCCCGAGGTCGAAACTGTTCGACGCGGACTGGCCGAACTGATTCCAGGAAAAACCGTCAAAGCCGCGTATCATATTGAATCGCCGAAAAGTTTTCCGAATGCGGCTGCGGATGTGTCGCAGTTTTTGATTGGGAGCAAAATTCTGCAGGTAAAACGCCGCGCCAAGGTTTTGCTGATTGAGCTTGATAGTGGTTATAGCTTGGTGATTCATTTGAAGATGACAGGGCAGTTAGTGTTCCGCGGTGAGCAGGTCTTCGGGGCGGGACACCCGAACGACAGCTTAATCGGCGTGCTTCCGGACCGCAGTACTCGAGCGGTGATTGAGTTCACTGACGACTCGAAGCTGTTCTTTAATGATCAGCGAAAGTTCGGTTGGGTAAGGTTACTGCCAACACTTGAGGTGCCGAATATTGATTTTATGAAGAAGGTCGGGCCAGAGCCACTGGAAGCTGACTTTAGTGCCGAACAGTTCGCCGAACGATTCAGGCGCCGAGCGAGGACCAATATTAAGGCGGCGCTACTCGACCAGACCGTGGTGGCTGGGGTAGGGAACATATATGCTGATGAAAGTTTATGGGGAGCAAAAATTGACCCACATCGGCTTGTTGGTAGTTTGTCGAGCGCAGATTTCACCTTGCTGCATCAAGAGCTGCGCGCTGTTATGAACTTGGCGATTGAAAAGGGCGGCAGTACCGATAAGAACTATGTCAACGCCGAAGGCAAACGCGGTAGTTATATGGATTTTGCCCGTGTGTTCCGACGCGAAGGCCAAGACTGCCCGCGCTGCAGCAGCGAAATCGTTAAGATTCGGTGGGCCGGACGGGGCACGCACCTCTGCACTTCTTGCCAAGTTTAGCTGTAGTAAAAATGTAGTTGACGCTAAGCATAAGCGGGTGCTATGCTGACTGCAAACCGTACACATAAAATAGAAAGGCTCACAAAAATGGCTCTCTCGGTCAAACAAAAGGCAAAAATCGCCGCCTGGGCAGTCGTTTCGACAGCCGTCATAACTTCACCGATCACCGTATCGGCCGTGGCTGACACGAAAAGTACGACAATCAACGCGACTGTCGCGCCAGTCATTAGCATGACAACTAACGCGACTGTCGCAATCGCTATCTTGCCAACGGGCGTCGGTGCGGCGAGTTCGGCGAGCGACACGGTCACTGTTGACTCAAACAATTCGACTGGCTACAACCTGACGCTAAGCAACAACGACACAACACTCGACCTTGATGGCCCAGGCAGTGCTATTATCGCCGCACACGCTGGCACATTCGGAACTCCTTCCACGCTTGGTAACAACTCATGGGGTTACCGTGTCGACAATTCCGGGACCTTTGGTGCCGGTCCGTCAGCTGCCCAGACGAACCAGGCAAACCTTACTGGTACGTGGGCCGGTGTTCCAAGTAGCGCCGCAGCTCAGCAGATTAAGAGCACTGGCACTACTGCGGTCGCTGACGTCACAACGTTTTGGTACGGTGTGAAGTCTGACACGAGCAAGGCCAGCGGCGCGTACACCGATAGCGTCACCTACACGGCAACGACTAATCCGTAACTAGCAGCGTGATACCTGCTAAGACAATTCGTTTTATACAACTAGGCCTGATTGCGGGCCTAGTTGCTATTTCTTTGTTTAACGAGCCTGTGTCGGCACTTGCCGGAACGGCAACGCCCGTGACCGAAAGTATTCTTCTGTCGCCGACTTTCAAGCGCTACGAGCTTGATACATCGGCCGTACAACGTGACAGTTTTGATATTTTGAATAATGGTCAGTCGGCGTTTAATTTTGTGGTGTATGCCAGGCCGTACTCGGTAAAGAACGAGCTGTACGAGCCGGATTTCGTGAATGGTGGGCAAAATTCTGACGCCTATAAGTGGGTCCAATTTGAGCAGCCGTCATATACGGTCGAACCAGGCAAGACCGTGAAGGTTAACTACACGATGCGTGTCCCAAGTGACGCGGCACCGGGCGGTCATTACGGAGTACTTTTCGCCGAAACGCAACCAAGTGATGCGACCGAAGGTACGGCAATCATTCGGAAAAAGCGCGTTGGTGCGATTGTGTACGCAACGGTCAACGGTGACGTACGGACCAGTGGTAAGTTTGAAGGAAGTGACGCGCCGTTCTTCCAGTTTAACGCCCCCCTCAAGGTACGAAGCACGGTTTCTAATTCGGGAAATACGGATTTTATGGTCAAGAGTAGTGTTAGGGTGAGCGACGTGTTTGGCGCTTTGAAGTACAGGGCTGATAAAGAGGTTAGTATTTTGCCGCAAAAGCCGCGCGAAGTGAATAATGACTGGCAGAATCCGGCGTGGATAGGGTTGTACAAGGTAGAGCAAACGAACCAGTTCCTCGATACCACCAAAGCCACGAGTGCGTATGTGCTTTTAGTTCCTATTTGGGTGTATTTGGTTCTCGTATCATTAATCGTTGGGCGAATTCTTTATGCAGTCTTCCTCCGCCGCCGCACTAAATAAGAGGCGAGTCGTTGGCGCCCTTCTTTTAGGAGTGGGCCTGATTACAGCACTGGTTTTAACGCCTTCGCGCCTAGGTGCGGTCAGTAGTGAGATTGACGTGGCCGTATGTGGGCCTGTCGTACCGGCCGCCCAGCTGACGATATCGGAACCGAATGACGATAGCGTCGTGTCTCGCGCCGTCACGACGTTCCGCGGTACGGTCGCCAATACGTCGCAAATTGAAATTACTATCGATGGGCAATACGACACATCGATTTCTATCGGAGCCAATGTGACCACGTTTCAAACCGACATTACACTCGCCGAGGGGACCCATACAATACTACTGACGGCCAATGCGATTTGTGGTGGCCAGAGTGCAAGCCAGGCCATCGTGTTGACGTACCAGCCTGCCGTTGAGCCAAGCAGCGGTAGTACGACGCCCACTGTTCTTGAGGCAGAAACAGAGCAGCTTGAAGGAGTGATTATTGGTGATGACCCGATTAGCCAAGATGAAACGGCGCAGCCACTTACCGAACTACCAATCATAGGAGCCGCGGTCAACGTCGTGTCCGATTTCGCGACGGCAATAGGGCTCTCGTCGACGGTGATGAGTGGTAATACACCGACCGTCGTCGGTGTAGCGCGAGTCGGTGTTACTGCGGTGGCGTTGGCCTCGGTCGTGTTAGCGAGTTCAATTGCACCAATTGCCGTACAGGCGATACCGGGAGTTTCTGAAGTTTTTACCATTAACAGTCACCGATCGATGATATATCTGGGCTGGGTCATCCGTGGGCTTGGCCTGCTGGCGTTGGCGTTCGCCTACTTCTTGTAGGGCAGACGCAAGCGGTATCGTATAATAGCACTATGAAGCGAGGTATCGTTTGGGCGGTCCTCTTGAGCCTAGTCGGCGTCGGGGGTATGTGGTCGGCACGCGCGGCCAGTTTTAACAGTTCGAATTTTTCTATTAACGGCAACATTGGCGATAGCGCGGCCGGTGGCCAGAATTCGACGAACTATCAATTGACTTCGGCTGCCGGGGAATCGATTGCTGCTAACTCGGGGAGTAAAAGCTACAAGCTTGGACAAGGCTACATATCAACGCTCGAAAACTCAATTCAGGTCGTTACGCAGGCGAACGGTCTGACGGCGTACTGGCCGATGGACGATGTCGTTTCTGATGGGACGATGCTTGACGAGAGTCAAAATGCAAACAACGGTACGTACTCTACCGACTCTGCGCCGTTTGCAGGAAAAGTAGGTAGTGCCTGGAGCCATATTGGCGATGACCAGTCGATAGCGGTGCCGCACAGTGCATCGCTTCCATCGGGAAACAAGATGACTATTTCGGCTTGGATTTATCCCGTCAGCTTTTCTTCGGAGCGGGCGATTATTACAAAATGGGACTACGATCAGACGTACACTAGTAATGAGGGCGCATGGGCCTTTCAAACCGGGCCCAGTTTCGATGAACTGCGGTTTTTTGTAACGGACGGTTTGGGCGATGACGGAAGTCATTACGTCGACACGACAAATGCAAACTTGGCAGCCGACACGTGGACACATGTGGCGATGGTGTACGACGGAACGCTTGTTGCGGCGGACAGGGTTAAATTATTCGTGAACGGCACAGTCCAAACGACCTCCATAACAGGCACGATTTCGGCAAGCCTGCATACGTCAACAGATCCGGTGTCTGTAGGTAGTTTTCCTGGGTTGGGCAGGTACTGGGATGGGGCGCTTGATGAAATGAAGCTCTACAATCGCACGCTCTCAGCAAACGAGGTTGTAGCTGATTATGAAGCGGGTAACATTGGAGTTCCCGCTGGCTTGAGTTTGGGTGCAATTGCCCCGGGTCAGTCACAGGCATCGGCCTTTGACTCGATTGTTCAGACAAGCGCCGCTGGCTACACGCTCGCTATCAATCAAAATAATAACTTGACCAGCGGCGGCAACACGATTCCGGCCGTGTCAGGATCAATCGCAAGTCCGGTGTCATGGAATGAAGGTTCGACGAAAGGGCTTGGATTCACACTCTATGGGACGAACGCCACGACGATTCCGGGCGCCTGGAGCTCCGGCTCGGCCTACGCGGCCCTACCGGCAGCTGCTACTAGTTTTTATACGAGAACAGGGTATACCGGTGGAACTAAAGACATCTTGAATATGCGGCTGCGGCTAGACGCGAATGCCTCACAAGTGCCGGGCGACTACACCAACCAGATGACAATAACCGGGACGATGATTCCATGAGAAGATTGCTTGTCGCGGCGTTCGCGGTAAGTGGGCTGCTGTCATTCGCGGCATACGCTCCCGTGGGTGCGCTCGGGCTGAAAG
Organism: Patescibacteria group bacterium; assembly: GCA_040384745.1. Lineage (GTDB taxonomy): Bacteria > Patescibacteriota > Saccharimonadia > Saccharimonadales > Saccharimonadaceae > UBA1020. The sequence continues at coordinate 163,978 of JAZKIT010000002.1, forward strand.
TCGCTCCGCTCCAATACAAAACGATATTAAAGGAAGCTGAACGCCAGCAAGGCTTCGTCGATATCTCCAATCCATCGACACAGGCGGTGAGTGTACGCACCTCGGTACAGGCCTTCAAGCAGATAAATAACGACGGGGGACTGCAATTTTACGATGACAAGCAGGTTCAAGTTGGCATATCGGTTGAACTTGAAGCAGTAGAACTTGGTCCGCGTGAAGCAGCTCGTGTGGCATTCACGATTGACGGCAATGCTTTGCCCGAAGGTAATGTATTCGCAGCGATTTTCTTTACCATCGAGCCAAAGCAGCCAACCAATGGGGTAGGGCAATCGGTCCGAGTGGGCACCTTGCTATCGGTGGTGAATGACAGCCCCGGGCCACGCCAGGCCCAAATAACGGACTTTGATTTGCCGCTACTGCAGCTCGACGAGACCGCGAAAGGAGCGTACCGTATTCGTAACACCGGTGCCGAAAATACCGGATTTTATCCGACGGTCAACGTTTCGTCCTGGTTCGGAGGCAAATCGGCTCAGATTGAAAGTTCGCTTGTCTTCGGGGCCCGCGAACGATCGAACGACATATCGTACCGCACAGGGTATGGCTTGCACCGGGTTGAGATTTCACACGGGAACAGCACGAAAAGCCAATGGGTCATTGCCGTCGCACCCTGGATGCTGGTCGCAGGGCTACTTGTTATTTTCGTAATTGGAATCGAACTCTTGCTGTTACGAAAGCGGCGCAAATCCACGCACGGGCGAACGTCCAGATCAAAACGCCCCACCTCTTAAAAAACCTTGCATTTAAGCATAAGCAGACGTATAATTTACGGTGTACCGTTTACCCGAACGTGAGATTTAGGGTATGGGGTAGTAAATAAATATGGGTGTATACAAAACTGTACTGGGGCTAGGCAGCATACAAATCAGGTTTGTCGCTCTCCTTATCGCCTGCTTATTCGCAGGTCTATTCGCGTTGGCATTCGACACACCATCTCAAGCAGCTACTACTCTTCCGACCAAGATGAATTTTCAGGGAAGGCTGACGAACAGCGCTGGTGTCACGCTTACGAACGGTACCTACAACATGAAATTTAAAATCTGGAGCGCAGCCAGCGGGGGTGCAGAACAGTGGAGCGAAGACCGCCTTGTGTCTGCTTCCCAGGGTGTGACGGTCACGAACGGACAGTTCAGCGTACAGCTTGGAAGTGTTACGAGTCTCCCGGCATCCGTTTTTGCAAGTAACAGCTTGTACTTTGAAGTCGAATTGCCGACGCCGGGTAGTGCTACGACGTCTAGCCCCGTCTGGACCGAAGGCGCCATGACGCCGCGCAACCAGTTGGCGACCAGTGCGTACGCGTATAACTCAGAGACACTCGATGGTCTCGATAGCGCAGCGTTCGGACAACTTGGTCAAAACAACACGTTTACCGGCAATAATACCTTTAACGGTACGCTACAAGGTGGCAGTTCGCTCACACTTGGGACGGCGGCGACTCAAGGATCGCTGGTGCTAAACGACGGCAACGGCCAAACCGGAACGCTTGTCATGGCTGACACGGCCGGAAGCTACACGTATACCATTCCAGTGGCGACCGCTAACGACACCTTCTGTTTACAGACACTGGCAAATTGTGGTGCTGGCGGCGGGATATCGACCGTCGGTGCCCTCGATGGCGGCACCGCCAACGCGACCGGTGCGAGTATCGTCGGTACGACGGTCTACCTACAGTCAGCCTCTACTGGTAACGCTGGGCTCGTGAATACTGCTACCCAAAGCTTTGCCGGCAACAAGACGTTTACCGGAACGGTAACCGTGAATAGCTCGGCCAGTGTTAGCGGTGACTTAACCGTCGCGGGTGGGTTTACTCAAACAGGTGTAAAACTTTCTTTGAAGGCAAGCTTGGCTGCAAATGCCGCGACCGGGTTCCCTCGAGAGACTGAGATCGTCGGAAATTACGCGTATGTGATAAACGAGAAAGTTAACGGACCGTTCAGTATCATTGATATTTCAAACCCAAGTGCCCCTGCCGTAGTTTCCAGTATTACCGACTCATTACTTAACGCAGCACGAGATATTAGAGTGGTGGGGCGCTACGCTTACGTTGTTTCATTCAACGGCGAGGCTTTGGTGGTGATAGATGTCGCAAACCCTGCCGCACCAGCCATAGTCGGAAGTGTTACAGATGCAACGAACTTTATGGGTGTTCACGGGCTTGAGATACAGGGGAAGTACGCATACGCAACGGCTACGCTAGCTGGGGGAAGTGGTCGGCTTACCGTGGTGGATATATCGAATCCTGCCGCGCCGACTATTGCTACTTCTATCACTGGAACGCAGCTGAACCAAAGTAAGCAAATCGATATAAATGGCAAATACGCCTACGTAACGAATGGGGGAGGGGTAACCGGTGGGCTCGCCGTTGTCGATATCTCCAATCCTCTGAGTCCGTCGATTGTCGGCAGCGCACTCTCGGCTAATTTCACCACCAGTCGCGATGTTGTCATGAATGGCAAGTTTGCTTATGTGGTCGGTGCTGCGAATGACTACTTCGGTGTGTTTGACGTATCGAATCCGGCCTCTCCGACACTGGTAGGCTCGTTGCAGGATTCAACCAACATGGATGAACCGTTCGATATAACGCTAAGTGGCTCATATGCTTACGTGACCAGCCGGACATCGAGTAATATCGCCGTTGTCGACATTACTAATCCGACCGCACCGTCAATCGTTCCAGGTGCCGGATATACTGCGTCCGGTATTTCGCCGACTTCCGCTACTTTGAAAGGACGATACCTTTACGTAAACGGCAACACTAATAGTAGTGTAGTTTCTCAATTTTTGGTGCTAGATACTGCAGGGACGAGTCTCGGCGCCACCAGCACCAACACGCTTAGCACGAATACGCTTTTGGTTGACGGAGGTGCGGATGTCGCAGACACTTTGAACGTTGGAGACTCTTTGAACGTGGGGCAGGGCGGTATTCAAACAACGGGAGCCCTAACAGGCGGCAGCGCATCATTCGGCGGAGCAATCCAAGGAGGGAGTTCAATCACGTTAGGCTCTGCAAGCGCACAGGGCTCATTAGTGCTGAATGACGGTAACGGACAGACCGGCACTATCCGAATAGCCGATACGGCAGGGAGTTATATTTACACTATTCCGGTAACAACAGCGAACGATACGTTCTGTTTGCAGACGCTGGCTAACTGCGGCGCAGGAGGGGGTGTATCAACGGTCGGTGCGCTCGATGGCGGCACGGCGAATGCGACGGGTGCAAGTATCGTTGGTTCGACACTGTACCTACAATCTGCATCGGCAACGAATGCTGGCCTGATAAACACCACGACTCAGACTTTCGCGGGCAACAAGACCTTTAACGGTACGCTTACTGTCGCTAACTCGGCAAGTTTTAGCGGCCAGCTAACCATCGGCGTAGCCGACACGACCGGGACCCTCCTCGTTCTCGACACAAAGACAAGTGCCGGTGACCCAGCGGGTACGAACGGTGCAATGTATTATAATTCTAATCTGAGCAAATTCCGTTGTTACCAGGCCGGCGCTTGGATTGACTGCACCCTAGGCGAGGGCTTGATTCGTAAAACGGCAGACCAATCGGCAACTCAAAGCTCAGTAACGTTCCAGAATGTGACTGACATGACGGTACCATTAGCAGTTACGTCGACTTACAGCTTCGAAGCGAATCTTTACGTTACTGTATCTGACGCAACCGCTGACTTCAAATTTACGATCACGGCTCCAACTGGAGCAACCCTGACGGGATTGGGTCAAAGCACAACTGGCTCCACGGCCGCCACAACTTGTACGCTGCTTAGTGTTACCGGCACCTCATGTCCTGTTGCATCGACAGTGCCGGGCAGAACATTGGTACGAATAACAGGACTTGTTACTACGGTAGCGACTGCTGGTAGCCTTCAGGTCCAATTTGCTCAGAACGTATCCACCGCGGTGTCCACCCCAACCGCTTTGGCTAATTCTACTATTCGTTACATAAAACTACAGTAGGATACAGAGATATGAATCAACTGACTAATTCAAAAACAAAAAAACACCAAATCGAATCTCACATCACAGGTTTGGAACTGTTATTGCTGCGTCCAGTGTTAAAGTATTATTTTGGCAGAACCTTCGCAATGAGAGTAAGGTCGTTGAAGCTATCAAGAATTCCAAGTAATACTACTGTTGTCGCAGCCAGTTCGCTACAATAGAGGGCAGTGATAATAGTATTCTCTGGTGAAAACGATTACGAGCTGACGAAAAAAGTAGCTCAGCTGCAGACTGATTTTGACGGCAGGACTGAGCGGTTTGAGGCCGCCGATTTAACGAACGAACAGCTGGCCGACATATTCGCCGGTCAGACGCTGTTCGACCTTAAACGTTTGATTATTATCGACACTCCTAGTGCGAACGCCGAACTGTGGAAGAACGTCGAGGTGTGGGCCAAGCGATTGAGCGATGACACGCAGTTAGTTTTGGTCGAACCAAAGCCTGACAAGCGTACCAGTACCTACAAGTGGCTGAAGAAAAACGTCGACATGCAAGAATTTTTGTCGTTCGATGAGCGCGATACGCGTGCAATTACGGCATGGGTTGAAACGTATGCCAGGCAAAAGTCGGTCGCTCTAACAGCTCAGCAGGCTCGACATCTGGCGGACAGGGTAGGGGCGAACCAATGGGAGTTGGCGCACGCCATCGACAAACTAGCGCTGGCCGGTGAAGTGACCGACCAGTGGATTGACGACGTTTCACAGGCGAGCCCAACCGAGAATGTGTTCGCGTTGTTTGAAACAGTGTTGAACGGAGACATCGAACGGCTGCAGGCTATGCTTGTAACGTTACGATTAACTGAAGAGCCCTACCGATTACTTGGGCTTATGAACGCTCAAGCGCTGCAACTGGCGGTACTGACCTACGGCGACGGGAATGTCAGTAAGGTGGCGGCCGACACCAGCGCCAAAAGCTCGTACCCGTACCAAAAAATGGCGCCGTATGCGATACGGCTCTCGAAAGGTCAGGTTAAGAACATGGTGCGGCTACTGGCGGAAAGTGATATGCGGCTAAAACAAAGTGACGCCAATCCGTGGTTAGTGCTCGAGAACACGTTAGTACAGATGGCGTCACGCGGGAATAACTAGAGAGTTATTTCTTGGCAGCAGGTTTTTTCGCAGCTGGCTTCTTGGCTGCCGGCTTTTTCGCAGCAGCTGGTTTTGCGGCTGGCTTTGCAGCGGCAGCCTTCGTAGCAGCTGGCTTTTTGACTGCAGCAGGTTTTTTAGCAACAGTTTTAGTAGCAGCTGGCTTGGCAACGGCTTTTTTGGTTGTCGCAAGTTTTACGTTGGCGGCTTTAGCGGCTTTTGACAAGTTGGCTTTGCGTCGGGCAGCGGTATTCTTGTGGATAAGGTTTTTCTTAACGGCTTTATCGATTTCGCGCTGAGCATTCGAAAGGGTTTCAGCAGATGGCTTGGCCTCGAATGCCTTGACGGCGGCCTTGATGGCTCGCTTGGTCGCGACGTTACGTTCGTTACGAACGGCGGCTTGCTTTACACGCTTAATAGCTGATTTGATGATTGGCACTAAATTAACTCCTACGGTTGTTATAAGTTTTATTACAATCTAAGGGGTGATTATAGAGGAAAACAGGGAAGTTGTAAAGCTCCGGCACCGCAAAGGAAGTTGTTGACGGACCCATTAAGGTTATGCTACGCTACAAGCAAAATCCACTAACACCAAAACAACAGGTAATAACAGATGAATGACGGCCAGAGCTCTAGGCAGCAAATCGTTGAGAAGATAAAAAACTCGACGAATATTTTAGTGACCGTCAGTTCGAGCCCTTCGGTTGATGAACTTTCGGCAGCGCTTGGTTTGACCAGTATGCTGAATGGCTTGAAAAAACACGCCACGGCGGTGGTGAGCGGTGACATACCGCCGGCCATTACGTTTTTAGAACCGGCAAAGACGTTCGAGAACAGCGTCGACTCACTACGTGACTTCATTATCGCGCTCGACAAAGAAAAAGCCGATCACTTGCGCTACAAGGTTGAGGGCGATGTGGTAAAAATATTCATTACGCCGTACCGGACAACTCTATCCCAAGACGACCTGGACTTTTCGCAGGGCGACTACAACGTCGAATTAGTGCTCGCCTTAGGCGTCAACGACCAAGATAATTTAGACAAGGCATTAGCTGCCCACGGTAAGATTCTGCACGATGCGACTGTCGCCAGTCTGAGTTGCGGTGAATCTGCGAGCAACCTAGGCCAGATCGACTGGTTCGAGCCGAACGCTAGTTCAATTTCCGAAATGCTCGTGTCGCTATCGGAAGCCTTAAAAAGCGATAAGCCAATCATTGACGAGCAAATTGCGACCGCGTTTTTGACCGGCATCGTCGCGTCGACCGACCGTTTTAGTAACAGCAAGACTAGTAGCAAGGTCATGACTATGGCCGCCCAGCTAATGGCCGCTGGTGCCAACCAGCAATTAATTGCCGCAAAACTTGAAGAGGCTCACGAAATCGCGCTTCAAGCGCTCAGCTGCGACGTGCTCGCCGACGTGCTTCATCAAGACGCTGCACGGGCCGCCCTCGCCAACGGCGATGTTGACGAAGCGATCGCACACCTGCGTACGGCGG
>JAZKIT010000003.1:0-45690 GCA_040384745.1 Patescibacteria group bacterium
TATATGGGTCTCCAAAACCTAGGATCGTGGTTCGATTCCACGTGCCCCTGCCATATAAAAATGATCACCATTTGGTGGTCTTTTTTATATCTCGGAGCACCCGGACCGAACTACGATCACGGCAGCTTCAGCTGACGACAAGATCGTGGTTCGATAGCAAGGAGCGGGGCAGAGGAGCTCGCTCATCTGAACGCGACGCAGATATACCTTAGTATTCCACGTGCCCCTGCCAAGCAGTAAAGATCTCGTTTTCGAGGCCTTTTTTGTCTAAAATACCTCTGTTACTTTCGTCATTTTTGTTGGTTTGGTTAGACGTTTTGGAACTTTGCATAAATCCTCCTTAAAGTCATGAGACGGCTTTCTGCCTCTCTGTTTAAAGAGGCGAGGGATGCTAACGAAGCGAGTCAAGGTAGAGCGCTCCTGCCGTTTACCAGAGAACGAACGACCTTGATGTGGTTCATTTACCCCGTACGATGAGAAGACAGAGGGAGGAATATAATTTGAGCTAATTAGGTATCAATTTAGCTCTTGGTGACCGAAGGTATGATTTACCTTAGGTGGTTTAGAGCTCAACGGCGTGATATTCACGGTCGGGCTACCACTCTTGTCAACGATAGAAATATCAGCGAACCCTCCACCTGTTCCACTCCTGGTAGCGCCGCTAATCGCATAACCGATGTAATTGCGGGCATTTGCGTCGGGCCTGCCGGTTGGATACGTAATGAATCCATCGTCACCAGGAGCGTGCCGTAACTTCATATAAATCGTTTCCCCGGATGGTATTGGGGGGTATGGGGAAGCGCTAGTACTCCACGTGGTTCTGAAGACAAGCTCATCAGCGAGCAGCGAAACTGCAAGCCAGTTGCCACGTAGTTTCTTCGACAAAAACTTTTGACGATCAACATACCGTCTACGACGCTCTTCTATCTTGCCGGCCAATGCTCCTCGGACTATGAGTTCCGCACTGGTTGTACCGAGATCATCGACAGCGAATGAAGCGAGTAAATCCAACCTATCCTGACTAAGATCATCGGTTCTAATGTTGGCGAATGTATCTTCCAGCTCAGCCAAGGTGCTATCTTGCTTAGTGGTCAGATCCTTGATTGATCCGCCAATAAAGCGAGCGTGATTATACGCTTCGTCCAATCGAACGATCGAGCTCATGTTTCCGATTGCTTCTTCGCAAATGGGTGATAAAGATTCAGGTAGAGTTTTCACTAATAACTGTTATACCATGCGCAATTATAGAGGTCGAGCATAGGCGGATTAATAGCACCGAAGGCCAAGCACCCCTGGCATACACTTGAGAACAATTGAGCTTGATGTGATTCGTGCACCCGTACAATGAGTAGACAGAGGGAGGAAGACTATGTTGCTGCACCTGTTAGTTTCGACAGTACAATAAGACAGGCTTGTAATTTAAGCAAATATCTGGTATAGTTCATAACTAATATCAACGATGCTACCTGCGAATAGACCGAGACAATTGAGTAAACAGGAAATTAGGACCACAATACATGTTTTTTAAACGAAAACGTCGCTCTACTGTTGCCCGCAAGCGTCAGTTCGGAGCTGAGCGTCGAATCACACCCTTGCCAATTGTGCACGAACGGCCATCGGCGCGTAAGATAACACTTAGTCGATTGGCAATTGTAGTAACGATTGCCCTATGGGTATTGTATGTCATTGCCACGGTGATTCGACAATTTTTCGATGGGCCACAAACGTTCCAATTTACGCTCCAAGCGATCAGTTATCTCGTAGTTGTCACCTTTTTAACCTTTTCAGCCTTGATGTATCTCGTTGCGAGGCAAGGAGCATTACAGCGATTCGCGAAGCATGTTCGTGTGCCTCGTGCCGAACTGGATCGACATTTCTCAAAAAACCAGCCTTCTATCACGGTACTGGTTCCTTCATATAGCGAAGAGACAGAAGTCGTTCGAAAAACACTGATGTCCGCTGCACTTCAGGAATATCCAAATATGCGGATTGTATTACTTATCGATGATAATCCAACTGCCAAGAATGACGCCGCGGCTCGACAACTGAATGAAACGCGCGCGCTAAGCCAAACGCTCATGGACATGCTCGAAGCACCTCGGAATCGATTCGCCGAAGCCTTATCCACATATGAAAAACGACACCGGTTGTCGAAAGATATCTCTCCAACGAATGTCGCCGTACTCGCATCGCACTACGAATGGGCTGCTTCGTGGCTCAATGACCTCGCAGATCACGAAACAATTGATGACCACGTCGATGTATTCTTTACCGAGCAAGTGTTACGCAATCTTGCAAAAGAACTTAGTCTCACCGCAAAAGCCTTACGTCAATCATGCAGTGAGAAAAGCACACTGCCAGCGACACGCGTTGCACAGCTCTATAGGCGTTTGTCGTGGACGTTTGACGCCCAGATTGAAGTGTTTGAACGAAAAAAATACGCTTCTTTATCGCACGAGGCTAATAAGGCAATGAATCTGAATGCATACATCGGCCTGATGGGTGGCTCGTACCGCGTCGCTCAAACTCCCGAAGGTCCGATACTGCAAGCGGTGCATGATCATAAAAAAGCAGACCTTACCATACCTGATAGTGACTTCTTGCTTACGCTTGATGCTGACTCGATCTTGCTTCGCGATTATTGCCTACGCTTGACCTACTTTTTGCAGCAGCCTGACAACGAACGCGTCGCGGTCACACAAACGCCGTACTCATCGTTCCGGGGCGCGTCAACTCGTCTTGAGCGATTAGCCGGTGCCTCGACTGATATCCAACACATACTTCACCAAGGAATGAGCTACTACGGAGCGACATTCTGGGTCGGAGCGAACGCCGTGATTCGTAAAAAAGCACTGGAAGATATTGCAGAGTCAGAGTATTCGGGTGGCTTTGAAGTTTTGCGATTCATTCAGGACCGCACGGTCATTGAAGATACTGAATCGAGTATCGACCTTGGAACCCACTTCTGGACACTGGTGAACTACCCGGAACGACTGAGCTATAGTGCGACGCCGCCTGATTTCGGCTCATTGATCGTCCAACGCCGTCGCTGGGCCAACGGTGGCCTACTTATCCTCCCGAAGCTATGGGCTCAGATACGAGCCCGAAAAGGCAAGGGAGAAGTCATATCGATGGTCGAAATGATGCTTCGAATAAACTACATGGCATCGATTGCCTGGGCAAGTTTCGGCCTGGTATTCCTCCTCGCGTTCCCGTACGATAGCCGACTGCTCAGCCCGTTCGTTCTGCTTGCCGCCTTGCCGTACTTCTTCGCCATGGCAAGCGATCTCAAATATTGCGGCTATAAACGATCTGACGTCTTACGTATTTATGGTTTCAACCTTATTTTACTCCCCGTTAATCTTGCTGGTGTTTTGAAATCATTTCAGCAAGCACTTAGCGCAAAGAAAATTCCGTTTGCCCGAACGCCGAAAGTTAAGAACCGCACACTCTCACCAATGATGTATGTGGTCGTTCCACTGCTCATTATCGGATTCTCGGTCTTCACCGCATACCGTGATAGTATGGCTGAGAACTGGGCGAATGCTGGCTTCGCAACATTCAATGCCATATTAGCCATTTGGGCAACGGCGGCTTACATTGGCCCTAAAAGTATCCTGCTCGATATCCTGCATGGGCTAACTGACTGGATGTACGTTGATGTCAAACCTAAGGCCGTAGAAGTTGCTTCAACGAGTGCCGAAGCGCAGCTCGACTGGCGCGCGGTACTGTATCACGGACACGCCGAACAGGCCTTGCCAATCGGTGTCACCGACCATGGTCTTAATGGCGTCATTGATAGCGAAGAGTTGGTAACAGCATGAGTCGTGAGTTAGTAGCACGACGAATGCAGAGCAAGTCTGTGAAAACCCGTCGGTTATCTCCCTGGCGAGTACTGTTCGGCGTCACGCTCCTCGTAATTTTAAGTACTGTCAGTGTTTTCGGCATGCAGCAATGGCGCAACGATCAATCGACTGCCACGAGAGAGCCATGGTTCGCACCGTATATTGATGTCACGGCAACGCCGTCATTCGCGTTTGAGCAAATGGGATCGACTGACCATAAAGACGCCGTGTTGTCCTTTATCGTTTCCTCTACGTCCAAAGGTGCCTGCGTCCCGTCATGGGGAGGCGTCTACACTCTCGAGGAAGCAGGCAACGATCTTGATCTTGACCGACGAATCGCCCGGCTCAAACAAAAGGGCGGTAACGTAGCTATTTCATTCGGTGGTCTCAACAATAAGGAACTTGCTGTTACCTGTACTGATACGAAAAAGCTTAAAGCTGCCTACGGAGATGTCATCGAGCGATACGATATCAATACGATCGATCTTGATCTTGAGAAAGATGGGCTGAAAGATCTGACGGCCGCCACGCGGCGCGCCGAAGTGCTCAAAACAATTCAATCTGAGCGCAGGGCCAAAGGAGAGCAGCTAGCTATCTGGGTGACAGTGCCAGTCGCTCCGCAGGGGCTGACTAAAGATAGTACGGATGCGCTCGCAAAGCTCCTTTCATCCAAAGTAGACCTCGCTGGTATCAATCTCATGACGATGGATTACGGCGGCTCAAAGGAAAAAGGCGTCAGTATGCTCGATGCATCAATCAGTGCACTCAAGGAAACGCATCGACAACTTAGCATCTTGTATGAACAAGCCGGTGTTCCATTGACTGACGCAACAATATGGTCGAAACTCGGTGCGACACCGATGATCGGACAAAATGACGTAGCAGGTGAAATCTTTAGCCTGGAAGATGCCGAGGGCCTCAATGCTTTTGCAAAATCGAAGCGCATGGGCAGAATGTCATCCTGGTCGGCTAACCGTGACGCGAAATGCGGGGATAACTACGTTGATATTAAAGTAGTCTCTGATTCTTGTAGTGGTGTAGATCAAGAAAAAGGCGAATTTGGAAGTATTCTTGGAAATAAATTCAGTGGAAATATATCGAGTAACGCAGGAACAGTCACAACCTCTAATGCACCATCTCAAAATGAAAAACCTGAAGATAATCCAGCTGACAGTCCGTACCAAATTTGGTCTGAATCAGGAGCCTACTTGGAAGGGACTAAAGTGGTGTGGCACAAGAATGTCTACGAAGCGAAGTGGTGGAACCAAGGTACTCTTCCGGATAACCCAGTTCTGCAGTCCTGGGAAACGCCGTGGCGACTCATAGGACCTGTCTTGCCCGGTGAGAAACCTATCGAACAAGCGAAACTTCCAGACGGAACCTACCCTGAGTGGTCAGGTGTGACGGCGTACGAAGCTGGGACTCGGGTACTATTCAACGGTATACCGTACCAAGCCAAGTGGTGGAACGAAGGCGATAGCCCCGCGGCTGCCTCGTCGAACGCTACGTCATCACCTTGGGTACCTCTGACCCAAGCTCAAATCACAGCCTTAAACCTTCCATAGATCCAACCATCCGGGTGCTATAGTTGATTCGTGATTCGATTCATTAAAGCAATTTTCGAGAGCAGCCTCTTCCACCGTCGCAACGCTGTCTTAGCTTCTGGAGTGTGGGGAAGAACTTATTAAAGCGCCGCTGCGTGACGAATGGGCTTTCTATGGTGACTTCAGTCCGTGCATGGACTAAGCCCTGAATAGAACGTATCTTGTGAAAATAATGTTTGAGGCTTACTCATTGTCGACAGACTCCTCATTCTCGTCATTTGTTATTTCAATCAAAGTTTGGTAATCATTCGCTAGCCCCTGCCAGAGCATGAAGTCGACATATCGTCGACTTTTTACTTTGGAATACACTAGAATTATAGTGATGAGCAAAAAAAATGAGCACTGGGCCGGTGATGGCTTTATTGAAGCAGGAAAACGGCGTCGTACGTACAATCGTACGCTGTACGTTATGTCATCCGTATCAATCACCTGTGCAGGGGTTAATTGGTTTAATAGTCCGGAGGATAGAGTTGAATTCACGGGTATACCCGCCGGAGCGGGCATCGCAATGCTCGGTATCGTAGCCCTTAATAATGCATTTCATGACTGGCTAGAAGATAGACTCATAGAGACTGGTACTGCAGGTTTTGATAAATCTTTGGACGAGCCGGACGACTTTTTGTTTTGAAATTATTTATGGTCGCAATAGACTGAACTATTTGCAATAATAAACCCATGTGTGAATTCAACAGTCCTTACCCCGTGCCATTTGGTCAACATCCAGATGATATTCACGGTCGCTCCAAGATTATAGTGCGCTCACCAGATGCATGGGCAATGAGAGAAGCGGAATTGCCGCAAGACGAAGTCGATATTATTGACCAGGCAGTCCAAGAAGCCGCTGCAATAACAGCTGACGTGCACCTTTATAGAAAGCTTGGTTCACCTTTTTTTGGTCTTGCGTTTGAACCTGGCGATGGTCCGACTGTGAAAATCTGGGAGCACTAAAAGTGCCCCCTCGGCTAGAATTAAAGAGCTTTTGATTCTTCCGTGGGAATGATGAGATTTCAAAGTAGCGAAAGTAGTTAATTATTCTTCACCGTAAGGTCAAGTCTCTTATTCTCATCGTATTTATCGTACAGCAGGCTCTTTTCTGCACCCGATTCTGAGTCCGGCATACTAAACGCAATCCATCCTCGTTCGCTGCCAAATTGAGTAAAACGACGACTATCAAATTCATCAAGATCATTGTTTTCAGCATAGGATGAAAATTCGCTAGCGGCATCTAAATCTTCAGCGGTGATACCGAGCGCTTCCTCGGCCGTTACAAGTGAGATATTCCACAGTCGCAACGTCTCGTCATTTTTTTCTGGTGTATCCACATTCGTTCTATCGATGCTTATTTCCATTAAAGTAGCTTTTTGGCACTTATAACTATATGCCTGCGGGGTTTTTGATTTTTGAGCGACATTGGTAATTAATGAATGTACTGTGATGAGACCCTGGCTCGTTTGAAGCTGTTTATCGATTTGTTTAGTTATAACCTTAGGAGCGTCCCGTGCGCATGTCGTGAACGGCGCCGTAAACTCGGCCCTACTTTGCTCGTCACCGATCGTCGCAATGGTGGCAATCGACAATATCACTGCAAGTGTGATGCCGCCAATCGTTGCACCGACTACCTTCCAGAACATCCACCGGCCGTCTTCTTGGGTAAGATCCTCAGCGTTGGTAAGTGAAATGTTGTACGAGTCAGGGTTAAACGTGATAGTCGGGACAGAACCTTTGCCCGAGAGAGCTTGTGCTATTTGGCTTCCATCTATTTTACTTTTTTTGAATCTTGAAATAATGTAACCCGCTACACTCATACGCTCGGCTGTCTGGATATCTATGAGTCCGACAGGGTAGTGCCAGTTAGTGTTCTTTCGTCTGATAATCATTCCGACACCGCGGTCGCTGTGTATATTTGTACCGGGTAATACCTCAATGGAAAGATCATCATAGGCGATTTTCGCGCTAACTCGTGTCGATTGTTTATTGGCAGTAAGTTCGAGAATGACAATTCCGTTCTTGTCAGGAATAACCGCCGAATGATCGCCCACGTAAACCTGCTCGTAATCATTATTGAGGATTTTACGGAATGCTTTAGCAGTTGTCTTTGTCTCTCGTACAGTCAAAAAGGCATAGGCACCAACCAGAGCAACGAGGAGCAAGAGCGCATAGAGCGGCATTGATAGGTCGAACAGCCTGGTCTCCATAATCGTTACTCCGCCATATATCCATAAAGATAAGATACCAATCACTACATAGATGTGTTTTGGGCTCATAGATACCACTCCTTCATTAAGGTAAGTATAGCCTACGATTAAGATCACACACTTATTACATTTATGCCATCGTAGCATGCTCGTGTCACGCAAGCCTCAGCCAAGCATCGCAGGCTTCCTTGGAAGTCTACTTGATTGATAGAATAGTAATATGAATATAGAATTATTGAGCATATCTGATGCAATAAATACTTTCAATATACCTGTCGCATTAGGACTTTTTGTACTGTATTGCGCCGTCGAAGCGCTTGATTCTTCTCTGACGTTATCTATAACAAGGCATCAGTCCTTAAGATCGGCAAATACGACATTGGTTTTGTATATCATTCTCGGCATAGAAGTCTTGGCTTTTGTGAGCAACTATCTATACACCATACCAATCGCACTTGGCGCATGGCTAGGGACGTTCTTGCTTATAGAGCGTGAGAAAAGGCTACGCCCGTTGAAGAAAGAGTAGGAAATCTCTCAACAAGGCTTTTTGCTATAGTTAGGACAATGTCCAACCTAAAAATGTTCTGGTGGAACGAACAGTCGAATTTCGGCGACGCACTAAATCCGATTATTATTGAGCGACTGTTCAATATGACTGTCGAGTGGGCGGACATAAAAGACGCCGACTTAGTAGGAGCCGGGTCATGCTTGCAATGGATGGCGAAAAGTAACGCAGAACACCCTCATGAGATACACGTCTGGGGAACGGGCTACATGTACGATAAAGAGCCGGCTATATCGGGTTCGCAGGTCATCCACCACGCCGTAAGGGGAAAGAAATCTCAGCAGTATGGTAATTTGAAGGACATGGCACTCGGTGATCCCGGCATACTCAGCCCGCTGCTATTAACCGCACCCGCCACTAAGGCATTCAGGGTAGGGATTGTTCCGCACTTATGGAATATGGCTGATCGAGAAATTATAGAGGCTAGGCTGAAATATCCGGAGGTCAAGATAATTGATGTACGGATGCCCGCACTCGAAGTCGTAGAACAAATTGCATCGTGTGATTTTATATATTCATCCTCTTTGCATGGATTAATTGTCGCCGATAGTTTTAATATTCCCAATCAATGGGTAGGTTTTAGTAAAAAATTGTTCGGTGGAAGCTGGAAGTTTGAAGATTACTATTCGGTATACGACATCGACACTCCGTCGATGATTAATTTTAAATCTCACATGCTAGGTCAGCAGTACATTGATGAGCTACTCGGCACGTTTCAGCTAAGAGCTGACGTGAAGCAAATTCAAACGAATTTACTTAATTCGTTTCCATCAAGCCTTAAGAACCAATAGGAAAGATGTATCAGCGATCAGAAGTCATAGAATCGTAGCTCCTGACACAGTTGCATCTGAGTAGGGACACGACTGGAACCGAAATGCTGCGAATTTGCTATACTGACTTAAACATGAGCACAATAGCACGGCGCACCGGATTTACCATTGTTGAGCTACTAATAGTTATTGTCATTATTGCCGTACTCGCGGCAATAACAATCGTTGCCTTTAATGGTATTCAGCAGCGGGCACGAACAAGCCAGGTAGTCTCTTCTACGTCACAGACCAAGAAAAAGCTTGAAGTCTATAAGATTGAAAACGGCAGCTATCCCACCACCGGGAATCTAGCCTCAAGCGGCATAACTGACAGCAGCGTCACGTACCAGTATGTCAGTAACGGCACTACGTTTTGCGCAACCGGAACTTCCGGCAATGTTAGCTATAAAGTGAGCGACACGACGAACCCCGAGCTGGGTGGTTGTGCGGGACATGGCCAGGGCGGAGTGGCAGCGATTACGAATATGATACCCAACCCAAGCTTTGAGAGTAATCGTACTTTTTGGAATTGGGCTGACGGGAGCGGATACACAGGAGCGGTCACGAGCAGTATTGCAAATAGGGGTACGAGCTCATTCGTAATAAACTCCGGAACGACAGTTGCCGATCGATACCTGGAAACATACATAGATGGTGTTTCCCCCGGCACGTATTCGTTTAGCGCTTATGTGTATCTCACTGGTGCGGGCGCGACCAATGGAGACCGGCAGGCATGGTTTCACTGCGCCGTAGGATCATGCGCGGCATCTCCCGAAATGTCTTATAACAAGTCTTTGTTGAATCAGTGGCAACGGCTACAAAAAGTCTTGACGGTCAACGCAACGTCGAATTTACGAATTCGTTTTTATGGTCCAGATGGAAGTGCGACATATTTTGATGGAATCATGGTGACGGCAGGGTCTAGCATTCCGTCGTACGCAGACGGCAATACGACGAATTGGGCTTGGAATGGAACCGTCAATAACTCTACTTCATCCGGCCCCGCATCATGACAACACTCTTCACCACAGTCGCGCTTACTGCATTGGCCGCACTGTGTATATTTCAACTCGCTTTAATTTTAGGCGCACCGTTAGGTAAGTTCGCATGGGGTGGGGCAAATAGGGTTCTACCGATTAAGTTTCGTGTTGCGAGTAGCGTATCAATCGCACTCTATATTATTTTTAGCCTATTTCTCGTAAGCAAAGCTGGCTGGCTCGATGTCATTTCTGATTCACGAATTCTTGATATTTCCATGTGGGTATTCAGTATATATTTTCTTATTGGCATAGCCATGAACGCAGTATCGCGCAGTAAGCCTGAGCGATACCTAATGACACCAGTAGCAGCTATTTTAGCGGTGTCATTCCTTATCGTGACATTGTCTTAGACGATGCAGCGCAATCTACAGCTGGACTAAAATCAAATAATCATTGATATATTTATATGTATCTATATAATAATACATATGAATAACGCGACAAATGTTAATACGGCACTCATTCTAAAGAGCCTTGCGGACGACACGAGGCTGTCGATAGTAAGAAAACTCATTGCCGATGATTGTGAAGTCGCGAGCAACGAAATTGTTGGAAGCTGCGCAGAGTTTTTTACACTATCGCAGCCTGCAATGAGTCATCATTTTCAAAAGCTTGTCAGTTCGGGCGTATTACTGGAGCGTAAAGTTGGTGTCGAAAAACGCTACCTACTAAACAAAGAGCTGCTCACCACCATTGGCGTTGATGTCACGAAATTATAGATAAGGAATATACGCAGTGCTAAGTAAAAACAATTATATATTTGGTCTCGATACCTTTGGCGACATCGCCATAGATAAACAGGGCAAGCGAATGTCACACGCCGCATCAATCCGCCAAGTGGTGAAAGAGGCGGTACTGGCCGATAAACTTGGTGTCGATGTAATAGCGCTTGGTGAACACCACCGCTCGGAATATGCCATATCGAGCCCCGAAACAGTACTGGCGGGAATCGCTACGAAAACAAAAAACATCAAACTGGCTTCTGGAGTGACGGTTTTAAGCTCTGACGACCCGGTACGAGTGTTTGAGCGATTCGCCACGCTCGACGCGCTTTCGAACGGTCGGGCACAGGTTATTTTAGGCCGCGGCTCGTTCACAGAATCGTTTCCGTTGTTTGGCTATGACCTCACCGACTATGAAATTTTGTTTGAAGAAAAAATTGAACTATTTTCGAAGCTATTGAGCGAAAAGCCGGTTACCTGGGAAGGGAAGACGAGGGCAGCCCTCGATGCTGCCGATGTGTTTCCCAAAACCGAATCAGGACATTTAGAAACTTTGGTCGGAGTGGGTGGCTCACCGCAGTCGATAGTGCGAGCGGCGGCGTATGGATTTCCAGTCGTTTTAGCAATTATTGGTGGCTCTGCGAGCCGGTTTAAGCCCTACGTCGATTTATACGCCAGAGCAGCCAAGGAACTCGGTCAAAAGGTCCATCCTATGGGTATGCATTCTCCCGGATATATTGCCGACACCGACGAACAGGCAGTAAACGAGGCATTCCCTCTCTTTAAAGAAGCTATGGATGCGGTTGGCATAAGTAGGGGTTGGCAGCCGATGACTCGCGAGCACTTTGAAAACGAAGTGAACACTGGCTCAATGTACGTCGGCTCACCCGAAACCGTGGCCCAAAAGATCGCAAAGTCCATGAGATGGCTAGGGGTCAATCGCTTTGATATGGTGTATGGGTTTGGCCCTGTGCCGGCTGAATCTCGGTTGCGCATGATAGAGCTATACGCAACAAAAGTGATCCCGCGGGTGCGAGAGCTTTTAAACGAGAAGGCCTAAGAAATGGCGGTAGAAGTACGTCGCATAGCAATTCTTGGGGCGGGTAAATTAGGCGTGACACTTGCGCAATTGGCGCTGAAAGCCGGCTACGAGGTATTCGTGGCAGGCTCGCAGTCGCCTGCAAAAATCGCCCTCGCCGTTGAGGTACTCACACCTGGCGCCAAAGCCATGACCGCCGAGAACGCAGTGAAAAATGCCGATGTGGTTGTGCTGGCCCTTCCGCTTGGAAGGTTTCGAAATATTCCCAAGGCGGCACTTGCGAACAAGCTTGTGATTGACGCGATGAATCATTGGTGGGAAGTAGATGGTGAGCGAGATCTAATAATGGCGGCTGACGTATCATCCAGCCAGGCTGTACAGCAATTTCTATCTTCTTCACGCGTAGTAAAGGCGCTTAACCACATGGGCTACCACGATTTACACGACGGGCATACGCCTGTTGATTCACCCAGGCGCAAAGCGATCGCTGTTGCCGGAGATAATGCCGAGGACATTGAAACGGTAAATAATCTTATAGATATGCTCGGCTTTGACCCTGTATACATAGGCGAGCTGCATGAGGGATCCAGACTAGAGCCAGGGACTAATGTGTTTGGCGCGAGTGTCGGGGCAGACAGTCTAAAGCGGCTTTTATCAACAAACGCAGAGTAATGGTTCTCGTGTAGTCTCTGCTGTCAGTTAGGAGAACCGCGCGGGATTCATCTGGTATGATTGAGCCATGAAACAGTACACCAGCGTTGACGAGTACCTAGCCGATCTTGATCAGCTGAGGCTCGAGCAAGTTAACCTAATTCGTACAATTATTAAAAACACGCTACAGGTAACCGAACACGTAAAGTGGAACGCACTGAGTTATGTTTATGAGGGTGTCGATCGAATCACATTTAACACGCACGGCAAAGATATAAAAGTTCTCATTCATATGGGCGCCACCAAAAAAGAAGACAAAACGGCTCAACCCGTTATGAGTGACCCCGCAGGCCTAATTAAATGGAACTCTAATATTCGGGGGACAATCGTCTTCGAAAGTCTGAAGGACATTGCAGCCAAACGCTCAATGTTTGAAGACATACTCAGCCGTTGGTCAAGACTATCGTAAGTTCGTTTAATGCGGCCACGCTTCAATAATCATTACATTGCACTAAAGACTAGTATTTGCACGTATCAGTACCTAAAGGCAGCGTAGCGAGCTTGTATATTAGGAAAAAATTTGATTTGAGCGCATAATAAGATGAGATAACCATTATGTGATCTAGAGAGAATACCGTATGTCAAAAGATAAAGGCAGAAAAGAAATAAAGAAACCGAAAAAGATTAGGGTTGCAGCGTAATGGTAATGACAATCAAGACGCAGCAGTTCCTCGACTCGGAACTTGCCATTCAAATTCGTGCCGAACTTACACAGATGGTCGAAGACCCTAACTTCAATACTCGCTCGAGTTACTCTGCAGCAAGCAATGGTGACGTACTATTTGTTGACAAGCATATCAACTATCTCAGTAGCCACCTTGCGGTAAATCCAGACCAATATCTTTCTAATTTGAAATTAATCACGCGCTACAACTAACCGAGAGAGCGCATTTCTGATATGCCAGAATCAATGAAAATACCGATTAATCGCGGCGAAGACGGCCAGCTACTCGGCTATATTCTGCAGGAAGGCAGCGCATGGTCTGCTCGAACGATATTCGCACATGTGATCGCGCGGGTTGTCGACAAGGATTCCGCCGAAATGGTTGTACGAAACGAAGGGTTACTGTTCCTGCAGGGTATGTGGCGCTACTACGACGAGGCCGACAGAGATTGGTATCCATGCGTCATCAAAGAAGCGTTTGAAAGCCGAGTAATCGTGGTTCGAACTAACGAACTTGGGTTCGAAGACCCCGAGCATTATAAGCGGGTGATTATTCGAAATCCCACCGAAGCGACCTTACTTAAAGCGTAATCTCAGCCAATCTTCAGTCTATTCTCGTACAATCGTAAAAACGTAAACGATGTTAGTTGTATATGCCACTACACTTGTGGTATAATATGATTACAATCGATCGGAGGACGCACCGTGGAAGAAGATAAGACTTTGAACCAAGCGCCTATTGCCGATGACTTTCGTTCTGACAAAATCAGTCCCTACGAACTCCTGATGCGTCAAAGTCGCAAAATGGGTGGTGTCGCCACACGAACCTATGACGTTACGAAAGAATTCTTAAAGCAGGACGTATCGACGCTGCACCCTGATAAGATTCTATTCGGCATTAAGTCCGGTAGGGGCAAATTGAGGGCTGAAGATAGAGACCGCAGAGTCCCTGCGCAGGATAACGCCTCGGATGGTGCCGACAAACCCGAACCGGGCAGCATACAAGCGCGGGCATCAGAAGGCATACGAGAGAATCAAGAACGTGACATGCACACACTTGATCCACGCGAAGGCTTACGTAAGATCGTCCGAAAATCACACCAACTTCTCGCAAGCGCCCAGACGGTTATACTGCCAATAAATCTTTTTCCTGACTCCGTGACGGTCGACAGGACCAAGGTAACGATTACTAAGCGAACATTCTTTTGGTCATCCAGCGTCATTAGTATCCGCATCGAAGATGTGTTAAACATTGCCTGCAGCACAGGACCGATTTTTGGATCACTCACCGTATCAAGCCGAGTCATGAACTCAACCGATCACTACGAGATAGATTATTTTTGGCGCAAGGACGCTCTCTACTTAAAGCAATTGATTCAGGGTTATGTCATAGCCCAGCATAATCAGATAGAGACATCGCACCTCAATCGAGCCGACCTGATTCAGACTTTACTCGATCTCGGCAGTGATTCAGACTACTAAGACATATCCCGCTACTTTTGGTATACTAACTAACATATGAAATCTCTTCAGCTGGATAAGCCGCACGCCATCATCACGATTGGGATACAGGGAAGCGGTAAGACGTTTTTCGCACAGAAGTTTGCTGAAACATTTAGCGCACCGTTTATCGAGCAATCGCTGTTCGTCGAAAAGTCACGCGATAATGAGTCGGCTGAGTCGCTTATGCGGAACGTTCTCGCCGAGACTCTAAAGACAGGTCGCTCAATTGTTGTCGAACTTTCGCTGGCTGATAGAACCGAGCGTACCGACTTGAACGCCCTGCTTCGCAAAGCCGGCTATGTCCCACTGTTTGTCTGGGTACAAACCGACACCGACACCGCTATGAGTCGATCGTATAAGACAAACGGTGTCAGCCAGGATGATTTTCAATCGAATCTAAAGAAATTTTCCGCCCCGCTGAAAACCGAACCAGTCTTAGTCATTAGCGGTAAGCATACCTTCGCTACCCAAGCTAAGGTCGTGCTGAAAAAGCTTTCAGCTCCTCGTACCCCAGCCGTGCAGTCGCCAGTTGAACGCAAGCAGCCTATTCGCGGTCAAATAATCGTTCGGTAACCATGCCGACTATACAAGATAAAGAGTTCGGTATCGTAACGGTACGCCGGACAGCACGTTCGAGCTCTATGAAAGCCACAGTTGCTCCGAACGGCTCGCTCAGAGTGTCGGTCCCATCGTATGCGCCGATTTTTATGGTTAAACGCATGATAGCTAGTTCGCGTAGCGAGCTAAGGAGACTACTTGAAACACGCCCAACGCTTGAACTTAAAGATGGCATGTCAATTGGAAAGAGCCATACACTCGTTGTGCGATCGGGTGCTTCGACGATAGTACGCAAGCAGGGCCTGCAGCTAATCGTCACGCTAGCACCGGACGACGGGCTAAATAGCGAAGCCCTCGTCTCGAGCGCCAGGACTCAAGTACTTGCGATACTACGAAAAGAAGCTAAGGCGCACCTACCAAAACGCCTACGCTACCTGGCAGATACATTTGGCTTTGAATACAGCTCTGTACGGTTTACGCATGCCAGTAGTCGCTGGGGAAGTTGCAATAACAAGCAGGCTATTAGCCTTAATATTGCACTTATGGGCCTTCCGTTTGAATTAATCGACTATGTACTCCTTCATGAGCTCGCTCATACCAAGCAGCTCAATCATTCGCCGGCCTTCTGGGCTGAAGTTGCACGAACCGACCCAGGCTACGTTCTGCACCGTAAACAGCTTAAGCTCTTCAATCCGCACGTATAAAAGGTATAATAGCCACATGGAATCAGGTGGGGCGGAGCACGAACAAATACTGACAATCGTCAACAACTTGGCAGACGCCGTCTTTAGCGTTGACATGGACGGGGTCATTCGACTGTATAACGCCGCTGGTTTGAACTTGCTTGATACTAATTCAAGCATCGAAGGTAAAAAATTAAACGATGTCTTTAAGCTCGAAGACGAGTCGGGTATACCCGTCGATTTATTCGCAGGTATTGTATCGGTTCATTCAACAACGGTTAACGACAGCTTGCGAATGCGTACGGGCGACGACGTGATGCGGCTCGAGCTAACATATGCACCTATTCGCAGCAGTTATTCGCCTGGTGATCCGTCAGGCACGAGTCAAGGCTATATTCTGATTGCCCGAGACGTCACGCGCATCAAAAGTCTCGAAGAGGAGCGTGATGAATTTATCAGCGTCGTCAGTCATGAACTTCGCACTCCTGTGGCTGTGGCCGAAGGAACCATTAGCAACGCCCAGCTAATGCTCGCGCGCAACATCAGCAACAAAGGGCAGCTCGAGCGTAGCCTTGAAGAAGCACATGAACAAGTTATCTACTTGGCTAAGATGGTAAACGATCTTAGTACATTGTCGCGGGCTGAACGCGGTGTTTCGTCTGAAGTTGAACGAATCGACGTAAAAGAACTCGTACACGATTTATATAACGAGTATCATCCCGAAGCCGAAAAAGCCGGCCTGCATTTAAACATAGAGCTAGCGCCGCGACTAGGGCATGTCGAGGTAAGCAGGCTATATCTGCATGAGCTTCTGCAAAACTTCATAACTAATGCAATCAAATATACCCGCGAGGGGAGCATTACCGTCAGCGTCAAACGCGATGAAAAGTTCATTCGTTTTGAAGTATCCGACACCGGCATCGGTATTAGCAAAAGTGATCAGGTAAAGGTTTTTGACAAGTTCTACCGGTCTGAAGACTATCGCACCCGCGAAACCAACGGAACTGGTCTCGGCTTGTACGTCACTCGAAAATTAGCCAAGAAGATGGATACGAAAATCGAACTGAAGAGTCGATTGAACCACGGCTCAACATTTAGTTTTTGCCTTCCGAAAGCATAACTACTCGTTCAGCTCAAGGGCGTCACGATGCTCTGGCTGAGCATTCACCAAGCGGCCCTTCCATGTCACCGCACCGTGGCGATACCTAAAATAGCTGCTGGCGAGTAACACGAGCTCTTGCACCACAAGTAGAGGGCCTACTGCGATACGGAGCGGCTTGAGAGGGCCACCATAGGTCACCTGCACGAACATACCAAACGAGAGCGCCGTTAGTACGATAAGCGCGGTAGACCACAGCGACATCCAAATATTCCACTGGACGAAGATGAGCAAGCCGATTGGTGCCAATAACAACATGAGATACAGACTAGCGGATGCCCATAAGAATATATTTCGACCGGTAGCCGGATAATACAACCGGAGTGCGGTCTCGTACTGTGAGGGGAGGTGCTTTTCGTACGACACGCCCAGGTCCTTGGTGCCTATAGCGTACCGATATGAATCGTTTCGCTGTAATTGCCGGGCCAGGTGTCGCTCGGGCCGTACCGACATACCGTAATGTGCGAGTCCGATACCGTCTTGTTTCAGCACATCGGCACGAACCATCCATATGGCGCTCGAAGCCGGCGGGCTTTGCTTGGTTCCCAGCAAAAGTTCCCAGTAGTAGCGCATAGTGCCGACCAGCGCACTTAAGCGCTCGGTATCCTCACGGCGAGGTAGTAGCGACACCATTGAAAGATTAGTCGTCTCCAGCCAGCCAACTATTTTTGATATCGACGAATTTTCGAGCTTAGTGTCGACATCGATGTATAAAAGCACATCGCCGCTGGCTTCGTCGGCAAGTATTTGATAGGCGTGGTTCTTACCCAGCCATCCATCGGGGAGCGCTTTGCCTGGAATAAAACGCACACCAGCATTTGCGAAGGATTTGATAATCAGCGAGGTGTCGTCGGTGCTGCTATCATCCAGCACTAATACCTCGAGCTTCTTATAGTCACTCTTCAGTACCCGTTCTAGGCACTGCGCCAACGCATGGGTTTCGTTGCGAGCGGCAATACATACCGAAACGCTCGGTGGCTCAGACAATGGCCGACTTGCTTGAACAAACTGGTAATAGCCTAGCGTCCGATACGTTCGAGCTAGTAATATCCCGATAGCGACGGTCGATAGGCAAAGGAGTGCGAAAATCATTACTATGTATTGTAGCAGTCCTGCGTGCATTTAACAGAGTGAGGATTGACAATCGGACCTCTGGCACGCTATAGTTACTGTTGACAGTCTGCGAGCAGCAGATTTTTTAATTGGGAGAGCAAACCGAAGTGGCGAAAAACCAAGACAAGACCAAGGTGACACGCATAAGCGCAAGTGATGAGTCACCCAGCGTCGCACGCAAGACCCCCGCAAAGAACAGCCCCAAAAAGGCGTCTGTAAAAAAGGTGTCGACCAAAAGTACGCCGAAGCGTAAGCGTTCGTTCGGCATTCTGGGACGGATTGGTGGCTACTTCAAAGGTGCGTGGTCGGAGCTACGACAGGTGCACTGGCCGACTCGACAGGCGACATGGGGACTGACCGGCGCAGTGCTGCTATTCTCGGCGTTCTTCGTCGTATTTATCACGCTACTCGACGCTGGATTTAAATTTATATTCGAACAAATTTTGAGGTAAGGAAAAATAATGAGCACAAACCGATACGATTCAACCCGACAATGGTATGCCATACATACCTATAGCGGCTACGAAGAAAAAGTAGGCGATAGTATTCGTCAGCGCATCAACGCGGTCGACATGGCCGACAAGATTTTTGACGTCATGGTGCCGAAAGAAAAACAGATTCAAATTAAGAACGGCAAGCGAAAAGTCATCGAAGCGAAAATCTTTCAGGGCTACGTA
This sequence comes from Patescibacteria group bacterium, assembly GCA_040384745.1. GTDB lineage: Bacteria > Patescibacteriota > Saccharimonadia > Saccharimonadales > Saccharimonadaceae > UBA1020. The sequence continues at coordinate 18,888 of JAZKIT010000003.1, forward strand.
CTGGTTGAAATGAAGCTTACTGACGAAACGTGGTACATTGTGCGAAACACGCCAGGCGTGACCGGTTTTGTCGGAAGCGGCACAGAGCCGACTCCTGTTTCTGACAGCGAAATCAAGAAGATCAAAAAGCGCATGGGCGTTGAAGATCCGAAGCATCACATCGACTTTACTGCAGGCGAAGTCGTCTCTATCACCGATGGTCCATTCAAGGGTTTCGATGGTGCGATTTCTGAAATCGACACCGCCAAGGGCAAAATCCGCGTCATGGTGAGCATGTTCGGCCGCGATACTCCGGTTGAACTCGACGCGCTGCAAGTTAAAAAAGTCTAAGATAATGGTGATGGTTTGGCATGATGGCCATCTAATACTTGAGGGTTTCAGAGGCTACGATAGACCCGAAGAAGATCCAAACGGTGTATCCCCTGATGGAAATAACGGAGATACATACTTACGACCGACTAGTTTCGAACCTACCTATCAGCAGTTACTTGTTCAACACAAATTTCTGACCGGAGTGTTGACGAGAGATGAGGCCGAAGCCGCTCTTGACTCTCTTGCTGAGAATTCGGATTTGTAGTATAGTAATTAAGTTACGCACTGCTAAACGCTTCAACTACATAGCAGTAATCTTATAAGGAATTTAAATGGCTAAAAAAGTAATCGGTAATCTTAAACTACGCATTCCTGCTGGTCGTGCGACCGCAGGTCCGCCAGTCGGTTCAATTCTGGGACAATGGGGACTGAACATGATGGACTTCATCAACCCGTTCAATGAGGGGACTAAAGACCTAATGGGCAAGGATGTCATTGTCCACGTCAAAGTCTACGAAGACCGCTCATTTACCTGGAAGTCACTCGGCCAGCCTGTTGACGACATGATCCGTGAAGCAACCGGCATTAAAAAGGGAAGTGGCAAGCCACACTCTGAAAAAGTCGGCAAGATCTCTCGTGCACAGCTTGCTGTCATCGCTGAAGCCAAGAAAGACCAGCTGAACGCTATCGATGAAGATGGCCGTATTAAGGTAATCGCTGGTACTGCGCGCTCAATGGGCGTCGAAGTTACCGAATAAACCATACCCGGATAGTAAAAACCGCTCCAAAGGGGCGGTTTTTTATTCCGACTCGCGGAGTTAGCCGACGACTTACGACTTCGAGAGTTCGTCAAGCAGACCGGTGACTTCTTCGACGCTGGCAAGTTGGAATCGTGCCTTGGTTTCACCAGGTCCTACCTTTACGGAATAGCTGTCGTCAGGAAGCTCACGGAACATGTCCTCATCGGTATAGTCATCTCCAGCGACAAAGATAAACGCCGATTGGTAGAGAGCTTCGAGCTCCGCAGCCGCGTACCCCTTCGTAATGCTATTGGGTTTGATTTCAATTACCTTATCACCGCTGTGGACTCCGACGTCCTCGTCGTGTATAAGCTCGATGAGCTCACGCTTCATCTCGCCAGCCCGCACATAGGCCAGTTCAGGCGCAACATTGCGGTAGTGCCAGACAAGTGAATAGTCTTTTTCTTCAACCTCAGCCCCAGCCGTCTTCGACACATACTTTTCGAGCACCGGCTTCAGTCGCTTTTTGATGTGTTTAAAGTCGGTATCAACGTTCGACCATTTTCCGTCGTAACGCGTCCAGGCGCCATGTTCGGCGACCAGCGTCATATCGATTCCCCGGAACCAACGCTCCAGAGCCTTCTTTGGCCGGCCACTAATGATCGCAACGTGATTTCGTTCGTCTTCAGTGAGGCGCTTCAGCAGCCGACGAAGTTTGATGGAGGGTTTTGCCATAATGGCACGCGGACTTGATACAAAACTTCTGAGCGTCCCGTCATAATCAAGCAGAATGAGCCGCTTCTCGGCATTCGCATAGGCCTGCACAAGTTCTTGTCTTGAGTCATGACTCATCCGCTTGCGATGCTGCTGCTCGCTCTTACCGCCAGCGGTGGCTAGGTCCGCCATAAAATCGGCGCCCCAGGCCTGTACGGTGTAGGTCTTAAGCCTCCGTTGCATATCAGTAATCCGACGAAGCTGTTCGCGCCGACTCATCGTAAGAGCCGTGTTCATAGCCTCGGCGACGGAACGAGTATTCGATGGATTGATACTTATGGCCTCTGGTAACTCATCGATTGCACCGGTCATTTCGCTCAGTATCAGGACTCCTGGCCGGCCTTGCTTCGACGCGACATATTCTTTTGCCACTAGGTTCATGCCGTCTCGTACCGGAGTAACAAGCGCGATATCTGCTGACGCATACAAGGCCACGACTTCATTGAAAGGCCGGTTCTGAAATTGGTATGAAATCGGAGCCCAGTCAACCGTACCGTATTCACCATTAATACGACTCACTGCCTGTTCAATCGTATCGCGTAAATCTTGATAGGTTAGCACTTCTGTGCGAGACGGCACGGCGATCATTTGCAAGCGAACTTTTTCACGCCACTGCGGATAATCGTGGAGCAAAATTCTAAATGCTTCAAGTCGCTCCGGAATACCTTTACTGTAATCAAGTCTGTCGACCGACAAAATAAGCTTCATATTTTTATACGTTGAAGTAAATGATTCGATCGCCTTCTTTGTTTCTGGCAACGTAAGTGTTTTTCTGAACTTTTCGTAGTCAATGCCAATCGGGTAGGCGTCGGTCTTTACAGTCCGACCTTTGTATTCCAGTATTCCGTGGTGACTGTTGATTCCAAGCAGACGTAAGCAGCTCGAAAGAAAGTGCCTCGCGTAGTCATAGACATGAAAACCAATTAAGTCAGCCCCAAGCAATCCCTCTAAAATCTCTTTACGCTGAGGCAGTAAGCGATAGATTTCGAATGACGGAAAGGGAATGTGAAGGAAAAACCCGATTGACAAGTCTGGCATAAGCTCGCGCAATACTCCAGGCATCGTCATAAGGTGATAATCATGGACCCACACCGAGCCGCCATCTTGCGCGACCGATGCGGCGGCATGCGCGAACAGTCGATTTACTTCCTGATACGCTTCCCAGTACTCATTTTTATGCCGAGTAAGCGCCTGAAAATAGTGGAAGAGCGGCCACAGGGTGTCGTTTGAAAATCCTTCATAAAATAATTCAACCTGCTGGTTTGTGAGGAAGACAGGGTGGCAGCCGCGCGACGAAAGCTCTTCAATGATTTGTTGTTTTTCATCATCGGTAAGATCGTCCGACGCGATGCCCGGCCAGCCAACCCAGATCTTGTCCGATTGGTCGAGCGATGACATGGCCGTTGCCAGCCCACCAGAACTTGATTCGAATTCAAGGATTCCGTCTTTTTTTACGACACTGACAGGAAGGCGATTAGAGACAACTACAAGCTTGTACTGTGACATAGATATACTTCTAGTATAGCGCACCCGTCCTCTTAGAGCGAGTTGACGATGAGTCCGCTCAGTAGACCGACAATGATGATTCCGGTTCCCAGCACTACCGTTTCGACTCCATCGCGCAACCCATTCATACGCACAATGTAACCTCGCCATACCCCTGCACCGAACAAAAGACTCAACGTTATGACAATAGTCAGCCCAATGGCGGTCGCGATATCGTCAATCAACACCAACGGCAAAACCGATAGCAAGCTAAGCAGTAGGTAACATGCGAACTCGATCAATGAGGGGATGAAGTAGTGCCTGAATGCACTGCGCTTTTCTCGTCCATCCAATTCGTCTAAGTAATGCTCACTACTGTACTTGACGCTCGCGCTGTTAAAGCCAGTCACAATAATACTCACGATGGCAGTCGTTAAAAGCAGATCGCGCTCAAGCCCGCTGATCGCAAGCGCCAGAACGATGCTGGCGCCAATCGCGAATCCGCCTTCAATCCCTTCAAATGCCGCAAGAAACCGCTGGGTGCCAAGGGGGAGTCTCACGCTACGACGTCGTGAATGAAGCGGGTGGTGTTTAGATGATGGTGCAATCTTTAACATAATGATTAGAGTGTAACAGATGGTACGACGGTGCCATAACCGGTATACTATCGAATATGCCCGTTCGACTTCAAAAAACACATCCGTTCCGAATTTTTTTCATCAGCGCACTTGTAACCATCCTAAGCCTTGCGGCTATCGGAGGCTTTATGGGTCCGGAGGCCCTGTTCATCGCTGCCGTACTGATATTGGTTGAGATTACCTTTAGCTTTGAAAATGCCATTATTAACGCCAAGGTACTTGCCGGTGTCAGCGAATTTTGGCGTAAAATTTTCATTACGGTCGGTATCTTAATTGCCGTGGTCGGTATGCGGCTTGTCTTCCCAATCGTCATCGTTGCCCTGACTGCCGGGCTTAGCATGCCCGACGTCGTAGAGCTTGCGCTCAATCAACCGGACCGCTACGCGGATGAATTGAACGAAGCTCACATTTCAATCGCGTCGTTCGGAGGCATGTTCCTGCTTATGCTCTGCCTCCACTTCTTTTTTGACCCGAAGCGAAAAGTCGTTTGGATCAATATTATCGAAAAGCCGCTGCAATCGATGAGCAGATGGTGGCTCTACACCGCAATCTGTATGGTTGTGCTGACAATACTGACGCTGCTTCCTGCTAATCACGAACCCCGCGAAACCTTTACGGCTGGGCTTGTTGGCATTGTTACCTACATCGTTATTCATGGGCTGGCCGAGCTATTCGCCAAGCGTCAGGGTGTCGGAGAGTCAACCAAAGTATTGAAAACCGGCATGGCCGGATTCATGGCATTTATGTACCTTGAAGTATTAGACGCCAGCTTTAGTTTCGATAGCGTCATCGGCGCATTCGCGGTCACCAAAGACGTAGTGCTCATCGCCATCGGTCTGGGCATCGGCGCACTTTGGGTGCGAAGTCTCACGATTTATATGGTTGAGCACCATGTGCTGCACGCCTATCGCTACCTCGAGCATGGTGCGCATTACACTATCGGGGTACTCGCAGCCGTACTACTTGCAGGAATCTTCTTCGACATCCCAGAAATTATTGCCGGCGTCATCGGGTTAATGATCATCTCGGCTTCCGTCGTCAGCTCACTCCGAGCACGAAACGCCGCAGTCGCATAGCTGGCTAACCGATACGGAATATGCTATAATAGAAGGTACACATATCAATGTTGGGAGATACGCCACATGCGCGTATCGTTTGCACCACAGAAAGGATTTACAATCATATGGCTAAAAAAGCCGACCTACTCGAACGCGCAGCTGAGCTGAAGCTCGAGGTAACGAACAAAAATACCATCGCTGAAATCGAAGCTGCCATTAGCGCAGCTGATACGACCAGTGCGGAAGCCGAAGCCCCTGCAGAAGAAAAAGAAGAGAAAGCGACGGCCAAAGCTGGTAAGCGAAGCGAAAAGTCGTTGCGCGAAGCTGAAGAAAAAGCCGAAAAAGAAGCTCGCAAAGAATCAGGCGATACGTCTGCTCAAAGCGAAGAAGAGGAAACCCGCAAAAAGGGACCGGCACCAAAGTTTACCACACGCCTTGACCGACGTGGCAAAAGCTACCGCAAGGTCGCAGAACACCTTGAAGCTGGTAAAAGCTACAACCTGTCTGAAGCACTTAAAATCGCTGTTAAAACCAATCCATCGAAGTTCGATGCGAGCGTTGAAATTCACGTGCGTCTTGGCGTCGACCCTCGCCAAGCAGACCAGAACATCCGTTCAACAGTTGTTCTACCAAACGGTTCCGGTAAAACCGTCCGCGTAGCGGTATTCGCACCAGAAGGTGACCACGCTGCTGCAACAAAAGCCGGTGCCGATGTAGTCGGTGACGAAGAGTTTACTAAGCAGCTCGACAAAGAAGATTTGAACTTTGACGTGCTTGTCGCGACGCCTCAGTACATGCCAAAACTTGGTAAGTACGCTCGTCTTCTTGGACCACGTGGTCTTATGCCGAACCCTAAGAGCGGAACCGTCGCTACCGACGTCGCTAAAGCCGTCACCGAAGCCAAGGCCGGTAAGGTTGAATACCGCGTCGACAAACAGGCGATCGTTCACCTGTCAGTCGGTAAGGTATCATTCGGTGCCGCCAAGCTTGAACAGAACGCCCGCGCCTTCTTTGACAGCCTACAGTCACAGAAGCCGACGACGCTGAAGTCAAGTTACGTCAAGTCGACTAGCATCTCTACGACCATGGGTCCTGGAATCCGTGTCGATAACGTCGTTAACTAATTAGTTTCGACTAACGTCTAAAACACCCTGGACTAGCAATAGCCTAGGGTGTTTTGCTATGCTTAGTGAAACAGAGAGAGGGGAGTTACGTGAAACAGTACCTAGACTTGCTACAAGACATCCTAGACAACGGCAGTGACAAGAGCGACCGCACCGGCACCGGCACGCGCAGCGTGTTTGGCAGGCAGGTCCGCTACGACCTCGCAAACGGCTTTCCGGCTGTCACCACGAAAAAACTCTATTTCAATTCGGTCGTGCACGAACTGCTGTGGTTCTTAAAAGGAACCGGAAACATTGAGTACCTCGCCCAAAATAATGTACATATTTGGGACGAATGGCCGTTCAAGGCCTACGCACAAAAGAACGGCTTGCCCGTTCCTGAAGTTAATTCGGCCGACTGGAAGCTGCAACAAAAAGACTTTATTTCAAAGGTTGCTACTGATTCCGATTTTGCCAAGCAATGGGGTGATCTTGGACCAGTATACGGAGTGCAGTGGCGTAAGTGGCCCAATGGGAAGGGCGGTCATATCGACCAGATTGCTAACGCGATTGAAATGATTAAAAACACGCCTGATTCACGGCGAATCATCGTAAGTGCCTGGAACGTCAGTGAAATCGACGAAATCGTCGAAATTGGCGGGCTGCCGCCGTGTCACAGTTTATTTCAATTTTATGTCGCGAACGATACGCTAAGTCTGCATTTATACCAACGCTCGGCTGACACGTTTTTGGGCGTACCGTTCAATATCGCCAGCTATTCGTTACTACTAGCTATGGTGGCGCAGGTCACTGGCCTGAAACAAGGCGAATTCGTTCATACGCTCGCCGATACGCACATTTACTCAAACCATGTCGAGCAGGTGAAGCAACAGCTCTCCCGAACGCCGAAGTCACTTCCGAAACTATGGCTGAATCCGGATGTTAAAAATCTCGATGATTTTACCTTCGACGATATTCGACTTGAAGACTACGACCCCGACCCACCAATCAAAGCGCCGATCGCCGTTTAATCTTCGACAATCGTTACTTCGGGATTATCCGGGTCAATCGGGTCTGGTAGCATACTGACCCTTCTGAATCTGCCTTCAAAACCAAGGTGCCACACGCTCGCCGAGTCGTCGTAGTCCATTACTAGCTTGGTAATTCCTATCGAACCGAGGTCCGTAGTAAAGAGGCTGAACCGCGAACGTTCCAAACGTTCCGTACCCGAAAGTAGCCATCGTTCCAGTATCGCCGATTTTGCCGCGTCAAAACTTGGCTCCAGGCGAGAACTTCCATCTTTACGCCGATAGTAAGCATACTCTTCTAACTTAATAACAAGCTGCGCCAAAAGAGCGTTCAGATAGTCAGCTGGCTGGGGCTCGATAACCATCCGATCTTCGATGTGATCGACCACTTCGGCGTACAGAACCGCGTCGTGTGTTACGCGTCGCGGATGCTGGCCTCGGCTTACGATTTCACTGCGATAGACATCACGCGATTGCATGGGAGTGAGATAGCCCTCTTGAATGGCGAACATACGATGAATGGCGTCAGCGGCCATGTCTTGAATCGGCTCGCTAAAGTCATCGTGATTATATTCGCTCATAATACTCTAAAGGCTACCTCTCGCGCACGAGCAGAGTCAAGCATGAGCTTGTATCGCTATTTCTTGTCGTAGACGACGAAGTCAAAGTCATACTTGTTACGCTCGTCAGCCGCGTGGCGCTCGCGCGAAGTTTCGTGCCATACACCGGTGTCAATCGGAGGAAAAAACACCGTCGCCTGCGGAAACTCTGCCTGAACTTCTGTCACGTACAGTCTGTCCATATCATTCAAGGCATCGGCATACACCCTACCGCCGCCCATCACAAAAATCGGGTAGCGAGCAAGCTCGTATGCCGATTCCAGACTGGTGGCCGTCAGCACACCCTCGTCACCAACCGGACGGCTACTGACGACAATGTTTTCGCGATTCGGCAGGGGCTTTCCCATGCTGTCGTAGGTATTTCGCCCCATAATGACACTCGCGCTCGTTGACATGCGTTTAAAATACGCGAGATCATCCGGCAAATCGCGCATCCATAACAAATCATTCTTGGCACCAATACCAAGGTTTCGATCGACGGCGACGATGATTGATTTCATGAGGTCATTTTAGCATGCTACAGTAGATAATAATGTTTCCTCGCAGTCTTAAGACCGAACTTCACTATATCCGGCACCGTCGTAAAAATCCGAGCGGATGCGAGTACTGCACCGCATACGACGACGGCACATCGCAGCTAGTCGGTACGCACGGCTCAATGATGATCCTAAAAGCCAAGTTTCCTTACGCCCGTTGGGACAACTGGAAAGTCGGCGTCCACCTGCTAATTATTCCGATTCGACACACGACATCGTTCGCATCGCTCGACGACTCAGAATCGGTCGACATGATGCATATTATTAAAGAATACGAAGCCGACGGATACTCGTTTTATATCCGCGCGGCCACGAACCGTAGCCGTACCATGGCGCACGTTCACGGGCATCTTATCAAATCTAAGGCCTAGGCGGCCTATGGTACAATACTAGCTAGTTTATGGGAGTATATAGCAACACCGAGATTCGAAAAGCGGTTGACGACGGCACGATTGTTAGCGTACCGTTCAACCCGCAGCATGTGTCTGAAGCCAGCCTGGACTTCACATTGGGGCATTATTTTTACAAGCAGGAATACCAACCCGAGGCCGCCGGAGTCTACAATCCGTTCGATGAATCAGACGTATCACGCTACTTCAAAGGCCCGCTTGAAGCGATGCCGCACAAGCAGTGGTGCGACAAAAACGGTGTGAAATTATTTGCCAACATTCCCGACGACCACCCGATTATCGTCTTGCAGCCAGGTGAGCGAATTCTCGCGCACACACATGAATTCATTGGCATTCGCACCCACGGTGGAGCCTGCGAAGTTAAAAGCCGTTCGTCGTGGGGACGCAACGGCGTGGCTGTCTGCTTTGATGCCGGCTGGGTTGACCCGGGCTACGTAAACCGTATTACGCTCGAAATTTATAACTTGAATATGCACGAAAGTGTCGTACTGCCGGTTGGTGAGCGTGTCGGACAATTGATCTTCCACCACACCGGACCGGTTGAAGGTGGCTACGCCGAAGGACGAGAGGGTATGAGTGGCAAATACCAGCACACCGACGACCTAGACGAGCTAATCCGCACTTGGAAGCCTCAGGACATGCTGCCACGAGCTTACAAGGACGCGCGAGTCGCAGCACCAGTCATCACCGGCCTCGCACCCGGAACTAAATAATGGGAACGTTCATTGCAATCGAAGGTGGTGATGGGTCAGGCAAGGGAACTCATTCTGAGCTGCTTTTGCAGCATATGATTGAGCGCGGCCTGAGCGCAACAAAGATCAGCTTTCCACGCTACGGTAACGACTCGGCGTTCTACGTCGAAAAGTATCTTAACGGCGCCTACGGCAAAGCCGACGACGTTCCGGCCGACCTTGGTGTGTTGCCGTACGCCATTGACCGCTACGCCGCCAGTCCCGACATCCGCCAGCAACTAGCCGGTGAATCTGCCGTTGTCATCGCCGACCGTTACATGGCGAGCAATCTGGCCCACCAGGGCGCAAAAATAAGCGACGAACAAGAGCGCTCTGCGTTTTACGAACGTACAAAAACGACCGAATACGATGTCCTTGGCATTCCAAAACCCGACAAGACGATTGTGCTAGTTATGCCAACCGAACACATGCAAGCGAATGTCGACAAAAAGGCTGCTCGTAACTACACAACGCTCAAGCGTGACATCCACGAAGCCGACGCTGGACACCTGGACAAAGCCAAGTCAAACTTCGAAGAACTATGCCGGCTGTACCCGAACGAATTCACAGCGGTGCAGTGTGTCGACAAAACGGGAGCGATGCGCCCGATTGATGACATCCAACAAGAAATCAGACGACTTATCGGTGACGATGAAGCGCGAAGTACAAACTCGTAACGGCGAGTACTCCGGTCCGTCGCTGCCGTAACATCTTTTCTGAAATAGCCGGTTCGATGATTTCATGACCAAGTTCGTTCATCTGGTCTTGCATACGATCTTTCATTAACTTCGTCGCGTTGTCATCGCCCGCTACTTCGCGAATTGAGCTGAAAGCACGTTTGTGTTGCCGACTGACGAACTCATGGTCGACATAAAAATCCGAAATTTTCACGATGTCGAATTCAGCCCCGTCTTCCGTGCGAACGTCAGCTGCGGCACGCATTCGCCGAGCGAACATATACGGACCGAAGCGGTTAGCACCTGACTGAAATTTGTACGAAATTTTCGCTTGTTCTTTCGCGTCATACGTATCATCGAATTGCAATCCCGCCGCCGCCAATGTGTCGGAGTAGGGAAGTTCGCGAATCATATCGTCAAGCTCGCCGCCGACTTCAATATCCCCAAGCTGGTCGGCGTGGCCAAGCTCGGCAGAAACACCTTTCAGCCCATACCCAAGGGCGCGCTGATAGTCAGCCTCGCTCATACTTTTTGTCCGCTCTCGAAGGTCAAGCAAGCTAGATTCAGCCAAGTTGTCATATCGGTCGAGTACAGTTTCATGCGCAGGAATACCGACACTCAGCCGATACCGGGAATAGTGCGAGTTACGCCGGGAGTTTGCGAGAGTACTAACGTCGGCTAGCCCCAGGGCAAGGCGCGACAAGGCGTCATTCGTCTGCGCCTGCGTACTTTTTTCTGCCAGGCGCGGGAATAAGCGGGTAAGGTTTTCCCGAGATTGCTCTAAATAAGCCCCGTGCGAGGCGTTGAGCGACTGCGCAAAGGCGTAGTCAGCGTGGCTGACGGTTGGTCGTACGTTTCTTTCGTTACTCATAATTAACTCTAATAGTCTATAATACCATACTTATGCTTAATAAGCAAGTACTCTGTTGCATCCGGCCGTCTCATCTGTTACAGTACGAGGTGACATTCACCGAAGACAGTAGCGACGAAAGTTTAATCATGCTACCGAGGAACGAAATTCTAACTCACTTCAAAGCGTGATGTCGACCTGTTCATTAACAATGTGGTCGAACAATTACTAAAGACAAGGAGTTTATCAAGTGGCTATTACACGCGATAAAAAACAAGCTTTAGTTGCCAAGATGACTGAACGACTTTCGGATTCTAAACTGGCGGTATACGCGCAGTACAAAGATTTGACTGTCGCTGATATGCAGGAACTGCGCGCTATGGCGCGTGAAGCCGACGTCAGCATCACGGTCATCAAGAACCGTCTGGTACGCGTTTCGTTGAGTCAGCTTGAAACCTACAAGGACACCGATACCTCGGGACTTGAAGGACAGCTGCTCTACGCAATTAGCACAACCGACGAAGTCGCTCCGGCACAGGTGCTCGACAAATTCGCTAAAACTCACCCAGCGCTTCAATTCGCTGGAGGATTTTCAGGCGAAGGTCTTGCCCTGAGCGCCGATGATGTCAAAGCCCTGGCTGGCCTGCCGAGCAAGAATCAGCTTATTGCTGAAGTCGTCGCTCAGCTACTTAGCCCGGTACACGATGTTACCAACGCGCTTTCTGGCAACCTTCACGCACTACTTGATGGTGTGGAAGCTAAAGCTGCAGCCTAAGCTGCAAATAATTACGATTTGAACTATAAAGGAGTCATACAATGGCTGATGTAAAGAAACTGGCAGAAGAGCTGACAAAGCTGACTGTCCTCGAAGTAAACGAACTAAAGAACGTCCTTAAGGACGAATACGGCATCGAACCAGCCGCTGCAGCCGTTGCAGTCGCTGGCCCAGCCGCTGAAGCTGGCGCAGACGCAGCTGACGAAAAGACTGAATTCACCGTCACGTTGAAAGACGCTGGTGCTCAGAAGGTAGCTGTCATCAAGGCAGTCAAGGAAATTACTGGACTTGGCCTTGGTGAATCAAAGGCTATCGTCGACGGCGTACCTGCTCCTGTGAAGGAAAAGGTCTCTAAAGACGAAGCTGAAGCAGCCAAGAAGCAGCTTGAAGAAGCTGGCGCGACCGTCGAACTGGTCTAATACACCAAAAGACACCCGACCACATTGAAGGAACTTCGAAAACCGCCATGGACTCGTCCGGGCGGTTTTCGTTTGAACCTAAAATACAACGATTCATTTTTCACCCCTTAAAATCGTGTGGATAAAAATCTCGTTGACTCTCAAAGTGCGGGATGGTATATAATGGAACGTGATACTACTGCAATTAACACAGACAAAGGAAACTGCGAGCATATGTCTGAATTACCAGAAAAACAGGTAAAGCGCCTCCGGTCGCTTATTACCGAAGCCGAAACCAACATCGCGGCAGCCAAAGAATTATTGATTAGCATCCTTGGCGATGACGACCACGTTACGACACCAACCAGCAGCCGCGAAGAAGTCAGCGGTAAAGTTGTTGAAGGTGTCTTTGACGGCCAAAAGATGGCTGGCCCAGACGGCAAGGAATACCCAGTCCCTGCGAACTACGCTTCTAAATCAAAGCTCGTCGAAGGCGACATTCTTAAACTGACGATTGCCGACGACGGCAGTTTCATTTACAAGCAAATCGGTCCGATTGACCGCACGCAAGTCATTGGGACGCTCGTCCAGCATGACGGTGCCTACTACGTCGAAACCAACGGCAAAGAATACCGAATTTTACTTGCCAGCGTGACGTACTTCCGCATTAACGTTGGCGACCAAGTCACCATCATCATTCCGACTGACAACCAGGACGCTACCTGGGCTGCTGTCGAAGCTGCGCTGTAGCGGCTTCGCCTAATAAGACAAACCTACGGTTTTTCCTATCGCTTCGCTGGGCTTTTCCCTCAGCTATAAAAATAATCTCGAAATAAATTCGAGATTATTTTTGATTCAATTATAATGAATCAATAGATGGCTAAACTACATTTCAAATACGGGGCAATGAACAGCGGCAAGAGTGACACGCTCATAAAGACCGCCTACAACTACACCGAACGTGGCCTCAAGGTCATTACAGTAAAACCCGGCATCGATACCAAAGGCGACAATAAAATCGTGGCGCGGGCTGGATACGAAAGAATCGCCGACATCGTAGCCGATCGGTCGCTCGATATTGAAAAAGCTGTCGCAAGCAGGCAGGACACGGCAGTGTTATTAGTTGACGAAGCACAATTCCTGACGGAAGAGCAGATCAGTCAATTATTCAGACTGGCCAAGAACCACGATATTTCGGTCATATGCTACGGTCTGCGGGCGGATTTTCAGACCAGAATGTTCCCGGGCAGCAAGCGGTTGTTCGAAGTCGCCGACAATATCGAAAAGCTTCCGACGATGTGCTTTTGCGGCTCGCAGGCAGAATTTAATACTCGCAAACAAGGCGGTGAATACGTTTTTAGTGGCGACCAGGTCGCAATTGATGGCGAAGCGACTGTCGAATACGACTCACTCTGCGGACGCTGCTACAACCGTGAAGGTGGCACCATTTAAATCACAACGTGGCAGCCTAGCACGCTAGCGTACAATAGGAACCAATGAGTGTCGCGTTATATCGTAAGTACCGTTCCCGTTCCCTTGCGGAGGTCGTCGGACAAGAGCATGTCACGACTTTACTTGCCAACGCGCTGAAGTCTGACCAAACGGCCCATGCCTACTTGTTTACTGGTCCCCGCGGCGTCGGCAAAACGTCGATTGCCCGAATCTTAGCGCACGAAATAAACGGCCTGCCATACGACGAAGAGTCAACACACCTAGACATCATCGAGATAGATGCCGCCAGCAATAACGGCGTCGAGGATATTCGTGACCTCCGTGACCGCGTGCAAATCGCTCCAGTCAGCGCCCGAAAAAAGGTGTACATCATCGATGAGGTACATATGCTGTCGAAGCAGGCCTTCAACGCACTACTTAAAACCCTCGAGGAACCTCCAGAACACGTTGTTTTTATCCTGGCGACGACCGATATCGACAAGGTTCCTGAAACCATCATTAGCAGGACCCAGCGCCATACTTTCCGACGAGCATCCGAAGCGAACATCGTGAAGAATTTAAAACGTATCGCCAAGGCCGAGAAGGTTACGGTCGACGACCAGGCGCTCAGTCTTGTCGCGAAGCACGCCGACGGAAGCTACCGGGACAGTGTTAGCCTGTTCGACCAGCTTATCAGCGGAGCCGATGGCTCTACCATTACTCTCAATCACATCACGCAGTCACTCGGTCTTGTACCAGTAGATACGGTAGCGAGCCTACTTGCGTGCACAGTAAAAGGCGATATCGCTGCGATAAACACCATGCTAACGACACTCGAGTCAGAAGGCGTACCGCCGCGAACAACCGCGGCACAGCTGGCCGACCATCTGCGTCGACATATTACCGAGCGTAGCGACTACCCCCGACTGATCGACGGACTGCTCGACGTCAGCCGTTCACAGTACCCCGAATTAAAACTGCTGACTACGCTAGGGCTATTTGCACCTGCTGCGCACACCGAATCTGCACCTACGGCCGAACCAGCGCCGATAAAAGCGGCTACTGCGTCTCCAAAGAAACCGAAGTCCGTCGCAGCTCAGGTAGCCACGCAGCCACCGGTTGTCGTAGAACCAACTCCTCAGACTCGGACGAAGAAGCCCGAGCCAGCAGCCGAAGTACCGGCTCAATCAAAAAAAGTGATTACGAATGGCGAGCAATTTGACTGGCCAAAATGGATCGCCTATATCCGGACACATCACGTAGCCCTTCACAGCGTCCTCAGTAAATGCGAACCCGAAGTCGATGGAGACAAACTGCGGCTATACACCAAGAGCGCATTCTACAAAAAGAAACTCGATGAAACCCGCTACAAGACACTGCTTATTACTTCGCTCGCCGAAATCGGACATGAATACGAAATAGAAACCGTCGCCACAGCCAAGCCTCTAAAAGATAGTCAGGCCGCGCAGGTTGCTGCTATCATGGGGGGAGGAGAAGAGGTAAGCGTCGACGACGCATAATTTTATGGCTATCAAAGAGGTTCAGGCCGGCAAAGTACCGCCGCAAAATTTAGACGCCGAGAAAAGTTTACTCGGTGCTGTTTTAATTGACGACGAAGTCCTTGCCGACGTGTCAGAATTTGTGAAGCCCAAAGACTTTTACGACAAACGCCACGGCATCATTTTCGACGGCATGATGCGCCTGTACGAACGCCACAAACCGGTCGACCTTCTGACGCTAACTGACGAATTAAAGCGAAAGAAAGAGCTTGAAACGATTGGCGGCTCGGCATACCTTACCGAACTGACAACCTACGTTCCAACCGCCGCGCACGCCGCCGCCTATGCCGAAATCGTCGCCGAATCGGCTGTTCGACGTCGGCTTATAAAGGCGAGCGCCGACATATCAGAGCTTGGCTATGACGAAGACGCCACGACACAGGAGTTACTAGGCCGTGCGGAGGCCGAATTGTTCAGCGTATCCGATCAATCACTTAAGCAAGATGTTGTCAGCCTCGAACACATCCTAACCGACAGCTTTGACCGCATGGAAGAATTGCACCGCAACAAAGGACAACTACGTGGAATCCGAACCGGCTATCGTGACCTCGACAATATGACTGCCGGCCTGCAGCGAAGTGACTTAATTATCTTGGCCGCTCGACCAGCCATGGGTAAGACCACGCTAGTGACAAACCTTGCGTACAATGTCGCCACTATTGCCAAGGCACCGGTGTTATTCTTTAGCCTCGAGATGAGTAAAGAGCAACTCGTCGACCGTATGCTTGCCGACGCATCGGGTGTCGACGCCTGGAACATTCGTACTGGTAACTTATCGGATGAAGATTTTTCAAAGTTATCAGAAGCCATGGGTGAACTCGCCGAAGCGCCAATCTTTATTGACGACCAGCCTGGACTTTCGGTTTTAGAGATGCGCACCAAGGCCCGCCGCGTTTCGCATGACAGCCCCCTCGGGCTCATTATCGTGGACTACCTTCAGCTTATGCAGGGATCGGGCAGGGACAATGGCAACCGCGTGCAGGAAGTATCTGAGATTTCACGTGGGCTGAAGTTGATTGCCCGCGAACTGAACGTCCCAGTCATCGCGCTTTCGCAGCTGTCGCGTTCTGTCGAACAGCGCAGCCCGCAAATCCCGCAATTATCTGACCTTCGTGAATCAGGTTCGATTGAGCAAGATGCCGACATCGTCAGCTTCATCTACCGACCAGGCTACTACGAACCCGACAATCCTGAGGTAGAGAATATTACCAAGCTGATCATTGCGAAACACCGTAACGGCCCAACCGGAGAAGTCGGATTATACTTCCACCCTGAACGCCTACGGTTCATGTCACTTGATCGTAAACATTCGGAGTAAATGGTACAATCAGGGCAACGATGGTACGGCCAAAACTAAACAAATTCGCGTTTTATCGCTTCCGATACCAGCTGGCGTACGGCGTTTTCGCGCTCGCGCTTGCTGGAATGCTGCTGGTCGCCGGCTTTTACCTACCGGGTGGCCTGACCGATTCTGAAATTAACTCAGCGCTCATAAGCGACAAGCTTAATCCCGCGCAGTTATTCAGCCTTCCGCCCGACCAACTGATTTATTTGCCGTATCGTTTACTTCAAGCAGGGAGCATTTCGCTATTTGGAATTTCACTTATCGGGATAAAACTTCCGTCGCTCATTCTCGGATTCGCATCGGCACTCGGTATTTTATATCTCTTAAATCTTTGGTATCGTCGCAACGTCGCAATCGTAGCGGCCATCATTGCAGTCACTACTAATCAGTTCTTGTTATCATCCCAGTCTGGGCAAGCCGGTGTCGCGTATATTTTCCTTACAACCATGATTTTGGTTGCCGCCTCGATGATCAGCCGCCGCAGCGCCTACGCGAAGCTATGGGTGCTCGCTGGGTTCGTTCTTGCTGCGATAAGCCTTTATATGCCGCTGAACATTTACATTCTCGTGGCGCTCGTATTAACCGCGCTCATTCATCCCCACGCCCGCCATATGCTCTTCAGGCGCGCGCCGAAGTCGACTATCGCGCTTGGCACCTTACTGTTCCTCGGTATCATTTCTCCGCTCATCGCCGGCATCGTGAATGACCCCGCTATACTGCGAACGCTCCTCGGATTCTCCGAACAGATTACCAACTTTGGCGCCAATGCTTCTTCGTTGGTGCAAAATTACACCTCTTTTAACAGCCCATCGAGTGGTGAAGTCATCGCACCGGTCTATGGACTGGGGCTGGTGCTTCTCATTGGGCTAGGGCTCTACCGACTATTTAGTGCCAAGTACACGGCTAAAAGCTACATCCTCAGCTTCTGGCTGGTCTTACTTATTCCTCTCGTTTGTCTTAATCCAAGCTTCATCAGCATCACGTTCGTACCGGTCGTGCTACTTATCGCTCTGGCTGTCGATTACCTGATTCGCTCGTGGTATCGCTTATTCCCCAGGAACCCCTATGCGCGCGTGTTTGGCCTATTGCCGCTTGCGGTGCTCGTACTCGGACTTGTTGTTTCAAGCGTCGACCGCTACGTCTACGGCCTACACTATGACCGTGACGTCTATGCCTCGTACACCTATGACCTCAGCGTTCTGTCGCGCAAACTGCGAACGCTCGATGCCGACCAATCCGTTCAGCTTATCGTATCGTCAAAAAATGTGGAGTTTTACGAAAGCTACGCTCGCCACCAGTCGTATGTAAAAGAAATTAACGTGACAACGAATGTGGCCGACTTAGAAAATTCACCTATCGCGATTGTCGAAGGCGCCATGAAAGATTCCGTCGACAAGGTTCCAACTGACATATTAGTAACTCGTACAGCCGAGAACGCTGACCGCTTCTACCTCTACAAAAACCGCTGAATCTAGCGTATAATTAAACTAGTTTAAAACGAGAGGATACTTTGTTATGGCGTTCGACCAAATGAAAATGCTGAATGACCTGCGTAAAGCGCAGAAAGACTTGAAGAAACAAATCGTTGAAGTCGAAGCAGGCGACGGAGCAGTCGTCGTACGAGTGACTGGCGAACTAAAAATCGAGAGCATCAAGATTGACCCGGAAATGGTTGATCTTGAAAACATCGAGGAACTCGAACACTGGGTAAAAATTGCCGTCCGCGACGGGCTTGCCAAAGCTCAAGAAATTGCCGCAGAAACGATGAAACCGTTGATGGGTGGCCTTAACCTGCCAGGAATGTAGAACGTCAGGTGGCTTCGCAACTTCTTCCGAAAGCACTGACTGATCTGATTGATGAACTCGGTAAATTACCGGGTGTTGGTGCACGCACCGCCGAACGGTATGCCTACTTCTTGCTAAAAGCAGACTCTCGAACATCTGGTCGTCTGGCAGTGGCGCTGACTAACGTTCACACCGGGGTTAAGCAATGCCCCGTTACGTTTGCGTTGATTGACTCTGACGAGGAAATTTCACAGCTCTATAGCGACAGTTCGCGTGATAAATCGCTGATTGCCGTCGTTGAAGAGCCCCTTGATATCGTCGCGCTTGAGCGAACCGGTCAATTCAAAGGTACCTACCATGTGCTCGGCGGGGCAATTTCGCCCCTCGACGGCGTAGGCCCAGAGCAGCTGCATATTCCAGAACTACTTGAGCGTATTAGGTCCGACCAGGTTAAGGAACTAATCATCGCGACCAATGCGTCTGTCGAAGGTGAGTCAACGGCTCTCTTTTTACAAAAGTATGTCAAAGATGCTGGCATTGAAGTAGCAATGAGCCGACTTGCCCGTGGCATACCGGTCGGGGTCGACCTTGAATACGCCGACCAAATTACGCTCAGCCATGCCCTGGAAGGAAGACGAACGTTTTGAACGACACGAGACACAGCATTATTCCTGCGGTCTGGACGATTCTTCGGAATGAACAGGGCCAGATTTTCTTGCTTCGCCGACACAACACGGGTTGGAGAGATGGCTGGTGGACGGTGCCAGCCGGTCATGTCGACAAAGACGAAAGTCCGACGTTCGCAGCATTACGCGAACTCAAGGAGGAAGCAGGTATAATCGTTCGGCCCGATGATCTCAGCGAACCGTTAGTGCACTTTTATCCAGCCGACGACCGTTTACATGAGCGAGTCTCGTTGTTTTTTGAAGTCGCAGGTACTCAGTATGCTCCGGTGAACGCCGAACCTCACAAAGCCGATCGAGGCGAATGGTTCGATCCCGATGCATTACCTGAAAAGATTGTTCCGTTACTACGCCGCGCATTACTCGACCTTTCGGCCGGTGTTCGCTACTCCGAGCGCTACTATGATGCCGATAAATACCCCGAACTGCTACAATAATCATAATGTCTGCAGAAATTATTTCCCTCATTGAAAACGCCAAACGAGTCATCGTCATCCAGGCAGAAAATCCCGATGGCGATAGCCTTGGCTCAAGCCTGGCACTCGAAGAGATACTCAGTGACCTCGGAAAAGAAGTCGTTATGTATTGTCCGGTCGATACGCCAAAATACCTTCGCTACTTCACCGGCTGGGACCGCGTAACGACCGAGTTCGACGCAAAGGCTGACGTAGCCATTATCGTCGACACGAGTGCGGACGTACTTCTCACCAAGGTCCTGCAGACGCCGGGTGTTCGACACTTTCTCGAATCGCACCCGGTCGTAGTGATCGACCATCACACCACCAAGAGCAGCCTCACCTTCGAACACATCCCACTTTTTGAAACGGCGATTTCGACCAGTGAAGTTATATTTCGGCTTGCCGACACAGCCGGCTGGAGTATTAACACTCAGGCTGCCGAGCATATGCTTGGCGCCCAGTTAGCCGACAGTCTGGGTTTGAGTATTCAAACTGTTACTCCCGAAAATTATCGTATCGCAGGCGAGCTAACGGCGCTTGGCGCGCACGTCGCCTCAATAGAAGAGCGTCGTCGTGAGTTTATGAAAAAGAGTCCGGAAATATTGGCGTACAAAGGCACGCTACTGGGCCGAATCGAATACTACCTTGACGGAAAGCTTGCCGTCGTCCACATTCCCTGGGAAGACATTCAAGCCTATAGCGACCAGTACAACCCAAGCGTACTCGTACTCGACGAAATGCGCCTCGTTGAAGGCGTTGATGTTGCGATTGCCGTCAAAACGTATCCGGACGGAAAAGCCACAGGCAAGCTTCGGTCCAACCTGCCAATATCAGAAACAATTGCCGGCTACTTTGGTGGTGGTGGGCACCCATATGCTTCCGGCTTCAGGGTCTACGAGCAGTACGAGACCGTGCTGAAAGAAATAATTACTGCGGCGTCAAAGGCGCTGGACTCATTTGATGAAGCTGCATAACACTCTCAGTGGCAAGCTAGAAGAGCTGCGTCCGCTAAGCGACGGGGTAATCAAGCTATACACCTGCGGTCTGACAGTTTACTCTCAGCCGCATATAGGTAACTGGCTCGGGTATATTTATTGGGACGTCTTGGTACGGCTCCTCGAATCAAACGGCCTAGCGGTCGAGCGTACGCAAAACATCACAGATGTCGGTCACTTAACGAGCGATGATGATGGTGGTGAAGATAAGATGGAAAAAGGTGCTCGTACAGAGGGTACGTCTGCGTGGGATGTGGCGGCAAAATACATCGCCGTGGCTGACCGCGAAGCATATGAACTTTTGCAACTTAAGCGGCCGACACATTTGTCACGGGCGACAGACTTTATTCCTCAGCAAATCTTATTTGCCCAAGACCTTGAAGCCAAAGGTCTCACCTACGTAATAGAGGGTGAAGGGTTGTACTTCGACACGTCAAAATTAGATGACTACGGAAAGCTAGCTCGACTGGACGTCGCCGGTCTTGAAGCCGGCAAACGCGTCGCGGTAAACGGCAAGCGACTCGTCACCGATTTCGCCATTTGGAAGTTCAGTCCAACTGGCGCACAGCGTGACATGGAGTGGGACAGTCCTTGGGGTAAAGGATTTCCCGGTTGGCACCTGGAGTGTTCGGTCATCGCCCATGAAACACTCGGCGAGCAAATCGATATTCACACCGGCGGTATCGATCATATTCCAGTGCATCACACCAACGAAATCGCTCAAACCGAAGGTTTAACCGGTAAGCCATTCGCGCAATCGTGGCTGCACAATAATCACATCAAGATTGAAGGCACCAAGATTTCCAAATCAATCGGCAACACTATCACGTTAACCGACATCATAGACAAAGGGTTCGACCTTAACGCGTTCAAACTTCTCGCGCTTTCCAAGCACTATCGCACCGAGGGTAATTTTGATTGGACAATTATGAATGCCGCCAGCAACCGCTTTGATCATTGGCGCGACGTTGCAGCACTAAGGCACCAAACACATAAGATGGTCCGTTCCGATACGGACGTTTCCGTACAAGCCGCTATTGGAGCATTAAAAGAAAAGCTATCGAACGATATTGACACGCCTGGCGCTCTTGCGCTGATCGACGAGACATTCGACAAGCTCGAATCACTTGGACCAGATGCCATTGAACGTCATGGCCTTATCCAACTACTCGAAGCGATTGACGAGCTGCTAGGAATCGACCTTATAACCTCGACTCCGGACATCGATGATGATTCAAAGCGACGGATTCTCGAACGTGAGCGCGCGCGCGAAACCAAAGACTGGGGACGCTCGGACGAGATCAGGGATGAGCTTGCCCAGCATTCAATCGAACTGAACGATAGCGCACACGGAACCGTCTGGCGATACGCGCGTCAGACGAAGTAACGGCTAGGCTTCTTTTTTAACAGCCTGAGTCAGCTTAGCGAGCGGTCGCGACGCTTTCGTACGACGCAAGCGAATGTTCTCAAGATAGGTGTCCATAAGCACCTTCAGGCATCCAGCGATCGGGATTGAGATAATACCTCCGGCGACACCGAATAGGTATAGCCCAATCGTTACCGACGCCAAAATAGTCAGCGCCGAAAGTTCGAGACGTTTCGACTGAATAGTCGGTGATATGAAGTTATTCTCAATTTGTTGATATAGCACGAAGAAGACGACATAGATAATCGCGGCGCCGACATCATTGAATGCCAGCAAAGCGGTAATCAAAATGCCTCCAATTGTCGCACCGAACATCGGAATCAACGAAAGGATAAACGTAATCGCGGCGGCTGGAATTGCCAGGTTAGCGGGGATATTGAAGAAGAAACTGAGCGCAAATACCATCAGTCCCGCCGAAAATGCACCAAGACCCGACACAGTCAACTGACCGGTAACGTAGCCAGACACGACCGCATGCATGCGGTGTATGACGCTATGGTGAAGGTCGCGTTTCTGCGTGTCGGCATACAGCCCCCAGAGCTTTCGCATCAGTCCAGGACCTTCTATGAGCATAAGGAATGACAGCACCAGAACCAGGATGGTCGCGGTAATGACACCGAGGAGCGAGCCGATTCCGCTGACGACATTACTGCCGAATCCAGATGCCCAGCCGGACGCACTTTGCTGTATCGAGGTCGTTGCTTGTTCTACCTGAGTATGCAAGTTGTATCGGTCAATCAAGACGTTCAAGCCGCGCCACTGCTCGCGAGCATTTTCAACCAGCTGCGGAACGGTTTGAATAAACTTGGCGGTCTGATCAATAATTGGCGGAACGGCTAAAAAAGCAAACGCACCGATCAGCGCGATGACCACGATGTAGGCGATTGCCGTCGAAAGACCGCGACTATTCCCTGGCATAATGCGCGCGAGTCGAGTAACCGGCGCGTTCAAGGCAAGTGCCAAAAATAAGGCGGTGCCAAGAATAATAAGAGCGGTGCGGGCGCTATAAATAGCCATTCCGGCAACTAGCAATCCAACTGGAACCAGCCAAAAGCGGACGAACGTGCGGGTCGATGAGTCAATAGTAACTTTCATAAGGTGATTATAGCATGACGAAACGAGGCCACGGCGTGCTTGTACGCTGTGGTGAGTGAGGAAATGCATATATTTTATATAGCACGAGGATACGAGCCTAAAACGTGCTTGCATGTTTTAGTGAGTGACGAAGTACTATATCTATATAGCATGACGAAACGAGGCCATATCACCTTGAAGTGATTTTATTTCGCTTTGGCTATCATCACTTTCAGAACTTTGGGCTTCACCTGATATTTCAGCGGAGGAGCAAGGTGTTTGACTTCACCGTCAAAACTGACAGGAATCGTCGACCGGTGGCTATAGATAGTGATTGCTTGACGATGCGACAGGGCAAAATCATCTCGGTCCGACACGTCACCTTTTACGACCGAAACTATCGCTCGCATAAGCGCCAGTCGTGAACGTGACGACGCGACCATCACCGTCAATGTACTGCTAGTAAACCCGGTCCGCTGCGGAATGAGTGAACTTTTGATATCGTAAATGTTGTTTCCGACGAACACGAAAGGCGAGCGAATCGTTTCTCCGTCAATGACTAGTTTATGACGACGAAATACGCTCAGTTGATCGAATGCGGACAAAACAGCCGCGATCCATTTACCAACGATTTTTTTGGTCGCTTTACGTTCTATCAGACTGAATGGGTACAGTCCAATGTTCGAATTATTCAGAAAGAGTTCGTCGTTCACATACGCGACATCTATTTTGCGCGTCTCGGCCGTTCTAATATTTTCGAGTGTTTCTTCAAGGTTTGGGGACATCCCAAGATCACGGACAAAATGGTTAAAGGTACCGCCAGGAAGTGGTAGCAGCGTCGACTTGGTACCGACCACAAGCCGCGCTGCGGAATTGATCGTTCCATCGCCGCCTATGACAGCTACGGTCACGCCGCGCGCGATAAGCACGGCGAGTTTTTTCGAAGCAAGTTGCTTGGCGGTAAAGCTATAGTCTATAGCAATCCCATGCGACCGAAAAAGCTTACGAATATCCCGAAGTTGGTATTGGCTCCCCGACGCGACATTATATATAAGAACAACTTTCATGAAAAAGGCCTGAGTACGAATACGACGAGGATCAATGCGCTCGCCCCGAGGAGCCACCCAGCAATGACATCACTGGGAAAATGCGCGCCGAGGTACACCCGAGATAGCCCGACGAATAATGGAATCGCCATAAGCGCTGTCGCAGTGACGTAGTTCCATGGAGCAGGAAGCTTCGTGAATGCGATATACGCGAGCAACCCGTACGCTATCATCGATCCGCTCGAGTGTCCGCTCGGAAAGCTGAATGTCTGCAGCTTCATATTCATTGCATATTCGGTTAGCGGTCGAGCACGTTCGAATAGCATTTTTAAAATCGCGCCAGTCACTACCGTCAACGGAATAATCGCACCGCTCAAGACAAGTCGCATACTCGACGTATACAGCCCCGCGCACATGACACCGATTGTAACGACAATAATGGAGACCGGGTCGCCCAGCATTGTCATGAATTCGAAAAATGGCCGTGACTGCTGACCAAAAAGCCCGACAATCCACTGCGTCGTATGCTGGTCAAAGCGTTGCAAGGTATGTTTCATATCACCCCAGTATATCAGGGGCCAGGTGCTTTGACGAAGCACGCTAGACAATGTATAGTTATAGTATGAACGCAGACATCGGGTCGGTTGACGCCGCTACGAATATCATTGGTGACAAATGGACACCTCGTCTATTACGGTTCTTTCTGACCGAACCTACCGTCCGATTCTGCCAACTTCAGGACATGACTGGTGATATTAACCCGCGCACTCTATCGGCACGCCTGGTAAAGCTTGAAGAGCAGGGAGTTATCGTAAAACGACCGACATCACCGTCTCGCTGCGAGTATGAGCTCACCGACAAGGGCCGCGATCTTATGCCTATTCTTACCCAAATGCACTCGTGGTCATCAAAATACTCATAAGCCCCGATTTCTAAAACACCGTATACTATAGTCATATGCGGGTACTAGTAGTCGAGGATGAACAAAAGATAGCGAAAGCTCTTAAAAAAGCGCTCGAACAAGAACACTATGCGGTCGACGTATCATTTAATGGTGACGACGGGTATGCAATGGCGACAACTGAACCATACGATGTAATGATAATTGACCGAATGCTACCCGGAGAATACGACGGAATCGGAATCGTCAAAGCATTGCGTGAAAAATCAATCAAGACACCGGTCTTATTACTGACTGCTCTCGGCAGGACCGAAGACAAGACCCACGGCTTAGATAGCGGAGCTGATGACTATTTAGTGAAGCCATTCGCACTCGATGAGTTATTGGCGAGAGTACGCGCGCTCATGCGTCGTCCGATTGAAGTATCAACTACCGTACTCGACGCCGATGACTTATCACTCGATACTAGCAAACGCAGCGTCACACGAGGCACTACTGAAATCAAACTGACGAGTAAAGAATATGGCCTGCTGGAATACCTGCTTCGCAACAAGAATAGGCCACTTTCGAAAAACAGTATCATGCAACACGTCTGGGACTATGATGCCGACATCTTGCCAAATACGATCGAGGTGTACATAAAATATCTTCGAGCCAAAATTGACAAACCGTTCAGCGGCAAAGGACTTATTAAAACCGTTCGCGGCTTCGGCTACAAGATTGAAGAGGACGACAAGAAGTGAGGCGAATGTTCACTTCCGCTACGCTAAAGCTCACCGCGTGGTACTTGATTATTCTCATTACCATCTGTCTGATATTCAGTTTCATCATTTTCGAACTTTCAACTTCCGAAATCAGCAACCGGCTCGAACGATTGCAGATTCGCGCCGAAGGGAGCTCTCAGGTCATCACGCTGCCTGGCCCGCTTACACTCACCGACGTGCGTGAAAACCAAACCGAGGAGGCACGAACCAGCATTTTCATTGGCCTGGTGTATATGAATCTTGCCGTCATCACCCTGGGTGGGGCAGGGTCGTATTTGCTTGCCCGGCGGACGCTAAAGCCAATCGAAGAGGCGCACGAAGCCCAGTCGCGCTTTACCGCCGATGCCAGTCACGAGTTGCGAACGCCGCTTGCCGTTATGAAATCAGAAATCCAAGTGGCGCTCAGAACTAAGAATATGAAAAATGTAGACTACAAGGACCTGCTCGAGAGCAACCTTGAAGAAGTCGACAAACTCGCTCAGCTTTCGCAGTCACTGCTACAGCTGTCACGGTTAGAATATGGTGACCTAGAGCGCACCGACCGCGTCAATATAGTCTTAGCGGTTGAAAAAGCCGCCAAAAGCCTTCACGTGCCGACCGCCAGACTGTCATACGTTATTCCGGCACAACAGGTCGTCATAGATGGCAACCAATCTATCATCGGTGACTTGTTTCGTATACTACTTGATAACGCGGTTAAATATAGCCCCCCACATTCACTGATTGCGATTGTGATTACCTCGAATGGACGCACTTGCAAAGTCGTCATGACTAACGAGGGCACTGGTATCCAAAAACGTGACATTGTCTATATATTTGACCGTTTCTTTCGTGGAGAAAAATCTCGCACGACGTCACACACAACCGGATACGGACTGGGGCTATCGCTCGCACGTAAGATCGTCAACATGCATGATGGGTCTATAAGTGTACGCAGCACTCCACAAAAAACGACGTCATTTACGGTGCAACTTCCCGAAATACGCAATAACCGTTAGTATTTTCAACTTTCTTCAAAAAAAGTGAAAATTTTCAGAAATTTTTCAGAATCGGGTCGTATAGTGAAGCCATACGGTAAGTGTGAGACTACCGTATAAAACTAAAACTCGCAGGAGGAAGCACATGCAATCATTACAGACCAAGAAAACTATTCTATTGAGCAAAAAGGGCATGAAAGAACTGAAGAAGTCAGTCGTCAGGC
>JAZKIT010000004.1:0-7134 GCA_040384745.1 Patescibacteria group bacterium
GCTTGCGCGGAACCGGCGTTCACCAGCAACAATCTGGTACTTGCCTTCGCCGTGAGGAATCACCACGATTGGCTGCAGTACGCCGTGTTCTTTTATGCTGGCGGTCAGTTCGGCTAATCCACCCTCGTCGAAATGACGGCGCGGCTGATCAGGGTCGGCCGTAATGTTCGAAAGTTTAATGGTACGGAGGTCACTAACCTTATGGTCGTCACCTGCGCTCGGGTCGAACGACTCATCCAAAAGATTGTCAGGTATAAGCGACGAAAATCCTCGTCCTAATCCTTTTTTCATTGCCATCCTAAGCCCCTACCCTTTCTACTACTTCCTTTGCGACCGACTTATACGCCCGCGCGCCCTTTGAGAAGCGGTCATACGCTCCAATCGGCACGCCGTGGCTTGGTGCTTCGGCTAAACGAATGTTACGCGGAATGACGGTTTTAAATACCTTACCTGGAAAATGCTTTTTAATTTCTTCGTGAACCTGTGATGACAGTGTCGTTCGACTATCCACCATGGTTGGTAGCACGCCAATAAGGTCGAGTGTCGGGTTCATGTTCTTACGAACCAACTTCATGGTCTCAAGCAACTGGCCAAGGCCTTCAAGGGCGTAAAACTCTGCCTGTACCGGCAGTAGCACGTAACGAGCCGCAATCAGCCCGTTGACTGTCAGTAGGCTCAGCGACGGTGGGCTGTCGATAATGATATAGTCGTACGTTTCCCCGGTGGTACCAATGGCATTTTTCAGCCTCGTAAAACGGCGACTGGCGCTGCTTAGTTCAGCCTCGGTATTGGCAAGTTGTGGCGTCGCCGGAGCGATAAACAGGTTCTTCTGACCAGCGCTAATAATAACCTCTTGTAAGGTCTTTGTTTCAAGCATAACGTCACTCATGGTGCCGGTATCGAGCGTTTGCTTGTCGATTCCAAGTCCACTCGAGGCGTTTCCTTGCGGGTCAAAGTCGATCAAGAGCGTCTTCTTACCACTTTTGGCAAGATAATAGGCAATATTGACGGCACTCGTCGTCTTGCCTACTCCCCCTTTTTGATTCGTTACCGCAATAACCGTCGCACTCACGTGTTTATTCTTCCCTCTTATCTAAGGCATATTGTAGCATGAGCGGTGTCGTAGCAGGCAAGAAAACAGGTCCGCTTAGGAACTTCGACTGGCTCGCCTGATGGCAAATACCGCTGCGATAATTGCCAACACACCACCCACCACAAACGGAAATAGCCTAACAAGCAGATTCGAACCATCTTCAGCATCGGTTTTAGAGGTATCGGAAGCCGGTTCCGTTTTTGTCTTATCCGTCACAGTTTCCCCTACGCGCACGGCGTAAGGTCCGAGCTCAGTCGTTGTACCATCGGTGTTTGTAAGGCTCACGTAGACAGTATGTTTACCGTCAGGTAAGTCTTCGTCGAGCGTACACGACCAATCACCGTTTTCATCGGCTGTCGTTTC
Organism: Patescibacteria group bacterium; assembly: GCA_040384745.1. GTDB lineage: Bacteria > Patescibacteriota > Saccharimonadia > Saccharimonadales > Saccharimonadaceae > UBA1020. Next base: position 1,457 of record JAZKIT010000004.1, read on the forward strand.
ACAAATAACTGGGTCAGAGTGAACAGTAACTTTAATACGGGCACCGGGAGCAGCCTTACCGGTGAAGGTTGGACGAGTTGAGATAATCGGGTTGTTAGCCAGCGAATCGCTATTGCCCTCCCCGTCCTCCCCAGACACACCAACACTTGGCTGCTGACCAGGTGCCTCGTCGGCTGGGACGGTGACTGGGGGCGAAGCTTGTGTCGGCAGTACAGCGGGGAATGGCGACGGCCGGTTGCCGTTATTTACCGCTGGGACTGGTGTTGGAACGACGGGGGCTGTGGCGGTGCCAAAGGCGAAAACAGGGCTGCCATTCACCGAAACAGTACCAGGAGCGGAGGTGTTAAAGTCAGATGGCAGCCAGATACTGGCTTGGGTAGCAGATATAAGTGGGTTGCCTATCGCGCTAACAAGGTAATAACATGGTGGATTATCGTTAAAGCGTTCGGGATTGAACCCAATTCCGATGAGAACCTCTGACGTGTACGTTTCGTTGGTGCAAAACGGTAGCTCATCACCGTTAAGGCTGATGAGTGAGCGCTGGCTACCTTCTAGAAACTCATCATCCTCAAAGAATTTAGTCCCAGTAATCGTCATAAGCTTTTTACCAGCGTCTTCAGAGAAAGAAACGCCAGTGATTGCCTTAGGAGCTTGACCATAAGTAAATCCATTCGGAACGATCGTCACCGCCCCGTTACTATGGGTAATCGTCACGTCGACCGTGCCCGGAGAAATGCCATCAGTTGGAACTTGAACTAAAATCTCATACTCATCGTTTGAGGTGACTGCCATTATGCTGCTGCCAAACTTTACTTCAGTAGCCTCTAGGTTGTCTCCATGTATAGTGACCTCGTGAATTTCTCCATCCAGAGGAATATCACTAGGGTTGATACTGCTTACGCTAGGCGCCGCCAGTACAGTTACATACAGCGTACTCATGGCCTCACGGCCCTCATCATCGGTTGCCTTGACGCACACGTGGTATTCATTATTGCCGTCACTATCTTGTGTATTGTTGAAGTCTAATGCTGCAGTGGTAATCAACTCGTCATTATTACTGCCGCCAATCGCAAAAAAGCTATCATCGGCGCCAGGTACCGTGCAACTTAGACTATATGAGGTAGGCGTGAAGTAGCTTGTCGTCAAAGTATCGAGCACGGTCCCGCTTGGCGAGTCAGTAGCGAGAGTAACAGAGGAAGACCCGTCGTCGCTAAACGCCACGGTTCCGCAATACTGAACGTTGCCATTAAAATTCCACGAGAATGTATCGATAATATATTGTCGAGCTACGGCCGCCTGGGCTTTGCAGTATGTCATACCACCGCCAGCCGATACATTCGACTGAAGCGGCTGCAGAGCCCAGCCTTGTAGCATCGCCTCATAATTATCAACAGAAGTGCCGCTGAATGGTAGCATCAAATTTAAGCTCAGAACACTCGACATATTCCACGACCCAAGATTTTGATTGAAACTTTGTGCGTTAAAGAACATATAATCCATGTCTGTGACATTACCCACGTCCCAGCCTGAAATATCACTATTAAACAATGCCGCATTTTGGAACGTCACTTCCATATCGGTCACATTACTGACATTCCAGTTTGAAAAATCACCCGTCAATGATGACGCACCGTAGAACATACCACGCATACTGGTTACGTTGCTTAGGTCTGGTGTGTCGCTGGCCGTCACCACAAGATTACTGGCATTATGGAAGGCGTGTTGCATAGACTCCCATTGAACACTCCCCCACTGATCTACCGAAAGAAGCTTATAATCGTCATCGGAGGCACCGTCGCTCCATCCGATAGTGGGGTAATCGCCTCTTATTCGGACTGTATACTCACCAGGAACACCATAATCATGAGCTGCATCACCAACAAGGCCAAGTTCATCAAAGATGCCATCGTTGTCCCAGTCAACGTCGTAATTGTAGGTATAGCCGCCATATGACGTAGGTAGCTCTATGCAGCTATCGCACGAGTCACCAGTATCAGCCGTATCTGTCTTCCAAGTTGTCACAAAGTCAGTCGAGTTAATCACATCGGCATGAGCTGGCCGAGCCTGCCAGATTGCGTAGCCGAGCCAACCGAGTGCAGCGGTAATAATGAGTCCGTAAATACCAAACACTACCATGCCACGACGGCTGGTTGGCAATGATAACCCGGACGTAAATATATTTCTTTTCGTAATCACCCTAGTCCTTGCCCGTACGGGCTCACACACATATGTTGCTTATGCTGGGTCAATTCTACCACAGACCTGAAAGCGTACAGTAAATGATGCGGCGACTTGGCTAAGTACGACGTCGCGTGTGCAAGAACCCAATGATTGACATGGCCGCAAGCACCATCAAAATAGCTGGTATCATACGATAATCAAAGACAGTTCCAGCCCCACTCTGGGGTGAAAGTGGAGTCGGCACAACGCTTTCTTCTAAAGGCACCGATCCTGACGAGCTTAGTGGAAATGTCGTTGGCGCAATCAGCAGATTCGAAGGGTCGCTAAACCAGCCGCCCTCGTTAGAGTTCAACACCACGCTCCTATCCGTATCAGTCCCATCAACGGTGAGCCGCATGACATAGCCGCCTTCGGTCAACGCGTCAAACAACGCAACACCTTGGCGTCCGTTGAACGTTTCGGTCTGAGCACTTTTAATGACTGAACCATCGGCTATACCGTCGCTGTTCGAGTCTCGATACAATTTTATTGTTTGACCGTTGATGCCATCTTCTCCGGGATCTTGGACCCCGTCGTCATCATCGTCCTCGAACAATATAGTACCGAATGCGTTAAGAGCCGGTGTTCGTGCCACCACATGTGTTGATTCAGCCTGTAGCGCATTGAAAATGTGATAATTGATGTGCATCGATTGTGCCTCGGCATACTTTGGCAACAGGTACCGACCAAGATGCGGCTGATACGTCAGCGACGAACCGTCACCTAGCTTGCCAGCCCTGTCGTTACCAATACTGTACACATTCTTGTCCGATCCCATGAACGTCATGCGAGTACGCGGATCGGGGTTCGTCATAATATCGGTAGCAGTCACGCCGGATGGAAGCGGGAACTCTGTCGCTACTGCAATCGTACCCGGCGAAAGCCCGAAGCCAAGTTGGCCATATCCGTTACTTCCCGATCCCCATATCGCGCCATCATCGGTCAATACAAATACGTTATATTCACTCTTCGCAACGTGTTGGATAACTGGGTCGCCCGGAATAGAAAACTTCACCGGTGTCGAATGAGTCGCGTAGTCACCAACGCCAAGCTGACCGTCTGTGTTATCGCCAGCACAGTACAGGTTGTCGTCCGAGGCGATCACGCAGGTCATCATGCCCCATTCATCCGTCAACGTCTTTACGGATAACCCTCCTCCTAGTTGAAAGCCCACCATCGATGATTGCTGCGTCGTATTGCCGTTTCCTAGCTGTCCATAAAAGTTCGTACCAGCCCCGTACAACTGATTGTTTGAACCAAGTATGAAACTGTTGAATTCGCCACGTGAAACGATTACCTTCTGGGCCGTCACCCCGCCCGGCAGTCCTGCAGTTGTGGGCGTTGCGGCATCAACTGTCGTACCGATTCCCAGCTGACCATTCGAGTTTTCCCCGAAACTATACGCATTACCGTCTGACCCCCGGAGCATTACCGAATAGCCGTTTGACACCACTTCTCCAACCGCCGTCACTCCGACTGGCAGTTGCACCTTGACCGCTGATAACTGATTGACAAGTAAGCCGTTACCGAGCTGCCCTTGAGTTCCAGTGCCAGCTGTGTAGACATCGCCATCCGTCGTCGTAACATACAAATTATTCGATTCATTCATCCACATCGAAGCGGCATTTATTCCACCCGGCAATTGAAATCTGACGGGAACGTTGCTGGTAGCCGCACCAAGCCCGGCGCCTAAACGACCACCGGTATTGCTGCCAGCACCGTATACCTGTCCATCCGATGCCAGCACGAAAATACTGTCAGCTAGCGTCGATATCGTCACATCGACAGCCGTCATGCCCCCAGGTAATGGGAACAAAACCGGCGTGGATTGATTAGTAGTATTGCCTATGCCAAATTGACCACTCACGTTCTGCCCAAACACATACACGTTGTTGTCGTCCGCCATGACCGCAGTGAACCCACGGCCCATTTCTACTTTGACTGGCTCGACGTTTGACGGTAACTGCACCCTTGTCGGCATCCCCTGGTCGAGTATCGATAACCCGTTACCGTTCCAGCCTTCCGATCCATTGCCGCTTGAATATAAATCCAACCGCTCAGCTCGCACGTACGGAGTTTCGCTGTCGATATCGAATGCCTGGACTCTTTGAGTGCTGTCCGAGACATACACTTGACCACTACGTACCGTCACTCCTACGGCGTAATCAAACAGTCCGTCGGTTGTACCATACGAGCCAAATTCTCCCGCGAAGGCACCGACACTATCAAATATCTGAATTCGGCTATTGCCCGTATCTACAACGTAGAATCTTCCGTCGGAATCGAAGGCTATGTCGTATGGGTCGCTAAACGAGCCTGGCGCAAGCGTACTTGAGGCCATACCGAATGCGCGAACAAACGTACCGGCTGGAGTTAGCACCTGGACTCGGCTATTCCGAGTGTCCGTAACGTAGAGGTTACCGTCACTCCCGAACGCCATACCAGATGGTTCGTTGAACTGAAGATCACCAAAACCACTTGAACCTATCTCGCCAAGCGAATTTCCAAGCTTATCGAATTTTTCTAGTCGATCGCCTGTCGCCTCGCTCACATACAGATTTCCGTCGGGTCCCTCAGTGATATATGCCGCATCGTCAAGCATACCGATACCAACACCTGGCGTCCCAAATTCATCCTGGTACGTTCCGTCTGTGTTAAATATCTGGACTCGACCATTATAGTAATCCGTCACATATACCCGTCCGTCACTTGCAACGAGAATATCCTGAGGATAATTGAATTGACCTTGCCCAGAACCGACCCCGCCCCACTCGAGTAAAATATTGCCCGATGGGTCATATTTATGAATTTTATTGTCACACCAGTCAGCAACATACATATTACCCGCGCTATCAAAATCGGTTCCGACCGAGCACGCCCCTGTGGCGATCGCAATGCTACGGTCAAACAAAACATCGCCCTCTGCGGCGCGACTCAATGACCCCAGATTAATAATTCCAAGCGCCAGAATTGCTACCGACAGTCCCGTCCGTAGCCATATTTTTTGTCCACTCCGGCGTTTACCTACGCCACGTAGTGATGAAAGTGCCATTTTTATTCCTTTTGTTTGTTTAAACCTCACACGGTTTGAAGCTATATAACCACAAGCTTTATGAATTGGTCAAGAAAAAAGCCCCAATGGGGCTTAAATCTAGCACGCGGGGTTATTACCCGATTGAGGCGATTTGAATTCGGCTGTACTTTTGACGGTGACCGGTTTCTTTATGAACACGCTTCTTCGCTTTGTAACGGATGATACGGAGCTTGTCGCCCTTCACCAGTTCTTCAACGACATTAGCTTTAACAACTACACCTTTTACCAGTGGCGTTCCAACAGTAGTATCCTTACCATCGATTACCAACATAGCGTCGAGTGTGAGCTCTTTTGTTCCTTCCGGGAGGAGGTCCACCAGGAGGGTCTCTTTTTCGGTGACGACATATTGCTTGCCACCGACTTT
>JAZKIT010000005.1:0-6181 GCA_040384745.1 Patescibacteria group bacterium
CGCAAGCCAGACGGCTGGTAAAGATTCGATTCCGGCATTGGTCCGAACGCTGAGTGCGCAACACAAGCTTGAACTGAGCCTTATCGAGAACATTCAGCGGCGCGACCTTAATCCGCTCGAAACGGCGACTGCGTATGCCAAGTTACGGGACCAGTTTAATCTAACGCTCGAAGAAATTGGCGCACGGGTTGGCGGCAAGTCAATCAGCGCCATATCGAACACACTTCGCCTACTAAAGTTACCTCACAACGTTAAGCAGGCCGTTGCCGAAGGCATATTGACCGAAGGCCAGGCACGACCGCTCATCGGTATCGACCAATCGGTTGCTGACACCTTGCTGCCACTTATCATGAGCGAACATTGGAGCGCTCGCCGAATCGAAGAACACATCGCGGCTGGCCGTCCAGTCGAAGCCAAAGCAGGCCGCAAACCTTCAGTACGGCCACTGACTCACGAAAGACTATCGAAGCGCTTTAACGCGAACGTACTGACCCAGCAGAACGCCAAGGGTGTTGGACGTATTGTCATTGAATTCAAGAATGATGATGAGCGCGAGCGAATCGAGCAGCAACTCGGCGCCTAGAGGGATTGAGAAAAAAGAAGCAGAGAGCCTTACTTACGATAAGAGAGGTAGGTGAGCTAGAACGTTCGAATCTTGTCGAACGGGAAAATGCGCAGGGCGACAGGTCCGATAATGTCGAAATACGGAATTAAACCAAGGCCGTTACGGGAGTCCTTCGAAAAACTTTCTTCTCGGTGGTCACCGGATACGAATAGGGTATCGTCGGTAACGAGAGTGTCAACTTCGCCGTCGGTGATTTCACTTGGTTCACCATTATTTTCGTCGTCCGGATTAAACCCTCTCGGGTTCTGTTCGTTATAGACCGTAAACTTACCGTCCTGTAAAACCACACGTTCACCAGGGAAGGCAATGACGCGTTTGACGATGTACTCTTCGCCCATACCCGGTACGTACTGCGGATTTTTAAACACGATTACTTGGCCGCGGTCTGGCACATAGGATTCATTTTTTAGCTGACTGAGTGTAACCGGTAGACGGTTGACGATTAAGCGATCGCCAGTGAATAAGGTCGGTTCCATGCTTGGGCCTTCGACATTAAAACTACGGAAGATGTAGGCATTGATGAAGAGTGTGCCAATAAGCACACAAATGACGAATAAGAGTATCCCTACGGCGTCCTTGAGCCCCTGGTGTCGTTCTAAAAAGCTTGCGTTCACCTGACTTACTATACACTACGGACGGTCGCAAAATAGTGGTCTGCTTATGGTTTTTTACAACCAACCGTCGCCAAAAGTTTGCTATAGTGGTGAGAAGAATAGTTATGCGAAAACAAACTTCATCCGTCGATGGTTTCGTTCCTCGTCGTGGCCCAACCGTCGGAGGCGGGGCCAGGCAGGACATCGCTCGCCCCACACCTGAAGTGAGGGCTAATATTGGGCGCGCGTCACGACCGATCACTCGGGACATGCCAAATCGCCCAATTGGCGTTCGTCGCAGCGAGATTGATGATTCACTGGCTCAGATTCACGACGACGAGCAACCAAAGACCAAACGCGGCTTCTTGCGCCGGAAACCAAAGTCAGTCCCGACTCGTAAGCGGAAGATAACGAAGCGAATCGTCATTTTCATCGTACTAATTTTGCTCGCCGTTGGTGCCTTCGTCGCCGTCAAAGCGGTCATCGCTAGCGGTAATGTGCTTCAGGGAAGTGTGTTCGATCTGTTTCAGGCCCGAGCGCTTAAGATGGATGAAAATGGACGCTCCAACGTACTGGTATTCGGAACGAGCGAAGACGACCCGGGACACGAAGCGGCTTATCTAACCGACTCAATCATGGTTATTAGTATCGATCAGAACCAAAAGAACGCTTACATGGTCAGTATTCCTCGGGACCTTATTGTCGATTATGACGCAGCGTGCGTGGCCGGCTATCAGGGCAAGATTAACGCATTATACGGCTGTTATTCGGACGATGGCGCCAATGAACCCGAGGGCGCGGCAGCACTACAAAAGAAAGCCGGCGAAATCTTAGGACTCGACGTACAATACTATGCTCATGTTAATTACACCGTCGTCCGCGACACAGTAAAAGCGCTCGGTTCGATTGACGTGACGATCGAAAGTAAAGATCCCCGCGGTATTATGGACTCGAATTTTGACTGGAAGTGTAAGGCGGGAGACGCCCGGGCCTCGCGCGCGACGATTCTTCGGAACTGTCCGCCAAGTGGTCACTTTATCGACTTCCCGAACGGCAAGGTGTCGCTTGATCCGGAACGAGCTTTGTATTTAGCTCAGGCTCGTGGCTCTATTGCTCCAACGTATGGGTTAGAACGTTCGAACTACGACCGTGAAGCGAATCAACAAAAGATTATTAAAGGTATTCGCGAAAAAGCTGTCAGTGCCGGTACGTTGACCGACGTCGGAAAAGTAACCGGACTGATTGACGCTCTGGGTAGTAACCTACGGACTGACTTTGCTACTGCCGAAGTCCGAACGCTTATGCAGCTGGGGCAGGACATTCCGTCCGACGCCATTCAGTCACTCTCGCTAGTGAATGAAGGTGAAGAACTAGTTGGAAACGGAATGGGCGGAGTCGTTCCAGTGGCTGGCTCATTCGAATACGCTGAAATTCAAGCGTTCATAAACAAGAGTATGAGTAACGACCCGGTTGCTCGTGAAGCGGCGAATGTCGTTGTTATGAACGGAAGTGGCGTGGCCGGTGTGGCGCTGACCGAATCTGGCCGCCTCACCGAAGCTGGCTACACGGTATCGAATGCGACCAATGCACCAACGAGCGATTATACGAAAACGACAATCTATCGCATTAACAAAACCGAAAAGAACGGCACCGCCTCGGCCCTCGCCAAACGTTACGCTGTTAAGCTGGCTACAACCGACCCGGGCTTCGTGGTTGCCGAAGGAGTTGATTTCGTGGTTATCGTCGGAAGCGAAAGTGTTAGCTCGTCAAACTAGCGGGTGGCGACTAAGGTGATACAATAAAGTCATATGGAGCTGCTAAAAATCTTTCGTAAGCGTTCGTTTCTCAGCGAAGTCGCGTACATTATTTTAAACATCACACTGGCAATCATGCTGTTGGTGCTGGTGCTCGTTGTGAATGTACCGTGGCCGGCGCTCGGCCTGGTGCTCTTAAGTAAATGGCGAATATTCGCGGTGCGTTCGCGCTACTGGACGGCGAATATCCGGGCGAACCTCGTTGATGTCATCGTTGGAATTAGCATGGTGGTCTTTTTGTACGCGGCGTCTGGTGACCTTTCGACTCAAATAGCCCTGACGGCATTGTATGTGGCGTGGCTTCTATTTCTTAAGCCACGATCAAAGCGTGCATATGTCGCGTCACAAGCTATGGTTGGGCTAGTGTTTGGTATTGGCGCGATCGTACAGATATCACCGAGCTTACCGGTATCAATTGTCGTTCTTTTATCATGGCTGGTCGGATACGCCGCGTCCCGTCATTTACTTAGCGTTCAGCACGAATCACATATTAATTTCTTGAGTTTGTTATGGGGATTCGTCGTCGCCGAAATTATGTGGCTCGGCTATCACTGGACAATCGGATACCAACTGGGGAATTCGTTGCAACTTTCCCAGGTCGTCGTTATTATCGCCGCGCTGAGTTTTCTGGCAGAGCGTATTTATATTAGCTACAATCGCTCCGGCCAGGTTCAGTCTAGCGACGTTATGATGCCGACACTCCTGACGCTGAGCGTCATCGGGGTCGTATTATTCGTCTTCGGCGGCGCGGCTACGATTTAAGTTCAAGAAATTTTAAGCTAATTTTTAGGGAGGCGGAGTAAAAAAGGGGTATGGAACAAAACCACACAGCACCAACAACTGACGAACATAAGCCAGCCGCTCCAGGGCATCGGGCCGTACCGGCGTCGGTTCGACCCAAGGGCTCGGCTCCGAACAAACCGTTGCTCGTAGCCGGTCTTGTTCTGCTTGCCGCAGCCGCGGGATTCGGTGGCTCGGCGCTTCAGGGCTTTTTTGAAACCGAAGCCGGCCAGCTTACGGTGCTGAACTCATCGAAAGGTGACGGCAACAAGGCGGTAACGCCGAACGAAGAATCAATCGCAGCCGTCGCTAAGGCAGTCAGTCCGAGCGTTGTATCAGTACTGACGTCGACCAATCAGACATCGCGCTTATACAGCCAACAGTACCAACAATCTGGTGCCGGAACAGGTATGATCGTTAGTTCGAACGGGTATATTATGACGAATAAACACGTCGTAGAAGGCGCCGATTCGGTAACTGTGGTTCTACCTGACGGACGCAAGTTCGATTCCGTCGAAGTTCTGGGCAGTGACCCGCTAAACGATGTCGCGTTTCTCAGAATCAAGGACGTTTCGGACCTTCCGGCAATCACCTTAGGCGATTCAAAGACCATCCGTATCGGACAGTCGGTCGTGGCTATCGGAAATGCGCTCGGACAGTATCAGAACTCCGTAACGAGCGGCATTATTTCGGGTACCGGTCGTCCGGTCATCGCGTCAAGTGACGGAACGTCGACCGGCAGCGCCGAAAGCCTGACCGACCTTATTCAGACCGACGCCGCGATTAATTCCGGTAATTCCGGTGGTCCGCTGCTTAACCTGCAGGGTCAGGTAATCGGCATAAACACCGCGATCGCCGAAAATGCCCAGAGTATTGGATTCGCCATTCCAATTAGTGCGACCAAAGGCCTGCTTAGTCACGTTATCAAGACAGGTAAAGTCGAACGTGCATACTTGGGTGTCCAATATATTTCAATTACCCCAGCCGTCAAGGAAGAATACGACCTTCAGGTAGACCGGGGTGACTACATTACAGCCGATAGAGGAGCGAGTGTTCAATCGGGTGGTCCTGCGGACAAGGCTGGCGTGAAAGACGGGGACGTTCTAGTGGCAGTAAACGGCTTCAAGGTTGGCGAAGTCGCCAGTGTTTCAAGTCTTATTTCAGAATACGAACCAGGCCAAAAGGTTGAACTAACGGTGCTTCGTGATGGGCGCGAAGTCAAACTGACCGCAACGCTCGGCACGTATCAGGGTTAAGTAAGTCGTAGTCCAATGGCGAATTCGTCACGGGCGACTTCTTTGAATCCGTTCGCTCGGGCGTGTGTCGCAATAGCGTCTAATTGACGAGGGTCTGCTTCAAGCAGCAGGAGCGCGCTTGGCTTGGCTCGCACGGCGACTTGCTCAATACACCGTTTAATAATCGCCAGGCCACCGTCTTCGGCGTACAACGCCTCGGCAGGTTCGTTTATCAGTTCTGGCGATTGGTCCCACGAACGGTCAACGTACGGCAGATTCGCCACAATAATGTCGGGAGAGTACGGGTAGGCAAGTAGTAGGTCACTGACAAATACTTCGACATCGGCGCCAAGTGTTCGAGCGTTCTTTTCGGCCACGTTTAACGCATGGCGGCTACTATCAACCAGCGCGACGTTCAGTTCGGGGAACTCTAATTTGGCTGTCACGCCCAAGCAGCCACTTCCAGTTCCAATATCGACGAGGCGAAGATTTAACACACCAGGAAGCGTGCTTGAACCAGGAAGCAGAGACTTTAGCATGGTAACCAGCTGTTCACTTTCAGGACGGGGGATCAAGACAGTAGGTGACACACTAAATCGTCGGCCGTAAAATTCTTTGTGTCCAATAATGTAAGCCACCGGCACGCGGTCCTTGCGCAGTTCTATGCGCGCGTTCGCGATGTCTTCGTCGCGGGCACTTAAGGCTTCGTCGCCGTGTGCATGCAGGTACGTACGCGGATGCCTAAGGGTGTGGGCGAGAATAATCTCAGCATCAAGTCGTGGCGAAGGCAATAAATCATCAGCCAATTCGTCCGTTGCTTGCTTGAGCCACTGGTCGATCGTCATGATTGCCTCGCTTTCTGTCTTTTTGATTGTCGCACATATTTTCCAAGCGGTATACTGCCGTCGGCCGCACGTTCATTATAGTCAGTTAATGTTTCTTTACGTGCTTGGTCGGTACCGAGCGCTACGACCCGCGAAATTGGCAGCATAAAACGCGAGCTTGTCATGACTACGGCTTCTCGGTGCGCAACTTGGACTGATCGGCCGCCGTTTTCTTGAATTTTCAGTTCAATCGCACGGTCCTCACCTGGCCAGATATGCGGTAAATCCATAACGGCGTCAAGCGAAGCGC
>JAZKIT010000005.1:6191-48519 GCA_040384745.1 Patescibacteria group bacterium
CTATGGGCAAATCTTACGGAAAAACTTTTTATCATTATTTCCCCAAAAATGTGTCGTATTGTTTCGCTGGGCCTTGCGCACGTCGTAGTATCGCTTGAGCGAACGGACTGCGTCAGAGAGAGGGTTGCCGTCAAAGTAGGCGAGTGGACCGCTTGCAGCGCGTGCTTCGGGAGAATCGGTATAAACGGCTTCGGTCATACGGGCGGACCACTGGGAAGGGTTCAGTGGGTATGAGTCGGCGTCGAGGTATAGCACCGGTTCGAGCGCTCGAACTCCCAGCGTCCCAAGCGCCCGTTGTATGGCTGGAAGCTTGCCAGGAGCTTCAATATCCAGCACCCTCGCGCCATATTCCCGAGCAATCCGCACGGTATCGTCTGTACAGCCATTGGCCGCGACGATCGGTTCAAGACTAGGGTCACGATCGAGTGAATCTAAACATAGACCGATCAGTCGTGATTCGTTATGAGCGGCAATAATAACAGGGGTGAGCATTACTATAATTATGACATGAAAGGGAAGTAATTACTAGCATGTCATTGACAAATTAGCATAAGTATGATAGTATGAAATTATGAACCTCGAAAAACAAAAAAAGCATAAAGCAGAACTATCGCGTAGGCAGAAGTTAGCTCGACGATTCCTGCCCGTCGCGATTCTTGCCGGCGGTGCATCAGTGCTTGGCGCTGAAATGCTGACTACCGATAACGAACCATCTCATGAAGCACATGCCGAAGTTACCGTGCCTGCCTTTGCATCTGCAGAGTTCAATGGCTCCGAAGGTGATTGGGGTCACGGTACGGCTGAAAATATCATCCTCTACGCATTAGGTGAAGGAGCTTCAAAGGCATTTGCCGCAGTGCAACTCGAGGGCGAGGCCCCGAAGACTCCCGACGATGTCGTGAAAGCGGTCGAAAACCTGCCTGTGTACGATCAAGCCAACGAAGCGCTTGAAATGGCAGGCTACAATGAAATTGTTCCTGATGACGGCGATAAGCTGACAATCGAAATAGCCGTTACTGCCGACTCAAGCGGTGACGTTTCGTACGAAGTCGTTGACGCTGTGATAGAAGACATAAAAAATAACGGCTAAACGGGGTGTGTCTTGAACGGTCTATCTGAGTTTGACCCAAGCGTTTCACTCGATATCCGCCTTAAGGATTCGCTTAATTTGCTTGACGGCGACGTCATAGACATCGATTACCAAAATTTGCGTCGGTCACTCGATGAAGTCGATGCGCCGACGGATAGTTCTAGCCTTACGATTATCTTCGAACCAGAACAGAAAGCAGGTTCGGCAGCTGACTATGTGCCGTCGACTAGGATGGCCCGTGTCGAAGTTGATCCCGAGTTCATATCTGACGCACAGCACCTACTGGTGCACGAACTGAAACATTATAGTGATGACGTAAAAGGCCACCGGTCCATGCGTCGACACCCCGCATATGACAAGCTATACGACATTTCTCCCTCGAGAAGTAGCGACGTAGGTGCAGTGGCGCTTACGTTGGTGGCGGTTCCCACCCTGCTTGAGGTGGGGGTTATTTCGGGAATGGCAAACGATATCAGTCTGGATTCACGTGACCGATTATTCAACGTCCTTGACCTGTTGCTGGCGACTAACTCTACGATCGCCCTGGGACTGGTAGCACTTCACTGTGTATATGTGTTCGACCAGTCAGAGCGTCGGGCTCGTAAGACTGCGAAAGATTCACGTGTGTCAGACGTGCTGCGTGTCGTACCGTCTGATGAGTTGGCTTAATACGACGTCGTTATAATTATTGCGATGAGGACTGGGCTTTAAGCTCGCGCTCGTAGGCTTGCAACTTTTCAATCAGGTCGTCAATGTCGCCGTTCATGGCCTGCGGAATGCCGCTGCGTGAATAACCAATGCGGTGATCGGTGATGCGGTCTTGCGGGAAGTTGTAGGTGCGGATTTTTTCGCTGCGGTCACCCGAGCCAATCAGGCTGCGGCGTTCGGCTGTCTGCTTGGCTTGCTCTTCGTCAATTTTAGCCTGTAGTAGCCGTGAGCGCAGTACGCTCATGGCTTTTTCTTTGTTCTTAATCTGTGATTTTTCGTCCTGGTTGGTAACGACAAGCCCGGTGGGAAGGTGGGTGATACGCACGGCCGAGTCGGTCGTGTTAACAGACTGTCCGCCGTGTCCGCCAGCGCGGTAGACGTCGACTTTTAGGTCACCGGCATTGATTTCGATATCAGCTTCTTCGGCTTCGGGTAGTACAGCCACGGTAACGGTGCTGGTGTGAATGCGACCTTGGCTTTCGGTGGCGGGAATACGCTGTACGCGGTGAACGCCAGATTCAAACTTCAAGAATGAATAGGCAGCATCACCCCTAATTTCAAATACGACTTCTTTGTAGCCGCCTGTGTCGTTGGCGCTTTCGCTCAACTGGGTAGTCTTGTAGTTATGGGCCTCGCACCAGCGCAGGTACATACGGTACAGCTCGGCACCAAACAAGCTGGCTTCGTCGCCACCGGCACCGGCACGAATTTCGATGATGACATTCTTGTCGTCGTTCGGGTCTTTGGGGGTCAGCATGACAAACAGCTTTTCGTCGAGCGCTTCAAGTTCGGCCGTTAGCTCCGGAAGTTCTTCTTTGGCTAAATCGGCAAGCTCGTCGCCACCGCCCGATAGTTCCTTGGCTTCCTCGATTTGTTTTTCAAGTTCCTGGCGGCGGGTGCCGGCGAGGATAAGGTCGTCGAGTTCGCTGAGCCGTCGATTTTTGGTGCTGTACGACGGGTCGCTATAGGCGTCGGGGCTCGACAAGAATTCCGTTAGTTCGGTCTTTTCGGTTTGAAGGTCGGTTACATTCAGGCTGATGCGTGGCATTGATATCTAGTATAACAGAGGTCATAGAATTGTCGTTTTGTCACGGGATTAATTGACGCTACAATCATGCTATGAAGTCTAAAACTAAAGAAATCCTGTTCCTGTGCGTCATCTCTATTATCATGTTTTTTGCGGTCTCATATATTGCATCATTCTTGTTCGCTGGCTTCTTCCTGAATGACTCAAATGGCCAGGGCGTCTTTGGGCTAACGCGTGGCGAAACAGGACAGCTCCTCGTCAATTTGGTCGGATTCGGCGCTGCTGGCTTCATGTTCATTTATCGACTTCATCACATTGTAAAAAACTGAATCAGTCTCGTCAGGTGAAGAACAAAAAAGAGCTTCCCAAAGGAAGCTCTTTTTGAAAGCAAGCAAAGACTACTTTGTAGTAGCTTTCTTTGCGCTGTTTGCAGCCTTTTTCTTAGCTTTGTTTGCGAGCTCAGTCTTGCGAGCTTCAGCTGCTGCGAACTTAGCCTTGAATCGGTCGACACGGCCTTCGGTGTCGATGATCTTTTCCTCGCCCGTGAAGAACGGGTGAGAAGCGCTTGAGATGTGAATCTTGATAAGTGGGTATTCGTTGCCGTCTTCCCATTTGATTGTGTCATCTGTCTGCGCAGTGCTCTGCGTTAAAAACGCAAACTTCGCCACATCGTCGCTAAATACGACTGGACGGTAATTTGTTGGGTGAATACTGCTTTTCATAACCGAATTATTGTATCTGTTCGAAGGCGAAATGTCAATCCGTTACAGGGAAGGTGCTTATGGTAGAATAAGGACACTTATGAAGTGGCGGGCACACAAGCAAGGGTTTACGATTGTCGAACTGTTAATCGTTATCGTGGTTATCGGCATTTTGGCTGCCATTACCATGGTCGCATTTAATGCGGTGCAGAGCCAAGCCCGGACGAACCGGGTGAATTCTGACCTCAGTGCGCTTAAGAAGGCCATGCTGACCTACAAAGCGAGTGCGAGTGAGCTTCCCCCAGTCGGTGACTCCTGGAACTACGCTACTAACCCCCCGACGTGCAGTACGTGGGACGCAGTACGGACCGCGTTGTCTGGTGTAGGAATTGGTGGCACAATTAGTACGACAGACCCATGGGGAAACTGTTACGGGTACGACGATAATGACTGCAATACCGCCTCCGGCGTCGGCTCTCAGACGAACGTCAGAAGCGTCGGGCCTGATGGGCTGAACAATACGGGCGACGAAATTATTCTTATCGTCGCGACTAAGGTCGTGGCATGTTAAAGAAGAATCGGATGCGACCCAAAGGCTTTACTATCGTCGAATTATTAATCGTTATTGTGGTTATCGGTATACTGGCTGCGATTGCTCTCGTTTCTTACAACGGAATTCAAACGAGGGCCGAAAATACTAAAACCACATCCGCTATCGCTGCATATGCAAAAGCAATGATGGCGCATTCTACCGTGAACGGTACATACCCTGGGCTGAACGGATATAGATGCGTTAAGGATGCCAGTGACAGTAACACCTGTGCCCAAGTTAGCACCGGGGCGGCAACATGCTTCGGTACGGGACAAGCCTTGCGCGAGAGTGCTTTTGACACTCTGATACTGTCAACAGTCAGCTCTCTTCCACAGGTTAGTTCGAAATCGATGCTTTGCGGCGGACAGCCCTATCGAGGGGCTTACGTATCGGTAAACGCTTCTGGATTTAATGCGACCTTTTATGTATTTTATCGAGGCAATCTTGTGACATGTCCAGCCATAAGCGGGCTTAATTCGTATGCCCGCAACCAACAGGATGACGTAACTCTATGTTCGTACACGTTCCCCGTGCTATCGTAGATTTGATGTCGCACAGGTGCCATTGAAAAAACAACGGCAATAATGTATAGTCACTAAGGTAAAAAACTATAACGAAGCAACATCCGCATATATCCTTCGAATCAATCGAAAACAAGCGGGTGTGAAGGGAGAAGGATATCATGGCAGTTGCTGTTGATATGAAGGCTCTACTGGAAGCCGGTGTTCACTTTGGACACAAAACCAGTCGTTGGCACCCTAAGATGGCGCCATACATTCACTCAAAGCGCCAGGAAACGCACATTATTGACCTGGTTAAAACCGCTGAAGGTTTGGAAAAGGCGTTGCCATTCCTCACTAAAACCGCGGCAAGCGGCAAGAAAGTACTATTTGTCGGTACCAAGAAGCAGCACAAGGACATTGTGAAGTTGGCCGCAGAGCAATCTGACCAGCCATACGTTACCGAACGTTGGATCGGCGGCATGCTGACCAATGTACTGACGATGGGTAGCCAGATTAAGAAGCTCCACGACCTTGAGACACGTATGGCTTCTGGTGAACTTGAAAAGCGCTATAACAAGCTTGAAGTACAGCGTTTTCAGGAAGAAATTGACGTACTGAACAGCAAGTACAGTGGTATTAAGAACCTTTCGGGTATTCCGGGTGCTATCGTTATCGTCGATACTATCGCCGATGCCGGTGCGGTCCGTGAAGCCAAGAACCTGGGCATTCCAGTCGTCGGTGTCGTTGACACCAACGCTGACCCGACTCTCATTGACTATGTCATTCCTGGTAATGACGATGCTATCAAGGGAACCGAACTACTTCTGAGCTACTTCGCTGCAGCTACTAAAGAAGGCGCGGGAGCCGCGAAGAAAGAGGAGAAGTAACATGGGCGTTTCGATTGACGACATTAGGAAGCTAAAAGAACTGACCGGTGTTGGTTTGACCGACGCCAAGGTCGCATTGGTTGAGGCTGACGGTGACTTCGACAAGGCGCTTGAAGCTATGCGCAAAAAGGGTCTGACGAAAGCCGAGAAAAAAGGTGATCGTGAAACCCGTGAAGGAATCATTGACAGTTATGTTCACTCGAGCCGTATCGGTGTGGTAATTGAAGTCAACTGCGAAACCGATTTCGTTGCTCGCTTGGACGAGTTCAAGGAACTGGCTCACCAGCTTGCCATGCAAGTCGCGGCCATGAGCCCGAAGTACGTCAGCTTTGACGATATTCCAACTGAAGACTACGAAGCTAAAAAAGCGGAACTACTTGCAGGCGATAGCCTGAAAGGTAAGCCAGCCGACATGGCTGAAAAGATTGTCGAAGGCCAGCTTAAAAAGCACTTCGGCGAGCAGGTTCTGCTTGCGCAGACCTACGTGCTGGACGATTCTATGACCGTCGAAGGTCGCATTAAGCAGCAGATTGCCAAGAGTGGTGAGAACATCACCATTGGGCAATTCAAGCGTATCGAGCTAGGCGTAACCGAGTAGAGTATGGCCACATTCGAAGGTATGGGATTCTGCGACGAACGAGAATACAAAACTGCCTTCGAAACCCGACTACAGCATGCGGACCTAACGCGCGACGATTTATATGTCGCGCGTTTTGAATTGAATGACTCCGATAGGTTCTTCAGAATACTCGGTAGGGTCGGCTTGGTCAGCACCAGTCCAGCAAGCGTTGCGCTAGGAAGCGTGGAAGTAGATTTTGTAAATGATATGCTCAAGCCCGCATTGCCTCATTCATTATCTGGCCTCATGAATGATGGGATATGGAGAGCTTGGACGCCATTTTATGTGAATTTAAATAACGGGTCTTCCTTGGGTGTACGTAATGCACTTTTTAGCGGCTACGATGGAAATGTCGGTACTGAGTTTGAAACATTTCTTGCGCTTGAGTCTGATAGAAATCTTGTATTAAGCTGATTATTCGCTAGGAGTATGCAATCATAGCTCGCTGCTGAGCTGAATTATGGTACTGTTTGATTTCAGCTCGTCTCGCAAATCGGTGGCAGTGATAATAGTTTGGTATGGGGCAAGTGTTTTGATCAATGCTTGTTCTCGGCTGCTATCGAGTTCACTAAACACATCATCGAGCAGTATCAGCGGTTTCTGGCCGCTGTGGTGTTCTTGCAGCTCTACCTCTAGTAGTTTGAAAGCCAGCATGATGGTGCGCATTTCGCCGCGCGAAGCAGATTCGGTTGCCGGGTGACCGTCGAGTGACAGTTCGATGTCATCACGGTGTGGACCAACCGATGTATAGCCTCGCCGAGCATCGAATCGACGCGAGGCCTCAAGTCTCTGTAGCAGGGACTGCTGCAGAGAGTCATCGACGACACTAAACGGCGTGACGTAGCGAGCAGTGACGGTATGCTCTGACCCAGCGAGCTGGCTATAAATGCGCGACAAGTGATCGTTGGCATGCACAATAAAGTTAGTGCGCGCTTTAATGATACTGCCAGAAAGCTCAGCGAATTTGACGTCCCAGGCGAACAAATGATTTTCCCAATCCGTCTGATTCATATTCTCGGACTGCTTGAGCAGTTCGTTACGTTGCAGTAAGGTTCGGCTGAAGCGACTCAGTACGGTAGAATACGTCGGGCTCAGTCGGGCAATGATACCGTCGACGAAATCGCGCCGGCGCTGCGGGCTGCTGGAAAGCAGGCGTAGTTCGTCGGGTTCGAACAGGACGACCGGCAATTTGTCTTTCGGTGCGAGTCGAGCAGAATTTGAATCGGCGACGCTGAAACTTTTTACCACCCGGCCTTCCGGGCCATTGCCAAGCCGGCCGCGACGCAGTGGAAGATCGACCAGCTCCAGTTTAAACTCCGAGGCTTCCTGTGTGTGCGGTATGACGTCACGGTCACGGCCACGAAAGCTGGTGCCGCGCATGAGGTAGTAGACGGCCTCGAGAATGGTCGTCTTACCAGACCCGTTTGGCCCCAGTATAAGCGTCACATTCACATCAAACTCAAAACTCGCCAGGTCGTACGACCGGACATTGTGCAAAGTGATACTCCTAAGTAGCATATGAAGTAGTATAGTGACTCAACCCGAATCATTGAAACATTTCCTCACTTAAGAAAAACTCGTGGGGCGAGTTTTGTCGCTCATCTCGTCGATGTTATAGAATAAATAGAGAAAGAGAGGTGAATGTGTTCGATACTAAACACTATCAAGACAAGATGGACCATGCCTTCGGCCACTTTGAAGACGAGCTAAAGAAGATCCGAACTGGGCGAGCCCACCCCGACATGCTGTCGGGTATTTCCGTAGAGGTGTATGGCCAGCGAATGCCATTAAACCAGGTGGCAAATGTCTCAGCACCCGAGGCTCAGCAGCTCCTCGTCACGCCGTTTGACCCAAGTAATATTGGTGCGATTACTCAAAGCATCCGCGACGACCAGGGCTTGGGGCTGAACCCAAGCGACGACGGACGGCTTATTCGTGTGCCAATTCCGGCTTTGACCGAAGAGCGACGTCGCGAACTGGTCAAGCAGCTGGGCGAAAAGGTAGAAAATGCCCGCATCGCCATGCGCCAAGTGCGCCAGGACGCCTTTAAGGACCTCAAGCGCAAGAAAGATGCCAAAGAACTGTCAGAAAACGATGTTTCTCGGGTTGAAAAAGAATTCGATCACAACCTTATGAGCGAATACCAGGGTAAGATTGATGCAACCTTCAAGGCCAAAGAGCAGGAAGTCATGAAGGTCTAGTGGAACCGAAAGAGTCGGGCGGCATGCGCCACGATTTAATTAGCGTCACCAACGCGGTCGGTGCTATTGCGGTCGGCTGCCTGCTAGCGTTCGGTAACGCAGAACCAGCGCCAAGCGATATAATCTTTGATTCGCCAATCTCGCAGGAAGGTACAAATGACCGACCACGATAGTACAGTGCCAAAACACGTTGGGTTTATCGTTGACGGTAACCGCCGCTGGGCTAAAGAACATGGGCTGCCTGCCTACGAAGGCCATTTGGCCGGGTATAACACCCTTCAGGACGTATTGATAGAGATACTTGACCAAGGTGTTCAGTACGCCAGTGCCTACGTGTTTAGTACCGAGAACTGGAAGCGCAGTCAGGATGAAGTGGGGCGGTTAATGAACTTAATCGTCAAAATCATGACAGCCGATTTGCATATCCTGCAGGAGCGGAATGTGCGACTGCGAGTCATTGGGAGCCGAAGCGGGGTTAGTGACAAGGTGCTTGTTGCAATCGATAAGGCAGAAGAAGCCACTAAAGATAATGATGGCGGCACACTCGCATTGTGTTTCAACTACGGCGGTCACGCTGAGCTGACCGACGCAGTGAAGGCAATCGTTAAAAGTGGAGTCGATGCTGACGATGTGACGCCTGAACTGATCGCCGAGCATCTGTATGCCGCGGACATTCCGCCCTGCGATCTTATTGTGCGAACCAGTGGCGAGCAGCGACTTTCAAACTTCATGTTATGGCGCAGTGCCTATAGTGAACTTATGTTTATCGACAAGAACTGGCCGGACATGACAAAGCAAGACGTAACCGATATACTTGAGGAATATAAGCGCCGCGGCCGAAGATTTGGAGGATAGATGCTGTTAATTGGGATACTTACGGGACTGATAATCCTTATTGCATTAGTTGTGATTCACGAACTGGGTCATGGAATCGTCGCGCGTCGTAACGGCGTGGTTGTTGAAGAGTTTGGGGTCGGGTTTCCGCCTCGGGCATGGGGCAAAAAAATCAAGAACAGTGTTCTTGGTAAGGACGTATTAGTTTCGCTTAACTGGCTGCCGCTCGGTGGGTTCGTCAAGCTGCAGGGTGAGCATGACTCGGCGACCGGTAAAGGCGACTACGGTGCTGCGACATACTGGCAAAAGACCAAAATCTTGCTGGCCGGTGTTCTTATGAACTGGCTGGCGGCGGTAGTGCTATTTACGATTTTGGCATTGGTAGGTTTGCCAAAAATATTGCCGAACCAATTTTCAGTATCAGCCGATACCGTCACCACCGTCGAGCCCTTGAATATCGGGCAGGTCGAGAACGACTCGCCAGCACAAAAAGCCGGTTTAAAAAACGGTGACGAAATTTTACTTATTGGCAATCAAGAAGTCGAATCATCCAATGAGCTAGCCGATGCTACCAAGGCGAACAAAGGCCAAACCATCAACGTAACGTATTCACGGTCGAATCAAGAATATACGGTGCCCGTCACGCTACGTGGTGAGAATTCGGCTGACAAAGGATTCCTAGGGGTTCGCACAACCCAGCGGCTCAGTGAAATCAGGGCCACATGGTCTGCACCGATCGTTGGTGTTGTGACGACGC
The DNA here is from genome assembly GCA_040384745.1 of Patescibacteria group bacterium. Classification (GTDB taxonomy): domain Bacteria; phylum Patescibacteriota; class Saccharimonadia; order Saccharimonadales; family Saccharimonadaceae; genus UBA1020. The sequence goes on from JAZKIT010000005.1 coordinate 16,111, forward strand.
TTCAGCTAACCGGTGAGACATTCGCGGCGCTTGGCAAGCTGGTAGTGAGTCTGGGCGAAGGAATCGGCAGTCGTTTTAGTGCGGACGAAACCGCGCGCAAGTCTGGTGACGAAGCCTTCGCGTTCGCCAGCAATAGTGTGTCTGGTCCGGTCGGTATACTTGGGGTTATTTTCCCCCAAATGCAACAGGCGGGTATTAAGCCGCTATTGCTACTAACGGCTATTATTTCACTCAGCCTTGCGGTTATGAACGTACTACCAATCCCTGCTCTCGATGGTGGTCGCTGGTTTACTATGACCGCGTTTCGACTCCTCAAGAAACCTCTGACTAAAGAGCGTGAAGAAAAGATTCAAGGAATCGGTTTCATGGCGCTACTGGCACTGATTATTCTGGTAACCTTTGCCGATGTCAGCAAACTTATTGGGTAAAGCGCTGTACGCGGTTGGCCTAACGATTTGGGTCGTGCTTTCCTTTGCGATCGGTCAGTCACTTGCGGTGCTACTTTTGACATCGCTGCCGCTTGATCTCAACGATTCGGTCCTTACGACTATCGCGGCAGCGCTCAGCTATGTCTTAGGCCTCACGCTCGCGCTGGGAGTGCCGGCGCTGGCGAGTAAGAAATTTATTTCTAAAAAGACACTCGGTATCGACCGTTTGCCATCGTGGTCCAACATCGGTCTTGGTTTCTTGGCGGTGCTGCCGTATTACATTGTTTCCGGGCTGCTGGTGTGGCTTGGCCTTGAGGTGTTCAAGGTTATTAACCCAGAAGTAGGGCAGCAAATCGGTTTCGAAAATTTGACACTACGCGTTGAATACCTGGTAGCGTTCATTACGCTCGTTATTATGGCGCCGCTGGCTGAAGAACTATTGTTCCGCGGCTATTTTTTAGGACGACTAACCGAACGTAACGGCAAGTGGTTGGCGCTGCTGGTAACGTCAGTGGTGTTCGGGTTAATGCACCTGGTGGGGGCAAGCGAATCAGGAATTGTGCTGCAATGGGGCGCAGCGGCCGACACCTTTGCCATGGGCCTGGTAGCCGGAGCACTGCGCCTGCTATCGGGCAGTATTTGGGCAGGGGTGGTGCTTCATTCCGTCAAGAATGCCATCGCATTCTATTTCTTGTTTATCAACCCGTTGCCCCCTGGCGGTATGTAAGGTACGATTGAAGCACTATGCGAGTAACAAAATTATTCACCAAGACCCTGCGCGATGCCCCAAGTGACGAAGTCGCCAAGAATGCCCAACTCTTAATTCGGGCCGGATTCGTCTATAAAGAAATGGCCGGAGTGTATGCATATTTGCCACTTGGCATACGGGTGGTCGAAAAGATAAAGCAAGTCGTGCGTGAAGAAATGAACGCTATCGACAGCAACGAACTTATCATGACCGGGTTGCAGCGCAAGGAAATTTGGGAAAAGACCGGCCGCTGGAGCGACGAAGCCGTCGATATCTGGTTCAAGACGAAGTTGAAAGATGAAACTGAAGTCGGACTTGGCTGGAGCCACGAAGAACCTATCGTCGAGATGATGAAGCAATACGTTCAGAGCTACAAGGACTTACCAAGCAGTCTGTACCAATTTCAAACGAAGCTTCGTAACGAAATCCGCGCCAAGAGTGGCATCATGCGTGGTCGTGAATTCGTTATGAAAGATATGTATTCATTCCACGCCACTGCTGAAGACTTGGCAGACTACTACGAGCAGACCATCGAAGCGTACAAACGGGTGTATGACCGTCTTGGTATCGGTGAAGACACGTACGTCACGTTTGCAAGCGGTGGCGCGTTCACCAAGTTCAGTCATGAGTTCCAGACTATCTGTGAAGCGGGTGAAGATATTATTTACCTGCACCGCGAAAAAAATATCGCTATCAACGAAGAAGTCATCGACGACGCGGTAAAAGAACTTGGCATAGCCCGTGACGAGCTTGAAAAGATAAAAACGGCTGAAACCGGCAACATTTTTAACTTCGGTACTCAAAAAACTGACGAGATGGGGTTGTACTATACTGCCGAGGATGGCACGAAGCAATCGCTGCACATCGGAAGCTACGGTATCGGAGTGACTCGGGCAATGGGCGTAATCGCCGAAAAGTTATCCGATGACAAAGGATTGGTGTGGCCAAAGGCAATCGCACCGTTTCAAGTCTACCTGGTCTCCATCGGCCAAAAGGGCCAAGCGGAAGCCGACAAGGTCTACGAAGAGCTTACGAAGGCCGGGGTCGAAGTGCTTTACGATGACCGCGACGAACGGCCAGGCGCTAAGTTTGCCGACGCCGAACTGATGGGAATCCCACTGCGCCTGACCGTGAGTGACCGTGGGGTCGAAGCAGGTCAGTTCGAGCTGACCGACCGCGCCACCGGCGAGACTAAGGCGGTCACCAGGGCTAATCTGATTGACGAATTAGCCTAAAACTTGCTATAATCAGGGTTAATGTAAACAACCTGCAAATCTGCCGGGTTTACGATTACTAAGAAATCATACGTGGTGCCAATGGGCACCACTTTATAAAGACTATCTTCCAAAGGAAACCGATAGGAGAACTATATGAAAAAGATGTACCAAATTACCGCCGAAGGCAAAAAAGAACTCGAATCAGAACTCGAGAACCTAAAGGCACGCCGCGGCGAAATCGCTGAAAAAATCGCTGAAGCTCGTGACTACGGTGACTTAAGCGAAAACGCCGAATACGATGCTGCTCGCGAAGAACAAGGCTTAGTTGAAAGCCGTGTCGCTGAAATCGAAGATATTCTGCTAAACGCTGAACTTATTAAAGCTTCAAAAAAGTCGACAATCGGCATTGGTAGTAAAGTTGAACTGAAGAATGGCGCCAAGGCCGTAGCGTATCACGTTGTCGGTCCGGTCGAAGCAAATCCGGTTGAAGGTAAGATTTCAAATGAATCACCAATCGGTGTCGCGCTGATGGGTAAGAAGGTTGGCGATAAGGCTACTGTTACGACGCCTAAGGGTGAAATTAAGTATAGTATCGTCGCGGTAAACTAAGCGAACCAATAAAAAAGACCCCGTGTAGGGTCTTTTTTATTGTCTAAATAACGGTCGTTCGGTGCTGAGTTCGTGTCCGTCCTGGTCCAAGAGAGGAACGGTACGGATATGATGAGCGTCATGTACGAACAGATGGTCGTATTCACTCGAAAGTGGGATATGGTTCGTCTTTTCCTCTGTCGAGTAAGGAATGACGGATTTATTCAAAGTTCGCATGACGTCGGTAAAGGGCAGGTCGAGCTCTAGCGCGGCCTCGATAGCCTGTAGATTCACGTTTGTATCGGAGGTTAAATCGGCGCGGTGCGCTTGCTCTAAGGTCGTTTGTAGTAAATTACGCTCACCGGTTGCATCGGCTGCGTGGGCGATAAGGCTAATTGAATGTGGATCGAGTAAGTCGGGCTCGACATCAGTAATTTCAAGGAGCCTATGTGCATATTGCGAAAGGCTACGGCGGACTCTCCGTGAAGGCTTGCCGCGTTCTTGAATCATTTCTTCAGCCTCACTGGTAAGGCGACTTAATGTGTCTTCAACATCGACGAACGGCGCATCTGCAGCCTCATTGATAGTATGAGGAAAAGCGGCTTTCGCCAACTCAACCTGTCGGCGAACTAAAATCTCACCAGTCGACTCAGCTCTGTGCTTACTGTGTCGTTCGGAGGTGAGGATGCTCATTATTTTTTGCCTTCTTTATTTTTGAGACGGTTCTGCTGTACACTTTACTACATTAAGGACGAAAAAGCAATAGCGTTTCAGCTAATTCTCAGAAAAGTGTGGTAAAAACGCATTATTTACAGCGCTGCCGAGGTGCTGTATAGTGCAATTCAAGTCAACACGAGGAGTTATATGAAGAATTCGCACAAGCTCATAATTGTAATATCTTTAGTTGTATTAGCGCTGGGCTTGGCAACAGCGACAATCTTTACGAAAGAAGAGGAAAAAGGAAATACAGCGACGATAAAAGTTCGCTATGCGGCCCCGTTGACCATAGCAGCGGCCCCCGTTTATGTAGCTGATGCTATGGGTTTTTGGAACGAGGAGGGAATCGATGTCGATGTAACCTATTTCGATTCTGGTCGAAAAGCATTAGATGCGTTGTTGTCAGATAGTGCGGAAGTCATGTCGGTGTCAGAGACGCCTCCACTTCGCTCATATCTTTCTGGATCGGAGATCAATATTATTGCGACGGTTACAAAGCACAAAGAAGCAAAAATGACGGTCCGATCCGACAAAATCACAAAACCTGAAGACGTGAAGGGCAAGAAGCTTGGAACCGTCGCCGGTACGAACTCTGATTATTATATGTATCGTTGGTTGGAAGCTAATGGTATCAAAAAAGATGAAGTAGAGATTATCCCACTGGATGCCACGGCACTTTCGCAGGCCTTCGTCCAGGGTAATGTCGATGTTATGTTCGCCTGGGAGCCGCACAATTACAATGCATCATCAAAGATTGCGACCATGTCAAAAAGCTGGCCTACTGAACTGTATTCTGGACGGCACACGATTGTCATGAGCTCGGATTACCTAAAAAATAACCCTGCAGCGGCAGAACGTGTCATAAAAGGGTTCATTAAGGCAGAAAGCTATATAAAAAACAGTCCTGACGATGCGAAAAAAATAGTTATCGACAGGACAGGCATGTCAAAAGATGCGCTTGATAAGCTATGGGGTGAATATGACTACACCGTGGGACTTGATGACGAGCTTGCTAAGATTATCAAAGATCAGTCATCGTGGATTAGCGCTAGCCAAAACGACGACCCTTCAGTCGACTTAAATGGATTTGTCAATTCTGCGCACCTTCTGCAAATTGAGTCAGCTCGGGTGGGGAAGACATACAAGCCTTGAGGCCCAATGCTTCTGTAGTCGGCCTAGCAGCATTCGTGGTACTCGGACTCGTATGGCAGTTGTCGGCAGAGTTGGCCCTATATAATGTTAGGCTGCTACCGCCGCCGAGTGAATCCTTAGCGGCGCTCGTCGGTGCATGGAAGGACGGGACCTTATTGGATGATGTAACCGACAGCGCTGCTCGGTACGTTCCGGGCTTTCTCATAGGCAGTATAGTCGGCCTAGCAGCAGGAGTGGTAACAGGCATCTCGGGTACTGCTGGCCATGCCTTTAACCCGGTACTTCATTATCTACGGTCAATACCGCCAGTCGCACTTATACCGTTCGTGCTGGTACTTTTTGGCATCGACGACATAGGCAAGGTCAGCCTAGTGGCGTGGGCAGTAATGTTCCCGGTATGGCTCAATACCCAGACGGGCGTTAAGCAGGTGCCTAAGGAATATCTTCAGGCAGCTCAGATTTTCGGATCAAATGGCCTCAGGCGAGTTATTGATGTCTGGCTTCCGTCCGCTACGCCGCATATCATCGGCGGCCTAAGGATTGCGGTCGCAACTGGAATTTTCGCACTCGCAGCAGCGGAAATGTTCGCCGCCTCATCAGGGATTGGTTTTCGTATAGTGTATAGTCATCAGCTCTTCCAGACAGACACGATGGTCGCCATGATATTGTTCATAGGACTTATCGCACTCCTGGCCGACACGCTGCTATTAGCATTAAGAAAGCAGATTGCACCCTGGGAGGAGGAGTAAGATGATTCGATTCGAAGACGCTACGATTATTCTCGGACGGAAGAGATCGAGGGCGGTGATTGCTAAAAACTTTACGATGAGGATTCGTCGGGGTGATTTTACATGTATTCTTGGACCTTCCGGATGCGGCAAGACAACTCTATTGAATGTTATCGCTAATTTTCAACTTCAGACGAGAGGAGAAGTGCTGATCGACGACGTATCGGTCAGTGAATCAAAGCACCGACTTGGATACGTATTTCAAGGCCATAATATATTTCCATGGAAAACCGTGCGGCAAAATATCGCATTTGGGCTTTCCTCTCTCAATATGGATGAGCAAGATAAAAACAGACGAGTCAATGCGATAGCGGCGGAAGTGGAGCTATCAGACCATCTCGATAGCTATCCTGATACGTTAAGTGGCGGCATGAAACAGCGAGTAGGCTTAGCAAGAGCGTTAGTCGGTAACCCCGCTATCATTCTTATGGATGAACCGTTTGCCTCCTTGGACGCTTTGACCGCGATACGATCTCGTGAGTTGTTAAAGCGCCTGTCGAAGAAGCATTCATCAACCGTCGTGTTCGTCACTCATAATATTGAAGAGGCCATAGAGCTTGGCGATCGTATTTTGGTCGTGTCCAAGCGTCCCATGAAGGTACTGATAGATAAAAAAATTCCTACGACAATGGGCGCTGACAGTCAGTCGGGAATCGCTTTAAAAAACGAAATATTTGACGCTTTAAAATTGAATATGGACGTATAGGATGAGTATGGATAACAGAATATCAATTGCCGCAGTTCGCGCGAACGCACAGAGTGTAACGGTTGCGGGCCGCATTATGGCTCATAGAAAAATGAAAAACTACGGGTTCTACGATGTTATTGACGAATCCGGTAAGATACAGCTACTAATCGAATCTTCAAGTAGCCTTGCTTCGCCGAATGTCGGAGACATTGTATGCGCGTCTGGAGCTGTCACCACGACCAAGACGGGCCAGCTATCCGTGAAGTGCCTCGACATTCAAATATTATCCAAAGGAAGCCCTGATATCTTAAACGCGCTTAGGGCGATATCGACAAAAGATCTTGACCTTAGAAGCCAAAGATCACTCAGTTTGATGGTCGACAATGATCTGAAGAAAATGGTAAACGCAAGATCTCTGTTTATAGATATAATCCGCAGCCATCTCAAGACGGGTGGATTTATGGAAGTGGACACTCCTGTAATGTCGTACTCGCGATTTGCCGGGACAGCAAGTGTGTTTGAGACGCAAAGTCGCACATTGGATAAAAATCTTTACCTTCGCGGTACTCTAGAAGATTATTTGAAGCAGCTTGTGGTTGCTGGCTTTGAAAAAGTATTTCAGGTGGGGGACTGCTTTAGGAACGAATCACCGGCATTAATTTCTTTTACGATGCTCGAGGCAACATGGGCCTATGCGACGAGTGAACAAATGCTAGATTTTACCCAGGAGCTAGTATCGCGACTATGTAATGACATACCGGATGAGCTCGTAGACATTGAAATGAAAACAGAACTATCGAAAAAATTCGAAGTAGTAACTTTTTGGAACGTACTTGAAAATTATTTCGGCTTCGACATCAGAGCTCTCGAATTAGTACAAGTACAGGAATTAGCGAAGAAAGAAGGGTATGCGCTCCCCGAAAGTCAGCACTTTGAATATGAAATAGCGAAATTCGGCTACGATGTCATAAAACGTAGACTTGCAAAATCATTTGAATCACCTACGTTCGTTTCTCGATTCCCCGCGTGCATTTCTCCATTAGCAAAAATGGCGAATAATGAGACCGGTGAGGCTTATAGGGGGTACGGCTTTTTCAAAGGACAGCGACTGTTTGAAGTAGTTGAAGAAGCGAGTGACTACCAGGAACAGCTTGATAAATTTCAAGCGCAGGACGATCGGAGTAATCGAAGTGATTACTCGTTCAAGCACGATGATCTTCTGGTGTCACTTAGCTATGGCTGTCCGCCCATGGCGGGCCTGGGCTTTAACGTCAATAGGGTCTTAGCGGTCCTTCTGAACGTGAATCGAACAAGTGACGTGGTAGCCTTTCCGCTGACTTCTGCCGCTTTGCCACTATAGTTAATTATAAAGAGACGCGACCACTGCTATAATAACGACATGGCGACACTACAAGACTACCGAAACGAACGATTGCGCAAATTGGCTGAACTAAAAGAACTCGGGTTCAACGCGTACCCATCTGACTCGCACCGGACCCACAAGGTCGGTGAAGTTACCGGAAAGTTTGACGAACTTGAAGGCAACACGGTTACCGTGACCGGCCGCGTGCTTGGCTTGCGAAAGTTCGGCAAGCTGGCATTCATTGTGCTCGCCGACCAGTCGGGCCAGATTCAATTATTCTTGCATGGTCCTGACGTCGGTGAGACTGATGGCGCAAAAGGCTTCGTAGGTATGAATCATGTTAACTTGCTCGATACGGGCGACTTCGTGGAAGCCAGCGGTACGGTTATGAAGACGAAGACTGGTGAGATTTCTGTCGGCGTCAGCACGCTGCGACTTCTTACTAAGGCCTTACGTCCTATGCCGACCGAGCTGACAAATAAGGAAGAGCGGTTTAGGCGTCGTTACGTGGACATGAACGTAAATCCCGATGTACGCGAACGGTTCGTTCGGCGTAGTAAGTTTTGGCAGGCAATTCGAAATACGTTGATTGACGAAGGCTTCTTAGAAATCAACATTCCCGTGCTAGAAAGTATTGCAGGCGGTGCCGACGCGACTCCTTTTGTCACTCATATGGATGCACTCGATCAAGACTTCTATCTACGTATCAGCCATGAATTGCCGCTTAAGCGACTGCTCGTTGCCGGGTACGAAAAAGTATTCGATGTAGGTGCACGCTTTAGGAACGAAAATTATTCTGACGAACATTTACCAGAGCATATCGGTATGGAATGGTATTGGGCGTATGCAGATTGGAACCAGGGGATGGCCTTTACTGAGAGTATGATGCGACGGATCGCGGATGAGACATGGGGAACGCGACAGTTTACCTTGAGCGACGGCAAAACGGTTGACTTTGGTAAAGACGGTGAGCATTTTCCGCGAATTAGCTTTGTCGACGTTTTGAAAGAGCAGTACGATATTGATGTATTCGAATCAAGTATCGAAGATATTCAGTCGGCGTTAAAATCCAATAACCTCGAAGTTGAAAAGGTTGATAATCGTCAACGCTCTCTTGATAAACTATGGAAGAAATACCGCAAAACGCTGGCAGGACCTGTTTTTCTCGTGGATATGCCAACCTTCATGCAGCCTCTAGCTAAAGCACAACTGGACAAGCCTGAACTGACCGAGCAGTTTAATCTTGTGTTTGGCGGAAGCGAAATGTGTAAGGCGTTCAGCGAATTGAATGATCCGATTGATCAGTATAGTCGTTTTATGGAACAGCAGGCAATGCGCGACGCCGGGGACGACGAAGCGCAGATGATGGATATCGATTTCGTAGAGGCACTTGAGTATGCCATGCCACCGGCCTGTGGGCTTGGGTTTAGTGAACGAATCTTTTGGAGCTTAGAGGGTGTGACCGCTCGCGAAGGCGTGCCGTTCCCGCAGCTACGTCATGAAGTTGATGAGACGACGAAGCAGCTTTACCCCGACGCCAAGCTGTAGCCGACCTCGTTAAGAGACGACTGGAATCGCTTCAAGCGGCAATTGCATCGCAGCCGCAAATCTTTCGAGCTGCTGAAACTTACAAAACTTGATGGGCTGATCATCAACAGTTGAATACACTCGGTAGTAGTAATCGTAATGGGCCGTCTCGCCGTTAAATTTTTTGGCGCTGGTCGGCTCGTTGACTTGCACAACATACCATTGTTCGGGGTACGACTGCAGGATGCGCTGAATTTTTGCGTAATGATTAAATGCCACTGACTTTAGTATACGCTGCGGTAAACTAGTAGGTATGGCGAACTATAAAGGGCATCTCGTTGGCGGTGCGGTCTGCACCGGAATCTACACCGTTATTATTTCGAATGCACCAGTCGAGCGTTTTGCGGAATACGCCCAAGTGCTACAGGATTATCAGGCGCTCGTGGCGGTGTTTATTATTGGCATGTTATTCAGTTTGTTCCCAGACGTCGACACGAACAGTAAGGGGCAGGACCTGTTTTATTGGATTACGTTCCCGATTGCACTCCTGTTGATTTACTGGGGGCAGTTTCAGGCGGCGGCATATTTGGGCGTTATCGCGATGCTACCAATACTGAGTCACCACCGTGGCTGGACCCACGCCAAGTGGGCGATGCTCGTGATTCCACTGCCAATCATCTTAGTGCCATACCTGTACAGCGATAAGGTACTGGCATTCAGTTTAGTGCTATATGGTGCGGCGGTTGTGGGGTATTTTAGTCACTTACTACTGGACGGTTTGATCTGGAAACGATTTAGGGTTAAAACCTAGAACTCTAGCGTACAATGAGGCTATGAGCCCACTGCGACGTCTAAAAACAGGGGACAAGGTTCCAGATTTTTGGACGCGTGATATTCGCGGCAACGAAGTTGATTCTCGTGAATTCAAAGGCCATACGTTAGTAGTTTTTTTGCGCTACGCCGGTTGTCCGTTTTGCAATTTGGCGATAAGTCGTCTGACCCAGGAATACAAATTGCTGTCAAAAAATACCTGCAACGTCGTGGCATTCGTGCAGTCGACCGAGGAAAATATAGAAGACAATATTATTCAGCGGCAGGATACCGCGCCGCCGTTTCCCATCGTATCTGACCAACAGCAAGACATATACAAACTGTTTGGTGTTACCGCAAATGCCGTTAAGGCGGCGAAGTATACGGCTAAACACGCATCACATTGGATTGACGCAACCATGCGTAAAGGCTTTAAGCAAGCAAACATCGATGGGTCGGCATTTATAGTGCCGGCATACTTTTTAATCGACAAAAATGGAATCATTCAGCTCGCAAATTATGACGCCAGCTTTTATGACGACGAAATCTTTACGCCCATTTATGAACAACTAAATTTCGGGAGCGAACTGTAGACTTTTCCTGAAAGCTCGAACCAAGGCTTAAGCACTAAGGGAAAGACCGACGTTAACGTAGTCGGTAGCGAAGCGTGGTGCTTCACGTCTTTCCTTCCTAGAGCTGCTCGATGAGTAACTTGAAATTGTGCCGCATCATGGGCCCGACATTGCGCCGGTCGATGTCCATGAACGACTCAGCACGGCGCACCAGGCTTTGTGCTTCGATGAAATACTCCTCGTCCTTTCGGTAGGGGTGGTGGCTCGATGGGTGCTTGTCATCGCAATTCGGTCTGCTTACATGCTTACCGCACGCAGCATGAACGATGTCGAACCCAATCTGGTCTCGGGTAAGTGAACCCGAAGAGACACGGACAAGGCTGGCGAGCAGTTTACTTGCGACAGTGCGGGCTCCAATGTCGGAGTCGTGCAGCTGAGCGAAGAACTGCAGGAGCGATGCACGAGTCAGATGCCCATACGTCAGGTCCGGTGAGGACACCTCGGCTGCTTGTTCGGCTGACTTGATGGCTCCGGGCAGCACGCTCAGGAGCTCCCGTGCCTCAGAGAGGCTGAGAGACTGACGGACGCCTCGGACCGTTACCTCGACGAAAGCCATAGCAGGCCCCGATCTCTAGATGGAAAAGAACAATAATATCATACAATCAAATTAATAAAATGTAAATGAATCGACGCAAGCACACACAACCTACGCTATACTAGTAAGTACTTAAAGGAGGTACTGCCATGGGAAACGCGTATGAGCTTGACGGACAACTTTTCACGAATACCGGGGAATTTCTGGACGCACTGAGTCATGAATATAAACATGGTGACAAGGATTTAGCTGTCCAGACGCTGGAAGACTATGGATTCTCACTGAGCGATATTCATGTCGGCGATCAAAACCCGCATCCATCGAGTGCGAGCGACGATGCCCATGCTACTCAGGAAACCAGCAATACTACCGATGATAAGGACAAGGAATAGCAATGAAAGCGATTTGGAACGGCCAGACTATAGCAGAGGCGGATGAAGCTGAGCTTATTAAGATTGAAGGGAACTGGTATTTTCCTCCAGACTCGATTAATAAGGATTTTTATACGGACAGCGACATGCATACCGAATGTTTTTGGAAGGGAACGGCAAACTACTACGACGTGGTAGTCGACGGTCAGACCAATGATGGCGCGGCGTGGTACTACCCAGTGCCGAAAGAAGGTTCTGTCGAGCGTGTGAAGAAGGACTTCGCCAACTACGTTGCCTTTTGGCGAGGTGTGGAGATTACGGCGTAGCTATGATTGAGCTGGCTCATGTTTCGAAAGTCTATGGCAAGAAACAGAATCAATTTACCGCGCTCGAAGGGATAGACCTAAGGCTCGAGCGCGGCGTGAGTGTCGCAATAGTCGGCAAGAGCGGAAGCGGTAAGAGTACGCTGATGCATATTATGAGCGGACTCGACACGGCGACCAACGGTACTGTCGTAATTGACGGTGAAAACCTGGATGATATGAAGTCAAAGGCAAAGGATTCGTTTCGTGCCAACAAAATGGGATTCATTTTCCAGTCATTCTTCGTACAGGGAAACGAAACCTGTGCCGACAATATAGCGCTGCCACTCGAAATCGCCGGTGTCGGAGGCAAGCGACGACGGGAGCTTATCGACAGCGCGCTCAAGCGGGTCGAACTAAACGATAAGAAGTCAGCGAAGGCAAAAAATCTATCGGGTGGTCAAAAGCAGCGCCTGGCAATCGCTCGGGCAATCGTAAACGAACCAAGTATACTATTCGCCGACGAACCGACTGGTAACCTTGACTCCGTAACTGGCGACACGATTGAGAACTTACTGTTTGATTTGAACAAACGCCTGAAGTGCACACTGGTTATCGTTACTCATGACGCGGACCTGGCGAACAAATGTGATGTCCGCGTACACATGAAAGACGGACGGATAGAAAAAATCAGCGGTCAGGCGAAAGGTGCGAAGCAGTGAAATATTTTGACCTAATAAAACGTGCCGGACGGAGTCTGAAAAATGCCAAGGGCAGGACGATCCTCACCAGCTTGGCGATTGCCGTCGGAGCGTTCACGTTAACGGCCAGTCTGGCGGCGGGTACGGGTGCTCGTCAGTACGCCGATGAGTTGATTCAGAGTAACGTCGACCCAAATAGCCTGTTTATTGCGAAAGACAAGACGTTGTTTGGCGAAGGCGGAGCCGCCCCTGGTTCCGGAATGAAAGAATACAGCCAAGACGCTGCTCAGTACGGCGGCGCGACATTTAAGGCCTTGAACCAGAATGAGATTGAAAAAATCAGTACAATCAAGGATGTCGATTCGGTCGCTCCAGCATACCTAGTGAACGCACAGTATTTTACATTCGAAGGTACCGAGAAGCGGTTTACGGCCGACATCACTGCGTACGATGCGAGTGTAAAAGCTGAGACTGCGGCCGGTACACTTCCGACACTTAACACGCAGCTTGGGAGGCGCGACATTGTTATTCCGCAGTCGTTCGTTGAACAGTTAAAAAAGAAACCTGCCGACATGATAGGTAAAACTGTGACGTTCCGCGTTAATAAGGCCGTCAATCCTCCCAGCGACGCTGACATCCAATCCGCATTCGCAAGTGGTGGGTCGGCAGCTGTTGAAACACTCGTATCACCTGAATCAAAAGACGAAACGTTCACTATTAGGGCCGTCAGTGCCACGTCAAGTACGTCGTTCACAGCAAGTTCAGCACTGTTCATTTCGGATGCGGCCGCCAAGGATTTGTCGGACTACATTACCGAAGGTACCCCGCAGTACCAAAAATACATTACTGCCACGGTCCGCATTGGCGAAGGCGTAGATGCGAAGGCGGTGAAGGCACAGATTGAAAAGATGGATGTCGCTGCCCGGACGGCCGAAGACTTGCAGGAAGTGTTATTTACCATCGTCAACGTCATTCAAGGAATCGTGATGGTGTTTGGGGTACTGGCGCTGATTGCCAGTGTGTTCGGCATTATTAATACGCAGTACATTAGTGTACTCGAACGCACCCGCGAAATCGGATTAATGAAGGCGCTCGGTATGCGCGGCCGCCATGTCAGCCGGTTGTTTCAGCTTGAGGCGGCCTGGATTGGCTTATTTGGTGGTCTGCTTGGGGCTGGAGTGGCAATTATTATTGGAACCATTCTTAACCCATTTTTGACGGAGATGTTGAATATTGGTGATAGTAGCATACTGGTGTTCGAGCCGGTTCCAATCGTACTACTTGTCATAGCCTTGATGCTGCTAGGGATGACTGCGGGGTGGTTCCCCGCGCGAAAGGCTGCCAAGCTTGACCCAATCGAAGCGCTTCGAACCGAATAGACATTGATTTTTAATAGCATAAGTTTCATAGTGTTACTAAATGAAACTGTTCAAACACAAAAATCATGAACGATTGTCATTGGGGCAAAATGAACCGCCGGCAACACTTTTGGAATTGGAAGTTAAATTGGCGACGGTCCTGGAAGCCTATGAACTGACAAGTTTGGTGCTAACGGATACCGTATGTGAATATCGCAGCGGCAACCTTACAGGGTCTGAATACGCCATACGAAGTGACATACTTTCGATGAAGCTGCAGCTGCTAGCTAAGCAAAAAGAAGCTTTACTGATGCGTATCGACCAAACGACTCGACTGCTCGGCCATGCAGCACTACAAGGCGACCAACCCCGCGCAAAATAATACGTGGCTTCTAGATAATGCTATACTTTAAGACGTGTTAGACATACGCTACATCCGTGATAATCCCGACAAAGTTCAGCAGGCTGCCCGAAACAAAGGCTACGATGTTTCGATAACTGAGCTTCTTGAGATTGACGATGATCGCCGTGAACTGCAGCAGCAGGTAGAATCATTGCGTGAACGTCGTAATGCGAATGCCACCAGCATGAAGGGCGGTCGCCCTGACCAGGCCACGATTGACGAGGGTAAACAGATTAAAATTGAGCTTTCTGAGCGCGAAGGTTACCTGGGAAACGCTGACGCCGCATATGTGAAATTATTGAAACAAGTACCTAATATGCCATGGGACGATGTCCCGGTTGGCGTGAGCGAAGATGAGAATGTGGAAATTAAGGTTGTCGGTGACAAGCCGGAGTTTGACTTTGAACCGAAGAATCATTACGAAATCGCTGGCGCCAAAGGTTGGCTCGACAAAGAACGGGCCGCCAAAGTAGCTGGTAGCCGCTTCGCCTACATACTGGGCGACATGGTTATGCTTGAGCAAGCTATTATCCAGTTCGTTATGAACAGCCTGACGAACGAGGACGTTATAAAAACTATTGCGAGTAATGCCGGACTCGACGTTTCGACGCGACCTTTCGTCCCAGTTTTACCACCACTTATGATAAAGACCGAACCCTATGACCAGATGGACCGTCTGCAGCCAAGCGATGACCGCTACAAGATAGAAGGCGAGGAGCTATGGCTGCAAGGTTCTGCCGAGCATGTGCTTGGCAGTATGCATGCCGGCGAGACCTTCGCGAACGACCAGCTACCGCTGCGCTATTTAGGGCTTGCGACTAGTTTCCGAAAAGAAGCCGGAACCTACGGTAAAGATATGGAAGGCATTATTCGCATGCACCAGTTCGATAAGCTGGAAATGGAAAGCTTTACCACCGGTAGTGACAGTTTTAACGAACACCTGTTCTTCGTTGCCGTTCAAGAATACTTATTGCAGCAGCTCCAATTGCCGTACCACGTATTACAAAAATGCACAGCGGATATTGGTAAGCCTAACGCTCGTGGAATCGACCTGGAAGTATGGCTACCGGGACAGGGGAAATACCGTGAAACTCACACTGCCGACTATATGACCGACTATCAAGCTCGTCGCTTGAACACGCGAGTCAGGGTTAGCGACAAGCTGGAGCTTGTCCACACTAATGATGCGACTGCGTTTGCACTTGGTCGAGCCATGGTCGCGATAATAGAGAACTATCAGACCGCCGAAGGTGATGTCCGAATTCCGGAAGTTCTTATGCCATACCTCGGCGGCCGCGAAATACTCTAGGAATGCTATAATAGGAGTACTAAGTTCTTCAATTGAAGGAGGGGTTCCTATGATCCAATCAATCGCAATCACAGGTGTTAAATACGACATCGACGATACGACGAAAAAGTATATAGCCCAAAAGATTGGACGATTGGACAGATTCTTGCCACGGCATGCGCGTAAAAGCGTGACAGCTGAAGTAAAGTTGAGAGAAGTGAACCGTGACCACGGCAATAAGTACGAAGCCGAGATTATTCTGCATGTACCAGACAAGCAGCTGACCGCCAAAGACTCGACACTCAATATGCTGGCTGCCGTTGATATTGTTGAAGCCAAAATTGTTACCCAGCTGAAAAAATATAAGGATCTGCACGTCGGGCACACTGGTAAGACTCGTTCGGTCCTGGCTAAGTTCAAGCGGAGCTATGCACGCGAACAGTAACGGAGCTAAAAAAACTGTTGAACGACCCCGCTGAAGTCTGCTACGATAAAAGCATAAGGGGTTAACAAAAGGGAACACAAACAGATATGACGCAACAATTGGTCACTTGTTTTTCAGTCGGAGTCTTTGGCGCGGTCGTATTTACGATCGCTCTAGCCGGCTTCGTGAACATGCTTTAGTCGTACGTCGGGTAAAATCCGTTCGTCAAAGAGGTCTACGGTCTTTTATGATGGTTCGTTTCAAGGTATAATGGACCATAGTTTTTTGATACTAGGCTGAAGAAGAGACGAGAGGGAATAATGCCAACCATTACCAGGCAATCTGTTTTAACGAAAGTGTTCGGCGATCCACAGCGCCGCATCATAAAGGGTCTCGAAAAGAAGGTCGTCGGCGTGAACGCGCTAGAAGACAAATATAAGAAAATGAAAAAGCCCGAGCTGGTAAAGCAGACGGCCGTCTTGAAGAAGCGACTCGCAAAAAAAAGCGTTACACTCGATGACGTTTTACCCGACGCGTTTGCACTGGTTCGTGAAGCCAGTGACCGTGTTCTTGGCATGCGCCACTTCGATGTGCAGTTAATCGGCGGTATGGCCCTGCATGGTGGCAACGTGGCAGAAATGAAGACCGGTGAAGGAAAGACCTTGATGGCTACCCTGGCGGCTTACTTGAATGCGCTTGAAGAAAAAGGTGTTCATATTGTTACGGTTAACGACTACCTGGCGCAGCGTGACGCCAGCTGGAACGGTGAGCTGTTTCACTTTCTCGGCATGTCGACCAGCGCCATTATTAATGACGCGAGCTTTATATACGACCCCGAGTTCGACAACGACGCCCACGAAGACGAACGGATGCGCAAGCTTCGACCGGTTACGCGCAAGGAAGCGTACGCCGCTGACGTAACCTACGGGACAAACAATGAATTCGGATTTGACTACCTGCGCGACAACATGGTCGACGACGTCGAACTGCTCCGCCAGCGTGAGCTCAACTTCGCTATCGTAGACGAAGTCGACTCGATTCTTATTGACGAAGCCAGGACGCCACTTATCATTAGTGCGCCCGCAGCTGAAAACCCTGAAAGTTATTACCAGTTCGCGAAAGTCGCTGCCAAGCTAAAAGATGACGACTACATCTTGGACGAAAAGCGCCGAAGTGTTTCATTAAGCGACACTGGTGTCGACAAAGTTCAAAAGATGCTGGGTATTAAAAACCTTTATACCCCCGACAACGTACGCACCGTGTATCATATCGACCAGGCCATCAAGGCTCAGGCTATATTTAAACGCGATAAAGATTACGTGGTTACGAACGCCGGTGAAGTGATTATCGTTGATGAACACACCGGCCGCCTTATGCAAGGGCGTCGCTATAACGAAGGGCTGCACCAGGCAATCGAAGCGAAAGAGAACGTCGCGGTCCTGTCTGAGAGTATGACGCTTGCGACCGTATCGTTCCAGAACTACTTCCGTTTATACAACAAGCTTTCTGGCATGACCGGAACAGCGTTCACCGAGGCCGAAGAATTCCAGCAAATCTATAGCCTGGATGTCATCCAGATTCCACCGAACCGTCCGATTGCCCGTACTGACAAGCAAGACCTTATCTTCAAAACCGAAAAGGGGAAGCTTAAAGCTGTTGCCGATGTGATTAAAGGCCATCACGAGGCTGGCCGACCGGTCCTGGTTGGTTCGGCAAGTATTGCCAAGAACGAACTGATTGCGGCATATCTGGATAAAGAAAAAGTTCCATATGAACTTTTGAATGCTAAGAACAATGAGCGTGAGGCAGCTATTATTGCCAAAGCCGGCGAAAAGGGTGCAATTACCTTAGCGACCAACATTGCTGGTCGTGGTACGGACATTAAGTTGGGCAAGGGTGTTGTCGAGCTCGGCGGACTCGTCGTGATTGGTTCTGAACGACACGAATCACGCCGAATCGACAATCAGTTACGTGGACGCGGTGGACGTCAGGGTGACCCAGGTGAAACACAGTTCTTTGTCAGTACCGAGGACGACCTGATGCGTATTTTCCAGGGAGAACGAATCGCTAGTCTGATGGAACGACTTGGTGTCGATGAAGACACGCCAATTCAAAACAAGGCAGTCTCGAAGACTCTTGAATCTGCCCAGAAGCGAGTTGAAGGCTACCACTTTGATACCCGTAAGAACGTCGTACAGTACGACAACGTCATCAACCGTCACCGACGCGTGGTGTACGTCATGCGCCGCAAGATTCTTGAAGGCGTTGATATCAAACCAGAAATCGAACGACTTCTAAAAGAGAAGGTGCGTGAACTGACTGTACTGCCGGTTAAGAACAACCCGCGTTTTGTCGATGAGTTCCACGCGGTATTCCCAGCGAACGAGAAGAAGATCAAGCAAGTTGGTGACGAAAAGAAAGACAAGCCTCGTTACGACACCGCACTGAAACTTGTCGAAGATCTGTATGCGGCGAAAGAAAAGGAAATCGAAGCCGATACTCTCCGCAAGGTTGAACGCGATATCTACATTCAGGTACTCGATACTCTGTGGATGCAGCACCTAGAGAACATGCAACATCTGCGCGATGGCATTCACTGGCGTTCAGTTGGTCAACGTGACCCGCTGGTCGAATATCGAAGCGAATCCCAAAAACTCTTTGACGGCCTACAGTCAACGCTTCGCGAAGAAGTGCTCCGTGCGGTTATGCACGTTCATAAGCACGACGCGACAGCACAAGTGACTGATGACGACCACGAGACCGAACTGACTCGATTGGCAGAGAAAGCGGTTATACGAGGCGTCAACGAAGTCGATAGCGGCGAAGCGAATAGAGACGACGACTTCAAAGTGACGAAGATGAAGTCAGTCTCAGAGGTAAGTCACACGAAGAACGTGGCAAAGAAAAAGAAGAAGGCTCAGCGCCAGAACAAGAAGAAGGCTCGGCGCTAGCTAAGCTTGATAATAAACAGCAACATAAGTTCAGGGCGGGCAGAAAGATAGGCAATACGCGTGAAGCATAGCACACAAGAAGTACGATTAAAAAACGGAGCCAGAGGACTGCTGGTAGATATTCCCGGTGCGACCGTGATGAGTTTTCAGTTCCAATTTCGCGCGGGGAATCGGTACGTAAAGCACAAGGATATTTACGAAACCGCCCACATTATGGAACATATGGCGTTCGGTGCCAACGCCCAGTTCAAGAGTGAGCACGACTATGAAGCCGATTTTACGAAGAACGGTGCCTATCACAACGCCTTCACTTCTGACCTTTCAATGGTATATATTGCCGACTGTGCTGACTTTGAGTGGGAGCGAATCTTGCGCCTGCAGCAAGTCGCCATCTGCGAGCCAAGGTTTAATAATGCCGAGCTCGAAGCCGAAAAGGGCAATGTGCGAAGCGAACTGACCGGCTATTTGAATAACCACAGCCGGGTACTATGGCCGAAGATCCAGCAGCTACTGGGTGAAGATATTTTAACGTTCTGGCAACGAATACAGACGATCAACAACGTAGCGCTTAAAGACATAAAAGAGCATTACCGACGCACGCATACCGCGAATAATATGCGTTTCGTAATTGCCGGTAAACTACATGGTCGACGCAAAGAAATTATTCGCATGCTTGAAAACTGGGAACTCGAACAAGGCGAACGATTTGAAGTTCCGCGTGATCAACTCTCGAGTGGCAACGCGACAATTATTCGCCGTAAAGAAGCCTCGAACATTACCTTTGGTCTGAGTATGATGGTGCCGAGAGAACTCGATGACGACGAGCTTGAAGCTATGAACTGCCTTGACCATATATTGACCGGAACGATGCATTCGCGCATCTATGGATCTGCCCGCGCAAAGGGGCTGGCATATGGTATATTCTCGGATACATCGGCTGGATTTTATGACTCGAGTTGGGATTTTGGCGGGCAAGTAAATCACGAGACAGCCGACCAGTTATTCGATATTATTGTTCGAGAAGTGAACGCTGTGTGCGCCGGCAAGGTAACCGACGGTGAGCTCGACGCGGCGAAGTCATACGCACTCGGTCGCTACCAAATGGGCGCACAAACTGTCAGCCAAATTTCAGGCTTCTATACCAATCGCTACTTTGCTGACGGGATTGTCAAAGATTACGAAAAGGTTCCCGATGCTATTCGGGCCGTCACTCGTGAGCAGATGATCAATACTGCCAAGCTATTCATGGACGCCGACACCTGGGTGCTCGCTGCAGTCAGTCGTGAAGAAAAAGACGAGATTGTTGGCTTAAGTGATAAGTTTGAGACATTGTTTCAACGGACGGCTGAAAAATAACCTATGAAAATCGCGCTCGCCGGATTCGGTCAAGAAGGAAGAATCAGCTACGACTACTGGAATCGGGATGGTAATCAGCTGACCATCGTCGACGAACGTGATGCGGTCGAAGGTCTGCCGGAAGGTACGTTGACGATTCTTGGCGCTGGCGCGTTCGCTAAATTGTCCGAATTTGACCTTGTCATCCGCAGCCCCGGGATTAATCCGAAACGATTACCGTACGAAGATAAGGTATGGTCGGCAACGAACGAATTCTTTGAAAAGTGCCCAGCACCGATCATTGGTGTTACTGGCACGAAAGGCAAGGGAACGACCAGTTCGTTGATTGCCAGTATCTTACGAGCTGCCGGTAAAACGGTCCACCTGGTGGGTAACATTGGTGTGCCGGCACTCGGCGAGCTTGCGAGCATCGGCGCCGATGATATCGTCGTATACGAACTTTCGAGTTTTCAGTTGTGGGATGTAAAAAAATCTCCGCACGTGGCAGTAATGCTCATGATTGAGCCAGATCATCTGGACATTCACGATGACATGAATGACTACTTAAATGCCAAGCTGAACATCGTACGACACCAAACAGAGAACGATGTGAGCATAGTCCATAGATCGCTGAGTGATGTAATTACACTGCCACCGAATCGCACCAGTTATATGAAATACCCCGATGAGGATACGGTATATGCCAAAGATGGTTGGTTCTACGTGAAGCATCAAAAATTTATTCAAACGTCAGTGCTGCAAATCCCCGGGTTGCACAACATAGAAAACGCTTGCGCAGCGATTGCTGCCGCAGGAAGTATTCTGTCATCGGCGTACGACAGTGAGCTGGAAGCTATATTCAAAGAAGGCCTTTCCAGTTTTGCTGGTCTGCCCCATAGGTTGAAGTTTGTCGCCGAAAAGAACGGTGTGGAGTATTACGACGACAGCATCGCTACGACACCGGGGTCGGCCATTGCCGCAATTCGGTCGTTCGAGCGGCCAAAAGTATTATTGCTTGGTGGCCACGATAAAGGTGCTGGTTACGATGAGCTGATGAGTGTCTGCCGAGAAGCTGACGCCAAAATTATCGCTATTGGGGCGAATGGCGACAATTTGGTCGAGCTGGCCGCGCAGCATGGCGTGACATGTGTCCGCGAGACTGGCGACATGCCAGCTATCGTCGCACGGGCTGACGAAATCGCACAACCGGGCGATGTGGTGATTCTAAGTCCAGCGGCCGCAAGTTTTGATATGTTCAAAAGCTACGCTGATCGCGGAGACCAATTTATCGCCGCCGTCCGTTCACTACAATCGTAATAGGTCGCGGACGCGTCGGGCAATCGCTTCGGATGGTTCCAGGACGACCACATGATGCCCGGCGGTTTCAATTATTTCGTGTTTGATCCAGTGATAATGCGTACAACCAAGTACGATGACGTCCACGTCCAGCTTAATGCATCGTTCAACGGCTTCCTCAATGTGGTCGCGGTTCAGCTCGTTCGCTTCAATTAGTCGGGCCCAGTCGCTACAATCTGGCTCGATGACCCGTACTCCCGCTGCATGCAGTCGTTTCGCCTCCGCGTAAAGTGGGCTTGAGAGTGTGGCTGGCGTGGCAAAGACTGCGATGGTCTTCGTTTTCGAAAGTGCTGCCGCGGGTTTGAGCATCGGCTCGAGCCCCACGAATGGCTGAGTTGGGTGCTTGTTTCGCAGATAGTCGATCGCGACGGCCGTCGCGGTGTGACAGGCGATGATAATGACATCGCAGCCGCTTTCGAGCAAAGGACTAATGGTAGCTTCGGTTAATCGAATAATCTCTTCAGGTGGTCGGCTTCCGTAGGGTACGTGCTCGCGGTCACTGACGGTCATAATATCGGCATGCGGAAAATCATGTCGCAGGTTCGCCGCGACCGCTTCGCCACCGATGCCAGAATCAAACACTCCAATACGCATACTCACTACAGTATAGCGTGATGCTACAATAGATGTAATGCAACCCCTTGAAAAACGTGCCAATGCACTTCAGGTCGCCACTATCGAAGCGATGGAACGACTTGACGTGGAAGGAAAGTCCGCCAAACTGGCATCGCTTGACGAGCAGTTGGCGGTTCCTGAAGTCTGGAACAGTCCTGCTCAGGCGCAAGAGCTCAGCAAGCAGGCTGCCGCTCTACGGTCGCTCGTCGAGCCATGGCAGACACTAAAGGCACAAGTCGATGATATCGTTGAGCTGATGGAAATGGGTGACGACACCATGCGCGCAGAATTTGAATTACAGGTCCAGGCGTTTGAATCGGAACTCGCCGAACGAAAAAAGGATCTATTGTTTGGTGGTCCGTTTGACGATCACGATGCTATTCTTCGTATTACGGCCGGAGTTGGGGGAACTGACGCCCAAGATTGGGCCGAAATGTTGGAGCGAATGTACTTACGCTTCTGCGAAAAAGCTGGCATGAAAACCGTTGGTACCGAACGCTCGACTGGGGAAGAAGCCGGCATTAAAACATCGGTTATCGAAGTATCTGGAACGTTTGCCTACGGTAAGCTTCGCTCCGAACATGGCGTCCATCGATTGGTGCGCCTGAGCCCGTTTAATAGCGATAACTTGCGTCAGACGAGTTTTGCACTCGTCGAAGTCCTGCCGAGTATCGATGCACCTGATGAAGTTTCTATTGATGACAAGGACCTGAAAATCGACGTATACCGTGCTGGTGGCCATGGTGGCCAGTCGGTCAATACCACCGATTCGGCTGTGCGTATCACACACCTTCCAACCAATACGGTCGTCGCCATCCAGAACGAGCGTTCGCAGCTGCAAAACAAAGACACGGCACTGCGAATTTTGCGGTCAAAACTCGCACAACTGCAAATGGAGCAACATGCCGAGTCGCTCAATGACCTTAAGGCGGGTGAATCGGCCAACTGGGGGTCGCAAATTCGCAACTACGTCTTACATCCGTACACTATGGTAAAAGACACACGCACGAAATATGAGGATAAGGACTCGAAGGGGGTGCTCGATGGAAAGCTGGACGGCTTTATGACGTCGTACCTCGAAAATACCTCTGGTTCGAACTTGACCTAAATGCTATAGTTCTTTTAACAATAGCATAAACGGGATACCCGATTACATGTCAGACGAAGACGCGAACAACAGATTTAATTCATTCGATAGGGAGCCGCCGACAAGCAGCACCCCGCAACCTGACACGACCGAACACGCTGACTTGAACCACAGACTTGAAGCCGATTCGTCAGACGAACAACCGACGACGACACAGTTCGGGCACGCGTCGGCTCAGCCGACTCCAGCGGCAACACCCGCAATCGAGCAGCCGGCGGCCGTACCTGTGACGCCTGTCGCCTCGGCTCCAGTGGCTCCAGTGGCCGCATCCGAACTCCCGCACGCTGGTCCTGGCCTTATGGTGCTTCAGTGGCTGACCTATGCCTTCTGGGGCTGGACGGTACTTTCGCTAAGCGGGCTCGTGCTGCTTGTCGTGAATCAGCTGATGACCAAAATAGGCAGTGACGGTGCGAGCATGGGTTATTGGTTTGGTGGTGGAATCGCGTATCTTTTGGCCGCGGTGTTGGTGCTCTTTGTCATCGCTCTTATTTGTGACATATTTTACTCGCGTGCCGAAAAGAAACATGCTCGTAGTAGCGGTACGAATGTCATTATGATTATCCACGCAGTCATATTCGCGCTGTTCGGCATCGGTGCGCTTATTATGTCGGTATTCGGTGTGGTCAGTTTGATGATTGCTGACACGACTGACGCTGCAAGTACTATTAGTACTATCATCAGCGGCGCTATTATCTTCGTGCTGTATGGGCTGACATTGCTCCGGACACTGCGCCCAAGCTTCGTAAAAGGGGTGGTTCCGATGTACTGGGGAGCTATGACGCTCGCCATCATTGTTTCCGTCATTCTTGGAGTAGTGGGTCCGGCGGCAACGGCACGACTCCAAAGTCAGGACCTCGCGGTAGAGCAGGGGCTTCCAGGTGTCGCCAGGGCGATCAACGACTACACTGACGAGAATTCTAAGTTACCGGCTACATTGAGTGACCTTGATTCCTCGCTAAGTGACTCTGGATACAATGAAGAGGCAAACGAGTTAATCGAAAAAGATTCCGTACGCTATACGCCAGGTGAGCGCATCGTCGGTACCGAGCAGAATGTCGCTATGTTCAGTCCCGGGAGCCAGCTCGGCGGTACGGTGGCCACGGCGTATGGCTATACACTTTGCGTCACGTACAAAGCAGCCGATGACTCGGGTGTGTATAACTCTTCACCGTATACGCCTGAGGGTCAGAAGTACCCGACTAGCATTGAAACATACGGTCACAGAGCCGGTGAAGTCTGCTACGACCTTCAGACCGCAGACACTAATTAAGACCGGTTTCACCCTGTATCACTTATGCTATAATTAGCCTAAATGATTCTGTTGGATAGGGTAACAAAAACATACGGTAAGAGTACCAACGCGGCACTTCAACGTATCAGTCTTCACATCGAGCCACGAGAGTTCGTTATTTTAGTGGGAACTTCGGGTGCCGGCAAATCAACCTTGTTGAAATTATTGACCCGCGAAGAAAAGCCGACCAGTGGAAAAATCGTCGTCGGCGGCATCGACTACGACACGCTCAAGGACAAACACATTCCGCTGCTTCGCCGAAAGATCGGCGTCGTATTCCAAGATTTCAAATTGCTACCGCAGCGTACGGTGTTCGAGAATATCGCCTTCGCCCTCGAAATTGCCGGTATGACCAACCGTGAGATTAAGACGACTGTTCCGAAAGTCATTGAATTAGTCGGGCTGGCTGGCAAAGAGAAGTCATTTCCACACCAGCTTTCTGGTGGTGAGCGTCAGCGCGTGGCGATTGCTCGCGCCGTCGTTCGGCAGCCAAAGATTCTGATTGCCGACGAGCCGACCGGAAACCTCGACCCAAAGCACAGCTGGGACATTGTGAGGTTGCTCGAAAAGATTAATCGCTATGGTACGACCGTTTTACTTACGACGCACAACGTCGACATCGTCAATAAGTTGAAGCGCCGCGTCGTCACCCTGGAACACGGAAAAATTGTCAGCGACCAGGCACAGGGAAGTTATAGGCAGTAGTATGGCAAAAGGCAAGATGACCTCAAAGCAGTTTGCACAAAACAAGCGGAAACGTCGCCAGTGGATTACGTTCCTTCGAATGTGTCGCTACGGTGTCAATAACTTTTCTCGTAACGCGTGGTTAACAGTAGCGGCCACCGCGGTTATGACCATTACGCTGCTTATTGTGTTCACTACACTCGCAGCCCGTAATACGCTTGTCACAACTGTCGATGACATCAAAGATAAGGTCGACATGTCGATTTACCTCAAGACAGACGTAGGCGACGATGAAGTAAAAAAAATTCAATCCGAACTTCGAAGTCTTGAAACAGTTACAGCCGTTAGTTATATCAGTCCAGAAGATGCCCGAGGTTCGTTCGCCGAGCAGAACAGCAAAAATCCCGAAGCGCTTTCGGCGCTCAATGAAGCCACGAATAAGTTTTCGGGGACACTGCGCGTAAAGTTGGTCGACATCAACGACACGCGTGAACTTGCTAATTTTGTTAAAACCAACGAAACCGTGAAAGATAATATTGACCCAAGTCGTGAACCGTCATTTGCGGGTGAGCGAAAGAATGCCATCGAAGGTATTGCCAAGGGCGTCGTGTTTGCCGATAGGGTAGGCATCATTGCAACGGTTGTCTTTGTGGTCATTTCGTCGCTGATCGTCTTTAACACGATTCGCATGGCTATCTTTAATCGCCGCGACGAAATTGAAATGATGAAATTGATTGGTGCCGACAAAGCATTTATTCGTGGGCCATTTATCGTTGAAGCTGTCGTGTACGGATTTATCGCCGCGGTTCTTGCTACTGTCCTTGGCGTCGCTGGGCTGTACTGGCTCAAAGACCGCCTGATTACCGGAGTGCAGGTGCAACCAACCCTCGACTTCGTTATGAACTATATTGGATTCGTGGCGCTTGGCATGATTTTGCTTGGGGCGACCATCGGTGTTTTATCTTCACTTCTTGCGACGCGTCGCTACTTGAAAATCTGATTCCGGCTTATGCTTAGTATTGACATGAGATTATGCTTATGCTAACGTGGGGGAAGATGAATCTACGGTCCACCACACCATCATCAATCTCATTCGCCAAGCGTGCCTCGCTTGTCGCTGCTGCTATATTGATGCTTGCCGCGACGCCACTAGCGATGTCGCAGATGGTGAAGGCCAATGATTTCGATGCTCGCATTGCTCAATTGAACGCACAAATCAATGAATTCAATGCGCAGGCAGCAGCCCTTAGTCGCGAACGCAATACGTATGAAAATAAACTGGCTCAGCTAAACGCTGAAAAATCTCAAATTCAGGCACAGATTGACCTGAACGAAGCGAAGGCTAACCAGCTAGCAGCCGACATTGTGAAGAATGAAGCACTCATTGCTGCCAATAAAGACGCCCTCGGTGAAACAATCGCCGACCTTTACGTTGATGACAATATTTCACCACTTGAAATGCTGGCAAGCAGTAGCAATATTAGTGATTACGTGGACAAACAAACCTACCGCGAGGCGATTCAAGATGAACTGGCTTCAACAATAACCACGATTAAAGAACTCAAAAAACAGCTTGAAGAGCAAAAGCTTGGCGTCGAACGAGCCCTTGCGGACCAAAAGACCGCCCGCGAAGCACTGAGTGCCAAAGAGGCTGAGCAACAAACCCTTATCGCGACCGTCGCGGGCCAAGAGCAGGCCTACCAGAACTTGAGTGCCCAAACTCGCGCCGAGAAAGACCGAGTCCAACAAGCTCAGCAGGCTGCAATCGCCGCGGCAATCCGTGCTGCTGGTGGCGGTGGATCGGCTGTCGCAGGTGACCCGAACAAAGGTGGTTACCCAACAGCATACGCTAATTCTGATTACTACAACCCTGTCGTTGACAAATGGGGCATGTACTCTCGCCAGTGCGTCAGCTACACGGCCTGGAAGGTCTACCAGAAGAACGGCTACATGCCATACTGGGGCGGTGTTGGTAATGCCAACCAATGGCCTGGTAACGCTCGCGCTGCCGGTATACCGGTGAGCTCAACCCCTCGCGCCGGATCGGTCGGAGTCATCATGGCTGGACAATATGGTCACGTTGTATGGGTCGAAAGCGTCAACGGTGACGGGACGATTAACATCAGCCAATACAACTACTTCAACGCAGGCGGTGCAGGCTGGGGTCACTACAGTGAAATGTACGGTATATCTGCCGGTGCATACGATTACTACATCCACTTCTAGTAGCCGTAAGCCATAGGCCTAAATTACACTAGCGCACCCCGATCGGGGTGCGCTATACTTATGCTAATGGAAAAAAAGGTAGAGCTTTCTCGCGTTCTTTTGGCTTGTGTCGTACTCGTCGTACTACTTGTAGGATTTGTCATTGGTACTCGGTCTGAGCAGCTGTATGGCTTAGTCGGACCGGCTTTTGGTGTGCGTGTCGAAACCGGTACGCTTGATGATTCATCGCTGCAGGATGCTTACCAGACCCTTAAGACGCACTACAACGGTGATATCGACGACAACAAGTTAATTGAAGGCGCCAAGCACGGCATGATTAATGCGGTCGGCGACCCCTACACAGTGTATCTTGATCAAAAAGAGGCCGATGAATTTAATAAAGAATTGACTGGCGAAATTGGCGGCGGCATCGGGGCTGAAATTGGCGTTCGGAGTGGACAGCCGACGGTTATTCGGACACTTCCCGACAATCCAGCCGAAAAAGCCGGACTGTTTGCGGGCGATGTGATTCTAGGCGTCAACGACGAATCAGCCGATGGCTGGGACGCCGAGCGGGCAGTCCGTGCTATCCGTGGTGAAGTTGGCACGAGCGTGAAACTTACGGTCAAACGTTCCGATCAGCCAAAAGAGCTAACGATTACCCGTGAAGCAATAAACAACCCGAGCGTTTCGAGCGAGCTACGGGGCGATGCTGGCATTGTAGTCATAAACCGTTTTGATCAAGAAACGGTCAGTTTGGTGCGAAAGACCGTGACCGATCTTAAGAACCGTGGCATGAAAAAACTGGTTGTCGACATGCGAGGCAACGGCGGCGGGTACCTCGACGCGGCTCCGGGCGTCGCCGGTATGTGGCTGAACGATAAGCTCGTCGTCAGTGTTAAGGCGAACACTGGTGGGGAACAGAAACTACAGAGTGAAGGCGACGTACTGCTCGATGGCGTCAAGACGGCTGTCATACTCAATGCTGGGTCTGCGAGTGCGACTGAAATTCTGGCTGCGGCACTGAAACACTACAAGGTTGCGACAATCGTAGGTGAGAAATCATTTGGTAAAGGTACCGTTCAGGAACTAGTGCCGCTGGCAAACGGTGCGATGCTAAAAGTAACGATCAAACGCTGGTACACCCCGAGTGGCGGAAACGTCGACAAGAAGGGAATAACCCCCGATGTCGAAGCGGGATTGACCCAGGCGGATTTGGACGCGGGTAATGATCCGCAACTGGACGCAGCACTAGGCGTGGTCAATAGCCGATAGCGGTTGTGCCTTCATACAATTAACGGTAGAATAGGGAGCATATGGACACCAAAAAGAAAATCTTGCTTGTCGAAGACGACACGGCACTGGCCGGCGTTTACCGTTCCCGATTAGAACTTGAAGGCTTCGATGTACGCGAAGAGCATAACGGCGAAGCCGCCTTGTCGGCCGCAGTCGAGTACAAGCCGGACCTTATATTACTTGACGCTATGATGCCAAAGATCAGTGGCTTCGATGTACTGGATATTTTGCGCAACACTCCTGACACCACGAACATTCGCGTCATTATGCTAACGGCACTCAGTCAGCCGAAGGACAAAGAGCGGGCTGAAAGTCTTGGAGTTGATGATTATTTGGTGAAGTCACAAGTAGTAATCGGTGATGTAGTAGAGCGCGTAAAGCACCATCTTGGTGTCACTTCGAATACTTCCGACCAACCACCGGTCGAACCCGTCGCCTCATAACTCTTCTTAACTTAGCATAAGCTTCTTGACAAATAGGCAATTTTTTGCTATTATACAACTATATGAGCGAAACACCATCATTCAACCAGATTACTGAACAGCAAGCTAGTAATACCCGAGCTACGGTGCTCGTGCAAAGATCTAAGCAGTCTGGCGGTGAGATAACCGTTGGTACGTATGCAGGCGAGAGCCCTGATAAGCCTGGAATGTACCGTGTTGAAGTAATGACGGAACGCGAAGGCGTACTCGTGCCAGGGTACAGAGACGTAGCTGCTGAAGCTATATCTGATAGCGCACAAGAGTCATTAGCTGAACGTTTAGCAGGCAACAAGCTAAAAGTAAGTATAGGACACGCAGCTACTGCTCAAGCAGTGAATTCTGACTTTATCGACCATGTACCAGGCTTTGCACGAAACCAGACGGATGCGGTAGAAGTTGCACAAGCAGCACCTGAACGCACGCTTGGTGATCGTATCGCTGAGCAATCTGAAAAAATTGATGAGATGGTAGCAGATTTATCTGAGCAAGAAGTAGCAAAGCTATATAACTTCGCTCGCTACAGCGGCGATAAAGAAGTAGCCCAGCAGTCTAGGGACGGTGAAGCTTCGGCCCTTTATGGTCAGTATATGGGCCAAGAGCTACGATCAATGTCTCCAGCTACTAAGGCCATAAGCTCTGAGTTTCGAGATGCAATGCGCCATCTTCAGTGGCTTCGCGATCAACAAAGCTAACTCTACATGTGCACTATTAAAATGGAGTCCCAGTTTGGGACTCCATTTTAATTTTAGGCGCTAACTACTGAACGCTAACTTGTGTGCGAGGGGCAGTCTTACCGGTGAAACGGCGAGTCTTAACCTTGCTGAACGATACGACACCTTCGACGGCAGCGTGAATCGTAAAGTTACGGCTCATGAACGTACCAGGGCCGGCTATTTTTGTAGAACCAGTCTGACGAACTAATACTTCGCCTACGTTGACCTTTTGGCCGCCGTAGCGTTTGACACCAAGTCGAGGACCGGCGTTGTTGTGGACGTTCTTACTCGAACCACCTGCTTTAACGTGTGACATAGATTCTCCTTAAAGTTTATGAAACAATCTAGTAAATTGTACTAAATAATCAAAGGTTTTACAAGGGGTGGCGAATCGACGGCGCGGGCGCGGTGTCCTGACGCTATATGGTATATTTATAAGCACATGCATGGTGGAAAAATAAAAAACCAAAAACGACCCACAAGACGACACGCTCGCGGCTTTACTATTGTTGAGCTACTCATCGTGGTTGCGATCATCGGTATATTGGCGTCTCTAGCGCTTGTGGCGTACGGTGGCTTACAAGAGCGGGCCCGAGATAACATCCGAGCTCAGGATATGACGAATATCAAGAAGTCATTATCAGCATACAACGTTGAATTCGGCGGCATCCAGAACACGGCTACGTATGGGGGCAGCGGCGGTGGTGGCTGGGACTCGAGTTCGCATACCAATTGGCTGGCATTCTTAGCGAACCGCTACGGTAAGATGCCGAAGGATCCCGTGAATACGCCCTACACTGGCCAGCCGTATTACGACGGCCAGAACTATTTTTACTATTGCTACGGCGGTGCTAGTCCCCGGGCCCATTATGGCTATTTCTCAGAGCGCACAGGCGGGAGGGTTACATTTGACCTACCCGTTGACAGCTGCATATAACGACGCAATTAACGGCGCGTCAAAACGAGTAGTTGCCGAGCGACGATCTGGTCTTCGCGGAAGTAGGCGAGTTGTTTGGTGTTAACTGTTTCGAATGTGTGCCATTCGTAACCAAGCGATTCAATTTTGTTGATGACGGGCAAGAACGTAAACCGACCGACGCCATCACGCCAGACGGGGACAGCTAGGCAGAGCGGGGTTCCGGGTTCGAGCTGATGGGCGATGTTTTCAAGGAAGCTGGTAGTAATGTGGTCGACGACGCGGCGTACTTTGTCGAGCTTGTCGGGCGCTGGCGGCGCGCTAAATGGTTGGCCAAGGTAGGTTTCGGCCACGACTGCGTCGATAGGTTGGTGCCAGGTGTGTTCAATGGCGTCCCCGGCCTCGATAGTGACGGTGCCGATAGAGTGTTTGCCGGCAAGCCAGTCCAGATTGGCACGGGAATAGTCGACCATTTTTTCAGCTAAGTCGGTGCCGTAGACGTCAAAGCCAAGTAGAGCGGCTTCTTGCAAAACCACGCCGGTGCCACAGAAGGGGTCGAGAATACGTACGCCATGTTCGCCACTTTCGCCGATGTCACTGTCAGGTGCACTACTCGCCGCGCTACGCTCGGGTTGCGTTCCGCTTGAAGGCCTGGCAGTGATATCGGCTTCAGGGCTCGACACGCCTGATGCTGTGATTCCTGAGAGATTGATCATCATGAGTGCCAGTTTAGGCGGAAGCATGCCAACGTACGCGTCGGTTTTGGGTCGGGCTTGGTCACGAGCGGCTAGGGCAGTGATATTTTGAGTTCCACGGCTTTCGGCGACCAGTACTTTTTGATTCTCGTAAATGACCAGTAGCTCAATCTTATTTGGTGACAAGCCAAGCTTATTGTGATGCGAAGTAGCAGTTGAAAGCTCGGTGAAGTCGTTTGGGATGAGTCGCATGCTGACACCCTTCTTCTTGAGGGCGGACTTAATCATCAGACCGGTGCGTTGAACTTCACGGGGGTGAACTTCACGGCCGTACACGCTCATGCCGAGAGTGACTTTTCCGTCAAAGTCCTTGAGCCGATCGGTATAATAGCGAACGATTTTATTGCTGAGTCGTGCCCAGTCTTGCGTTTCGAATTCGGCAACGACCTCACCAAGCTTAGTTGAACCGCCAAGGCGCTGAATATTAGGCGTACGGTGGTGTTCGAACGTAGCAGCGATATCACCCAGTGGTATGACATGACCGAAGACTTGCTCAAGTTCCGCAAGGCTGAGTTCGGGTTGACGGCCGAGCAGCGAAACGTAGGTGCGTGTGTCGCCCGTGTCGGAAGTTGATGATGTGTCGGAATGCATTATCACCAGTATACAGGTAAGGGAAAGGACCA
>JAZKIT010000005.1:48529-98574 GCA_040384745.1 Patescibacteria group bacterium
GAAAAACCGTAGGTTTGTCTTATGAGCCGTCGACGACATATAATGGAAACAATGTCGATAAAGAATATCATCAGTTGGGTAACGCTGGGCCTGGTAGGGCTGATATTGTTTTTGTCGCGCCACGAACTGCTCAAAGCCTGGGAGTTGCTAGGAACGGTTAATCCGCTCATCTTGGTGCTTCTGCTACCGTTACTGCTGTTCACGTTCTTTGCGGCGGGTGAAATTATGTTTACGTACCTCGATGCCAAGGGAGCGATTAAGTCGACGAGTTGGCGCGACCGTGCCCGGATGGCGCTTGAACTGAACTTCGTGAACCATACTTTGCCGTCGGGCGGTGTCAGTGGTATTTCGTATATGACCTGGCGGCTCGGAAAGCTAGGCGTCAGTCCTGGTAGGGCAGCGTCGGCGCAGGTGGTCCGATATGTGGCGGGATTTGTGGCGTCGGCGATACTGATCGCTATTTCAGTCGTGGCGGTGACGCTCGACGGCAACATAAACCGCTGGATTATTCTGGTGAGTTCATCAATCGTGCTGTTCATGGTGCTCAGTACTATTGGTCTAATATTTCTCGTCAGTAGCCGTAAACGCATGCAGGCTTTCGCGGGTACGTCGGCGAAAATAATTAACCGCACGACTCGAAAATTAACCCGAGGCCGAAAACGGGTATTGGTGCGCGAGAAAAAGATATTCGCATTCTTCGAAGACATCCATGATGATTTTTTGGAGTTAAAACGCGATTATCGAATACTACTAAAACCAATATTGTGGGCGATAGCATTCACGGTTGCCGATGCGCTTTTGTTCTGGATAACGTTTTTCGCTCTCGGTACTCCGGTTAATCCCGCTCCGCTGCTGATTGCATATGTACTCGCAAGTGTTGCCGGATTTATCGTCGTGACGCCAGGCGGCGCAGGTGCGTACGAGGCCATTATGGTGGCATTTTTGGCTACGGCAGGTATAGCGAGTGGTACGGCAATTGCGGGAATCGTATTGACCCGAGTAATCATTCTGATCGTTACGATAGCTGTCGGGTATCTCTTTTATCAACATGCGTTAGGGAAATATGGAAAACGAAAAAGCCGAAATCCGTTTAAGCGTATCTGATTTTGTCGGTCTGGTGAACCAGACGTTCGACTACGCTATGCCGGCCATCGTCATCGTCGGCGAGGTGTCCGGGTACAACGTGCGCCAGGGTAAATGGGTGCGATTTAAGCTGAAAGACGAACAGTCCGCCGTCGATTTTTTCGGCTCTACATATCAGGTGCGACAGCCGCTCGAAGACGGCATGGTGGTCGCGGTGCTTGGTCGACCAAGGTTGAGTGACAAATGGGGCTTCAGTGTCAGTATTCAATCGGTGCAGCCGGTCGGCGAGGGAAGTATAAAAAAAGGCTTTGACTTACTGAAGCGCAAACTCGAGGCCGAAGGCTTGTTCGAGCCGACGCGTAAAAGGCTTCTGCCCGAGCTTCCAACTCGCATCGGGGTCATCAGCAGCACACAGTCTGCCGGTTACGCTGACTTTATTAAGATTCTGAATGGGCGATGGGGCGGCATGCACGTGGATGTCGCGCATACGTTAGTGCAGGGTGTTCATGCCCCAGCTCAGATAATTCGTGCGATAGAGCACTTCAACCAATCGGGCGAACCACCAGAGGTGATTGTGATTGTACGGGGTGGTGGCGACGCGGATGACCTAGCGGCGTTCAACGATGAGGGACTGGTACGAGCTATCGCGAGTAGTCGTATTCCAACACTCGTAGGTGTCGGTCATGAAATCGATGTGACTCTTGCGGACATGGTAGCCGACGTACGCGCCGCGACGCCGACAAACGCGGCGCAGCTACTGGTGCCAGACCGACGTGAACTGATAGCGCGCTCGCGTACTATCGTACGGGCTATAGTCCCGTCGTTGCAAAGTCGCTTGGCTGACTACCGGCGAGAAACCGTGGATCTACTGGGGACCGCCGAACGATTGACGACCGAGCGGGTCCGTAGCTTTAGGGATGAGACAGCGGCGACCGTCAAGCTGCTCCGTCAATACGACCCACGGATGATTCTGGCCAGGGGGTACGCCTTAGTGCGCGGAGACATAAGGGTCGGTGAGATAATCGAAATCGAGCGGAAACGAGATATTATTCAAGCGGAGGTACGAAATGTCAGTGAAAAATAAGACGATTGAAGAGAAGATGAACCAACTACGCGAACTGGCTGCCTGGTTTGAAGGCGATGACTTTTCGCTCACTCATGCTAGCGAAAAGTTTGAAGCGGCCGCTACGCTCGCTCGAGAAATTGAACGTGACCTTTCTGAAATGGAAAATAAGGTCAACGTGCTGAAGAAATCTTTTGAAGAAGCATGACGATGCTTTGGATAATCGCTGGACTAGTGCTGGCGTTTGGATTCGTCGCGTTCTTCGGCGCTCCATATGTACCCAGTTTACGCGGCGAACTACGCCGAGCGTTTAAGGACCTATACGATGTTGGACCAGACGACGTCGTGGTAGACCTTGGCTCGGGTGATGGCCAGGTACTCGCTGAGGCCGTGCGGCGAGGGGCTAACGGCTATGGCTACGAGCTAAACCCTTTGCTTGTTCTTGCATCGAAGCTGCGACTTCGCAGCAAGGCTACCATCCGCCTGGCTGATATGTGGAGCGTGACGCTGCCGCCCGAAACGACGCTGGTATACGTGTTTAGTGTCACACGCGACAGCAAAAAATTAGGAAATTACCTACAGAAGCAGGCGGACCTTCGGGGCCGGAGCTTCACGGTCATGACATTCGGGAGTCACTTAAAAGAATTTACACCCGTTAAGGATCTGCGTGCTCATACGCTGTACGAAATACAGCCGAATAAGTAATGGGCATCTTTACCTTTGCAGAGAAAAGAAGCTAGGACGAGTTTCGTCTTTACAGACGAAAGAAGCTTACGCTATAATTCGGGCATGATAACGTCTTCTTCTCAGCGAGGTGCCATTAGCACGTCAATCGTAGTAATCGCCGGCTTGTCGGTATTTATGGTCGCGTTCGCCGGCCTTTCTATATGGGCGTACGTAAATTACATGGACCAAAAGAACAATGTCGATTCGAAGGTTGCATCGGCTGTGGCTGACGCCGAAAAGAAGCTCGGCGACTCCTTGGAAAATAAGTTTGTCGAACGTGAAAAAGAGCCGCTGCAGAGCTTTGCGGGCCCAAGTGACTTTGGAACGCTTGGATTCAAGTATCCGAAGACGTGGAGCGTTTACGTTGCCAACGACGGTGCGAAGAGCGGCGGGTATGAAGCATTCTTTAGTCCTGGCGCGGTGCCATCGGTCAGTTCTGACAATTCTCGCTACGCCCTGCACGTCGCAATCGTCAACGACAGTTACGAAGAAGTGCTTGAAGAATACGACAGTCTGGTGAAGAAGGGTGACCTAAAGACATCACCGACAAAAGCGAACGGTCAGAATGGCACGCGACTTGACGGTAACTTCTCAAAAGATATCCGTGGTGCCGCCGTGGTGTACAAGATTCGCGACAAGACCGCGATTATTCAGACAGACGCCGATACGTTTAAGCCTGATTTTGACGCGCTGATTCAAACGATTTCGTTTGAAGAATAGCAGCACCTAGGCGCAGATTTTTCGCCCGCGGCCTGCTACACTACTAGGTAATGGACCTGAGCGGAGAAGCGAGCGAAGGAAGTGGGGAAATGAGCCGTGTGTCGAGCATCGGCGTAGCCGCTCATGAGCTGAAGTCACCATTGGTGCTGCTTCGACAATTGTCGCTTGAGCTTTCACGTCAGGATCTCGACGAATCTGACTGTCGCCGAATTTCAGAACAAATGACTCATATCGCCGAAAAAGCACTGCGGCTGACGGGTGACCTGACTCGCGCCCAAGGACAAATTGCGTTATTCGAATTACACCCAGTTAATCCTCTAGATGTGGCTGTCGACGTACGAAACGAACTAGCAAGCTTGTACGAAGCCCGCGGCCGAAGGCTTAATATCAGCCGGGTGCGACATTTACCGCCGGTTATCGCCAACCGCGACTTGCTACGGCGCATACTATTAAATTTTGCCGACAACGCCCTGCACTACAGTGGCCTTGATGGATCGGTCGAGCTGCAAGCTCAGCTACTCGTTGAGCGGTCAGCTGTACGGCTCAGCGTGCGAGATTATGGCCCGCATATGCCGCTGGCTAGCTGGAAGCGACTGATTGGAAGTTTGAGCGTCGGCCAGCCTGTTCATGCTCGGCCACAAAGTAGCGGACTTGGACTATATATTGCCCATGATTTTGCGCAGCGCATGAATGGCCGTATTGGAGCGATTCGCCACCAGGACGGTGCATCATTTTATGTCGAGCTTCCGGTGTCACGCCAGCTGTCGCTACTATGAGCGAACGTGTCGTAGTCATTGAGGATGATGAATGGCTCGCTGAGCATTATTTGCGCGTGCTACGGCGGTCGGGGTACGAGACCTACCATGCTGCCCACGCTGTGGGGGCGATTGATATTATTGACGATGTTCGTCCGCATGCGATTCTACTCGATGTCTTGTTAACCGGAACTACCGCCTTGGCGCTGCTTCATGAACTGCGTTCGCATGCTGACCTGGCCGATATTCCCATCGTTCTGGCCACCAATCTGGCCGACCAGATTGACCTAGAAGATGTGTCGGGCTATGGAGTAAAGCGTATTCTCGACAAAGCGACCATGCACCCCGATGACATCGTGGCGGCCATTCGGAGCACGCTGCTATGAAGACCGTTCGCACGAAGGCAATCGTGCTACGGAGAACTAATTATGGCGAGGCCGATCGAATTGTGCAGTTTTTAACACCCGAAAACGGCGTGATGAGCGTTATGGCAAAAGCAGTCCGAAAAGAAAAAAGTCGTTTAGCGGGCGGCATAGAGTTATTTGCTACCTGTGATATTACTGTAGGGAGTGGCAGGGGCGAGCTCGGTATTCTAACGGCAGCACGACTGGATGCGTTTTACTCGCATATTATGACCGATTACGAACGTCTGCAATTTGGCTATGATGCGATTAAGCAGGTGGCCAAGGTCGCAGCGACGGTTGATGAACCGGCATTCTATGATCTTTTGGAACAAACGTTTCAATCACTTAATGACGCTACTGTAGATGTGCGCCTTACCCGGGCATGGTTTTGGTTGCAGCTGGCGATTCTACTTGGAGTTGGCATGAACTTGAGCACCGATACGAACGGGATGAAGTTGGTTGAAGACGCCGTCTATAATTTTTCTGAAGTCGACCATGGATTCGTGTTTAGCGATAACGGAACGTTCGGGAGTGATCACATAAAGTTGCTACGAATTTTGAGCGCACAGCCGCCAAAGTTGGCGTCGCATGTCAGCGGCGTTGACATGCTTATAAATGATTGCCTGTGGGTGGCTGAGCGAGCGGTAGCTCGTTAATTCGAGAAAGGGGAAAGCCCCGTCACTCCGGACGGGGCAGTACCACTCCTTTCGATAGGACCGCGCCGAGCATTTTGCCGGCGAGGTGCAATTCATTGTCAATCACCACCTGGGCGATCGATGTTGCGGTTCGAACCGGTTTGCGACGCTTGGCGTTGATTTCGACTTGGCGCACATGGAGCGCGCGTTTGTCTGCACCACGGGTGTGGGGCAGGACGAACGACACGCGGTCATGCTGGTCGCGAAGGCAGAAATCGGTGCTGTCGAACAGTGCAAGTTCAACAAGCTCATCGATGGCCGACGATTTGTCGTCGTCAGCCAAGACTCGCGTCTCAAGGACGCTTGCCTGGGTGATGAGCAACTGACGCTGGCCCTTCTTGTTCTTGCGGTCACGTGCATGTAGTGCACGGGCGGACTGCAGTAGCTCAATCGTTAGATCAAGCTTCCCGGCAGCCATGTGGCGCATTGAAAAGCCGCGATAGGCGCGCGCAGGACCGAGCGTTTCCGACGGGTTGAAGCTTTCGAGCGACAACTCGAAGTACTTGTCGGACTCGTCTAGCATTCCGCGTCGCACATACCACTCAGCAATCTGGTGGTAAATATCGCCACGCCATGCCTCGGTTGCGGCGTTGTTGGGAAACGCCGCTGCCCGAATCAGATTCGGGATGTACTCGGCGCTCCGTGCGCCACCAAAGTCAGTTTTCATGACCTTGAGCGCATCTTGCACGATGCCGCCGGATGGCTTGATGAACGTTTCTGCCACTACGTCTCCTTTAATCGAAAGGTGCGGACGGTTATCAAATATACCATATCTGACTGAAAATCGACTGAGAGAAGGCGAGCCACGGGTTGGTAAAGGGTATGTCTCGACACCGCTGAAAATGAAACTGGCCCGTCCCGAATGCTTTCGCATCCGGGACGGGCCGTGTCCCGCGAAGGTGAGTCGACTGACTACTTCTTCAAGCGCCGTGAGATGAATAACCCCATAGCGCGGTTGTAGTGCACGAAGTGCACCAGAAGCACCCGCTTTCGATTGGGGTCTTGATTGACAACCATCGTGTACAGCTCGCTGAGCTTGCTCGGATCGAGCGTTACGCCGCGCATGGCAGTGTGCGCACGAAGCGTCAGATACCAGTGGAAGCGGTTGTTGATACGGCACTGACCGTTCGCCTTCTCGGGAATTGATTCCCAGATGGCGTCGGCCTGTTCAAAGTAGAACAGAGCCTGGGCCAGGTTGAGTCGGCGGCCGTCGGCGTACTTGTGTTCCGCCCGGCTTGAAAACCAGCGACCGAGCATCATGTAGGCCGCGGCCTTATCGCTGGGGTCCTCGCTATTGAGCGCGGGGAACAGCAGGTCGCCGAGAACGCTGTTCTCGTTCGTGACGTATTGCAGGATGACGCCCGGCGTCTTGCGACCTCGAGGACGCCGGGCGAACCAGGCTGCGAGGTTACGCAGATAGGCTCGTTCGTGAAACGTCTTGTCGTAGTCGCGACAGGCACGGACTTCTTCCATGCAGCACTCGGCTTCCTCGAGCTGGTTGTGCCGAATTTCGGCCATGGCCAGCTTGCTCCAGTAGGCCGCGTCATGGCGTTCGTTACGGCCATTCCGCATGTCGTACAGAAGTTGTCGAGCCTCGCGGAACCGTCCTTGGTTCCACAACTCGTCGAACTTCATGAGCCCGGATTGTTTTACAGGTACTCCCATTGATCTCACCTTCGTAGTAGTCGGGGTATCTATATTATAGCACAAATATAATTAAAAAGCAATTACTGCTATAATTACCCCTATGAAAACGGAAGTAAAACTTGAAGACATTGTTAGCCTGGCCAAGCGTCGAGGATTTATATACCAGGGGAGTGAAGTATACGGTGGACTATCCGGGACCTGGGACTACGGTCCGCTTGGTGTGCAGCTGAAACGGAATATCATGAACCTGTGGTGGCGAATGTTTGTTGACGAGCGTACCGACATGTACGGGGTTGACGCGGCAATCCTGATGAACCAGAAGGTCTGGCAGGCAAGTGGCCACGTCGACACGTTTACCGATCCGTTGGTAGAATGCTCGAACTGTAAAGCCCGACTGCGTGCTGACAAACTGGACGACCCGAACAAATGCCCGACGTGCGGCAAGACTGGGACGTTCGGCGAAGCGAAGCAGTTTAATATGATGTTTAAAACGAATGTTGGGCCTGTAGCCGATGACAAATCTATCAGCTACCTGCGCCCAGAAACGGCCCAAGGAATCTTTACGAACTACAAGAACGTAGTCGACAGTTTCTACCCGGACTTGCCGTTCGGTATCGCCCAGCAAGGTAAGGCATTTCGTAACGAAATTAGCCCTCGTGATTTTATTTTCCGAAGCCGTGAGTTTGAGCAGATGGAAATCGAATACTTCGTGAACCCTGAAAATTGGGAAGAAGCCTTCGAGCACTGGGTCGGCAAGTGTAAGGAATGGTTTGAAGCTTTAGGACTGCCGGCTGAAAGCGTGCACGAATTAGAGGTCGAAGGTGACGACCGTGCGCACTACAGCAAGCGCACGATCGACTTTGAATTCGATTACCCGATCGGTCGCGAAGAACTGATGGGCCTTGCATACCGCACTGACTTTGACCTTAAGAACATACACGACAATTCTGGTAAGAATATGGAATACACAGTGAAAGGGACGAACACTCGGTTTATCCCGCACGTGATCGAACCGAGTTTCGGTGTCGAACGAGCGCTGATGGCCGTGCTGTGCAGTGCGTACCGCGAGGACGAACAGAACGGCGAAAAGCGAATTTACCTTGCGCTACCAGAACACCTAGCACCTGTAAAATATGCGGTCAGCCCGCTCCTCAAGAACAAGCCGGAGTTAGTGGAAAAAGCTCGTGAAGTCTACGCTAAGTTAGCTAAGCAAAATCCTGGCCGCGTAATGTGGGACGACAATGGCAACATCGGTAAACGTTACCGCCGCCAAGACGAAATTGGTACGCCGTACTGCGTAGTAGTAGACTTTCAGACGCTTGAAGATGGCACTGTGACTGTGCGTAGTCGCAATACGACAGAACAGGAAAGATTGGTGCTTTAGGCTATGACTGAGGAACAGCTAAACTGTTACTAGAGTATGGACATTGAATATACATTTCCCGGTTCGATAGAAGTTACGCTGAGCAACGAAGACAGGAGCCAACTCGCGTTTAGAAGGTATGTGACAGAGCGCAACGGATTCCGTGGCATAGAGAGTAAGACGTGGGTGCGCCTTGCGGATGAGGATGATGTCGCAACGGCTAGCATTGACGGCGACGGCGACCTAAATATAACCGTATCGAGCAATTCTGTGCCACCGACGGTGATTGAGGCAAAGGATGTGCAACCGGGACCCGGGGCTGATGCAGACATCGCAGCTCACTTCTTGGGCGCGTCGGGTATGATAACGCTTGATATGCAGGCTCGAAAAGAGATAATGTAAGGTTATGGTTCAGAGAAAACGAAAATACAGCATACCATCGCCGGGCGTCGTACGATTCTTCGGTGCGATACTGTTAGCATTCGACGTCATATTGTTATTCTTAGCTATTACAAATTTCGATTCTTTAAACTGGCTATCGTACGCGATAATTCTGGGTACGCTGGGTACGCTGGGTACGCTGGGTACGGTTTATTTCCCAATAAAAGCTATTCAGACGGGCGACCCAGAATGGGTGTTACTCGACTTAATTTTGCCTACCTGAATATAGCACCGACGACTTGAGTCCCAAAACGAATATGTAAGACGTTTTTGGAGCCAGTGGTGTAGCGCATGGTAACTTGCTTACACCGTGATACAGTAACTACCATATGAAACACAAAACCTCACCCTCCATGGGCAAACGCATTAAATCGTTCATCGTTAATCATGCTCATCATGCTCTGATGATTATCCTGCTGGCATTCATTGGCGCTGCAGTACTGCTAGGTGAAATGTTGAACGCGTACGACAAATTCTGGTGGTGGGATGACATGCTGCATGGTTCATCTGGCTTGATATTTGGCCTGATTGGATTGTTTATTATGTTTGCCGTGAACAAACGAACAGACATGCGCATTAATGCATTTTTTGTTGCTTTGTTCGTCGCATGTTTTGCGATGGCTATGGGTGTGTTGTGGGAAATTTATGAATTTAGCCTCGACGTCGCGTTTAAAACCACCATGCAGCAATGGAACATGGGTAGCAACGCGATTGTGATTGGCAAGGACTACCAAGGTATGGGGCTGCGAGACACAATGAGTGACCTCATTACCGCGACTATCGGCGCGTTAGTAGCGAGCGGCATATCGTTCTATGCGTTTAGCCGCAAGCGTCACACCGTTCGTCACGTCATGCGCCAGGCTTTCCCGACAGTCCGATAATTTAAAATATAATTCATTCCGCGCAACGGCACTACAGCCGATGTATACTAAATGCATATGCAACCACGACTAGTTATAGAACAAAAGATCACCGCTTTCGTAAACAAGTACAAAGTATTGAATGTGAATGAAGCTGGTGATTCAGGGCAGTTGATTGCGCTGGCGCAGCAGAAACGCTTGGCCTTCAAAGAAAAGGTACAGTTTTTTACCGACGAGCAAAAATCAGCCGTGGCCTTTACGTTCCGCGCTGAAAAGATAATGGACGTGCACGGTCGCTACATCGTCGAAGATACGGACGGTACGGTAGTGGGGATGTTCCGGAAGGAATTCAAAAAAAGTTTGCTGGTAAGTAGCTGGGTATTGATGGACGCCGATGGCACGGAGCTATTTCGCGTAAAAGAAAGCAACGTGACGATCGCGGTGCTGCGCCGATTCATAGGGTTCGTTCCGTTGATCGGTGACCTGCTCGACATCGCGCTGAACTTTTTCAAGTATCATTTCTCGTTCACCGATATCCAAAGTGACCAAGAAGTCGGGAAGTACGAAAAAACGACCTTGTTCCGTGATTACTACCGACTAAGTGTGGAAGATAGCGCCTGGGCGAGGCTGGACTGGCGCGTATTTGCCGCCATGGGAGTGGCCCTTGATGCGCTTCAGTCACGATAAATCCGGGCTCATCGGACCGCTGTTATGGGTATCAAGCATCCAGTACTTCATCGTTCAGCTTGTCGTCATCGCCGCATGGACGGTGCCGCATAGTTGGGCGAACAACTTTATCAGTGACCTTGGCAATACCGAATGCGGAATGTACGCCGGGTTGCCGGTGTGTTCGCCGCTCCATTTGTTAATGAACATATCATTCGTAACATTCGGTATTACCATGGCCATCGGAGCACCGTACGTACAAAGACAGTTCGAACGAACGAAACTGTCACGACTCGCATTCGGATTGATGATGCTATCCGGTCTAGGGACCGTACTTGTCGGATTGTTCCCAGAAAATACTATCAATGCGCTACATATGACGGGCGCAGTGCTGGGCCTTGGCGTCGGTAACCTTAGTGTACTACTCCTTGGCATCGCGTTGAAAGATGTTCACCCGGCGGTACGCGCGTACACTGTCGTTTCGGGTATGTTCAGTCTTGTGGCCTTCGCACTGTTCGCAACCGAAGTACATTTTGGTATCGGCAGGGGCGGCATGGAACGACTAATATCGTATCCGTTCACGCTATGGATGATTACGTTCGGATTCTACGTGACGCTCGTCCGTATACGAGCCCGTTCATAACCGCTCGTATCTGATACAATTGATACAACAAATGTAGCTGGGAGGCTGGTGCGTGAATAGGAACGTTCCGAGTAAGTGGCTAAGAATCTTTTTGCCAGCAGTA
This sequence comes from Patescibacteria group bacterium, assembly GCA_040384745.1. Lineage (GTDB taxonomy): Bacteria > Patescibacteriota > Saccharimonadia > Saccharimonadales > Saccharimonadaceae > UBA1020. The sequence continues at coordinate 59,699 of JAZKIT010000005.1, forward strand.
TTAATTTTTGTATGGCTCGGTGTATCGGGAGTTGGGGGACCGTACTTCGGCAAGATTGAGGAAGTATCCGAAGTCGATTTGACGGCATTTTTACCGAAAAGTGCCGAAGCCACCAAAGTCGCAGATAAACTTGGAGATTTTATTAGCAGCGACACCTTGGCGACGATTATCGTCTTCCAGGCTAAGGGTGACGTAGCACTAAGCGATGCGCAGCAATCGCAAATAAAGACCGCAACGGAAACTATCGCGGCAACAGATGGCGTGGAAGGCGATGTCAGTCCGCCGCTTATTTCAGAAGATGGTAAAGCGGCATTCGTGGTCGCGAATGCGAGCACCGAAGTTGGATTAGAGCCAGTTGTTGGTGGTATCCGCGAGCAGTTGAAAGAGGAGCCACTTGAAGGCGTGTCGTTTTATGCGACCGGCCCAGCTGGATTTGCGGCTGACTTGAACGTAGCATTCGCTGGAATCGACGGAATTCTACTACTTACCGCGCTAGCTGTGGTTTTTTTCATTCTTATCGTCGTATACCGATCGGCATTACTGCCGGTTATCGTGCTATTGACCAGTATATTTGCGCTCAGCGCCAGTATACTGATCGTATTTACGCTCGCGAAACTAGGACTGGTTGAACTGAACGGCCAGGTACAGGGTATATTATTCATATTGGTGATTGGTGCAGCGACGGATTACTCCTTGTTGTATGTGTCGCGTTATCGCGAAGCATTGTATATCAATAAGCATCGCTGGAGCGCGACGGCCGAGGCGTATAAGGGCGCCTTCGAACCGATACTTGCAAGTGGTGGGACGGTCATCGTAGGGTTGCTATGCTTATTGCTATCTGACCTGGCGTCTAACAAAGCGCTTGGGCCTGTTGGGTCGATTGGAATATTCATGTCAATGTTGAGCGCACTGACATTCTTACCAGCAGCCTTGTTGCTAACTGGTCGCAAGGCGTTTTGGCCCGTTGTTCCGCGCGCCAGCGAAGCCGCCAGAAAAGAACACAAGCGTAAGCTCGAGCGTGGCGTTTGGCACAGGGTTGGCGAATTTGTAAAAGCCCACCCACGACCAACGTGGGTTCTAACGGCAATGGGCTTGGTCGTGCTTGCGTTGTTCGCGCCTCAACTGAAAGCAGACGGCGTCGCTCAGAGTGACTTGATTCTTGGCTATAGTGAAGCCCGCGAAGGACAAAAGGTTCTTGGTCGGCACTTTCCTGACGGTTCCGGAAGTCCGGCTTTTTTGACGGTAAAAGAATCTGAAATGGACGGAGTCGTTACGGCTGCGGACGATACGTTCGGAGTGGAGAGCGTTTCAGCTGTTGCAGACGGTGTGGAAAATGGCTTCCTTCCGGTGGGTGAGTATGCGGCTGAAATTGAGGCCAGCATACGTATGAGAATACAGACACAGGCTGATCAGTCAGGCCAAGCACTACCGGTCGATGCACTGGTCGCTCAGGCTAATCCATTTAAAGACGCTACTAAAATTGTGAGTGACGGTGAGGTCTTGCTGCAAGTAACGCTGACAGACGACCCGAATAGCGCCGCCGCCAAACAGACCATAGAACGACTGCGTACCAATGTACAAGCGGTAAGCGAAAGCGCGATGGTCGGCGGGGCAACGGCAGCCCAGTTGGACACCACGAATGCGTCCATTCGCGACAGAGCCGTCATTATTCCTGTCGTACTGGTCGCCATTACTATCATTCTGTCGCTCCTACTACGCTCGTTGATCGCCCCGATTCTGCTACTACTTACCACGGTACTCTCATTCGGCTCGACACTTGGAGTGGCGGCACTGCTCTTCAACGGAGTGTGGGGATTTCCGGGTGCGGACCCGTCGGTAATCCTGTATGCCTTTGTGTTCCTGGTGGCGCTTGGAATTGACTATAATATATTCCTAATGACACGGGTACGCGAAGAAAGTCTGAAAAATGGTACGGCCAAAGGTGTAATCAAGGGCTTGGTCGTAACCGGCGGAGTTATTACGAGCGCAGGCATCGTACTGGCGGCGACGTTTGCCGCATTGGGAGTCATACCAATCTTGTTCTTGTTCCAGCTTGCATTCATCGTGGCGTTCGGTGTGTTGCTCGATACCTTTATCGTTCGATCACTGCTCGTGCCAGCACTTATTAAAGATATCGGCCCAATCGTGTGGTGGCCGTCAAAAATTAAGAAATAGGAGCCAATATGAAAGAATTCTTGCAAAAATATATGACACAGCTCGAATGGGGACTTGGAACGCTTGCGGTGTTACTGCCGGTCGTCGCGTGGCTCGATCGCGCCGACGTAAGTGACCTGACGCTGTATGATGTGTTTCCGCCGCTTGGTCTGATAGCGTTCGGCTTGATGTGGACTCATTTCGTTATGGGCGCGCTCCGACGATATGCGGGCGTAAGCGGTCGACGCCGTGACATGTACGCGGTTGTTTCGATGGGGCTGGTACTCGGGCTGATTATTCTGCACCCGGGGCTTCTATGGATAGCCTTGTATATGGATGGACTCGGGTTGCCTCCACAGAGTGCTCTGACCGCGTATAGTACGCAGGCGATATTTATAATCCTGGGTACGCTCGGTCTGATGATTTTTCTCTCGTTCGAATTGAAGCGCTTTTTTGGCAAGAAAACATGGTGGAAGTATATCGAACGGATTCAAGTCTTAGGAATGATCGCCATATTCATTCATGCTATCGGGTTAGGGAGCGAGCTGCGGATCGACTGGTTTATGGTTGTATGGATATTCTACGGCGTGACATTCGTGGCATCGGTTATCTATTCGCAATTCGTCTATAAGAAAATGGAGAAGAATGCAAAGCAATAAACCAAAACCAACGGCACTCATTTTTCAGAAGGCACTTCTATAACTGTAGAAAATCAGTCATCTAAAAACATGCAGTTTTCGTCAGATGATCACCCGGCACATACCGATGAACCCAAGCTTAATATGTCAGTGGTTGGTGCGGATAAATCGGGAACTCTCATGCCACCCGGAAAAGGTACATACGGATTCCACGATCACATCAATGATCAGTTTCAGGGCACGCTGATCATTGAATAGTATGGCGAACGTTCGGTTTTTCTGGCTTTGAAGCACCGCTCAGTGCTGTCACTGTGGTTGTATTCGAGGCTGTAGTGATTTTCGCATCCGTCAGACACCTCCACGCTCAAGGATAGGCTGATACAATAGGATAAACGTAAGCAAATAACATAAGGATAGTAGTGGAAGAAACCAAGGCAGAACCGACTGACATTTTTTTGTGGGCAAACCAAACAGACGCGGTGAAAAATGAGCTAAGGCTCGAACTTTTTGTATTCAGTAAGAATTACACGCCGTACGCGGTCAATTTATCGAAGGCGCTCGACGCTCAAGCACGGGCAATGTTCATCCTTGATTTGGTGAATACCGTTAATTTCGGTGCCGGTACGGGAATGAGTGTGCGTGATTTCGAGCTGTCTGAGGCCGAAGAGAACGTGCTGCTGCGAACAGAACTTGAAAAAGTAGGCCGGGCCGAAACGTTGATTCATCTGATTGAAAAACAGCGTAATGACATTGTGCAGTTTTCTGAAACAGAACACGAGTTTAAGCGCATAAAAGGGCTTATCCTAAAGGTCACACGACCGGATGGCCAGTACTTTTATGTTACCAAGGCAGTCCAGCAGAGTAACGTGCTTCCTGGTGCGATTAGTTGGCAGTTGTCGGGCGATACGTTCGCGCCGTTCGAGCCAGAAGTTGGCGTCAAACTGCCAAGTGATAATCAGGTTTTGATAATCGGTAAAGACATATTTGTTTTTAATCAGCCAAAGTTCGAGAAACTGTTTCAATACGAATATAAGAAGCAGTTGCTCGCCGATCAGAAAGTCGAAGAGATACTTGCCGCGTATAATCTGAGTCTGCCTGAAGGTGTCGATTTGCAAATGTTGGTACGTGACAAGCCGGGTATTGTGAACAAGCTACAAAAGCTAGAAGTTGGCGGGATAACGCAGGAGCAAGCGATTGAGCATGCCGACACGATGCAGCTTGACCTGATGACTGACGATAAACAAGCGATCATCATCATGGACGGACGCGACCTTGACATGTTCGTCAATTTGATTAACGAAGATTATATAACCTCGGAATTGACCGGCAAGCGTTACGTAATTAAGAGCAAGAAACTGCTCGACGAAGCTGAAGGCGAACCACCACGGGGCTAAAAACCGTAAACCGCGTAATCGTTTGCACCGACAGTGAATGCACCCGCGGTCGGGCTGGTTACAAATAGCGTTTGGCCAGTGCAGGGGCCACTGTCGATACGAGCGGCAGATTGGGTTTTCATGTCATGAGCCCATAAGATGTGATACGGTCCCAGGTTCACTGGGCAGCCGTACTCGCCAGCATTGAAAGCACGATACCAATATACACTTCCGGCAGGTGCGCTGAATTTAGTTGAGGTAATACTTGAAAGGCTATTCAGGAAGTTCGGATCGGTGCTAATTTCCCAGGTGCTATAACCAGGATTTGGTACCGCCTGAGGAAAGCTGCCACTCTGTGTCCTATAAAGTAACAACGCTTTCTGCATATTCGAGACATCAGATATTCGTCTGGTGTCGTTTGCTCTGTTCTGAATGCCGTTATAAGCCACGATAGTGATGGTAGCTAAAACGCCGATAACCACGATCACAATCAATAGTTCGACAATTGTGAAACCGCTTTTGCTTCTCATTAACCTAATTCTACATCAGCAAGCGGATGTTCCATAACGCACGCTGCTGGATTGGGATGGTAAACTAGAGGGAATGAAGCAGAACTTGGCGCTTGCCATTATGTATGAGGGGCATAACGTTTTCCTGACCGGACCAGCCGGGAGCGGGAAGACTTTTGTATTGAATCAGTTCATTAAGCTGAAAAAGCACGAGGGTAAGCATGTGTCAGTCACCGCGACGACTGGCCTGGCTGCGTCGCACCTTGGGGGTAGTACGATTCACAGCTGGAGCGGAATCGGCGTCCGTGACGAGATTGGCGCGCATTTCGTGGAAGGACTTTCTAAGAGTCGTCGCGATATAATTGAAAAGACCGACGTGCTTATCATCGACGAGATTTCGATGATGCACGATTTTCGTCTGGACATGATTGATACTATCGCTCGGCTTGTTCGTCGCAAACCAGACGTTCCGTTCGGTGGAATCCAGGTCATTATGAGTGGCGACTTTTTCCAACTACCACCGGTCAACCGAGCTGACAGCCTGCAGGGGCAGTTCGTAGTATTCAGTAAGGCATGGGCCGACCTTGACCCGGTGATTTGTTACCTGCAAGAGCAGCATCGTCAGAATGACGACGACGCTCTAACCGGAATCCTTGATGCCATGCGAGCGCGTGATATCCGACGCTCACACGCCGAGGCCTTGCTGGCGCGCGCTGAAATAACGCCTCCAGCGGATTCGATTTTTACCGAACTACACACGGTCAACATTGATGTCGATAGTCAGAACCTTGCAAAGCTTGAGCAACTTGAAGGCGATGAAATGATTTATCAGCGGACGACTACCGGCGGTGAAGGCTACGTCGAAAGTCTGACGCGTTCTGTTTTGGCGCCGATTGAACTGCGCTTGAAGCGTGGTGCGCTTGTGATGGCTGTGAAAAACAGCCTGGACCGTAAATACCATAACGGTAGCCTGGGGACGGTCGTCGATTTTGACCCGGCAACGCAGTACCCGATTGTCGAGTTTCTGACAGGTAAAGAAGTCACCATGCAACCCGATACCTGGGAAATGCGCGACGGTGACAAAAAGCGCGCGAGTATCACGCAGATTCCACTTCGTTTGGCGTGGGCAATCACCATTCATAAGAGCCAAGGAATGACGCTTGATGCGGCGCTGATTGACCTTCGTAAAGCATTTGTTGCTGGAATGGGCTATGTGGCGCTCAGCCGTGTGCGCAGTCTGGATAAGCTATATTTGAAGGGGATTAACCGAATGGCGCTTGAAATTAGCGAGACCGCCTATGACATTGATGACCAGCTACGGATTAAATCGAAAGCTGACGCGACGCGTCTGGCGTACCTTGAAGCGACGCTCGAGAAAGTAGAGCTTGCGAAAGCCAGCAAGAAAAAAGAAGGCTGGGCGGGGAAGGTTGAGAAGATGCGCGAAACATATCCGAACGCGTATCGACCGTGGACATCGATGCATGACGATACTTTGAAGCAAGAGTTCCAAAACGGCGTATCGCTAAAAGACCTATCGAAAAAGCTTGGTCGCCACGAGGGTTCTATCATCATACGGCTGCAGAAACATTTCGGCGAAGAAATCACGGTATAATAAGCAGATATGAGCGTCAACAAATTCCCAAAACGGTTCTTATGGGGGGCCTCGATGTCCGCTCACCAGGTAGAAGGTGGTAATCACAACCAATGGTCGGTATGGGAGCTTGAGCATGCGAAAAGCCTTGCTGCTCAGTCCGAATATCAATATGGAGACCTTGAAAATTGGAATGATATAAAAGACCAGGCCAAGCAACCGGATAACTACGTATCAGGGCAGGCGAGCGATCACTTTAATCGTTACGAGACCGATATTGCCATCGCCAAGAAATTGAACATGAATGCCCTGCGCTTTAGTGTCGAATGGTCGCGTATCGAGCCAGCCGAAGGGCGCTGGGATTCCGCCAGTATCGACCATTATAAGCGCTATGTCACCGAGCTGCGGCGTCAGGGAATCGAGCCGGTCCTGACGTTGTTTCACTTTACGCTGCCAGTTTGGTTTACCGAAAAGGGTGGGTTTGAAAATCGTTCGAACATCAAATATTTCCTTCGCTTCGCAGAGAAGATAGTGTCAGAACTAGGCAAGGACATTAGTTACATCATTACGATTAACGAGCCCGAAGTGTATGCGTTTGAAGGCTACTACCTGGGTCACTGGCCACCCGCTGTGCAGAGTAAGAAACGAGCGCTGAAGGTGTTGAACAACCTGGCATCGGCCCATAACCGCACGGCCAAAATGATTCACGGCTTGAATCGGCGCTATAAGGTTTCGGTTGCAAAAAATTCTAATTATTTTTACGCCGGTGATACAGCGTTACTGTCGATTCAAACCGCGAATATCATGCAGTACCTTCAAGATGATTATTTTTTAAAGAAGGTCGTGAAAACATGCGACTTCTTAGGCATTAATTTTTATTTCTCGAGCCGAGTCTATGGCTACCGGGTGCATAATCCGAACGAAAAGGTCAACGATCTCGGCTGGGATATGAGCCCCGCCGACCTCGAGCACGCGCTCGAAAGGCTGCATAGTAAATACAAGCTGCCGATTATCATTACCGAAAACGGATGTGCCGATGCCAGTGATTCCAAGCGGCAGTGGTGGTTGACGCAGACTGTCATGGCGCTCCAGCGAGCTCTCGCTGAGGGAGTCGATGTACGTGGCTATTTGCACTGGAGCCTGATAGACAATTTCGAATGGGATAAGGGTCGCTGGCCGCGCTTTGGGCTCGTCGAAGTTAATTACGAGACGATGCAACGCAAGGTGAGGACGAGCGGCAGGCGCTACGGTGAATTCTTAAAGAAAGTAACGGAGTAATTATGGACAAGGTTGGAGTCAAGATTGCGGTAATCGGGGGTGGCACAGGAAGCTTTACGTTACTATCGCAGCTGAAGAACTACACAAAGCACGTGACGGCACTGGTAAATATGGCTGACGACGGTGGCTCAACGGGAGTATTGCGCGATGAACTTGGTGTTTTGCCGCCTGGTGATGTACGGCAGTGTCTTGTCGCGCTGTCTGAATCGGAGCGAGTGCGCGAACTTTTTAATTATCGTTTCGACAGCGGCAGCCTTGAGGGTCACGCGTTCGGAAACCTGTTTCTGACGGCACTCGAAAAAATGACCGGCAGCTTTGCCTCGGCAGTTGAGACCGCTGGGGAGGTCTTGAATATTACGGGCGAAGTTCACCCGGTGACACTCGATAAAGTGACGCTCATTATGAAGCAGTCCGACGGGGTCGTTACGGAAGGCGAATTTCAAATCGGTCACGCAGATTTCGGCAGCAGCACTCGGCCAGACATGGAGCTACGCCCCACGGCCGAACTCAACCCGGCTACGCGCGAAGCGATTCTTGGTGCCGACCTAGTCGTCATTGCTCCGGGTAACCTGTATGGGTCGTTAGCCCCGGCATTGGTAGTTCCGGGCATGGGCGAGGCGCTTCGTCAAACGAAGGCTAAAAAAGTATATGTATGTAATTTGGTCACCAAGCCCGGTCAAACTGATGAATTCGGCGTGGCTGACTTCGCCGAAGAGATTGAGCGGTTTGGTAACTTCGAGCTCGATTACGTATTGTATAACGAAGACAAGCCCACCGAAGACCTGCTAGAGCGCTACGCGAAAGACGGGGAGTTCCGCGTCAAGTATGACCTAGAGAGGTTCGAACGAGCTCATTATGAAGCGATCGGGGGTGACTTCATATCAAAACAGCCTTTCCAGCCTGACTCCTCGGCCGACCCTATCGCACACACCCGTACGTTGATTCGACACGATGCGACGGCCGTTGCGAAGCAACTAATGAGAATTTATTTTGCCTAAGTTGCTAGTGCTGTCGGACCTCGACCGAACCCTATTCGATACGGCACGTTTTTTTGATAATATCTGGGAATTTGCCAGTCGCACGTACGGATTCGACGTAGAACAGGAGCGAGCGCGGGCACCGGAGTTTTTTCGGTATACAGGTGATTTGTATGACTATCGTTTCTTCGAGCATCTTCGCAGTAGTGCAGGCGCCGCATATGACGAGGCAGACTTTATCGCCAAGGCCCAGGCAAAACTTGGGGGTACGTATCTTTATGATGACATAACTCCTGAAGCGATACGCCTGATCGATGCGATTGTAACCTTTGGGGGTGAGGAGTACCAATCGTTCAAACTGTCACTATGTCCTGAACTCGACGGGATTGATCGGCACATCGTACTGCAGTCTAAAGGCGAGTACATACATGACACCTTCGATCGCCCGTCGGTGTTGATTGATGATAAGCATCTCGAAAACGAAATTTTACCGCCGGCCACGTTTATTTGGATTGACCGCTCGACTGTGGCGGAGGGTACTTTGAGCGACGGGTACACCATTCGGTCGTTTGACGACTTGCCAGCCGTTCTTGAGCGAATTGCGCATTGACAAAGCATTACGCTTATGCTAATGTAAAGTTATGAAAACGAAGATCAAACACATCTCGTCAAAATTTACGGGCAAGCAGATCAACGACCCGAGCGCTATTGTGCAGACGGAGCGTGATTTGAAGGACGCATTATTGACCGTATCGGTCTTCGTAAACTTATTTATATTGTGTTTGTGGGTCGCGCTACAGACCACATCACAGTATGACGTCGCTCTCGTGAACTTCTTCGTCACCCGCTAGTACAGGGGAGAGCCTTTGACATTATCCACAAAACTGTGGATAACAAGTGAATGTATAAAAATCTTCAAAAAAGTACTTGCCAGTGGGTAGGTGTGGGTATTATGATAAGACCAGTGGAAAACGAAGTGGCTCACCCCACAACAAAACAAAAACAACCACTGCACTAAAAAACAATAATCAACGCTAACGCTGGCAAAACGAGCAGCGAGAATATGGCACCCAAAAAACGCGATGGATTATTTCGAACGAAAGCTTGACGACAAGCGTCGGTTAACGATACCGGCAGAACTTCGTGACGAATTAACCAGCGGGGTAATCATAACTCGAGGCTTCGGTACATACCTTCACCTGTATTCGGTCCAAACGTGGAACGCACAGATGGAGCCAGCGCTGACAGGTCAGATACTCGATGAACGAGTCGCCGACTTGAACGTAAAGTTTCGAACTGGCAAGACCCAGATGGAACTTGACTACAAGCAAGGCCGCGTCGTTATCGAACAACACCTGCTCGACTGGGCCGGGATCGACAAAGACCTGACCGCCGTTCGAGCCGGAGCATACTGGCGACTGACAGCTAGCTGATTATTAGACCGTCGCTCTTTAACAAACAAACAGAACAGAAAATACCTCGAGATTACCAATCTGGTGGCGTGGGAAGTGGAATAGGCAACACATAAAACGAGCCTCGAACCTTCCAACAAATACACACCTCCCAAAACTCCACCTCACACATAAGTCTCTCAATTTTCATCATCGCCGGTATGCATCCGATACGGATACTTCCACATAGGCTTGATGAAAACAACTTATACACAAAAACAAACACACCTGCGAAAACAAACATTCCCAGGCTACCAGTTTGGTGATCTTGAATCCTTCATTCAGCTTATCCGTAAGGGTAAGGTACAATGAGGGGAATGAGTATTAAAGCACATCCACCACAAACTGCTTTACATGTTCCCGTCTTGCTTGATAAGACGATCGAACTGCTAGATCCTAAGCCAGGAGAGTCCTATTTGGACCTAACGGCCGGATATGGCGGCCACGCATCGGCTATTTTAGCCAAGACATTGAATCCTACTGGGGCCGTACTGGTTGATCGCGACGAAAAAGCGATTACCGAACTACAGCCTCTGAAGGACGCGGGAGCAGAGCTGCTTCAAACCGATTTCGTCACTGCCGCAACGCAGCTGGCCGAAGAGGGAAGGCAATTCAACCTAGTACTTGTGGATCTCGGGGTGTCATCACCACAGCTCGATAGGGCTGAGCGAGGGTTTTCGTTCCAAAAAGAAGGTCCGCTTGACATGCGCATGGACTCTAGCAGCGAACAAACGGCTGCTACCATCGTCAATCGGTCATCCAAAGAGGTACTTCTACGTATCATTCGTGAATACGGCGAAGAACGAACTGGATTCGCACATCGGATTGTCGATGCGATTATTCGCCATCGTCCGATCAATACGACGAACGAACTCGCCCGGATAATCCTAGAGGAGCATCGCGGCAAGTGGCAACGAACCCACCCCGCGACCCGCACATTTCAAGCTCTCAGAATCGCGACCAACGACGAACTCGGACAGATCGAAGCGATGTTACCGTTATTGCCTCAACTTTTAACAAAGGGCGGCAGGGTAGCAGTCATCAGCTTCCATAGTCTTGAGGACCGACTGGTAAAACGCTATTTCAAAGAACAATCAGAAGCCGGCCTTGAAGCCGAACTGAGCGTCCTTTCGAAAAAGCCCGTCGATGGAGCAACTTACGACGTTCACAACCCGCGATCACGGAGCGCCAAGCTACGAATCGCAGTGAAAAAATAAAACAAAAATACGGAAGGGGCAAAAAATGCCTATTCACATCACAGTACAAAGCCAATCGGTCGAAGAAAAAGTCACCGTTCGCTTTAACTAATTAGTTACCTGAAGCCGCTTCGGACCAAAATCGTCTGAGGCGGCTCCGGGACCACGAAACATAAAAACAAACCACCACAAAAATGTCATACTCATCTACCTATAACAGAGGGCAGTTTGCCCACCGACGCTCAGGAATGAGCCGCAACCAAAACACCACGCGGTTCGCATCAAGCATCAAACTCGGCCCAGTAACGCATACAGTGCTTGTCGCGCTTATGATAACTGTGCTTGGCTTGATATACTTGACCCAGGCAACAAAAGCTACTAGCTATGACTACCAGGCCCAGAGGATCGATACACAGATCGCTGAGCTGTCGGAAGAAAAGACCGATCTCGAAGTCGAAAATGCTCGCTTAACCGCACTTTCTACCGTACGCGATAGCAGTGTCGCGAAGGCTATGACCAAGTCGGAAGCCCCGGCGTACGTCAGCAACTAATAAGAACAATAGAGCTCATCTATGCCAGACCAAATAAGTGCTAATCGTCGGATAAAGATTTTAGCCATCATGTGCGTTGCACTGATGGCTGTATTCGTTTTGCGACTATTTTATTTGCAGGTAATCATGCACGACAAATATGTGGCCGATGCGCGCGCCGAGCAAGAGAAGCGGCTGATAATTCCAGCCGAACGCGGAGAAATATACTTGCTCGACGACGGTGAGCCGGTAAAAGTCGTTATGAATCAGACGGTGTACACGATGTTCGTTGATCCGGAGGTCGTTACTAAGCCCGATGACGTACTGAAAGCCATCCGTGAAGTCGTTGGAGGTAACACGGTAAAGGGATACGCCGAGAGTATAAAAAAAACCGATACCCGCTACCAGGTTGTCGCGCGACAGGTTAGTCATACTCAGGCTGAGTTGATTCGAGAACGCGCACTAAGGGGCGTTGGATTCCAGGCGGAATCAGCTCGCGTATACCCTGAAAAGAGCTTGGCCGCGCAAACGCTTGGATTCGTTAATTTCGAAGGACTCGGACAGTACGGCATAGAAGGAAAGTTTGACGAGCAACTGCAAGGAACCGACGGTGTTCTGCAGTCTGTGACGGACGTTGCTAACGTGCCGCTTACGATTGGCGACAAGAATATAGACATCGATCCACAAGATGGTCGTGATATCGTGCTGACGATCGACCGCTCGGTACAAAGCTACGTTGAACAGGCGTTGGCGGACGGACTAAAACGAACCGGTGCCGACAGCGGCAGTGCGATTGTTATGGACCCGAACACGGGTAAAATCATGGCAATGGCTAATTTGCCAACCTATGACCCAGGCCAGCTAACGGGAATACAGAATTTTGCCCAGGTTAATAACGGCGTCGTGACGAGCCCCTACGAGCCTGGGTCGGTTATGAAGGCATTTACAATGGCCACGGGTATCGACGCGGGAGCGGTAAAGCCCGACTCTACATACGTGAATACCGATTACATAACAGTCGGAGACCGAACAATTTCTAATGCCAGCAAAGGGCAGACTGGAACTATTACATTTCAACATGCGCTGAACTGGTCGCTCAATACCGGTATGGTCACGGTTGCTCAGCGACTTGGTGACGGAAAAAATATCAATCTTGAAGCTCGCAAAACCATGTATGACTATTTGTACAATAAGTTTCGTCTTGGCCAGTCTACATCTATTGAGCTTGCCGGAGAGCAGGGCGGTATTATTCCGACACCAAATATCCCAGGGGCGGCTAATCAATACGCCACCATGTCATTCGGTCAGGGTATGGACTTGACGATGATTCAGGTTGCGGCAGGTTTTGCGACAATCATTAACGGTGGAACCTACCATACGCCGACGGTTATAGAAGGCACGATGCAATCGGATGAAACAGTGCAACAAAGTGCTACTAAAAAGTCATACCCCGGAGTTATAAAAGCATCCACTTCGGAAAAAATGCGTCAGATGATTCTGGGTTCTCGGGGGGCGTACTCGGCCGCCCAGGACCGAAAAGGGTATAGCGTCGGCGGCAAAACCGGTACTTCTCAGACGTTCGAGAACGGAAAAATTGTTGATGGGCAGACAATCGCTACCTACCTTGGATTCGGTGGTGACACCATGCCAAAGTATGTCATAATGGTGCAAGTGTCCGGTAAAAACAAAAACCTCGGCGGAGGAGACGACGCCAATCCAATCTTCACCGACATTTCCAACTGGATGATCGACTATAAAAAACTTCAACCGAAGGCCTAACATATGAATCAACAAGCAACGTACCAACTTCTCGTCGGCGACGTCACGCAGATATTTTTGATTAGCGTCGGCGCCTTTTTACTCGCCATGATGCTTACACCGTTTTATACGTACTTGGCGTATCGCTATCGGTTCTGGAAAAAGCAGCGTAGCACCAGCACGAATGGTGAGTTACTCGAGGTATTCACCAAGCTTCATGCTAATAAGTTCCGCCGTAATATTCCAACGATGGCGGGTGTCATTGGAGTGGTCACGATTGCAATCATTACGATTGCATTTAACTTTGACGAACGGACGTACTTGCCACTTGCCGCACTGATTGGCGGTGCTATCGTTGGGTTGATTGATGACATAATTAACCTTCGTTCAAACGGGCAGGGCGTTGCCGGGCTCCGCTCAAGTATAAAGTTTGCCATGATTGTTGCAATTGGGCTGGTGCTGGGTTGGTACTTCTTTACGAAGATTGGCATTGATACCGTTCAGATTCCATTTTTCGGGGCAATCGCCATTGGATGGTTGATTGTGCCGTTATTCGCCTTCGTCGTGACTGCAACGGCCAACGCGGTGAATATCTCGGATGGCCTGGATGGACTGGCTGGTGGGCTGCTTGCGATGAGTTTTGCCGCCTTTGGTGTCATCGCGCTGCTGCAAAACCAGCTTATACTTGCGGGATTCTGCTTCACTGTCATTGGCGCCTTACTAAGCTATCTGTGGTTCAATATTTATCCGGCTCGTTTCTTCATGGGTGATGTCGGAAGTTTCGCTTATGGCGTGACACTCGGTGTCGTCGCTATATTGACCAACTCACTGTTGCTTCTTCCGGTTATCGGCATCTTGTTTGTCATCGAGGCTGGGTCAAGCTTACTTCAGATTACGTCGAAAAAATACTTCAAGAAAAAGATATTTTTGTCAGCGCCAATTCATCACCATCTCGAAGCAATTGGTTGGCCTGAAGCCAAAGTGACAATGCGGTTTTGGGTTATTGGGTGCATCGCTGCCAGCTTTGGCATTACATTGGCACTCGCCGGAGGTCATATATTGTGACCGACCGACAGGCGGGGCGTAGCCGGGTACTGAGAACGGCGACAAAATCGATTCGTCGACACAAGCCCGAGTATAGGATAGCTCTGTATATGGGGCTATTAATGCTACTCGGACTGATTGTCATGTACGCGATTGGGCCACAGCGAGCCCAAGTCATGAATTCGGCCTATGGCTCCGATTACGATGGAATTTATTTCTTTGCAAAGCAGGCGTTCAGCCTTGCGATGGCATTTACCGCCTTCGTTATCGTATCGAAGATTCCAATTAGCTGGTGGAAAACGAATGCCAAAAAGCTTTTCATCACCGGCATCGCGGCCTCAGCTATTCTGGCTATCGGCGGATGGGCGGGCGCTAGTTTTGTGCAGTGTAGCCTTGGTGCCTGCCGCTGGTTTGACCTCGGGCCACTTGGAAGTATTCAACCGGCTGAGTTTTTGAAGTTCGGCTTACTACTGTTTGGTGCGGGTTTTCTGGCGTATAGGGCAAAGCAAGGAGTCTTAAACGATATGTACAAAACGGTTCTTCCTTTCGGGGGAATCTTGGGTGTCGTTGCGGTGTTTGTTATCTGGAGTCAACAAGATATGGGAACCGGTCTCGTCATGCTCATTATGCTGTCGAGTATGCTGCTTATTTCTGGTATAAAATTACGCGTCGCGGCGGGCATGCTTGCCGGCCTGGTGGCTCTGGGTGTCTTGTTGATTATCACCGCCCCGCACCGTATCGCGCGAATCACGACATTCTTTCAAGGTGATGCCGCGGGTGTGGATGATGCAGGCGCCTATCACATCGCTCACGCTTTGATAGCGATAGGAAGTGGCGGACCGACCGGTGTCGGTATTGGCAATAGCGTACAGGCCACGGGCTATTTGCCGGAAGCAATCAACGACTCGGTATTTGCGATTATGGGAGAGACATTTGGTTTCGTCGGATTGGTGCTTGTTCTGATTCTCTTCGGGGCGTTACTGCTCGGGCTTTTGAAGGTTGCGAGTCAATTGCCGGATCTTCACGAAAAACTAATCGTCGTTGGAGTCTTTGGCTGGCTCGCAGCGCACGTGATACTGAATGTTGCTGCTATGACCGGAGTATTTCCGTTAACGGGCATTACATTGCCGCTTCTTAGTTTTGGTGGCACCAGCATGGTATTCATTGCCGGTGCGCTGGGCTTGGCGTTTCGTTTATCTTCCTATACTGTTCATACAAGCGTAAGTGAAGGAGAGCGATATGAGGATTCTCATGGTCGGCGGGGGCTCGGGCGGCCACGTCACGCCAGTCGCAGCCGTATGTAGCGAACTAAAAAAGTCATACCCACAGGCCGAGGTGCGTGTGTGGTGCGATAAGAAGTTTTACCAACAGGCATTTACCACTATGGTAGCCGTTGACGGACATATTAAAGTCGAACCAATCGTCGCGGGCAAACTACGTCGGTACCACAACCTATCACTTGCAAAGCAACTCACGCAAGTGCGCTCTATCGTGCTGCCGAATCTGGTAGACGGGGTCAAGTTGCTAGTCGGGTTTGGTCAAAGTTTGTTTAAGCTGCTGTATTGGCGTCCCGATGTGGTCTTTTCTAAAGGCGGATTTGTTTGTTTACCTGTTGGCGTGGCCGCGCGTGTGCTGCGCATTCCACTCGTCATACATGACTCTGACGCTCATCCTGGGCTAACAAGCCGCATTCTGTCGCGTTGGGCCGTCACAATCGCTACCGGCGCCCCCCTCAAGCACTACAGCTATCCGAAGGACCGTTCGCACTACGTTGGTATTCCAGTCGCTTCGACAGCGAAGCCATATACGACAACGAGGCAACGCGAAGCAAAAGAAGCGCTTGGCTTTAGCCAGCACGAACCGTTGGTGGTCATAACGGGTGGGGGACTGGGCGCAACATCGATTAATACCGCCGCCGCTAAAGTGATGGATGACCTATTGGGTTTTACCTCCGTTGCTCTTATAGCAGGGAAAGCGAATGCCGAAGATCTCCGCAAAACGATTGCCAAGCGGGATAACCTGCAGATTCATGGCTATCTATCGCCCGATACGATGCAGCGCATGCTTGGTGCTGCCGACGTGGTGGTCAGCAGGGCAGGGGCCACTACCCTGCTTGAGCTTGCGGCACTAGCGAAGCCAGCTATCATTGTTCCAAACGAACGATTAACTGGCGGGCATCAGCTAAAAAACGCCGCAGTCTATACGCAGGCGAAAGCAATCGTGGTGCTAGACGACGCGCGCTTAAGCGCCGAGCCGCTGAGTTTGGTCGACGCAATCAATGCGACTTTGCTCAATAAAGAATCAATGAAACGACTTTCAGCCAATATTCATGAATTCGCAAAGCCGAATGCAGCAAAAGATGTAATGAAACTTATCGTGAGTGCCATTGGATGAAGTTCGGAAAATCGAAAACCAACGTTGACACTTCACCTGGACGTCGACGTAACCAGGGAGATTCACACGCCGAGCGCCCATCGGCTGCCGATCTTTCTAGTCGCTACGCCTTTCGACGCAACCGCACGCTTACAGGTAGCTCGTCAGTTCATATAGCGAGTTCGAATGAATTGAATGCCGAACTAAAATCACCAAGAGCTCACGTGCATCACCTCACGAATGTGCGTCGTCGCTTACTGTTGTATTTTACCGCTGTGGGGGCCGCATCGCTCGGATTGTACATATTGGTTTCGCAGCTTGTAGCAGCCAGTGCTATCACGCTCGCGAGCCTTGGTCCGATTCCGCAGGCTGACCAGTCTGCCTATCAATCATCAATTGAGTCTTATTACGCGGCTCGACCCGTCGAACGGTTTCGATTCTTGCTTGATTCACAGGCCTTATTGTCACACATACAGGCAAGCCGTCCTGAGGTTCGGTCAATACGAATCGAGCCAGGTGCGACACCTGGTGAAGCATCCGTAGTTATTGCGGCGCGACAGCCAATCGCTCGCTGGAGCATTGACGGCGCTAACCGCTACGTCGATGGTGATGGTGTCGTATTTTCACGTAATTACTTTAGCGACCCAGAGCTTCAAATCGTCGACAATAGTGGGCTTCAAGCCGCGTCGAGCGGGCTTGTTGCCTCGAATCGATTCTTGGGCTTCATTGGTCGCGTCGTCGCCCAATCAACGAAGTACGGACTCGCCGTGGAGACGGTTGCCATACCGTCCTTAACTACTCGTCAAGTAGCCGTTACCCTTGCAGGGCAGAGCACTGAGTATAAATTATCAGTTGATCGATCGGCGGGTAATCAAGTAGAGGACATCGAGCGCATTAGTCGTTACCTTGGGGCCGCGAATACGAAGCCCCAATACGTCGACGTGCGTATCGCAGGCAAAGCTTTTTATAAGTAGGTACCCCTGCCTCATTGGGTAGTAGTTCTAATTCTGTTCTAATTCGTACATACTAAAAAAACTATAATATAATATACAAACTCGTAAAAAGCAAACAAGGGGAGAGCAGGGCAGAAGAAGAGTAGGGGGAAACAAAAATGAAAAAAAGCAAATCATGTGAGTATGTGGATAAATAACTACGAGCGTATATAACTGTTTTTGACGTAACAATGATTCGTAGAACGACGTGTAGACGAAAACATACGTCCATAAAAAAGCACTTAGTACGTATAAACGAATTAGTGCGGATTCTCGCCAGTGTAACCCTATTTAAGAGGTATAGTGAATCAACTATGATTAGATATACTAATGTCGTAAAAGATATATTGTGCGACGTTAAGTCTATAGAACAAACATGACTACCTATTCACACTTTCACTCGAAAACTTCTTGGTTGCTTCACTCTTTTCTTGTTTTAATCATCGCACTGCCCGCTTTACTCCTGCTGTGATTTTCTTCACAATGACTCATTGTCTGTATGCGGCTGAGAATTCTTTACGGATTTTAATCATTGCTGGCCATATATAATTTGTTCTATTTTTGTTCTACTCACTTTTTATGGAATCTATCGTCAACAAATAGCTACTGCCTGGTCATTTTGAGTCATGGGTTGTTTTCATGCTAACCCTGCGGCTATATAGTTCAGTAGGGGGCTCGTCGATAGGCGGGGGGTATTGCTTGACTCAAAGCCATATAAGGGCCTGTGGTGGGATATCGGCGACACCGGGTCTATAAATTGCGGGCTTGTGCGACTAGCGAAGTGAGATTTCGGCTGTTCCGTTTTCAGGAAGACTACCCTCGAGCTGTTTCGGTTGCGAGGGGCTGCTACTCTTTGCGCCCTGCCCTGCTTCTGCGGACGACGAGCTGCCAGTGGCTGGTTTGCGCTTACGGGTGCGGCTTCGCTTCTTTTTGGGTGTTCCCTCGCCCGCTGGGGTCGTCGCTATAGGCTGCTGCTCGTGCTGCGGGGTCTGTGAATCGGGTGTTATGACCTGACTATGGGCGTTGATTGGCCAGGTGGTAACTTTTGGCTGCGGTGGCTGGGCAGCGGGGGCATTCGAGTTGGAACGAGGGTTAACGAGCTCTGATATTTCCGCTTCTACCTCTGTCCTGCTACGGCTGTACAGACGCCTGGTGTTCTCAATAATGGCGGCGGTATTGTCAGCTTGCGCCGGGGGCAGGTTGAGCGTGCGGGCGCTGAAGGCTGGTGCCTTTTCACCGCTGATGACCATGTTAATTACGAAGTTGCGATTGTGCATTTGCAGTAAGTCCAAGGCTTCGAAGTTTGGTTCGAACTGCTTGGACAGTATTGGGGAATCGTCAGCGGAGACACGAAAACAAATCATAGTTCCAACGTTACCGAAGACTGCGTCACGTACGGTGTCAGACATCTGTGAGATGTACTGGTTAGCAACCGTCAGGTTTAGGCCATATTTGCGGGCTTCTGACAGGATAGTCGCGAATGAATCGGTCGCGAAGTTCTGAAATTCGTCGACATACAGGTAGAACGGACGACGATCCTCGATATTTGGAATGTCCTGGCGGCTCATGGCGGCCAGCTGAATCTTAGTGACCATGAAGGAGCCTAAGATCGCAGCGTTGTCCTCGCCTATCAGACCCTTTGACAGATTGACAATAAGAATCTTGCCTTCGTCCATGATTTCTCGAATATTGAACGTACTTTTGGGCTGGCCGATGATATTACGGATAATTGGATTGGCCGTAAAGGCTCCTACCTTGTTAAGGACTGGTGCGATGGCTTCAGACTGGAACTTGTCGTTCCAGCTGGCGAATTCGACGTTCCAAAACTGCAGCACGACGGTATCGGTACAGCTGGCCAATACTTCTTTGCGGAACTTCTTGTCTGTCAGCATGCGGGTGATGTCGAGCATGGTAGTGTTCGGGTGGTCGAGCAGCGCCAGAATGGTGTAGCGTAATATGTACTCGAGCCGCGGGCCCCATGACTCGCCGAACATGCGCTTCAGTACGCCGATAACCTCAGATGAAATATTGGTCTTTTGGTTCGGGTCGGTAACTTCGAGCGGGTTGAACCCCAACGGATTAGCGGTGTCGGCCGGGTTGAAGTACACGACGTCTTTAAGGCGCGCTCCAGGAATAAACTTCATGTTATTGACGGCAGTGTCGCCGTGCGGGTCAATAATCGCATAGCCGTGGCCATGAAAGACGTCTGACAGCGCGAATAGCTCTAAAGTACCACTCTTACCTGCACCGGTCTGTCCAATGATGTACACGTGACGAGAGCGGTCGGTACGCAGCATGCCGAACTGGTGGTTAATGCCGCGGAAGTTTGTTACGCCGAACGCCGATATATTTTCGTCAATGGCGTCGTTACCGGTAATGACTGGGAGCTTAGCCGGAGGTTCGGCGGTCTTTGACGATGCCCAGACGATATTGGGGGTCTCGACGTTTGTGTGGGGCAAGTGGAACACCGACGCCAGCTCTTCGATGTTAAGAATGAACCCCTTGTCGGTGAAGAGCCGTGACTTATAGTCGTTCAGGTCCTCTTTCTTCAGGCTGGCACCAGTAATCTTGAACCCGTTTAAGTTGGTCGAATTATATTGCTTGAAGGTACCAACTAAAGCTTGCATCCGTTGCTTGGCACTTGATTCACTTTCGCCCAGGTACGCTAGGCGAATCTTCACCTGATATCCAAGTTTGGTCGCCTTTTTTTCGACCTCTGAAATACGCGTTTTGTCACGTTCGGACAGCTCCTTTGGCTTGCCTGCTTCACCTTCGTCGGGTGGTTTCCAGAGTGCTTCGAAGAATGTGCCGATCCAGCGGAAGTCCAAGCCACCGCCACCAGTCAGCATACCGAACGGATTGCCTCCGCGGACACTTTGAATCCAGCTTTCACTTTTCTTGTGCCAATCATCGGCGATCGGACGCGCCAGTACCTGAATCCACAGTTCTTCACCGGTTGACTCGAGCTTGGCTAGTGTTCCGGTAATACCGGCTAAGGGGTCGACCTCGAAGCTTTGAAAGGTCTTGATAGGAAGGAATTCCGGACCCGTCACGGTGATTTCAGAGGTGTAGATGACAGAGTGGCGGCGCTCGTGGCTGACATAGTCTTCGTCGGCAGCATGAATTTGAACAGTTGGATACTGCGCGTAAATCTGACCTTCGACGAAGCTTTGCAGGTCTTTGGGTACCCAGACATAAAAACGGATTTGCCCATTGACCGAGGCTATTTCGAAGCTCAGATGCTCTTGGACTCCACCGCTCAGGCGAAGTTCGGCCTTGTCACGAAGGATTCCGTGAAGGCTGGCAAACAGCTGTTCGGCGGCAAGCTCGGATTTATCGTTTGCCTTTGGAATTTCTAAAATAAGAAGCGAGCTCTCGTGCTCAGAAACAGATTGTTTTGGCTGATAATTACGCCACGACGCATACAGTAAGAGTAGTACGATGGGAATCCAAACGTACCATTGCAGGAGAAATTCTAAGATTAAAGAGAATATTGACATCGAGTTTGCTCTTAGCTCCTATTGTCCCACCCCAATACCGCTAATGCAACCGCTGTTATTTAGTCGGTTCGACAAGTTCGTAGGTGGCTTTGGACACACGCTTGAACTGAGTCTTCGATTGCAGGTTCAATAAGATGGTGGTTTCTTTGACTTGTCGGCTTTCAAGCACGCGCTTGACGATTTCGTCGCGGTGCAGTGGAGTGCCGGCCTTGCGCAGGACATCTGAAATAATATCGGCAACGGTTCCTTTGCTGTAGCCCCAGCTGTCGAGAGCATAGATACCACGACCGATGAGGACGAAACGCTTATCTTTAATAAGTTCGTTGTGAATTGCCTGTGTTGTGACGTCTTTGCGCTTGAAATCACTTTTCTTTATGGCTTTCGCAATGTCAGAAAAGTGCATTGGCTTGCCATTATCGGCCAGGATGACATAAATTTTGTCGCGAATGTTCTTAGGATTGACGGTCGGCCATTTGACAAGTCCCCACTGCCCTTTTAAGCTAGCAAGTTTTTTTGACGTACTGGCAAGCGCCTGAACGTGATCCGGGTGCTCGTGACCGAGTTTACCGTGCAGTTCTTCGATGCCGATTGGTTGGTTGTGCAGCTTGATAGTCTTGACGATTTCATCGACGTTGGCTTTGATTTTCTTTTCGTCGGCATGTTCTTTTATGCCGATTGCATGATGAAAGTCATCGTTCTCACCTAAGACCGATATGCTTGGTGACAACTCGGAAATGAAAGCGATATGTGATCGATGCTGAGGCGTTGCTTCTTTGCCAATGATGTCGCTAGCGACGTCGGTGATACGAGCTACCCTGCCCTTTTCAGAGAGATGGCGAATAAGTGTTCGTTCGACCTCGTGGACAGTAGGAATTTTGTTATCGCCGGCAGCGATTTTAAGACGAATCAGAATGGCTTTTTCGAGCTGACGAACGCGTTCACGGGTAATGCCCAGTAATTCACCGATCTGTTCGAGCGTTTCCTTGCGGTCGTACAGTCCAAAACGACGCGTAATGATTTCACGTTCGCGGTCCTGTTCGATGACCCCAAGAATATCATTAACCGCAGTACTGAGTCCGGTTGACATATCAGCTTGGTTAGATTGGTCCATCGTTCGCTTTTCCTCTCGGTATCTTAGTAGTTGTACAGATTATTAAGTTCATTATAAAACAATGTATTTATAATGTCAAACACATTATTCGATATGCCTAATTATAGCATAATCTAGACGCTTATGGTAAATGATATTTTCGAATCTTTTAGGCCGGGGGCTACTGATAGTAGTGGAGCGATGGATCGTTCGGACATTCACCTGCGGTCATGACTTGATTGTCACTTAAGACGTAGTACACGATTTCAGGATAGTCGTTGGCTCTGCCTTCAAGGCAGAATCGGTTCGCTGGTCCGTTTGGGACTTGAGTAGGCTCGGGAAGCGGAATATTTTTATCAGGGACGACAATAGGAAACTCGCCGCCTTGGGCGACGAACTGAGCGATCATAGTGTTAATGGCCTGGTCGCACTCCGCCTGCTGTGCATTGCAGTCAATACTCAGACCGGTTTGACTGATTGGACTATTCCAGATTGAATTGGAGCCGTTCGTGCCTTTGGCATGAATCTTTGTGCCGACTTGATTGCCCTGAAAGCTACAGGCTGTGTTGTTGGGGGTCGCAAACAGATTGGCGTTGCAGCTATTAAGAAACAGCTGGGCGTTCTGGTCGTTGTTGAGGTCTTCGTATACCCCTACCGATGGTGCGTTCGTCGATAGTTTCAACGCGACGTCTCGGGAGGCGGCAAAGCCTGTGCCTGCAAGATTTGGTGGATAGTTATCTTTGAAATTCTTATAATTCTGTAGCCCGCTCATCGCCTGCTGTACGTCGCTTTTGACAGAACCGGTCGCGGTACTTCGCTGCCACGAGCCAAACCCTACTACTGCGAGCGTCGCTAGAATAGCCAGGACGGCGATAATCATCATAACTTCGACTAGGGTGAAGGCACGCGAGACAGTAAAACGCATATGCTTCATTAAACCATACAGCGAGGCGGATTGGTGACTATTTACGCTTTGGTGCGGCGCGTCGACGAGCTTTTTTAGCGGGAGAAGCGCTCAAGAGTTCTTTGGCCTGTTCGTGGGTGATTGACTGTGGCTCGGTATCTTTTGGAATCTTGGCATTCTTCTTGCCGTCGGTTACGTATGGACCGTAGCGGCCGTTTAATACTTTAATTCCGTCACCGAAGTCAGAAATATTCTTTTCGGCCTCGGTTTTTAGTTTGGCCTCGTATAGTTCGAGTGCTGTCGCAAGCGTAATGGTGTGCGGATCTTCGGGTTTAATGCTGACGAATAGCTTGTCGACCTGGATATACGGGCCGAACCGACCGATGTTGGCCTTGATAGCCTTGCCGTCGCTCGTTTCGCCGACCAGTCGAGGGAGTTTGAACATTTCGAGGGCTTCTTCAAGCGTGACGGTTTCGATGCGCGTGCCGCTTGGGAGTGGGGCGAATTGCGGCTTGTTTTCTTTATCCTCGGTGTCACCAAGCTGTAGCATAGGTCCGAAGCGTCCAAAACGGGCCAGGATCGGCTTGCCGCTCTTAGGGTCCGTGCCGACTTCCCTATTCGCTCCAACACTTGAACGGTCGATACCGCCGGATTTAACGATAAGGTCGTGGAATGGCGTATAGAACTCTTTGAGCATTTTGTTGCGGTCCAGCTTATTATCAGCGATTTCATCAAAGTGCGCCTCGACGCTGGCGGTAAAGCCATAATCGACGACCCGGTCAAAATGATCACTCAAGAAGTCGGCAATTAGTTCACCACTCGGTGTTGGTACGAGCTTGCCGCGGTCGGCACCGGTTTTTTCGGTAATTACTTCACGCTCGACAGTCGTGCCGGACGTCGATAGTACGATGACTTCACGCGGTGTACCTTCGCCCTCGCCTTTTTCAACGTATCCGCGGGTTTGAACAGTGTCAATGATAGTCGCGTAGGTGCTTGGTCGCCCAATACCAAGGTCTTCAAGTCGTTTGACCAGGCTACCTTCGCTGTAGCGCGCCGGTGGACGGGCGAATAGCTGGCGCGCAGCGGCTTCTTTCAGGTTCAGAGCGTCTCCGCTGTTCATGGCGGGCAGAATATCGGCATCTTTCTTGCTTCCACCGTAGGCTTTTAAGAAGCCGTCAAAGATAATGACTTCACCCTTAGCTTCAAATACCTCGGATCGTGAAGAGATTGTTATGGTAACAGTCGTTTTTTCCAGTTTGGCTGGTGCCATCTGGCTCGCTAGCGTGCGACGACGAATCAGGTCATATAATTTTTGGTCGTATTCATTGCTGCTGGCGCGTTCCTCGGCCAGGTTAGTCGGACGAATTGCTTCGTGAGCCTCCTGCGCGGATGAGTTTTTGGTCTTGAACGTCCGTACGTTCGAATATTCTTCACCGTATGTAGTCTTTATATAGACAGCTGCTGCGGCGATAGCCTGGCCGCCCAGGTTGACCGAGTCAGTTCGCATGTAGGTAATCTTACCGGCTTGGTATAGTTTCTGGGCGCCGGCCATGGTTGCTTTTGAGCCGAAGCCGAGCTTGGCGTTGGCGTCCTGCTGCAACGTACTTGTCGTAAATGGAGGGCTTGGGTTGCGGGTACTTGGGCTTTTGGTCACGTTTGAAACGCTGAACTGCGCGCCGCTCAGACTTTCGAGAAAGGCGCGGGCTTCTTCTTCGCTACTGAAGCGCTGCGGCAGTTCGGCCTTTGCTTCCTGGCCGTCGTGCGCGAATAATGCGGTTACCTTGAATTGGTACGAACCTTCGAAGGCACGAATTTCGCGTTCACGTTCGACAAGTAGACGGACCGCCGGGCTTTGCACGCGACCGGCAGACTTACCGCCCGGCACCTTTTGCCACACGACCGGGCTCAGTTCGAAGCCAACGATTCGGTCCAGAATCTGGCGGGCTTGTTGGGCCTGAACCAGGTTCATATCGACTGTACGAGGCTGCTTGATGGCATTCGTAATAGCGTCTTTGGTAATTTCATGAAAGACAATGCGTTTGGTCGTTTTGGGGTCAAGCTTCAGGACCTCACATAAATGCCAGGCAATCGCCTCGCCTTCGCGGTCTTCATCGGTTGCCAGCCAGACTTCTTCGGTAGACTTAACGGCTTTTTTCAGTTCGGTAATAACTTTACGTTTTTCTGGGTCGACTTCGTACTGGGTTAAAAACTCGTTTGCGACGTCAATCGGTGGCGTGCCGTCTTTGGTCTTTTTAACGATTGAGCGGATGTGCCCAATCGAAGACAGCACGGTAAAGTCTTTACCGAGGTATTTTTCAATAGTCTTGGCCTTTGCGGGGCTCTCTACAATAACAAGATTCTTACTCATAAGCGTTATATGTCAGCGTGACACAACTGCCTATACTACGCAAGGTTGATGGTTTTGTAAAATTAACCTGTTGACGAGCCCTGTTAGCGGGAGCATAATTACTTTAACGACGTTCAGCAACACCAACACGGGCGCCTAGCATTATCAAATCAAAGACAAAAAAAGGATACTATGTCAGAGATTTACAACCGTTCAATGGGGCTTACTTTTAATCCGGATGCTCTAGCCCACGAGCTCGGTAACGGCACTGCAGGGTATGACACGACGCTCGAAGAGCCGGTCTATCTTGGTGCGTCTGATCTGATGCTGCCGGCTGCTGATACCTATATTGACGAGCTGTATAACGAGCGTATGCAGTGGAATATGGTTGAAGCCACGAACGGTGAGCTGAGCTCTGATGAGCGCGCAGATGTGGTGCTGCTTGAAACTGAAATCGTGTTTCGTGAATACGAGCAACGAATGGCAGAAGTCGCCGTCGAACACCCGAAATATACCTGGCATGTCGGACAGATTCTTAGTAAACGTTTGGACGAGATGAAGCAGCAGGGTCACCCGGTTGATGCCGAAATGTATGTCGAGGCGCAAGACCTCGCGAGCGAAATCGTTGCCGCTAATCCTGAAAAGGACGCCGAAGAACTGAGTCAAGTTGTCACCACGATGGTCGAAATGATTCAGGCCGAATACAGAATGCGGCAACTGGTACTAGCCGCTTAACGCAAGCCCCGAAAAAGCGTTTAGCCCCGGAACTCGTTGGAGTGCCGGGGCTTTCGCCTGATGTGGGTCTACCAGCCGCCTCTGCGACGGCTTTCAAGATTGCGTGCAGTGGCGAGTTCGACGGCAAGCTCGCGGTGGCTGGCCCGAAGGCCGTACAGCCCAAGAGGCTTGTCGCCGGGCAGAACTTGCATGAGCCAGTAGTGTGCGTGGTTCAGCATTCCGCCTCCAGGCTTCGTGTAGTTGAAGCCACCGTTATCGAACACCAAGCCGCTTGCACGCTTGTGCCAGTTGACCTCGTGCAAGAAGTCGAACGGCATGTCCTGGTCGGGCCGGTAGCACTCGTCAGGAATGACGAAGTAGGCACCTTCTGCCAGCACCATCTTGTCGTCGACCTTCAGCATGACCTGCACGAAATGCGTGTTGCCGCTGGGTGACGTTCGGATGATATTCAGTTTGCCGTTCTTGCGACAGAGCGGCTCGCCTGGTTTGCACCCGACGAGCTCTGCGAGGGTCACTTCGATGTTCAGCGAATCGGTCACCCGATTCACCTCCTTTTACTTCTCGAAAGCGCGGCGGTTCCGCATCAGACTTATCTATAAAACTATAAATTTAGCGAATTGTCCACTGGTTGGCTCCAAGCGCGCGTATGGACCCAGCAATTTCGAGCATAGTAAGGGTTGTGCTGAACTCTGCCCCGCTGGCTCCGGACTGGCGACGAATGTCATCGCCGTCCCGCACGCCACCTGCGATCAGTCGAATAATCGTGACCTCAAGTTCGTTCTGACCGAGAGGAAGAAGAGTTTGTGAACCCGCCAAATTGGGCGCAATAACATCAAGGACATCCTGATAGCTAGTGACGACCCGCGCTCCTTGCTTGAGTAGCGCATTGCAGCCACTCGATAGTGGACTAGTAATATTACCCGGCACGACGAAAATCTCTTTCCCCTGTTCAAGTGCGTGAGCGGCAGTGTTTAACGTGCCACTGCGTGTCGCGGCTTCGGTAATGATAATGGCATCGGCCAGGCCGGCGACGAGCCGGTTGCGCTCTAAGAAGTAATACGGACGAGCCTCTTCGTTTTCGGGGTATTCACTCAAGACTGCTCCACCACTGCGTATGATTGATTCTGCGAGCCCGCGGTTCGTTGCCGGCTGAATAGCGGGTAAGCCATTGCCTAATACCGCGATGGTAGTTCCGCCCGCTTCCAGGGTAGCCGAGTGAGCGATGGCGTCGACGCCGAGGGCAAGTCCGCTGACAATTACAACGCCACGTTTTGCTAAGTCGGTCGCGAGTCGTCGCGTGACTTCCTTGCCGTACGCACTTGGACGCCGCGTTCCGACGATGGCAACGGTCGTTTGGCGGCTGGTTGGAAGTTTGCCTGAATAATGTAACTTTTCGGGCACTTTAGCAATAGAAGCTAGTATCTTAAGATAATCCGACTCATCTGGTGAGATTGTATTGATTTTCATGAGAAAAGTGTTAAAAGGTATTGACGAAACAGGCAAAGCGTGCTAATATGGTTCATGATTGATTGAATCTGCGAGACCAATCAAAAGCACCTTATACCCCCTATTCTAACTTATGTTAGGGTGTGCGCAATGTGCATTCGTGGTATTCTACCCTCCACCGCGAATGACGTTTAGAAAGCATTGCGTTCATACTAATCCCTTTGACCAGCGAGCAACTGCGTATATACGAGTGGGCTACGCGTACCCTCACGGGTGGGTCGAAGGGTCAAACGGCGCTAGGTGATGCCCACCCTTACCTAGCGCTTTTTGATTGGTTGGATATAAGACAAACCTACGGTTTTTCCTATCGCTTCGCTGGGCTTTTCCCTTAGTTAATAAAATAAAACCGGAGTGAATCCGGATTTTATTTTGCATTATATTTTGTGCTCATATATTAACCGAGCCCCGACCATGATGGTCGGGGCTCGGAGCTTGAGATTTCAGGCTGCGGCCTTGTGGGTCTTTAGGGCATCCAGGACTTCGCCCATTTCCTTGACCTGGCGCCTCATTCCGACGTTGCTGGTCGTGCGCTCGAAGTGAGCGCTCGGTCGTCGGAGGCAATCCCTGCCATCGCCGATGAACAGCAAGTTGTCCGAGCGCATCCACCCACCCCACCCATGGAGGGAGCTGGCGAACTGGATACAGGCGAATTCTTCAAGAGGCTTCCGACTCCAC
This sequence comes from Patescibacteria group bacterium, assembly GCA_040384745.1. Taxonomy (GTDB): domain Bacteria; phylum Patescibacteriota; class Saccharimonadia; order Saccharimonadales; family Saccharimonadaceae; genus UBA1020. Next base: position 88,320 of record JAZKIT010000005.1, read on the forward strand.
CTGTGCTTCTTCGGATAGGTGAACATCTTGAGGGTAGCCTTTGACCAGTCAGCGTTCTTTAGGCGACTGGCGATCCGCTTCCCTTCATCGTCGAACGCGGCGATCAACTCGTCGTATTGCCTATTGAGCTGAGCCAGCTCGGCTGCATCGGTTCTTGCTTTCAAGACGGCCCGCTCTTGCTGCTTGCGCTCCTCGTCTGCTAAGTGCTGTCGGACGAGGTCTTCTCGTTGACCCATCTGAATCCCTTTTCTTTCAAGCTCCGATTTCGGAGCGGTGGTCGGATGGTTCGCAGGCGACTCTCGCCGCTCGACGAAATTAAGATAATCTTACAATAATTACCGTATGTTTGCAAAATACGAGTTGATTCGCAGGTGCTTAAGACGAGCTATTGTTCAAGCTGGAAGCGGACGTCCCGCACGCGCCTTAGCAGGTCGAATGAAGCTTCGGGAGTATGCGGCATGGCCTTGCCTGGGTCGCCCCGGTAGAAATGATGGTTGCTGCGTGCAAGATACAGGCTTGGAGAGTATTGGTCGGGCGATTCCACAGGCAGCTCTAGGCCAAGGTCCCAGGCTAAATGTTCCGTCCGGGTGCCGATGCCGTGCCCCTCATAGCTGATGATGTTACGTTCTGATTCAATCCGTCCCGTTTGGCCGCTTAAGACACTAATCATGCCGAGTTCGCGGCGTATTCGGATACCGATAGTTTTTTCTCTTTGTGCCTCCCACCTCTCGTGACGGACATTCAGGCGGTCCAGGTGTGCGGCGTATGCAGGGAGCCGTTCTCGTAGGGGTAATAGTGGTGATGATGGAATAGAAAGTTCACTCATTTCTCTGGTCCTCCGCTACTTTCTTTTACCATACGACTATGACGTCTAAAAAGCAACAAGCCCCGACTGGTGAAGGTCGGGGCTCGAAACTTGCAGGAACGCAGAGCCGGGCTACTGGATGAGCTTGTTCATCTCATTCCTGAAGCGGCGAGCTACGCCAAGGGGGATGTTACACGCGTCACTCGCAATCCATGTGTCACTGGACGTTTCCATCCAGTAGTGATCCCCGTCGAGACTGAGGCACCAGCCTGGGCTGAGTACGAAGACTTCTTCCTCGAACTCGGTAGCGTCCGACTTGACGATTTGACGCTCGGCCGATGCGTTGCCGTGAAGTACTTCGAGGGTCCTTTGGGTAAGGCCCATCAGGCGGTTTACACCGCTTTCCTGTAGCGTTTTAGCGACTCCCATAGCGCATTCCTTTCAAGCTCCGATCTCATCGATCGGAGCGGTTCGGAGAGTTTCGACGAACCTGTCTGCCGACAAGATTAAGTATATTATAGCATAAAAATGGTTATACTGCTACGCTTCGTGACGATGGCTGGTAACGGTGAGGCGGCCGCTGGCGAAATCTGCAAGGAGTGCCTGAATTGTCGGGGTAATATCTGATTGTAGTCGCTTGGCTTCGTCCTGTGTGAATTTGCCCAACACGAAATCGGTGTCACCGATGAGCTGCCGGTGTTCGTTGGCGACGCCCACTCGCAAGCGGCGGCTGTCCTGGCCACCATGCTGGTTAATTGACTTTATGCCGTTGTTGCCAGCGTCGCTGCCCCCTTCGCGCACCCGGACGGTCCCGAATGGCAATGACAGTTCGTCGTGAATAATAAGCGTGTCGTGTGACTCAAGCTTGTAAAAGTCGCAGAGAGCTCGAAAGCTTTCGCCAACCAAGTTGTAAAACGTGAGTGGGCGCGCCAGCAGGATTTTTTCGCCGGCTACGTTCAATTCGGCCACCTCTGCTTTGAACTTGTCTTTTTTGACAAATGCGCTGCCCTGTACGGTAGCGAACGCGCTCAAGCTATCGAAGCCAACGTTATGCCGCGTGCCGATGTATTGTGCACCTGGGTTACCGAGTCCGAAAATCAGTTTCATATCTGTAAAATAGTATAGACTATTGCTAAATACTATTCTTTATGCTATAATATAGATTGATTGTCCTTTACTGCGGATCGTCCGCGGTATTCTTCCCCAAGGAGGTACAGTCATGTCCAAGAATCAGATTGACACGCAGACCCGCTGGAGCCGAAAGGCACCATTGCGGTTGGCCGGTTACCTGGCCCCGCTCGTCGTATTCATTCTGGCGGTTCTGTGGCTCAACCCGCAGAACACAATCGGCTGGGTGGCTGCGAGCTTCCCCTCCATGGTCGCCTTCGTGCTCATCTTCCTCCCTACCTTCACCCAGGCAAGGAACGAGATCGAGCGGCGGGCATATCGTCGAATGAGTCACGCTGAGCCGTCGTTCATGAAGTGGTCAACCGAGCGCTTCAACGACCCGATGGGCGAAGTGCCGATGGATGACTTCCTCGCACGTCAGCCCTAAACTACCCCGCACCGTTTGGTCGAGCCCCCGCTCCCTTACCGGAGCGGGGTTTCTTCCTTACTGGTATAATGAATACGAGTGGGAAGGAGTACAAATATGCAAAGTCGCAATCGCGAAGCTAATATAATTGAGCAGCGTCTTTCTTCTCCGACCGTTTCGCTGATTCTCGGCGCGTCAATCGTCGGCGCCGCGGTGTACTTGTATTTTTTATTGCAGCCGAGTTCTCGGGGCGACGTATTGCCATATGTCATGGCGGTCGCGGCCGAGATTTTTTTAATTTCTCAAGGATTACTGGCATTCTGGACTATCCTTAGTGGTCGCAGTAACCCGCGACATTTTGAATACCATAATGCCCAGGACTCACTGTTTGGCAAGCGCATTGCCAAATCGCTGATGACCAAGTTGCATGAATACGAAAACGAAGATACCCGACAAATACAAATGTACCTTCACCGAAAAGCAGTGTCGGTCGACGTATTCATTCCGGTATATGGTGAACCGATCGACGAAATTAAAATGACTGCGGTGGCGGCGCGCGATATGTACGGGAAGCATGCGACATATATATTGGACGACGGGGATTCGAATGACGTAAAGGCGATGGCAAAGCGCGTTGGTGTCGAGTATATCCGACGGCCCCGGCATACCAATGCAAAGGCTGGTAATATTAATTACGCGCTGTCTCGCACTACGGGTGACTTTTTTCTTATTTTGGATGCCGATTTCATCGCGAAGCCAGAGTTCTTGTACGAAAGTTTACCGTTTTTCGAGAACAAGGACATGGCGATGGTACAGACCCCACAGTACTATACGAACGCTATGAACTTCGTTTCAACCGCTGCCGGTTACATGCAGCACGTCTTTTATTCCATGCTAATGGCTGGAAAGAACCGCTTTAATGCCGCATTTTGCGTGGGTACTTGCGTGGTGTTTCGACGCAGTGCGATTGAGAGTATTGGCGGCATGTATGAAAAGTCGAAATCTGAAGACATTTGGTCGTCGCTTAAGCTGCATGAGCGTGGCTGGCGGACGGTGTACATAAACAAGGTCCTGGCTGAAGGCAAAACACCCGAAACGCTGAAGGCATATTCTAAGCAGCAGCTGCGTTGGGCGACCGGTAGTTTTGAGATATTCTTGCGGAGTAATCCACTGTTTAACCGCAAACTCAGTGCCGACCAGCGGCTGCAATATTTTTTAACAACGAGCTTTTACTTTACCGGTTTCGCGGTCCTCATGCTGTTACTGCTACCTGCCCTGCAGATTTATTTCAATATATCGCCAATATCGCTGGCGATACCATTATGGCAATGGGCGGTATTATATTCGGGCTTCTTTATCATGCAACTGATGCTGTCGTTTTATGCCATGGGTGGCTTAAAAATCGAAACCATCATGATCTCGGCAGCGTCGTACCCTATTTACATAAAAGCGTTCTTTAACGCGCTGTTCGGTCGCGACCAGAGTTGGGCCGCTACAAATGCCAAGGGTGACCACGCCTATGACTCACCGTTCAATTACATCCGTATTCAGACGTATACGTTTATCTTCTTATTGCTTACGAGCGTTGTCGGAATCTGGAAAATATACTACACGTCGGAGTTTACGATAGCGGTGGTATGGAACGTCATTATGACGGTAATATTCGGATATTTTATGATTGCCGCATTCCGCGAGGCTCACGAATTACGACGTGAGTCGCGGGTCGCCAAACGGAATGCGAAGCTGAAGGAGGCTAAGGTATGAGATTTTTTGCACGTCTACGATTGTTAATCGGAATCATTCTCGTTGTCGTGCTTGTGGGCGGACTGTTCATTTACCTTAACTACGCCATGTCCGTCGTTTCATCACGATCCGCTTCGCTTCAAGCCGACATGAACGCGGTAAGTGTGGAGTATGGTGGTGTCATAAAGAAACAATACGTTGAAGTCGGCACCGCGGTACAAAAAGATGATCCATTGTTCGAGTTGACGAGTTCGGAGCTGTCCGAGGCGCTAAGGACTGACCGGATTAGCACGGAGTCATTGCTGTTCGATGTTACCGGGACCGGTGATATTTTACTCCGGGCCAGTAATTCCGGTATCTTGGGGCAGGTCAACTTCGCCGAAGGTGCTTTCGTGCCAGCGCGTAGTCCAATTGCCACAATCGCGATTGACGATTCGACGTATGTCACGGCTAAATATTCGTTGCAAGCACCCGACTACGCACGGATTAACCGCAACAACACCGTCGACGTGACGTTACCGGATAATACCCGCCTGAATGCGAAGGTATTCGATATCGCGCTCGAACAAAATGGCGACAAGGTATTTACTATTGTGAAGGCGCGGTTCGACAAGACGGTGGACATATCCCCAATTTTTTCGGCCGGTACACCCGTTTCGACCAGCTGGCAGCTCGAGAACAATAGCTGGTACACAACCATCCTTGATTGGTTCAAGCGCCTTATAATGCCAACGACGGAAGCGTAATTGCGCCTATGAAGCGACGGATATTCGTAGGCGTCATTGGGTTATTGGTAGTGACACTCGGCGCGGGCCTGGCATTGTACGTGCTAGTGGAACGAAAGCCAGAAAGTAGCAGTAGCGCCACGGCGAAGGCGGCGGTATCGTTGATCGACGAGCAATTACTAGAGTCGTGGCCGCAGGTCGATCGCTCGACCGCTGATACATCGCGACTACTTGAGGGAATGACTCCACCGACGAATACGTGGTTCAGCGGCATGGCGTTGCAAGCGAACCCTGAACCGGTATTCTCGTACCCGAACAGTTTTCGACCGACTGACGGCGGCTTTGAAATGGGACTTCCTGCCGTCAGCGCGACCGAAGAAACGATTATCGGGCCGCATAAGCCGGACATAACCGTCAAAGTTTCGGGAGCGACGAAGTACGTGGTGACGCGCTACGATGAACTAACGGTTAGCCTGTCATACTATTCGGCAGCTAGCTCAAAACTAGCAACCGTGACACTTGCGGCGGGTGTGCCCTATGTATTCGTGACGGCGGCCGACGATGTGTCGATTGAGTATGGCGCTCGGGGCGCCACTCGTGACGGTGCGGCAGAACTTGTTCGTGGCGGTACGACGTATGGCGTGCGTACGGACGGTGGCGTAGCGGCGAATTCGTTGAATTTATCAGCCGGCGACGCAGCGTCATTTTTTAGCGCATCAAGCGATAATGACTTCCCGCTCTTGGCACAGCACGCCTTGAACGTTGTTGAGTCAGGAAGCGTTGACTACGACAATGCAGGCGCTGCTTCGCGCACTACGCTTCGCTACGAGACGGCAAACGAAGAGCCGACGCTAATCACCCGCCTGCCCCACCAGCAGCAGACGAAGGACGAAATGACTTCTGTTACCTACAGTTCGATCTTAGGAGAGCTTACTTCGACCATTGCTCGCTCGATTGAATACGAGGTTCCGAGTGTCGACGTGGTTGAACGATTGCCGATTGAGGACTTGAACGAGGCGCAGAAATCCGAACTGCGACGTCAGCTCGTGCGCGATGTCGATGTCCGCCCTGAGGACCGCACCGATACGTATTTTGGTGGCAAGCAGCTGCAGCGGACGGCGCAACTTCTGCTCATAGCCGACCAGCTAGACGCACGCGACCAGCGTGAAGCATTGAAAAGTACCTTGCGCGACCGACTGACTGACTGGCTGGCCCAGGATGGAGCGTTCCAGTTCGATACAAAAGCTAAGACGGTTGTTGGCAAAGAAACAAGCTTTGGTGCCGATACTGACATCAACGATCATCACTTCCATTACGGCTATACGATATACGCCGCAGCGGTGCTTGCGCGGTTTGACGAATCGTTCGCACGCGAACACGAAGCGGCGGTTAACCTGCTGGTAGCTGATATTGCCAACTATCATTCAGATGAAACCCTTCCCGAACGACGAAACTACGACCCGTATTTCGGACACTCGTGGGCTTCGGGGACGGCACCATTTAAAGACGGTAATAACCAAGAATCAACGTCTGAGGCCATGAACGCCTGGACTGGTGTGGCCTTGTGGGGGCAGCGCACAAAGAACGATGCGTTAACAAAACAGGCCGCCTGGATGCTCGCCAATGAAACGGCTACTGCCAAGCAGTACTGGCTAAACAAACCAACGATTGCAGGTTACGAATCTCCGCTGGCATCAATAGTATGGGGTGGTAAGCGTGAATATAAAACCTTTTTTAGTGACGATCCTAACCCGAAACTTGCTATTTTATTACTCCCGCTTACACCTAGCATGCGGCAGTACGCGACATCGATTGATGAGTCGACGTTTGAAGGTACCGACGTATCGAAGCCGTTCGGTGATTATTTGCTAATGGCTAAGAGTAACTCGACAGTAGAACAAGCCCGGGCCCTGCCGGACACCGCTATAGACGACGGTAATTCGCGGACGTATTTGTACGCGTATATCATGACGAAGTAGTAACTAGCGAGTGCCAGATTCGGGTTGCTGCTTTTCGGCTTCTTTGGCTTTCTTGTAGGCTTTGGTAACGGGTTCCAGGCCTTGGGCAATGCGTTCTTTGTTCGCTTTGATTTGCTTCTCGTCGCGGAAGCTGAATTTAATCGGCGTTCCTGAATAATCATAGGTATCGCGTAATGCTTTTTCGAGGTAGCGCTTGTAGCTCCAGTGAACGAACTTCAGGTTTGAACCATGAATGACGAACCATGGCGGGCTGTCGTCGGTTTGAACCATGTAGCGGAGCTTCGGGTGGGTGTTCTTGAGTCCGGCTGGCGGGTGCTTTTGTGTGGCGGTTGCAAGGAGGTCGTTTAAGACTCGAGTCTTAGTCTCCTGTTTGCGACGGGCGTCGATATCGGTCACTAGGTCGAATAGCTTGCTGACATTCTGGCCAGTGACACTTGATGTGAAAATCAGTGGCGCCCAGGGGGTGAACTTGAAATTATAACTAATCTTGGCTGCCAGGGCATCACGGGTGAACGGGTCTTTACCCTCTATATCAGTCTGACCAGCCTTCATTGCTTTAGAGCGCTTGAGCTTCTCGATCCTGGTGAGTGGTGACTTCTGCTCTGCGTCGGCTTGCTTGCTTGCGAGTTCTTCGGCTGCTTCTACGGCCTTGTCGCGCAGGTCATCGACGTTGTCCCACTTAGAAACCACGATAACCAGGCCCTTGCCTGCTTCGTCAATTACGCCAGCCAGCCGCTGGTCAAGGGCGGTGTTTAGCTCGTTTACATCCATTAGTAGCAGGCATACGTCTGAAGATTCGATGGCCTGCAGGGTTCGCAGTACGCTAAATTTTTCGATACCAACTTCTTGCTTGCCCTGCCGGCGGACACCGGCGGTATCGAGCAGTTCAATCGTGCGTTGGTGATAATTAATTTGAATGTGGTTAACGTCACGTGTCGTGCCTGCAACGTCAGCGACGACTGCTTGCTGTTTGCCGGCTAGCCGGTTGAACAATTTGCTCTTGCCGACGTTCGGACGGCCGATAAGGGCGACGCGCAGTACATCATCGGCGTCGCGTTCGGTGGCTGGTGGAACTAAGTCTGCAATTGCGTCAAGCAATTCGGATATGCCGAAGTTATGCTCGGCAGACGTACGGATCATGTTTGAAATACCAAGTCGACGAAAGTCTTCGTCGGGTAGGCTGGTCTTGAGGTCGGCCTTGTTGGTAATGAGTAAAACTGGCTTTTTGCTTTTTAGGGCTTTCTTCGCGACGCTTCGTTCGTCGTCACCAGGGTGCTGGGTGCTATCAACGACAACAAGAATGACATCGGCTGCGACAGCGGCTTCTTCGATTTGCTCTTGAATGCTGGCTTCGAAATCGTCCTCGGCCGTCTTTAGGCCGGCGGTGTCCACCAGCCAGAACTGTGCTTCCTTACCTTCGTTGCGATATGTTACCTTGCCGAGCACATTGTCACGCGTAGTACCAGCTTCGCGGGCTACGATAGCCTGCTGCGACTTTACGAGACGGTTAAAAAGCGAGCTTTTGCCCGCGTTGGCTCGGCCGATGATTGCGACTGTTGGGAGTTTTGATGCCATAACTGACCTTATTATAACAGAGGTATCGAGTATTGACCAGACCTAAATTTTAAGGTTTAATATATTCAAACGATATGGATAACAGCCTATGGAACAACCAGCGCGCATGATACTAGGGATTCCCGCCGAGCAATATCCGCTCAAGTGTCAGTCGTGTCCGCGACTGGCTGCTTTTGCACTTCGCCACTCTACGGTTGACCTTAGTACGCGAACGTTTTATCCTTTGCCTCAAAATCGCGCCGACCATCTGGCGCGATTGTTGTTTTTCGCCATGGGAGCGGAGTGTCTAAAAAATACGACTGACGATTGCGGGCTGAAGCCTAAGGGCTGACAGCACGAGTTTCGCCACTTGCTAACTCGCCAATGTTGAATGTGCCGAAACTTTTTCGATGAAGACTCGTGACAGCGTACCCGAGTGATGCGAACGTACGACGGATTTGGCGATTACGTCCTTCATTCATGGTGACGATCCAGTTCGTCCGGTCATCTCCACGCCGTTCGAGGGATAGCTTACTCGTCCCGTCTCCGATTTCTATGCCGTAATCAGCAATCATTTGTTGATGCAGTGGTGCAAGCGGCGCGTCAAGTGACACGTCGTAGACTTTGACTTTTGAAAATTTCGGATGGGTCATGCTGTGCGCAAAATCACCGTCATTCGTCAGGAGGATCAGGCCTGAACTATCTTTGTCGAGTCGCCCGACTGGCTTAAGGACATGCATGTCTTGAGGTAAAAGGTCATAGATCGTTGGGTTTTCGCCTTGAGACTTGCGAGAGCAGACATAGCCTGCGGGTTTATGGAATGCGACGTAGCGAAATGAAGGCGATGCGACGAGCGGTTGCCCACCGACTTCAATAACGGCTGTTTCGAGTGTTCGAGCGCCTAGCGTCGCCGTTTGGCCATCAATGGTGACTTTGCCAGCGTCAATCAAATCGTCGGCTTCTCGGCGCGAAACACCAAGCCGCAGGGCAAGTAGCTTATTAAGACGGGTTTTGTCGGCATCGTTCATTCTGACAAGTATAGCAAGCCTAGGAGCTAGGGCCTATGAAGCCGAGCGTGGCGTTTCTTCGAACGAGATGCCGTGGTCGGGTGACTGCACAGGCGCTGGCGGCAGTTGCACGGTCGGAGGCTGGATTGGCTGCGCAGGCTGCGAAAGTGGCTCTGCGGCTGGCTGTGGCGGAGTTGGGAGCGCAGGCGCTGGCGGAACGACTGGAGCTGCTGGCGTTTGAAAGGCCGGTGCCGGAGATTGGCCAAGTTCTTTGTCCATTAGGCTTCCGATTGGTTCGGAGCTTTCCTCGGGTCGTTCGAGCGGCTGAATGATTCTATCAGCGAGGCCGGCAGGCCGCGCAGTCGAGAATGGTGCGGTTGGCTGTGGTAGTGTTGATGCCGCAGGAGTAGAATATGGAGCTGCTGGAGCAGCCTGTGGCGTTACGACGGCAGGCTGTTGCTGCGGTGCGGTTTGGACCGGTACAGACACGGGCGTTGCAGGTGCCGGTGCGGTGGTTGGCGAAGGTGCAGTGATAGGAATAGAGACAGGTTGTGGCGCGGCGCTTACAGGAGCTGTTTGGTCAGGCCGCGGTGCGACGCTTGGCGCAGGACGCGCTACTGCAGAGGGTGCGTTTGATCCGAAGGCGTTCTGCACGCCGAGCGTCATAGGAGCATCGCCGAGTACTTCGTGGACAGTCCGAACGACGTCTTCAATTCCTACCTGGCTTTTTACTAAGTAGCGGTCGGCGCCGAGTTGTTCGCCGCGAAGTCGCTGGTCTTCCGAAGAAAGCGCGGTCATCATAATGACCTTGATGTCTTTGGTCTCGGTGGTAGACCGAAGAATGTCGAGCATATCAAAGCCAGAAATTTTTGGCATCATGACATCGCTAACGATCAGGTTTGGTCGTT
>JAZKIT010000006.1:0-55239 GCA_040384745.1 Patescibacteria group bacterium
CCAGGTTTTCATCCTGGCAATCGGAGTTCGATTCTCCGTGAGATCACCAAAGAAAGAACGTCATCTCGTATGGCGTTTTTTCTTTGGATGGACTTATGGGCAAGTCCGAACTCCGAAGGCGTACGATAGCAAGGAGCAGGACAGGAAAGTTTACTTTTCTGAACGCGACGATGATATACCCTAGTATTTTCCGTGAGATCACCAAGTAAAACACCCATCCTCGCCGATGGGTGTTTTACTTGGTGATTCATTGCTTGTTTAATACGCTTAAGGTTGGTATATTTAGCTTATCAACGCTTCTTGGTGGAAGTGGGAAAATAAACAAGAAATACGAGGAAATAAACACCCATGTTAAGGTTATCTCTCGCGCGCAAGACCTACTTTTATTTGGGATTTATTTCACTTAGCACGCTGCAACGACTTGTCCTTGTTTTGCTTAGCCTTGCGCTGCTTAGCCCAGCCGTAACAGACATAGCTCAAGCTATCGAGCCAAGCGATGCCCCTGAGTTTATTGCAGCGTTTGGCTCAACCGATGTTCGACTATCTGATGGAAAATTTTATAACCCACGAGGAATTACTATTGACCAAAGTGGCAACACCTATGTCGTCGACACAAACAACTTCCGCATCCAAAAATTCGACTCTAGTGGCACCTACCTGACTCAGTGGGGTACTTACGGCAGCGGCAACGGCCAATTTAATTCCATTTTTGGCATCACTACTGATATAAGTGGGAACGTTTACGTCATCGATTTGTATAATTACCGTATCCAAAAGTTCTCAAGTACAGGCACCTACCTGACTCAGTGGGGTACCCAGGGAAGTGGCAACGGCCAATTCTCACTCCCGCACGATATCACCACCGACCAAAGTGGCAATGTTTATATTGCCGACACAGGCAACTCTCGCGTCCAAAAATTCGACTCTAACGGCACCTACTTGAGTAAATGGGGTAGCGAGGGTGCCGGTAACGGCCAATTTCAGAACCTTAGAGGGATTACTACTGACTCATCTGGCAACGTCTATATCGTCGATTCGAGTAATGGTCGTATCCAAAAATTCTCCAGCACCGGCACCTACCTGACTCAGTGGGGTACCCAGGGAAGTGGCAACGGCCAATTTGTTCTCCCCCACGGTATCACTGTCGACGACGTTGGCAATATTTACGTCGCCGATACAAACAACAACCGTATCCAAAAATTCGACTCCAATGGCACCTACCTGACCAAATGGGGCACAAACGGCAACGGCAACGGCCAATTTAGTAGTCCTGTCGGTATCACCCTTGATGCCATCGGCAATATTTACGTCGCCGACACATACAACAACCGCGTCCAAAAATTCTCGTCTACCGGTACCTACCTGACCCAATTTGGTGGTTATGGAGACCTAGACGGATCTGGCGAAGGGAATGGCGAGCTTGATTACCCTAAAGATATCGCTACTGACGCCGCTGGTAATATGTACGTCGCCGATACGGGTAATGGCCGTATCCAAAAATTCAGCAGCAACGGTACTTATCTCATGCAGTGGGGTGACTGGGGTAACGGCAACGGAGAGTTTGGCTATATTGAAGGCATTGCTGCTGATTCGGCCGGCAACGTTTATGTCAGTGATACGGACTATCACCGCATCCAAAAATTCGATTCTAACGGTACCTACCTCACTCAGTGGGGTACTTACGGCAGCGGTGACGGCCAGTTTGATTACCCTTACGGGATCACCGTCGACAGTGCCGGTAACGTCTATGTAGTCGACAGCAGTAATCAGCGTATCCAAAAATTCTCCAGTACCGGCACCTACTTGAGTAAATGGGGTATCGAGGGTACCGCTGACGGCCAGTTCTTCTATCCGAATGGCATCGCCATCGATCAAAGCGGTAACTTCTACGTCGCTGATGTCGGTAATCACCGCATCCAAAAGTTCAGTAGTACTGGCACCTACATTAGTAAATTGGGCACAAACGGTACCGGTGACGGCCAGTTGCGCTTTCCTTACGACGTCGCCGTTGATAGCACTGGCAACGTGTACGTTGCTGACACAAATAATCACCGCATCCAAAAATTCTCGTCTACCGGTACCTACCTTAGTCAATTGGGTACAAACGGTACCGGTGACGGCCAGTTTGGTAATCCCGAGGGGATGACTATTGACTCTGCTGGTAACCTCTACGTCGTCGATAATGATAACAACCGCATTCAAAAATTTGGTTACCCTAAGACCGCAGAGTTAGAAAGTCCGAGCGGCAGTCAGGAGATTCAACTCGCAACACCAGCTGCAGCCGACATTAGCTACAGTGACGTCGTGACTGAAGCATCGCTTGAAAAACAAGATCAGTCAAATACATATCCCCTTGGCCTTGTAGATTTTCGCCTAACAACCGCTACTGGTTCGACCCAGCAAATCAACCTTACGTTTGTGACGGATTTGGACCCTGAGAATGTCACTGCTCGTAAGTACTACAGTACCAACAAGACGTACGGAGATGTAACTGGTGCAACCATCACCGAGACGACTTTAGACGGCAAGCCTGCATTGCGGCTGACCTACGACATTACAGACGGCGGGTTACTAGACGACGACAGTCTAGCCAATGGCACAATCGTTGATCCGGTCGGACTTGCGGTTACCATGGCCGCTCCAGGTGCTCCGAATAGCGGAGCGGGCATCGCACTGTCGCTGCCGATACTTGCTTCTGTCGTCGTCATTCCGGCACTTGCATACGCCGTGCAAAAACGTCGTTCTCGTCGATAGTATATCTCTTGCACATAGTGCTTATGCTTGGTATAGTATTTTCATCAACGCTTCTTGGTGGAAGTGGGGAAAATAAACAAATGAAAATAACACGTAAAAATATTCTTCGTCGCAGGGTCGTGGCTTTTAGTTCTCGATTGGCCATTTTTGTGATCGTCGGTGTTATTTCAACCCAAGCAGTACTCGGTGCTAGCGTGCGAGACTTGCAGGTCACGCAGCAAGATTCACAGCGTAGCGTGAATGCGGACATAGATGAATTGGTCGCCAAGGACAATTATATGTACGAGCCTGATTATGAATCGGGAGCGATCGAGATTACAAACGTAGCAGATCCCTATAATCCTGTCGTCACTTTCGCGCACGGGGACTATTTGATAGATGCAGACGAGATTGCGATGATAGGCAACACAGTCTTTGTATTGAGCAGCACGGACGATACTGGTTCGGCTGGACGTGTTACCGCATTTGACATAACCAATCCGAACAACGTAAACCAAATAGGAATGATTAATATCACCGATGCGGGCGTCGGATGTAGCAGTGCTAACGATATGTTCGCGCTCCAAAATGGCTTGCTGCTTAGCTCCATATGCGGCGCAGGAGATTATCGACTGCTGGCCCTTGATGTAGTCAATCCGGCAGCCATGGCATTTCGTGATGACATAAGTTTTGCCTCGTATGATCCCAGTATCGATACGGTGCAGCAGGTAGGAAATTTCGCCTATGTATACTTTAGGTCGACTTATTTGTACGCCAGGCTAGACATATCGAACCTCAACGCATTGACCTTCGACGAATCGGTTCTGAGTGCTGGATTTGGTTCGCTGGTTAACTCTAGGCAAAAGGTAGGCAATTACGTCTATGCCGCCTCGTGGACGATTGTGGGCGGCGGGCAATACGATATTAACGTACGAACGATCGACGTCAGCAACCCAGCTTCGCCCGTAATCGTCGCAACCACGAATATGTGTGAGCCGATATCTGGAAGGGATGCCGAGTTTAGGATTGCATCACCTACCAGGCTTATTGCCAGCTGTAATGAAGAGCTTTTCGACATTAATATTACTAACCCACTTGCTCCAGTAATCGGTGCTAAGGCAACAACGATGTACAGTTTTGGCTATATGGTGCTCGATGCAAATAACAAAGTGTATCAAAACTCCGATTTTGAAAATGTCATAACCGAGCAGGTGTACGATGCGAGCATTCCAGGCGCAGCACCGACATTCTTGGGCGCGGACGTCAACGACCTTGCAATGGCCTATAACACCTACTTCATGATTCCGCCGGGTTCAACGACTGCGTTTGTTATTCAGCATGACCTTCCGATTATTAGAACTGTCGATATCAGCGATCCATCGGATATGAAAGTGTTAAAAACACAGTTCCTAACACAGGGCGGCCAGCTACTGAATAACTTTGGTTTCGACGATAGATCATCATTATCTTTCTCGGCAGACGGAAATTTCCTTTATATCGCGGATGATAGCCAATTTGACCCCGCAACCATTCCGGCCCAACTCGATGTGATTGATATTAGTGATCCTGACAATATCACTGTGGCGGACAGGCTGACGCTTACCCTTGCTGATAACTTTCTGACTTCAGACATCGTTGATGATATCTGGTATGTAATGAACGACGGCAATTTGAAAACGTTTCAAATTAACCCTGTGGACGGTGAGCTTACTGCATTAGATAGCCAAACATACGTAAAGCCCGCAGGTGCAAATATAGGCTATAGCGAACTCGCCGTCGTGAATGGCAATGCTATCATGACATTCCGTGTTCAATCTGTGCGTTATATGAATGTCAGCGATCCTGCCAACATTGGTGCGTCGGGAACTGCTAACTTGCCAGTCCTATCTAACTACCGAATCAGTCAACCATATGTAACGGGCAATCACATACTTTTCGCAGCCGCCAGTTCCCCGGCCAGATTATATGCAGTTAACGCATCTAATCCTGCGGCTATGACGATTAGCTCATCGATCATTAATACTATATTCACTAGTGGTGATGGTCAGGCGATTCAAGCCTATAGCCCAAATCATGTATTGTTTGGTTCGCATAGCGGTGATAGATTCGCAAAAGTAGACATTTCGAATCTTGGTAGTATCCAGTTGGTGGAGCAGTCAGGGCCAGGCGGGCTGTATCCCGATGCGCTCGATGGGTTTGACACGGTGTGGGACGGCTTAGCAGTCACCGGAAACTATGCGTTTGGCGCCAGCGGTATTGCCGACGGAAACCTGTACTCGTTCGATATTTCTGATCTAACTAACCCCCGACCACTCGATGTTATTTCCTATCAAGTGCCTTCATGGGAGCCGCAAACAATCCATGGTGCAAACGGTAAGTTATACGTTGGCTCGCTCACCAACTGGGAAGTTCACGCAAATCTTGCGAGCTACGATATTTCAAACGAAGATAAGCCGGTATACGATGGAACATCAGTACATGAATTTACCGAAGTCCTTGATATAGTTTCCTCGGGAAATCGACTGTACGCGGTACGAGATACCGGCCTGGCTGTTTACGATACGACAAATCCATCATTCCCAGTTTTAAAAGCACTCGCACAAGATGCATCATCCGCCAAGGGAATTGCAATCGAAGGTGATAATCTTTATGTGGCCGATAGTTCCGACGGTCTGCTCGTGTATGATATTTCCACTCCGGACAGCCCAGTGCTGCTTAGCACTTTTGCCGACGCAAACTTTACAGGACTTGATAGTATTCAAGTGAGTGGAGGTATCGTCTACGGAATCTTGGACGGTGACAGCAAGGTCGTGGTAATTGACGTGTCAAATCCGGCAAGTCCAACAACGCTCACTACACTGATTGATGCCGAGTTTGATGCACTGGCAAAAGTTCTTGTTAAAGACGGCAAACTGTATGTTTCTAGCCGGGGCGATGGGGCGGCAGCTCATGATAGTGTTACGGTATATGACATTACGAATCCAGCCGCTCCACAAAAGCACGGTCAGTATGTAAGTGGCGATAGCACAGCGCTCGGCTACGGCAACATGGAGGTGTATCAAGACTTTCTTTTGGTGGCTGCTTCTGGCGCGGATAGGATTGATATTATAGACTTCGCAGAGGATACCGCACCGGTTTTTTCTCAATCGATTGATGATGACTCAGCGCTTGAGGGCGTGAATGACATGGAGATTGTAGGTGACCGACTTTACGCCATTGCCGAATTCGGACAAAGTCTTACTACCTATGCACTCGCCATTAGTACGGACCCAGGGGGCGACGAACCGCCTACGACACCAGAGCCGCCTGTCGAAACTGACGTTCCACTGGCCCCTCGTGCTGGTGTTGCAGCCGAAGTAGGCTGGTCCGTCTACGCAGTCATCGCAGCGATTACGATACCGTTTCTGACGCGTCGAGGTTATGCCAAAGTTCGCTCATTGCAGAGGTAATCGACTATAGTTGAAACTATGAAGTCTCTTAATGGTGTTAATCTTGGCGGATGGTTGGTCCTGGAAAAATGGATGACACCGTCTGTCTTTAAAGACACTGACGCCCGCAATGAATTCGAGCTGTCGAAAACTCGGCAGGGGAGGGAGCGGATTACAGCACATCACAAATCTTTCATTACTAAGAAAGATTTGGTATGGCTGAAAAGTTGTGGCGTGACTATCCTTCGTGTTCCGGTAGGTCACTGGATCTTCGGTGACGATGAGCGCTATGTCGGCGCGATTGATCGGCTTGACTGGCTGATGGATACTTCCCTTTTACTCGGACTTCAAGTGTTGCTAGATTTACACGCAGCTCCAGGTGCTCAGAATCGAGCTGCTCATAGCGGCAGCGGCAATACGGTGTCAAATAAATATTCAATCAAATGGTTGAATGACTCTGCGAAACAAGCCGAGACAATAGAAATACTGGCTCGGCTAGCCGAGCGGTACCGTGACTTCCCTAACGTCTGGGGTATCGAGCTGCTCAACGAACCGGCCGTCGACCTCACCGGAGTTAAGCTCGCTCGGTTTTACCGAAACGCCTACCGGGCGCTTAGTAAGGTGGCCCGACCAGGTACACGTATAGTCTTTTCGGATGGCTACGCTCCTTTTAGGCTGACGAATTGCTTTTGGCTCATGACGAAGCGCGAATTTCCTGTCGTACTTGATACCCATGTGTATCAGGTATTTGGCAAACGTAACAGGTCAAAGACATTCGAACGACATATCGCACAGCTACGGTGGACCAGACGGCTGCTGTGGTTTATTAGATTGCAGCAACCGGTTATTGTAGGCGAATGGAGCGCTATGTTGCCAGCTAAAACTTCGCCGGACGAGACGAGGGCGTATGTTGGCGCGCAACAGGCTGCATTCGACGGAACGCTCGCTCACTTTTATTGGAATTATAAGACCGAGGCCGAAGGACGATGGAACTACCGCGATCAAGCCGAGAAGGAACTGTTACAATAAGCGGTAATGAGTGTTATTTTTAAACGGACAAAAATATTAGCAACGGTCGGCCCAGCGGTCGATTCGTACGAACAAATCGAGGCAATGGCTAAGGCAGGAGTGAACGGATTCCGACTGAACTTTTCTCATGCCCAGCACGACCACGTCGATCAGCAGATTTCATGGATCCGCCAAGCGGGCGAAGCCGTCGGTAAGCCGGTTGCCATATTGCAGGATTTACAAGGCCCGAAGGTACGTTTGGGTGCGCTCACCGCGGCCGAGGTTCCGGTAAAAAAAGGCGACACGTTAACGCTCGATTACGCCCTGCAGTCCGAAGAAGGCCTGGCCTTACCTGTGCAGTATAATCTTGCTGAAAAAGTGCAGGTTGGTCAGCCACTCTACTTATTTGACGGTAAAGTAAAAACTCGCGTTATTGATATACCTTCGGACACCGCTGTCGTCACGACCGTTGAAAACGATGGAGTCTTGATGAGCAAAAAAGGCATCAATCTGCCAGAAACCGATTTCGGTGGCGATATCATTACGCCCAAAGATGAAGTCGACATTGAGTTTGGCTCTAGCCGGGACATCGACTATGTGGCGCTGAGCTTCGTTCAGTCGGCTGAAGATATTAATAATTTGCGCCAAATGCTGGTGTCGCGTGGTTCAACCGCACACATCATTGCCAAGGTTGAAACGAAGGCCGCAATTGAACCCGATACACTCGAGAGCATCGTCAAGGCCAGCGACGGTGTTATGGTGGCTCGCGGTGATTTGGCCGTCGAAGTCGGCGCAGAAGTCGTCCCGGTCGTTCAGCGTAAGATTATCGCGCTGTGCCGCAAACACGGCAAGCTTAGCATTATTGCCACCCAAATGATGGCCAGTATGGTTGAAAATCCTGAGCCAACGCGGGCCGAAGTCAGCGACGTGGCAAGTGCCGTCATATTGGGCGCCGACACCGTCATGCTAAGTGATGAGACTGCTATGGGTAAGTACCCGCTCGAAACCATCGCGGCTATGAAAAAAGTCATTCTCTACACCCAAGAAAACGCCGCTCCGGCGCAATTGGGCGACGTGCTAACCGGACAAGATACGATTCAGCGAACGGCCATTGGCTCGGCGGCTGTCAAGTTGGCCGAACAGCTGAAGGTTCATGCCATCATTGCCGAAACGAAATCTGGCGCTACGGCCGATGATATCGCCGCTTTCCGTCCGAACTTGCCGATTATCAGCGTTACGAGTGAACCGCGGACCGCTCAGCAGCTTGCTCTGGCCTACGCCAACAAGAGCTTTATCCGTCCCGACGGCGAAAAGGCCGGGCTAGACCTGGCACGGGAATTGAAAGACCAATCGTTCTTTGGTGATGTCGAACACGCCAGGGTCGTTATTGTCAGCGGGCGACAACCCGGCATGATTGGTGCGACCGACACCATACGCGTGCGCGTGCTAGAATAACAGGCAGATAACTAGGTGGGCAAAACAGTGAAATTCTTCAAAAAGACAATTCGCGATGTTCCTCTCGAGGGCACGACTGTGCTGGTGCGAGCTGACTACAATGTGCCGCTCAAAAATGACGGCTCGATTCATGACGATTTTCGAATTCGTGCTAGCTTGCCGACAATACGACGCTTGCTCAAAGACGGCTGTAAGGTCGTCATTATTGCCCATCTTGGTCGCCCGGAAGGCCGTGACCCGAAACTAAGCCTCGAACCGGCCGCTCAGCGCCTAGCTGAGTTGTTAAAGGAACCTGTCCGATTTGTCGATCAGACCATAGGCGATAAGGTAAAGATGGCGATAAAGCGCGCGCCAAAACGTGGTGTGATTGTGCTTGAGAACTTGCGTTTTCATAGCGAAGAAGAGGCCAACGATGAAACATTCGCACGTAAACTTGCGAGCGACAGTGGCGCTAAGTATTTTGTCCAGGACGGCTTTGGCGTGGTACACCGCGATCATGCTTCGACTGCCGCTATTACGTTATACGTGCCGAGCGTGGCAGGCCTGCTACTTGAAAAAGAATACGTTTCGATCGTCAGCGCCATGAAGCACCCCAAGCGGCCACTCGTTGCGGTCATGGGCGGTGCTAAGGTCAGCGATAAGATTCAGGTGGTCGACGAACTCGTCGATAAGGCCGACCGGCTGCTGATTGGCGGCGCCATGGCGAATACTTTTCTTGCGGCTACGGGAGTAAACGTCGGAGCGAGTAAGCATGAAGACGACCAGGTGCAGGTCGTTGCGGACATTTACGCGGCGGTCGACGCTAAGGTTGGTCGCAGTGCTCGTGATGACTTTTTAGAACTCCCGAGCGACGTCGCGGTCACCAAATCGATCGATCGCCCGACAGAACACCAGACGAAATCATTAGACGAAGTCGAAGCGGATGATCTGATACTCGACATCGGTCCGAAAACCATTGAACGTTACGTGCAAGCGATTGAACAGGCCGGGACGGTTATATGGAACGGAACGCTTGGGTACGCGGAGCTTGCCGTGTTTGCTCAAGGCTCAGCGGCAGTGGCCGAGGCAATGGCAGGTCATGCGACTATCGAATCAATCATCGGCGGCGGCGATACGGCCGACTTTGCCATTCACTGGGACAAGAAAAAAGGTGATAGTTTTAGCCATGTTTCGACCGGTGGCGGAGCCAGTTTGGAACTGATGGCGGGCGAGAAACTTCCCGGTATCGAGCATCTCCTGGACGCCTAAGGGATTCTTCTGTACACTAAGAGCAAATATAAGCATAAGCGTCTAAATATCTAGGGTGAGCAATAAAAAACTAATCGTCGGCAACTGGAAAATGAACCTCACGGTCCATGAGTCCAGTTTGTATTTACACAAACTTGGCGAAAAGCTGCAAAGCCATCGCTCCGTCGAGGTAGTTTTAGCGCCGACCATGCTGGCGGTCCAGTCACTGTCGCTGCAGGTCGAGCGAAAGCTCTTTAAACTCGCCGCGCAAAACCTGTATTGGAAAGACGAAGGGGCCTTTACCGGCGAAGTTTCGGCGCATCAGCTGCGCGGTCTCGTCAGTTACGCGATCATCGGTCACTCGGAGCGTCGCCATATCTTCGGTGAGCACGATAAAGACGTACGCAACAAGGTTCAGGCGGCTGTCCGCAACGGCATCACGCCGATTCTCTGTGTCGGCGAAACGGCCCATGAGCGCGCATCCAAAGAAACCGGCGGCGTGTTACATGACCAGATCGTCGGAGGACTTGCCAATCTAACAGCTGAAGAGGTTTCCGAACTCGTTATTGCCTACGAGCCTGTCTGGGCAATCGGAACGGGTGACAACGCCTTACCGGGCGACGTTGAGTCGGCAGCGCATATCATTCGTCGCCAAATCGAACACCTGTACGGCCGCACGACCGCAGCAACAGTCCGAGTGTTGTATGGCGGCAGTGTGTCATCTCATAACGCGGTTAGTTACTTAGCTATTAATGCGATCGACGGCTTGCTAGTCGGTGGAGCAAGTCTCAAAGCGCCTGAATTTGAAGCAATCGTTGAAGCGGCCTTTCAGGTCGGAAAGAAGTAATCATGAAAGATATCGATTTTGACGAACTCGACAAAGCCGTCAGCTCATTGATGGCAAACACCGGGCCTGCGAAGGTGCCGGCCGCCGACGCTTCTACTCAAACGGCACCCAGTCTGAGTCCCTCCCTTAATCCTGTTTCTTCTCCACTTTCGACGCCGGTTACTGATATATCGGCTCCGGTCAGCCCTGCGCCAGTCGAGGTGGTACCAGCTGCTTCAATCGTAAATACTCCATCAAGCGCACCTGCTCGTCCTTCGGTTCCGGCTGCGCGGCGCGGTGGTCGGTTTATGGACATGGTCAGTTCTCCTGGAGCCGATATGAAGCCGCGCATAACTCCACCCATGGTGAAGCCTACCATGACGCCATCCCCCTCGCGCGAAGGGCTATCGATTACACCTCGCCAAGACAGCGTGGTTGATGCTGGCGATGCTTCGTCTACCGCTCCAGCTGACACGCAACCGCTCGGAGCTACCGAGCAGTCAGCGCCGTCGTACGACGTTATGCCCGACCCAATTGATATGAATGTCGAACCAGCACCCGCCACTAGCGAGCCAGTCGATGAAACCGTATCTGCACCACTTGGGCCAATCGAGTCACCATTTTTGACGAATACTAAGGTTGAAAAGCGACCCCTTAACTCGGGCAACTTCGAACTGCCGGTTGAGACTCCTGCGTACGAGCCAGGCCAGTCGGCCGACCTGGAGTCAGAAGACGAAACACCCGTATCTGACGAACAAAAGGGCAGGGATGAGCCACCGGTTAATCCACAGATTCCAGAATTAAGTAGCGACCTGGTGGCAATCGAATCGAATGAAAAATTTGAAGTAACACAAGCGGTCGACACCACCGAAGCGGCAAGTCAGGTTGACGCGCCGTCGACACCGCTTGGCGCGACTTCAATTGCTCAACAATACAAAACGACGGCGTCCAGCGGCGACCAGAGCCATGCGGCAATTTACGATTCGTCACAGTATCCAGACCCCGTCAGTCACCCTGCAAAGTCGAAATCAGGCTGGCTATGGGTCTTATGGGTGGCGCTGCTTCTTGGTGTCGGTGCAGGTGGGGCTGTTGTGCTTTACACCCTGGGTATCATCCCGTAGCGTGCTTCGTTATACTGAATACAGATGAATTTTTTTGAAGGACTCAATGACGCCCAAGCCGAGGCTGTCAGGGCTGAAACCGGCCCGTTGCTCATATTGGCCGGTGCTGGAAGCGGCAAGACGAAAACATTGACACACCGCGTCGCATATTTAATTGGTGAAAAAGGCGTATGGCCGAACCAAATTCTTGCCGTCACCTTCACTAATAAGGCAGCGCGGGAAATGCGCGAACGACTGAGTCAACTATTGGAGCAGCCGAATACTCGCGGATTTATGCCATGGATGGGAACATTCCATGGCATTTGCGTCCGTTTGTTGCGTCAGGATGGCACGACGATTGGGATTCAATCGAATTTCGTCATTTACGACGAAGATGATCGCCAAGGCCTCATTAAGCAGGCCATGAAACGCGAAGGGGTCACTGATACTAAAATAAAGCCTCGTGCCGTCAGTAGCATGATTTCGAGCGCCAAGAACGACATGATTGGTCCTGCCGAGTTTGAACAGACCGCGAATTATCCGTTCCAAAAGTCCGTCGCCAAGATTTACCATGCGTACGAATTGCTTCGTAAGCAAGCCGGGGCGCTTGATTTTGATGATCTGCTCCTCGAAACGGTCCGATTGTTCCGCGAAAATGACGATGTGCGCCGCAAATGGCAACGTCAGTTCGTACATATCATGATAGATGAGTACCAAGACACCAACGCCGCGCAGTACGCTATCGTCAAAAGTTTGGTTGGACCAGAACGTAACATTTGCGTGGTCGGCGATGACTGGCAAAGTATTTATAGTTGGCGAGGCGCCGATTTTACCAACATATTGAATTTTGAGCGTGACTTTCCAGGCGCGCTTGTCATTAAGCTTGAACAGAACTATCGATCAACAGGGGCAATCCTTGAAGCGGCCCATAATGTCATAACCAAGAACGTCCAGCGCACCGAGAAAAAGCTGTGGACGGCCGAAGGCGTAGGATCGCCAGTACAGGTGCACGAACTATACGATGAGGCTGAAGAGGCACGCTTGGTGGCGAGCCGTATCTCGGCCCAAACGGCTATCGGGGCGCGTCGTCCGAACGATTTTGCGGTGCTCTACCGTACCAATGCGCAAAGCTACACAATGGAGCGTGCGCTTTTACAGGCACGAGTACCGTACCAAATCGTCGGAGGCGTGCGGTTTTATGACCGTAAAGAAATTAAGGACATTATCTGTTACTTGCGTCTCATATACCAGCCAAACGACCGTATGAGTTTTACGCGAATCGCCAACGTTCCCGGACGAGGCGTTGGTCCGAGCAGCCTGGAGCGCTTTACGTATTGGCAAGCCGGCAGTGGCCTCGATATTATCGAAGCCCTCGTGCGCGTACATGAAGTCGACGGCATGACGCCACGTGCCAAGAATTCCCTTTCAAAGCTTGGTGAGCTACTCGATGGTTTCAGGGGTCTTGACCAAGAACCAAGCCTTATTATTGAGCAGCTACTCGAAAAAAGCGGCTACTTACAGTATCTTCGTGATGGTTCTCCGCAAGCAGAAGACAGGGAAGAGAATGTCAGCTCGCTAGTGTCGGACGCCAAGACGTTTGCGGCGCTGCCCGAATTTCTCGAGGAAGTTGCCCTTATGACGAGCGCTGATGAAGCCAAGGGTCAACCAAGTGTCACCTTGATGACACTGCATGCTGCCAAGGGCTTGGAATTCCCGGTCGTGTTCATGGTAGGCCTCGAAGAGGGGATTTTCCCGCACTCGCGAATTCACGAAGCCGGTCCAAGCGAGCTCGAGGAAGAGCGTCGACTTTGCTACGTCGGCATGACCCGGGCGCGAGAAGAACTACACATCAGTTACGCGGCATCGCGATTGCAGTTCGGACAACGGGGCTACAACCCACCGTCACGGTTTATCGCGGACATGGGTCCGGTCGCAGCTATGGCGGAGCGGACACACGAAGCAATCGATGAATTTTACGAACAGGAAGTGTCGTTTAATATTAACGATCGTGTCCGGTCGACTCAATTTGGAGCTGGTACGATTACTGATATCGATGGCTTGGCCGTCACGGTGACGTTTGACAGTGGTCAAAGTAAGAAGTTGAACGTTGAGTACGCCCGGCTTGAACGGCTATAGTCGTTTACCATACGAAGCGTCTTTTGGTATAATGGTCTAAGTAACATTCCGACCTAACGGAAGTTCAGTATAAAGTACCCGACTCGTTCCAGTACTAATCTACATGAGAGACATACCAAACATTATTTCGCCGTTTTATCTTTTCCTGCTGTGCCTATCGATTGGCTTCGGCATTCTTAGTGCCGTGTTAATGCCAAAAGCTCACGCGGTTGGCGACGGTGAGCGGTTGGTTATGATTCATGACCGCGGGACTGAACAGGGGCTGATTAGCAAGGGCGATACCCTGCGCGAGGTATTCGATGAAGCTGGTATTCGCCTCGATAAGAACGACCGAGTCGAACCGGGCCTTGACGAACCATTAGTCACGAGTAGCTATCAGGTTAACGTGTACCGAGCCCGACCAGTAATCATTGTCGATGGGCCCGTTAAGCAGTTGGTTATGAGTGCCTACCAGACTCCGAAGCAGATTGCGAAGCACGCCGGAATTGAACTGCAGGATGAAGACGAAGCAAAT
Source organism: Patescibacteria group bacterium (assembly GCA_040384745.1). GTDB lineage: Bacteria > Patescibacteriota > Saccharimonadia > Saccharimonadales > Saccharimonadaceae > UBA1020. Next base: position 14,428 of record JAZKIT010000006.1, read on the forward strand.
GTTGATATGACGAATGATTTCATTACTGACGGTGCGAGTCTGCGAATGAGTATAGACCGAGCGTCTCCAGTGCAGCTGACACTATATGGCAAAGCGGAGACCGTATATACACAGGCGACCACCGTCGGAGATTTTTTGAAAGAAAAAGACATTACGCTCGGTAAGGATGATGACATGTCGCTCGAAGAAAGTTCTGAAGTTACGGCTGGCATGCAGTTATCTATCTGGCGCAATGGCAAACAGACGATTACGCAAGAGGAAGACGTCACGTTCGAAACCGAAAAAATCCAGGATGCTAACCGCGACGGTTCGTTTAAGCAGGTCAATACGCCGGGCGTTAACGGCAAAAAAATGGTAACCTACGAAATTATCATGCAGAACGGCGTAGAGGTTAGTCGGGTAGCGATTCAGAGTGTTGTCACTAAGCAGCCGGTCAAGCAGGTCGAGACGGTTGGTACAAAGTTTAATTACACCGGCGGCCCATTGTCCGAGGCTCAAATTACTGCGCTCGGAACCTGCGAAAGTGGCATGACCGCAACGCGTAACTCGGGCAACGGATTTTATGGCGCGTTCCAGTTCATGCCATCTACTTGGCGAACCGTAGCCCCGGCACCATACAACGCCGCTATGCCACATGAAGCACCACTCGACGCTCAAAAGCAAGCTGTCCAAAGCCTCTTGTCTCGTTCAAGTATTTATACCCAGTTCCCCGGCTGCGCAAAAAAGATGCAAGCTCAAGGTATTTTGTAGTACGATGGGCGCACCAAAAAAAGAGCTCGGACAGCATTGGTTGACCGACCGGCTTATCTTAGCGGAAATTGCCGATGCAGCCGACATTAAAGCAGACGATACGGTCCTTGAAATCGGTCCAGGTCTGGGTACGCTCACATCGGAATTATTGCGTCGCTCGGCCAAGGTCATTGCCGTAGAATTCGATAGAGAGCTCGCCGCTAAATTACCCGGGCAGTTTCCTGGGACTACCCTTGAAGTTATAAACGAGGACATTCTGTCTTTCGATGTTGAGACGCTGCCGAAAAACTACGTCGTCGTAGCGAATGTACCCTATTACATCACTTCAAAAATCGTGCAAAAACTGATGACTGCAACGAATAAACCCCGTATTGCAGTTTTATTGGTACAAAAAGAAGTCGCTGAACGAATTGCCGCCAAGCCTGGCGACATGAGTATTTTGGCTATTTCTGCTCAGGTATATGCCGATGCGCGACTTGGGGTTGAGGTGCCGCGTAGCTTCTTTACGCCACCACCGAAAGTCGATTCGCAGGTAGTAATACTAGAAACTTTAGGCGAGCCAAGGGTGAGTGAGGAGCACGAGCGTGCCTTCTTTCGAGTTGTTAAGGCTGGATTCTCGGCGAAGCGCAAGAAGCTTCGCTCAAGTTTGTCAGGCGGCTTAGGGGTAACAAAACCCCAGGCCGAGGCTATGTTGCAGCAGGCCGACGTGTCGCCCGACGTGCGCGCAGAAGACATCTCGGTGGACGATTGGATACGACTGACCCGTGTGGTAGACGGTGCCTGATACTCTACTGATCGCTCTGTCGCAGGTCGCCGATGGGTCAATGTCTGCGAGTGTCACGGATGAACAGAGGTTGGCCCATCGCACCGCATTTTTACAGACACACAATGTAACAGCTTCTCAGACGGTACTGGTTCACCTTACATACGACGGTGAAGATTATCGTCGCTATTTCACCATCTCGTCGGATCAATCAGGCGATGGGATTATTTCAGCCTCGACGCTTGTTTCGGATGCGCTGTTTACGAACGAAAAAAACGTCGCCTTGCTGCTACCGGTTGCTGATTGTATCGGCGCTGTTTTGTACGATCCTGCGCGCCAAGTCATTGGGTTAGCCCACCTCGGCAGACATAATCTGATTCAAAGTGGCGGCAGTGAAATTATTGAGTACATGCGACGAGATTTTGGCACCAACCCTGCGACCGTTCAGGTGTGGCTCAGCCCGGCGGCTGGCCGCGAGCATTATCCGCTCTATGATTTTGACAATCGTAGTCTTCATGAAGTCGCGATGCAGCAGTTAATGAGCGCTGGGGTGACGGCGGCGAATATCACTCGTGACGCGCGCGACACGACACTTGACCCTCAGTTGTTCTCGCACAGCCAATTCCTTCAAGCAAGCCAATCGATTGATGGTCGACAGGCCGTCGTCTGCATGATGCGTCCGTAATCTACCTAACCTCTGTTATACTAAAAAACAATGGGAAAAAATCTTTATATCACCACAGCAATCCCTTACGTCAACGGCACGCCGCACATCGGCAATGCGCTTGATTATCTTTTAGCCGATATCTGGAAGCGGTACCAGCAGCAAAATGGAAAAACTGTCAGATTCCAGGTTGGTACCGACGAACACGGCAACAAAATCGCAGCCAAGGCACTTGAGGCCGGACTTGAGCCCCAGGCCTACACGGACCAGATGTATCCTAATTTCGAGTCACTTATGAAAAAAGTCGGCGCCGAGTATACTGACTTTATTCGGACCACCGACGGACACCACAAGGGTGCAGTCCAGTACATTTGGCAGCAATTACAGCCGTTTATGTACAAAGGTACGTACCAGGGTTGGTACTGCATGGGTCATGAAGCATTCTTTACAGACAAGGAAGTGGAAGCCACCGAAGGCATTTGCCCGGATCATCAAACAGCGTACGAACAGGTTTCCGAAGAAAATTACTTCTTAAAAACCAGTGAATTCAGCGACCAGATTCGCGAAGCAATCGAGACAGGTAGGATGCAAATCATACCTGAATTCCGAAAAAAGGAATTTTTGGGACTTATGAAAGATGGGCTACCAGACGTGTCCATTTCGCGTCCGAAGAAAAGCCTGTCTTGGGGCGTTCCTGTTCCTGGTGACCCAGAGCAGATTATGTACGTCTGGGTCGACGCGTTGTCGAACTACCTAACGGTGCTCGGATACCCCGACAGCCCCGAATGGCAAGAATATTGGCCTGCTGACATTCAAGTCGTCGGTAAAGACATTTTACGTTTTCATGCAGGAATCTGGCCTGCGATGTTGCTTGGTCTTGGTATATCTTTGCCGAAAAAGCTGCTTGTGCATGGATTCATCAATGTCGGCGGCGTCAAAATCAGTAAGACAGTCGGCAATGGTGTCGACCCGAACGAAGTAATCGACCAATACGGTGTCGATGCGTTCCGCTACTTTTTCTCTCGTCATATTCCGACGCTCGATGACGGTGACTTTACGTGGGAAAAGTTTGAAATAGCGTATAACAACGAACTTGCCAACGACCTTGGCAACTTGGTGGCACGGGTAGCCAATATGATTACTCGTTATCAGGCTGGCGTTATCGGTGATGCGCCTTTAGGCGAGCACGACATGAAGCTGTACCACGCCGCGTTTGAACGACTCGAATTTAACAAAGCCCTCGATGAAGTCTGGCATATGGTTCGATCACTCAACAAGTACATCGACGATGTGAAGCCGTGGGAAATTGCCAAGCGTAAAGATACCGATTCTGACGCCGAGCCACACCTGGCCGAGGTATTAGCGCACTGCGTTGGTAACTTGCTGCAAGTCGGCGACCTATTAGTCCCGTTCATGCCTGGCACATCCAAGGCGATTCATGACATATTCGAAAGCGGTGTGGTTACGCCCAGCGCTGGCGTTTTGTTTCCGAAAATTTATCAACATACCCCGCAAGCACACAAGCAGGCGTAGCCTGGTGTTCGTCGACACTCACTGTCACATACACGAATCCGGATACGATCGTTCGGAAGACGCCTATGAGCGCGCACTCCGTGCTGATGTTTCGAAGATGGTGTGCGTTGGGACCGACGATGCTTCTTCAAAGCAGGCTATCGCTTTCGCAGCCACACGCGACGGTGCATGGGCGAGCGTCGGGGTTCATCCCCATGAATCAATCCACGGCTTCGAGGGAGTCGCGAATATAATGAAATCTATGCCCGCAAAGCTCGTCGCGATGGGAGAAATCGGCCTCGATTATTTTTATACGCACAGCCCTCGAGATATTCAGATTCAGGTATTTGAGGCACAATTACAGCTGGCTGCCGATGCTCATCTTCCGGTAATATTCCATGTCCGCGAGGCATTCGAGGATTTTTGGCCGATATACGCAAATTTCACCGGCCTGAAAGGCGTTCTGCATAGCTATACGGATAGTGTAAAAAATCTGGACCGGGCCTTAGTGGAAGGGCTGTTTGTCGGAGTGAACGGAATTTCAACATTTTCGAAGACTAACCAGGACATGTGGGACCGCATTCCGCTTGAAAGAATGCTCCTTGAGACCGATTCGCCCTTCTTGACACCTGCGCCACACCGTGGTAAAGTAAACGAGCCCGCGTTCGTCAAGCATGTGGCCGAGTATCACGCTAAAAGGCGTGCGGTAGAGCTCGAACATCTTGCACGAGTCACATCTACGAACGCATCTAAACTGTTTTCCCTTTAGGGGAGACGTAGCTTTCAACACCAATACTAAAGTACGTACTAACTGTTAAGCGCGACAGGAGATTATTTGATGGCTGGTGACACACCAACGCCGATCCGTAACGACAAGATAGGAACTCGGTTTCACGACGGAGCTGAGTTTGATTTGCAGAAAGCGGGGAAGAACCTACTTTCCCTGTCGGCTGCTCAAGAACGTCGTAAGGTGGACGAAGTCTACGCGTCGAATCAATCAGCACAAGCGGCGGAATTCCAAGCAAGGAACACCGAGTTCAACTCTCGTCCTCGCAACGTAGTCGAATTGGCAAAAATATTGGCGCAGCTTCAAGCGCAGCGCATACGTCGAATGGAGCCATCAGAAACACCATTTCTACGGGATGAAGCAGCGTGAGTGTATTTAAAAAAGCCTTAACCCTTCTGGTCGGAAATACTGATGAGCTGTCGTACTTGAAAATGCCGAAAGGTAAGCAACAGCTCAAGCAAATGAGCGAGCGTGAGCTGCTTCAGCTTGAAAGCGAAATCGGTCGTGAATTATTTGGTCCGATTCCGAAAGGTCATCACCGAGAATTCTTCTGTCTCGACGAAAATACCTGTATTTGGTACGAAGCGTACAAGAATGCCGATGGCAAACAAGTAGAATCGACGACCAGGTATGAAATTCAGGGCGATAAGATTTTAAAAGCACAGGCCGGGGCTCGATATAGCTACCTTGAAGGTGCGGAGCTTGATAATCTTCTGCTCGCAGTCGGTATGTACTACGAACGAGTAATGCGCGGAGTGTACCACGCCGATCCCCGGACCGGTCGGCAGCTCGCGTAACTGCTATACTTTATAGGGTAATGACAGCTCAGACCTACTACCTTGACCATGCTGCTGCGACACCACTCGACGAGCGTGTACTGAAAGCTATGATGCCTTTTTTTCTCGTGGATTTTTATAACCCGTCCAGCCCGTACGCACCTGCGGTAAAAGTGCGCCGGGAATATGACGCTGCCAAAAGTCGACTCGCATCGACGTTCGGGGGGCGTGGCGACGAAGTTGTCATTACGGCCGGTGCGACCGAGTCGATCAACTTAGCGTTTTCGGGTGTGAATGGGCACATTGTTACGTCCGCCATCGAGCATGATGCCGTTTTAGCGGCAGCGAAGGTACATTCGCATACACTCGTTGCTCCGACAGACAAAGGTATCGTGACGGCAGAAGCTGTCGCTCTCGCTATTACGCCCGAAACCGAACTTGTCAGTATTCAACTTGCTAATAACGAGATTGGCACGATTCAGCCGATTAGAGATATAGCCACCGTCGTTTCGGTGGAGCGTCAGCGCCGACGGGATAGTGGTGATGATCGTCCGGTGTATCTTCATTGTGACGGCTCGCAGGGTTTTGGCCAGATTGATAGTAATGTCGCGCGTCTTGGCGTCGACATGCTGACGCTGAATTCGGGTAAAATGTATGGGCCGAAGCAAGTCGGACTATTGTGGGCAAAGCCCGGTGTTCGCCTGAAGCCACAAATCGTCGGCGGCGGACAGGAGCGGGGACTTCGCAGTGGTACGGAGAATGTCGCCGGAGTCATAGGGTTTGCCGAAGCGGCAAAAATTGCATGCGATCACCGTAAATCAGAATCTGAACGACTTGCAAGCTTGCGTAATACCCTCGAACGACGACTCTCCGAGTCTATTGACGGGTTGCTCGTAACAGGTCATCCGAAACGGCGGCTACCGGGTTCGCTGCATATTTCCGTACTTGGCCTTGATGGCGAACGTCTGGTGTTCGCGCTCGAAGCGAAGGGCGTATTTGTGGCAACCGGTAGCGCCTGTGCGGCAAACAAAGGTACTCGTTCACACGTGCTGACTGCATTGGGGCTTTCCGACGAAGCTGCCGACGGTAGCCTGCGCATCACGTTGGGCCGTCTGTCGGATGAATCCACCATAGGAGCTGCTACTGCCATAATCATCGATGAAATCAAGCGTGAGCTCGACAGGGTGCACGGTGCGTAGTTTTTTGATCGTCATAGCGGGCCTTGTAGCAATTAGTATCACGGTGATAAGCGTCTACTTGACACCGGATGGGCTAAGAGGCTGCGCTGAAGTAACCCAGACGCAAAAATGTCAATCGGCCGATGCAATCGTTGCCGTGAGCGGCGGCAATACCTCGGTCCGCGCTGCCGAAGCAATCCGCCTGTATAAAGCAGGTTGGTCCGATACGCTCATTTTTTCGGGTGCCGCGGCCGACCCGAGTAGTCCAAGCAATGCCGCGGCCATGCGCACCCAGGCCATTGCGGCCGGCGTACCAGTTGAAGACATAATGGTTGAAGAGGCGGCCCAGACGACGAAGCAGAATGCCGAAAACGTGAAGCAAATGCTCGTCGAAGCCGGTGGTGGTGGAGCCCAAAGTATCATTTTGGTTACCTCGCCGTATCATCAGCGTCGTGCCAGTCTGGAATTCCAAGCACTTGCTGGTGACGGCATTTCGATTGTCAATCGTCCAACGCCGAACGACCCCGACTGGTCGACCATTTGGTGGTTAACGCCACGCGGATGGTGGCTCGCCAGTGGAGAGCTGGTAAAAATCGCTGCGTTTTACGCAGGAGAAAGCCGGTAATATGGCTAATATATATGTTGGGATGAGTGGCGGCGTCGACTCGTCGCTTACGGCCGCACTTTTGGTCGAAGCCGGGCATACCGTGACGGGTGTTTACATGAAAAACTGGACGCAGGACATGCCAGGCATGCGTTGTCCATGGGCAGACGATTTGGCAGATGCCAAACGAGTAGCGGTTCACTTGGGTATTGATTTTAAAGTGTTTGATTTCGAAAAAGACTACAAGCAAAAAGTTGTCGACTACATGATAAACGAGTACGAGGCCGGCCGGACTCCAAACCCCGACATAATGTGTAACCAAGAAATTAAATTTAAGCTGTTTCTTGAATCGGCGCTCGAAGATGGAGCGGATTTCGTTGCGACCGGACACTACGCCCGTGTAAAAAACGGAGTGCTTCAGCAGGCTCAGGATACGAACAAGGATCAAACTTATTTTCTGTACCGCGTAACCGAAAAGGCATTGAAGAAAACGCTGTTTCCGTTAGGCGACCTAACGAAGCCCGAGGTACGACACATGGCCGAAGAGCGTGGTCTTTCTACCGCTGCGAAAAAAGATTCGGTCGGCATTTGTTTTGTCGGTCAGGTTGGTATGCGGGAATTTTTGTCGCAGTACGTTACGACCGCACCGGGTGATATTATCGACACGCGCAGCAAAGCGGTCGTTGGTCGTCACGATGGAGCGATTTTTTATACGTTGGGGCAACGCCACGGACTGGACGTTGGCGGGGGGATGCCACTGTACGTCGTCGGAAAAAATATGGCCAAAAACGAGGTGTATGTTTCAAGCAATCTGAATGACCAATCCTTATGGCAGCAGCAACTGACGCTCACAGAAATTCACGGGATCAACGGTCCGTTAAAAGACGGCACCTACATGGCACGAGTTCGCCACCGCGCGCCATTGACGAAGTGCATACTTGAGGGCTCAATTCTTTCGTTCAGTAACCCCGAACGCGCTGCGACACCGGGCCAGTCAGTCGTCTTGTACCAGGGGAACGTCTGTGCTGGCGGCGGCATAATAGCTTCTTAGGCGCTATAATAGTTTGTATGAAGCGGCTTATTATCGCGATCAGCTCCATCGTGCTTATACTTGCTGCCGGTACGGCAACGTTTTTGGTCTTGCGTATGTTCGATGCACAGAATACGCAAACCTCGACAGGGTCTGAGCCAAGTACCCCGAATCTGACTGCGACAATCGTGGTTGATGGGCTTGAGCACCCATGGGATATTGATTTTCTTCCCAACGGTACAGCGTTGTTTACCGAGCGACCGGGAACGATCTCAAAAATAATGAACGGTGAAAAAACCGTTATCGAATCGCTCGACGACGTTAATGCTCAAGGCGAGGGTGGCTTGATGGGGATTGCTGTTGATCCTGATTACGATGAGAACAAGTACATATACGCCTGTTATAACAGTGCGCGTGACGATGTACGCGTGGTTCGCTGGGAATTTGATGGGAGTGAGCTGAGTGAAAAAACAGACATCGTAACCGGTATACCTACGGCAGATTCTGGACGACATTCGGGGTGTCAGACCGCATTCGGTCCCGATGGCAATCTATGGATCGGCACGGGTGACGCGGCCGACGAAGCGCAGCCGCAAGATCAAGCCAAGCTCGGCGGAAAGATACTGCGGCTAACCCGTGACGGTACTCCGGCTAGCGGTAACCCTGAGGGTCCTGACAAACGGGTATTTTCGTATGGCCATCGTAACACTCAAGCATTGGCATTTTATCCTGCGCTCCAGGACGATTCGTATGGTGTGAGTATTGAGCACGGGCCTAGTCAAGACGACGAAGTTAACGAGTTAAAGCCTGGTAACTTCGGGTGGGCACCAGGCGAGGGCTACGACGAGTCCGTTCCAATGACCGATACCGCCAAATTCCCTCTGGCGATTGAGCACATATGGACGTCGGGTAATTCGACCATTGCACCGTCCGGCGCGGCGTTCTTGCGCGGCGAGGCGTGGGGGCGGCTCGAAGGTTGGCTCGCCGTGTCCGTCCTAAAAGACCAAAAACTCATGCTACTAAACGTGTCGAATGGGTCGGTTAATGGCGCGCGCGTTCTGTTCGAAGGCAAATATGGTCGTCTACGCGCTGCGACGCTTGGTACCGATGGAGCACTGTATGTCTCGACTGACAATGGCTCGAATGACGCCATACTCAAAATCGTTCCAACACAGCCATAATCTGACGACGTGGTACAATAACAGAGATGAACGCCCACGAAATACGCAATGCATACCTGAAATTCTTTGAAGAACGTGGCCATGCCGTCATAGCCCGAGCACCACTTGTCCTGAAGGACGACCCGACGACATTGTTTACCGGCAGCGGCATGCAGCCGATCATTCCATATCTTCTTGGTCAGCCTCATGTTGCCGGCAATAGGCTTACTGACAGCCAGACTTGCCTTCGGGCCCAGGATATCGAAGACATCGGTGATAATCGCCACACGACATTTTTTGAAATGCTAGGCAACTGGAGCCTCGGTGATTACTTTAAGGATCAGCAAATCGAATGGATGTTCGAATTTTTAAGTGACGTCGTGCAGCTCGACATGAGCCGGGTATACGTCACTTGTTATAGTGGCGCACCTGAATTCGACGTGCCAAAAGATACTGAAGCCGCCGACGCCTGGACGAAGCTGTTCGAGTCGAAGGGCCTTAGTATTGGCCAAGCCGACATCGGGTCGGAAGAAGCCGGCTACGGCCGCGGCATGAAAGAGGGCGAACGAATATTCTATTACGATGGCAGTAAAAACTGGTGGAGCCGCAACGGCAACGAAGCCAATACGCCAATCGGCGATCCATGCGGCCCTGATAGTGAAATGTTTTATGACTTTGGTACCGAGCATGATAAAAGCTGGGGCGAACACTGCCACCCGAACTGCGACTGCGGACGGTTCATGGAAATCGGTAATAACGTCTTTATGGCGTACAAAAAAGTTGGTGAAGGTAAATTTGAAAAGCTTGAAAAACCGAACGTCGACCACGGTTCTGGGCTGGAACGAATCGCCGCCGCCAAGCTGAACGACCCTGACGTGTTTAAGATTAGCCTCATGTGGCCGATTATAGAAAAACTTGAAACACTGAGTGGCAAAAAATATGAATCACACACCAATGCCATGCGCGTTATCGCTGACCACCTGCGTGCCGCTACGTTCCTGGCTGTCGACGGGTGTGCACCGAGCAACAAAGAGCAGGGCTATGTCATGCGCCGTTTGTTACGTCGAGCGATTCGCTTCGCCTTTGAGCTTGGCGTCGAGCAGAACTTCTTTGAGCAAATTGTCCCAGTCGTCGCAGATCTCTATCATGATGACTTCCCAGAAGTAGCCGCGAAACGTGACGAAATCATCGCCGTGCTCGTCAAAGAAGAAAAGGTGTTCCGTCAGACGCTCCGCAAGGGACTAAAGGAACTTCAGAAATTTGCTGAATCTGGCATAGATGGCGCTAATCTGTTCACGCTGTACGATACCTACGGTTTTCCAGTCGAACTTTCAACCGAAGAAGCCTTTAAGCAGGGCTATGATGTACCGACAGATTGGCGGGCACAGTTTGATACAAAAATGCGCGAGCAGCGCGAACGTTCACAGACTGCCGCCAAGGGCACGTTCAAAGGTGGGCTCGGTGGGCAGACCTTGCAGCATAAAAAATACCACACGGCCACGCACCTGATGTATCAGGCGCTTCGTGATGTATTAGGTGATCACGTAGTGCAACGCGGCAGTAATATTACCGAAGAACGCCTGCGTTTCGATTTTAGTCACCCTGAAAAGGTGACACGCGAGCAGCTCGACCAAGTCGAAGCAATCGTTAACCGCGAAATCGCGAAAGACCTGCATGTTAGCTTTGCCGAATATCCTACACCTGAAGCTACCGGCCCACTTGGCGCGCTAGGTCAATTTGGTGACCGCTACGGCGACACAGTAAAGGTATATTCGATGAAAGACCAGTCAGTACTCGAAGACGAGCGTCCGTTCAGCTTCGAAATTTGCGGTGGCCCGCATGTCGACCACACCTTGCAGCTATTCGAAGACGGCAAGAAGTTCAAGATCGCAAAAGAAGAAGCCTCGAGCGCCGGCATTCGGCGCATCAAAGCCGTACTAACGTAAGTCGTTTTCTGGTGGTTGCGCGGATGTATCGTCGGTCGATAACATATCGTCTTCGTTCTCATCGATTTCAGGTGATGTATCATCGGTCGATAGAATGTCGCCTTCTTTGGCGTCGATTTCAGGTGATGTCATGCCGTAGCGTTCCGAATGTGCTTGTGTCTGAGAAATACTATGCGAATCGTTGATGTCCAGGGCGCTCGGCTCTGTCGTATCAATTCGATCGGCGGTCAGCAGTTCGAGCTGGACCTTTAGCTCCGAAGTAACTTCAAGCAATCGGTCGATATCGGAGTCGTGGGGTGAGAAAGGATGGTCACCATTGGAATCGACGGCGTGGAACGTTAAACTAAGGCCCCGCTTTAGGTCGATATTGCACCTGATGCGTCGGTCGGGGTTGCCGGTCTCGTAGCGGAGCGTGATTTCTTCGATCCGAGGGCTTCCTTTGTAGTATTCCTGGCGAAAATTAATCGAGCGGTCGACTGAAAACTCATGCTGAGAATTCTCGACAGCATGAAATGACACGGTTTCAAGGACCTGTTGCAGATTCTCGATTGATTCGGGCGCGTAAATACGCACACCGCTAAGATCGGTGCCTCGTTCGACCGGCTTGCCGGTGACTAGCCCTACGACAACGGCGTTGATGTCGGCAGTGCTGACCCGTTCGATATCGAGCGGGTCCCTATTAACGAAAACGCTGTCTGGTTCGGAACCTGCGTCGGTAGATGGGTCACGCGAGATGATGACTTCGCGGTTGCCCGCTGAGACGCCCAAACTGAATCCTGTGCAATCGTCGTCTTCGTGGACGATTGTCAGTGAAATCTGATTGAGATCATCGACCATGAGGTAGTCAGTAATACTAGTCGGAAGAATGTCCCGGTTTATCGTTTCCTTCGGAAAGATGTATTCGATTTCTTGACGGCTTAAGGCCTCGTTTGTACGTAGTACCTCGATGAATTCGACAAAGTTTTCGATGAAATCAAGCTGACGGAGGATTAAGTTGCCGCGGCGCAGATCATCGGACTCCCCTGATTTTTGGGTATCGTCGCTGTGGTCGCCAAACTGTTCGAGAAATTCATTCGGAGTAGACATATATAACTATTATATCATATTAGTACAAAAAATACAATATTTCTACCTTCAGTTTGCCATTTGAGCTATAATAAAAACACTTATGGTATTCGAAAAACTTCGTGAACTCAAAGCAGCAAGACATGAATCGAATGATAGCCAGCATATTGTGGCGCTCGATGTCGGAACAGAATTCGTAAAAGCGCTGATCGCTAAGATGGAAGACGACCAGTTAAAGATCGTCGGCGTCGGTCGTGTGCGCCAAGATGTCAGTGATATGCATTCCGGGGCCATAGCCGATATTGCCGGGGTAGTACAAAACTGCGAGCAGGCACTTAGCCAAGCCGAAGAGCAAGCGGGGCTGCAAGCCAAGCGCGTCGTAATTGGCATTGCCGGTGAATTAGTGAAGGGCGTCACGAACACCATTCGTTACCGTCGTCCGCAGCCAGATCGTCCGCTGGACGTGCAAGAAATGGAATTCATCATTGAAAAGGTGCAAGAGCGCGCCCAAGGCAAAGCACAGAAGCAAATTGCCCTTGAAACAGGCAACGAAGAGGTCGAGGTTAAATTAGTAAACTCAGCACTGGTGTCGATTCACATCGATGGCTATAAGGTCTCAAACCCGATTGGCTTTCAAGGCAAAGATGTTGCCGTACAGATTTACACAGCATTCGCCCCGATGGTGCACATTGGTGCTTTAGAGCGCGTCGCTGATGAATTAGCGCTTGAGCTGGTTGCTGTCGCAGCTGAGCCGTTTGCCGTTTCGCGCAGCGTGCTCGGTAACGACGCCAGTAGCAACTTTACGGCCATTCTGACCGACGTTGGCGGCGGCACGACTGATATAGCGGTCGTGAACGACGGCGGCGTTGAAGGAACGCGCATGTTTGGCATCGGAGGACGAAGCTTTACCCGAACCATCGCCAGCGACATGGACCTGACATATAAAGATGCCGAAAAGTTGAAAGTCAACCTAGGGCATGAACAAATCAAGCCATCGGTCAAAAAGCAGGCCGAGGCAGCGATTGAAAAGACCGTCGAAGTCTGGCTCGCCGGCGTCGAGCTGGCGCTGAGCGAATTTGATTCGGTTGACCATTTACCAAACCGCATATTGTTATGTGGCGGTGGGTCTAGCTTGCAGCAGTTAGTGGACGCGCTCGAAACCAAAGAATGGTATAAGGAATTGCCGTTTACCAAACGCCCAAGCGTTCACCACATTTCGCCGCGCGAAGTGATTGGAATTGAAGACATGACCGGTGATGTGAATGACCATACGTTCATTACTGCCATGGGCTTGCTACGGGTTGGCTATGATACAATGATGGGCAGTACCGACGACGGTTCAATCAAAGAAAAATTAAATCGAATACTCAGAATCTAAGGTAGATGAACAAAGACGTCATATACATCGATGTCGAAGACGACATCACCGCAATCATCTCGAAAGTGAAGGCTTCTAAAGAGAAGATTGTTGCCCTCGTACCGCCAAAGCGGATCGGCGTGCTGCAATCTGCGGTTAATCTTCGACTACTCGCACGGTCAGCCGAACAAAGCAGCAAACGACTAGTTGTCATAACGAGCAATCATGCCTTGATGAGCCTGGCTGCAACCGCCAGCTTGCCGGTTGCTAAAAATCTGCAGTCTAAGCCAGAACTTGCGCCAATCGCCGCACTTGATATTGACGATGGTGATGACGTGATTGACGGTAATGATCTGCCAATTGGCGACCACGCACGACAGTCTGAGGACTCATCGGCTAAGGCTCTTGCCGCCGCTCCGGTCATCAGTGCCGCACAGCTTGCTCAGCCGCCGAAACCTGGTGAAGCCGTAAAGCCGCGTGCCAAGTCGGGCGCGAAGGTTCCGAATTTTAATACGTTCCGAAAAAAACTTGTCGTCGGCATCATCGCGGGCTTGCTGCTCATTGCCTTCTTGGTATGGGCGATTATTTTCGCACCGCGCGCTACCATAGTTGTTTCGGCTAAGACCAGCGACTCGTCGATCAACTCAAAAGTAACCGTGGGCGATAAGCTTACTACCGACCTTGCGAGGAATTCGATTAAGGCAACGAAAGTCAGTAAGTCAGAAAAAAAGACGATTGATTTTGGCGCGAGTGGCTCAAAGAATGCTGGCGAAAAGGCAACTGGCACGGTTCGGCTTTCGCAGCAGTCGCAATCAAGCACATCTGTTCCTGCCGGGACTGAACTTTCAACTGATGGCGGGTTAACATTTACGACCACTGGTAGTGTGGTGGTTCCGGCGAGTACCTTCGGTGCAGGATGCTTCCCGACCGCGTGTCCTGGTGTCGCAACCGTGAGCGTTTCGGCTCCCGAAGGTGGCGCAAAATATAATGCAGCATTGGGTGGACTGAGCGGCGCGCCGAGCGGTGTATCGGCTAATTTGCAAAATCCAACCTCTGGTGGAACCGATAAAATCGTCAAGGTGGTTACGGCAGAAGATGTCGAAAAAGCCAAAGAAGCATTGAGCGAAAGCATACCAAAAGAGGTAGAATCTCAAATGACATCTCAGCTGAAGAACGCCAAAGCGATTAAGGGCAGCTACCGTGTTGACTACACGGAAGTGAAGGCTACACCAGATGTAGGCGCTGAGTCTGAAAGCGGCAACGCGGTACTCGCGGCAACGATTGTACATAGCTTGTATGGGCTGAGTGACGCCGAACTGAAGAAATATCTTGACGCATACTTGAAAAAGCAGCTAAGCGGCAATGAAAACCAGCGCGTGTATGAAAACGGGAGCCCAAAAGCGGAATTCCAAGACGTAACTAACAACGCCGATGGTGCTGAATTGACATTGATAGCTACCGCCAAGGTTGGTCCACGACTCGACGAAAACGACATTAAGCAGCAGTCAGTCGGCCGGAAGACTGGCGAGATTCAAGAATCACTTCAGTCGATTCAGAACATACAAGACGTCGAAGTGAAGTATTTCCCGTTCTGGGTAAGTTCGGTGCCGAATGACGAAAAGAAAGTAAACGTACAGTTTAAAGTCGATGACGCGAACTAGGCAGCTCCTTGGTCTTGATGTGGGCGGCGCACGAATTGGCGTGGCGGTTGGCGATTCGGCGATAAAGATAGCCATCGCGCATGGCTTCGTCGAAGTAGACGAGAATATCGTCGCGACTATCGCTGAAATCGCAATTAAAAACGACACTGATACGATTGTTATCGGATATCCACGTAATCAGTCAGGCGAGCCAACGCAGCAGACGCAGTTCGTCGAAGATTTTGCCGCTCAGCTGAGCGACCTTGACGCCTCGATCGTGTTTCAAGATGAATCGTTAACAAGTGTTATCGCTGAAAAAAGATTACTCGCAAGGGGCACCCCTTACGTGAAAGGTGATATTGATAGCGAAGCTGCCACGATTATTCTGCAAGACTACATGGAGCAACACGCATGAGAGGAGATATCATTCCACCAAAGCGTTTTGACGATGGCCGGCCTAGCTCGAGGCAATCTACAGGCTTACGGCCGGCTGCTAGCGGGCCGGTAGTAGCGCCGCAGTCGCAACAGCCTTCGGTTGCTTCTCAGCCGGTCAGAGTTGCACATGCGGAGCCGGCACCGGTTAACCCGGCTGAGCTTCCGTCACTCGATACGCACGATAAGGCAGTGCCGGGTCGTCGTTTCTCCAAGAAGCACCTCTATGGGCTATTGGGCGGAGTCGTCATTATCGTTGTTGTCTTTTTGCTCGGATTGTTCGGATGGTACGTTTTGCAGCTCGAGGCAGTATCTCCCGAAAGTACTGAAAAAGTTAAGATAACGATTGAACCGGGAACCGGACCGTCTGGAATTGCAGCCCTGCTGAAGCAAAACGACCTCATTAAAAGCGAAGCGGCTTTTTCGTGGTATGTCCGCCAGCAAGGTAAGTCGGGTCTCTTGCAGTCAGGCATGTACCGACTGAGTAAGTCAGAGGACGTACCGACGATTGTTAAACATTTGACGTCTGGTAACACCGACACGTTTTCAATTACGTTTCTTCCCGGGGCGACACTCGAAAAACACCGACAGGTATTGATTGATGCCGGGTACGAAGCTCAACAAGTTGATGCTGCACTAGCCAAGACATATGATCACCCAATTTTTGAGGGTAAGCCAGCCAGCGCTGATCTTGAAGGCTATGTATACGGGGAAACGTATAATTTCGCGGCTCAGGCTACGCCAGAGGAAATTTTGACGCGTACATTCGACCAGTTCCAAACCATCGTCGCGCAAAACGACCTCGTTGAGTTATACAAGAAGCAGGGATTCAGTTTATTCCAGGGCATCACGATGGCTTCCATCATTCAGCGTGAGGTTGCGACGCCGGAGGATGCTGCACAGGTGGCACAGGTCTTCAAGACGCGCTATGACATGAACATGCAACTAGGCTCTGACGTAACGTATCAGTATATCGCCGACAAAATAGGGCAGCCGCGCAGTGTTGATTTTGACTCACCGTATAATACACGGCGCTACACCGGACTTCCGCCTGGCCCAATTTCATCACCGGGCTTAGCTTCTCTAACGGCTGTCGGGAGCCCGGCGCCAGGTGACTTTATCTATTTCCTCAGCGGGGATGACGACAAAACGTACTTCGCACGCACCAATGAAGAGCACGAACGTAATATTCGTGACCACTGCCAGAAAAAGTGCCAAATCATCTAGTTGACACGAGTAAAATTCTATATTAAAAAACGTATTGACACTGTATGCAAGCATTGCTATTATTAATTAAGCACATTGACAGGGAAATCCGCATGACCGGGGCTTCGGCCCACTGCGAGTGGAGTGCCGTGATTCCCATCAAATGAGCGTTGCCAGAATTGTCGCTACGGGCACAGAACTTAAGAACAACCATTATCATTTAATAATAAGGTCGATCATAAGTGCCCTGTTCTACTGCGAGAAGAAAGACTTAGTACGGCAATCGCCCTCTGGAGCAATCCGAGCGGCAGGAGAACGATAATTCGTGAATTGAATGGTCCAAGCGCAAGCTTGACATCTACTACCACCTTGCGTCAGCAGGTATTACACAAACAAACTGGGGTCCGGAAAAAATCAGCCGCCCCGTCTGCTAGTAAAATCGCTGCCTATGCCGGTGCTTTCTTGCTGCTCGTCGCTGTTGTAGCGATCGGGTACGAATCACCTCAGCAAGTCAGTAGCCAGGTCGCCCTTGTTGGTGACCAGCCCGGAACTCCTGCTGTAGCGAGTGACGATGTCGCTCCATCTGTCGACCAAGTGGTCGCGACTGATGTCGCTGCCGATCTTGCATCACGCGCCAACCTGCCTATCGCGACGAATGTCGCTAACATGTCTATTTCACTGGCTGCGAAGAACGACCTTGCTCAAACTGACGCGTCTGCTATTACGAAACCTCAAATCATTCAGCCAAACAGCTCACGCACCGATGTCATCAGCTACACCGTCATAGAAGGTGATACTGTGCCATCCGTGGCGAGTAAGTTTGGTATTACTGCCGACACCGTTCGATGGGTCAATGACCTTGGCAATACAGATGTCGTGGCATCGGGCAAGGTTCTTTCAATTTTACCGACGAGCGGCTTGCTCCATACGGTTGATGCAGGCGACACACTTGAATCAATCGCGAGTAAGTACAGTTCTAACGCCGACCGAATTACAACGGTCAATAACCTTGAACTTTCGGGTATTACGGCTGGTCAACGCCTGATTATTCCTGATGGCAAAAAGCCAGCACCGGTTGCCATAGCGGCACCACGCCAAACTTCAACCCAGGCATTCGGCGGTGATCTCGGTGGCTCGCGAATTGGTATGAATGTCAACGCAACGGCAGGCAACCGCTACGCAGCCGGTAACTGTACGTGGTATGTGTATGAACGACGTGCTCAAATGGGACGACCGGTCGGTAGTTTCTGGGGTAACGCAAACACATGGGCATCGAGCGCACGCGCAGCAGGTTATACCGTTAATCGAACGCCAGCAGCCGGTGCGGTACTGACTGACCAGGCTGGCTACTTCGGCCACGTTGCCGTCGTCGAGCGGATACTTCCGAACGGAGACGTGTATATTACTGAAATGAATAATTATGCGTATGGTGGGTTTAATATCGTCAACGATCGTACGATTTCAGCCGGTCAGGCCTCTGCCTATCTGTACATTCACTAGGACTTAAATGTGCCACATTAGACTACCCCTGTTAATACAGGGGTAGTTTTGGTATAATGGTAAATTGATATGTTTGTAGATACCGCAAAAGTAACGATTCAGGCTGGAAAAGGCGGCGACGGTGCCGTCAGTTTTCGGCATGAGATTTATATCGATAAGGGCGGACCTGATGGTGGTGACGGTGGTCGCGGTGGTGACGTGATATTTCACGCCACAAAAAATGTGAATACGCTGATTGATTTTCGATTCAAGCCAGAACTCAAAGCTAAGCCTGGCCAGAAGGGCTCTAAGCGTAATAAGCGCGGTCGGAGCGGTGAGCCGCTCATCGTAAAAGTTCCGATGGGTACAGTCGTGAAGCACAACGGCCGCATTATTGCCGATCTGACAGAGGACGACCAACAAGTGATCATCGCCAAAGGTGGTGACGGTGGATTTGGTAACGCTCACTTTAAGTCAAGCGTCCGCCAGACACCAAAAATCGCTGAGCTTGGAGAGCCAGGTGACGCCCTCGATGGGGAACTCGAACTAAAGTTATTGGCCGATGTCGGACTGGTTGGTTTTCCAAATGCCGGTAAGTCGACGCTCCTCTCTGTCGTCAGTAACGCTCGGCCAGAAATCGCCGATTACGCCTTTACGACCCTGACGCCAAACCTTGGCGTCGCTGATATCGACGACGGAAGCCTATTGATTGCCGACATCCCGGGACTAATCGAAGGGGCGAGTGAAGGAAAGGGCCTGGGTGATGCATTCTTACGTCACGTTGAACGGACCTCGGTGCTGCTTCATCTGATTGATGCGTACTCGAACGATGTTGCCGCCGACTACGCCACTATTCGGAAGGAACTGGCAGGGTATAGCCCTGAGCTTGCGACACGACCCGAAGTTGTCGCATTAACGAAAATTGAAGGTTTGGACGCCGATATCGTACAAATGCAGCTTGAGACGGCCAAGCAGGCCGCGGGACACGACGACGTGTATGCTATTTCATCGGCAGCAAAGATTGGCGTGGTCGACCTGCTGCGCCAGCTGCGACGCAACGTCGAAGCTATTCGGAGGGCAGAGGCAGAAGAGCTTGCCGAGGCTGACGCCGACGGTGGCATCGCCCGGATTACCTTAACTAACGAGGACGAATCGAAAGCCTGGCAAGTCGAAAAGCTCGACGAAGGCGTATACAAGGTCAGTGGACCACGTATTGAAAAGTTTGCTCGACGTACCGACTTTGAAGGCGGATACCAAAACGTTAACCGTTTACGCGATATTATGAAGAAAATGGGCATCGTCCATGAGCTGAAACGTCAAGGCGTAAAGGGGGACTCGGTTATACACATCGGACGCAACGAATTTACCTTCCTTGAGCAGTAGATTCTATTGTCATAACACACGGGCAATAATTTCGGCGAAGCACCCATAACCGGGTGCTTTTTGATATGCTTAGTAAATGGCTCAGACATTCTTTTTTTACGACCTTGAAACCAGTGGATTATCCGCACGCACTGACCGAATTATGCAATTCGCCGGACAGCGTACGGACATGGAACTAAACCCCGTCGGCGAGCCGTTCAACGTAATGGTAAAGCTGAACGATGACACGCTGCCAAGCCCCGAAGCAGTTATGGTGACCGGTATCACTCCGCAATCTACGCAAATGGACGGACTGACCGAAGCCGAATTTGCTAATTTTCTGCTGAGTGAAGTATTCACCCCCGACACCGTAACGGTCGGCTTTAACAGCGTCCGATTTGACGATGAGTTCATTCGACATCTATTTTGGAGGACGTTTCGAGACCCTTATGAATGGTGCTGGAAAGATGGACGCTCGCGATGGGACATTCTCGACATCGTGCGCATGACCAGGGCGCTACGACCGGAAGGAATCGAGTGGCCGGTCGATAATGAAGGTCGTGCGACGAATCGACTAGAACTGGTTACGAAACTGAACGGAATCGAACATGCGAAGGCTCATGATGCGCTCAGTGACGTCGAGGCTCTCATCGATGTAACCAAATTGTTGAAAGCATCGCAACCAAAATTGTTCGGCTATTTGCTTGCTATGCGTGACAAGAAAGCCGTTCAAAAACTAGTGAATCTAAGTGACAAGCAGCCGTTCGTTTACACCAGTGGCCGATATGACGCCGCACACGACAAGACGACGGTCGCATTTCCACTGACGACCGCGCCGAATGGTAATGTCGCGGTTTACGATCTTCGATTCGACCCTGAGCCATTCGTCGCTTTGAGTGAAGCCGACTTAGCCGGCCGTTTGTTCGCGAGCTGGGATGAGCGAAAGGCAGACGGCTTCATGTCGGTACCGGTCAAGGCGCTTCAGTACAATCGCTGCCCAGCCGTCGCGCCAATCGGAGTGTTAGAACAATCTGATGGATGGAAAAAGATTCACTTATCGCTTGATGCGGTCGAAGCGAACAAGAAAAAACTATTAGCACATCCGGATTTTGCCGAAAGAATGCGGAGCGTCCTTGAAAACCGGCCCGCTTTCGCTCCTGCATCCGACGCCGAGGCGAAGCTGTACGATGGGTTTATTGATGGCAAGGATAAG
This sequence comes from Patescibacteria group bacterium, assembly GCA_040384745.1. Classification (GTDB taxonomy): domain Bacteria; phylum Patescibacteriota; class Saccharimonadia; order Saccharimonadales; family Saccharimonadaceae; genus UBA1020. Next base: position 35,352 of record JAZKIT010000006.1, read on the forward strand.
ATCAGGATTGAATCCGTACGGAATGCCGACTCTCGACAATTAGCTGATTTTCATCCTGAATTCGATGACGATCGGTTGCAAGATCTACTGCTGCGCTACAAAGCTCGAAATTTTCCGGCTTCACTGAGTGAAGATGACGTCGCAGTCTGGGAGGCGTGGCGCAGTCAGCGTCTATCGACCCAGTTGCCGAGCTTTATGAAGTCGCTCCAGCGATTAGCGACCTCGTCCACGGATGACCAGCGGTTTTTGCTCGAAGAGCTGCAGTTATGGGCCGAGGCGGTCTTGCCGGTGGCTGACGAGGTTTAAGACGAGCGCCGAGCAGGAGTCGTTGTCGGCAGGCGGAAGAGCAATTTGGCAAGTGCGATAACTTGAGTATGCACGGCGTATCCGATTACTCCGGTCGTAGCCACGGAATAAATCGTTAGCATGTGGTTCGCAGAAAGAGGCTCGGCGCGCCCTGGCAAGATACCGAATAACAGAAACATGAACATTGTGTCAAAAAGATTGATCGTCAGTGAAAATACGATGAACGAGCCAATAAGGCTAAAGACGATGAATAGTTGACGCATATGCTTATTCCTTTTTTAATAATTAAGTTCATTTGAATATACGCTTCTAAAATTAGGAGCGCAAGCATGGGCGGTATAGAGGTACGGGGTGGGCGACTGCGGGTAGAAAATGCTATAATTAACTGTTATGTCAGACGTTATTCGGGTAGTCGGAGCAAGAGAGCACAATTTAAAGAACGTCAGCGTGGAGATTCCGCGCGACAAGCTTGTTGTTATTACCGGCCTTTCGGGGTCGGGTAAGTCAAGTTTGGCGTTCGACACAATTTACGCCGAGGGACAGCGTCGCTACGTTGAAAGCCTTTCAAGTTACGCCAGGCAGTTCCTGGGTTTAATGGAAAAACCTGACGTTGATCAAATTGACGGGTTAAGTCCGGCAATATCAATCGATCAAAAGTCTACCAGTCGTAACCCGCGGTCGACCGTCGCGACCGTCACGGAAATTTATGATTACATGCGTCTTTTATTTGCTCGCATTGGTGTTCCGCATTGTCCGGTTTGCGGTCAACCGGTATCGCGTCGCACACCCCAGGCGATCATCGATGAGATTATGAAATTAGACGATGGCGCTAAGCTGATGATTCTGGCTCCTATCGTCAAGGACAAGAAAGGCGAATTCGCCCACATCCCCGAACAATATCGCCGACTTGGCTTTGCTCGCGCGCAAGTAGACGGGGTGATTTATGCGCTCGACGAATTCCCAACGCTCGATAAGAAATATAAGCATTCGATTGAAATCGTCGTCGATCGAATCGTCATGGGTTCGAGCCAACTAAGCCGAGTGACCCAGTCGGTTGAGCAGGCACTTGATAGTGCCGATGGAGTGGTCGAAATTTACGATGTCGATAACAAGTCGACATCCGTATTTAGTCAGCGCTACGCCTGTGTCGACCATCCGGGTGAAGATATCCCAGAGCTTGAACCTCGGCTATTCAGCTTTAATGCTCCGCAGGGCGCCTGCCCGGTTTGTACCGGTCTCGGCTCGCGTCTCGAAGTCGACCCCGACCTCGTGTTCAATCCTAAATTAACGATTTCAGAGGGAGCGATTCGGCCGTACAACCGCGTCAACTCTGACGCGTGGTATATGAAAAAATTGTCGGTTGTCGCCGAGGCGCACGGCTTTAGCATTCAGGTGCCGGTCGGTCAGTTGTCGGCGGGCGACCTTGAAAAAGTGCTGTACGGTACCGGAAATCAAAAATATACCGTCGAACTTGGAAATGGCCGAAGCTATGACTCAACATATGAAGGTGTCATTCCTAATCTGGAGCGCCGACACAAGGAAACCGACAGTGAGTTTATGCGTAAGGACATTGAGCGGTTTATGCGTGAACGCAAATGTCATGCGTGTAACGGGTCACGGCTGAAGCCGGTCGTACTGGCTGTAACTGTCCATAATCTGAATATCATGGACATCTGTAATCTTGGTGTTGACGAAGCACTTGAGCTTTTCAAGGCCATAAAGCTGACCGACCAAGAGCAATTTATTGCCGCTCAGATTTTAAAAGAAATCACGGCACGACTTGGTTTTATGAGTAATGTGGGGCTAACGTACCTCGAATTATCACGTGCGGCCAACACGTTATCTGGTGGTGAGGCGCAACGAATCCGCCTGGCAACGCAAATCGGATCTGGTTTGCAGGGTGTATTGTATGTCTTGGATGAGCCGAGCATTGGGCTGCACCAACGCGATAATGACAAACTGATTCTAACCTTGAAACGGCTTCGCGACTTGGGCAATACCGTATTGGTTGTTGAACACGATGAAGATACGATTCGACAGGCAGACTACCTGCTTGATATTGGCCCTTATGCCGGTATTCACGGCGGCCACATTGTGGCGCATGGCACACCCGACGAGGTAGCAAAGCACCCGGATAGTATTACCGGGAAGTATTTAAGTGGACGTGAGTCAATCGCGGTACCGAAGAAGCGCCGTCGGATTGAAGCAGATCGTAAGCTAGTCATTCGTGGTGCAAGCGAAAATAACCTCAAGGCAATCGATGTTGCATTTCCGCTCGGTGTGATTACCATCGTGAGCGGCGTTTCGGGATCAGGCAAATCGACCTTAATTAACGACATTCTCGCCAAGGAACTTTCGGCGCGCTTGCACCGTGCCCAGTCGGTGCCCGGAAAGCATGAAAACATTGAAGGTATCAATCAGTTGGACAAGGCCATCATTATCGATCAATCGGCAATCGGTCGTACGCCTCGTTCTAATCCCGCGACCTATACCGGTGTTTTTACGCCAATTCGTGAATTGTTCGCCAGTACGCCCGAGGCTAACGTCCGCGGCTATAAGGCCGGTCGCTTTAGTTTTAACGTCAAGGGCGGCCGCTGCGAGAACTGCCAAGGTGACGGCGTTATAAAAATCGAGATGCACTTCTTGCCCGACGTGTATGTCACGTGCGATGAATGTAACGGTAAGCGATACAACCGCGAAGCACTTGAAATTAAATACAAAGAAAAGACTATCAGCGACGTGCTGGATATGACAGTCGAGCAAGCAGCTGAGTTCTTCGAAAACGTTCCAACGATCTTTCGCAAGCTCGACACGTTGGTCGATGTGGGATTGGGTTATATAAAGCTCGGGCAGCCAGCCACGACTTTCAGTGGAGGCGAAGCGCAGCGCATCAAGCTTGCCAGTGAGCTGTCGCGGCGTTCAACCGGTAAGACGTTATATATTTTAGACGAGCCAACGACCGGACTGCACTCGGCTGACGTTAAGCGCCTGCTCGAAATCTTGAACCAGCTTGTTGAAGGTGGGAACACGATGATAATAATTGAACACAACTTGGATGTTATTAAGACGGCTGACTGGATCATCGATATGGGCCCCGAAGGCGGATCGGGCGGCGGACAAGTAGTCGCCGAAGGAACACCCGAGGAAATTGCGAAGAACAATAATTCTTTCACGGGTCATTACTTAAAGTCGTTGCTAAAAAAGTAATACGAGTTTAGCGTTTGCCGCGCAGATATTCGGCGTAGAATCTGACAGCTTGGACAATCTGGTCGCGTGTCGATTTTTCTCGAAGTACATGAATGAGAGGTGGCGCGATTGAAATAAAGATGATTCCAAGAATGACATATTCGATGTTAATGCCATATCGTTCAATCACGTCGCCGGCCAAGTAGCCAAGATACGTAAGTCCGACAGCCCACAGGAATCCACCAATCATATTGTAAATGACGAACGTACGGTAGTGCATTTTGCTAATACCGGCAACGATAGGTGCGAACGTTCGTACGACGGGTACGAATCGGGCTATGACAATGGTCTTGGGGCCATGCTTTTGGTAGAAGGCCTCCGCACGGTGGAGGTTGTCACTGTGGAACAGTACGGAGTTTTTACGTTCGAATAGTTTGCGCCCGAATTTACGTCCGAAGGTATAGCCAACGTTATCCCCTAGGACGGCCGCAATGAATAATACGACGACGAGCAAATGGATGTTGAACTTGATAATACCGGTCTGAACCAAGAAGCCGGCGGTAAAGAGCAGGCTGTCGCCCGGCAGAAAAAAGCCAATCAGTAGTCCTGACTCAGCGAAAATGATAGCGGCGATACCCGGTACGCTGACCAGAGTTATCAGCGCTTCAATGCCGTAGTGTTCGATTGTTAAATACCCGATTGCGCCAAGCGCGAATACGATCGCTGCGATGATGAGTGGGAGAAAGCGTTTCATTGTTAATAATTGTAGCACGAGGGGTTACATGCATAGTTCAAAAGTGTTACAATGAAACAAATAACTAACTCCGTAAAGGTATTCCAAGAAAGGAAGAGAGATGGGAGACAAACTCACATTGAAGCTGGACGAACGCGTTGTCCATGGTAAAAAAGTAGCGCAGTTACGTAAAGAGGGATTAGTTCCAGCGGTTGTATACGGCCCAGGCATCGAACCTATTAGCGTGCAAATGCAAGACGGCGTCTTTTCAAGACTGTACCGCCAAGCAGGCACGTACACCCCGGTACACCTGGTAATTGGCACGAAGAAAAAGATTGCAATGATTAAAGATGTCGACCGAGATCCAGTTCGTGGGTCGGTTCGTCACGTATCATTCCACGCAGTCAAGGCTAATGAGCCTGTCGTCGCCGAAGTGCCGATTCACTTGATTGGTGAAGGTGAATCAGAGGCTGAAAAGAACGGTTTGATTATTCTGCAGGCACTCGACAGAATCGAAGTGAAGGCGTTACCAATGGATCTTCCAGAGGCAATCGAAATTTCGACGGTTGGACTAAAAGAAGCCGGCGAAAAAGTAACGCTTGCTGACGCGACGCTTCCTAGTGGCGTTGACTTCGTCGAGCACGAAAGTGGCCATGGCGACGAAACCGAAGAAGAACGCTCGCACGTCAGTGACCTAATGGTCGCAAGCGTATGGGAACCTGCTGCATTGCAGGCTGCTAACGAAGCAACTGCTGGTGATGCTACCGATGAATCGGAAGTCGAATCTGAAAACGGTGAAGACACCGACCAAGAATCGCAAGCTCCTGAGAACATGCCGGGTGGCAAAGGCCAGAACGAGCCGAAGCAGAGTAACGTCGACGCGACAAAGAACGACTAGTCGTTTAAGCCGCACGAATAAAAAGAAGCCCGCTTGGGCTTCTTTTTATTCCTCGATAAAGCCTCCACTTTGATGAGACCAAAGGTTGGCGTACGTACCTTTCTGCTTTAAAAGCTCAGCGTGCGTACCATCTTCGACGACGCGGCCATTGTCGAGCACGATAATTCGGTCCAGCTTGGCAATGGTTGAAAGCCGGTGGGCGATAACGATACTTGTTCGGCCTTTCATCAGTTCATCAAGACTGTCTTGGATTAGCTTTTCGCTTTCGGAGTCAAGCGCACTTGTTGCTTCGTCAAGTAGTAAAATCGGCGCGTCTTTTAGGATTGCCCGGGCGATTGCGATGCGCTGGCGCTGTCCACCTGATAGCTTAATGCCGCGTTCACCGACTAATGTCTCAAAGCCTTTCGGCAAGTCTCGTATGAAATCGAGTGCGTTCGCGAGCTTGGCTGCATGTTCGATTTGTGCCATCGTCGCGCTAGGATTGCCGTACCCGATATTCTCACGCAGCGTCCGGTGGAAGAGGAGGGGTTCCTGCGGAACATACGCGATAGCCGAGCGGAGGCTTTGCTGCGTAACGCGGGCTATATTGCTACCGTCAATCGATATCGTGCCACTAGTAATGTCGTTAAACCGTAGGAGTAGGCGCGTAAAGGTGGTCTTGCCAGACCCTGAATGTCCGACCAATCCAACCCGCTGACCGGGCGTGATATTGATGGTAAACCCGCTGAATATAGGCTCGTTCGCGCCCTCGTGTATGAACTTCACGTCGTGGAATGAAACTCGTCCATCGGTTACGGTTAGGTCGGTGGCGGTCTTGTCATCGGCGATAGATGGTTCGGTGTTAAGAATTCCGACCATTTCTTGGGCGTCTCCAAAAGCCCGGTTATAGTTACGCAAGGTGCTCCTGCCAAAGTTCCACAGCTCCTGCGTAATCTGTGCCGTGTACGATACGACCAAGAACGCGGTAGCAACGCTGGCGCCCCATACGACGACACTCACAATCGCGAGCATGAATGCACCGACTGCTAAGAATGTCGTAGACGTCGAAAAGAATATATCAGTCTTCATGCTCGCTTGCATAAGGGTTTTGCCAGCCTCAAGTGTCGTGTCGGTCGCTTTCTTGTAGCGAGATTGTTCGTAGTCGAATGTCGCGTGCGATTTGACCGCCATAATATTCGTGACCATGTCGGCCAGGAACCCTGTCTGCCGGCTCGAGGCTGATGCTTCTATCGCATTAAGGTGGCGAACGTGCCTGGTAATGACCAGTGAAATAACAAGGTATAGCGCAGAAAATACTCCAAGAAACAGCACGACCATTGGCGCACGAGGCAGTAAAATAACAGCCGTAAACACAAAGCTCAGAACCAGGCTCGTCATGTCGAACACGGTCGTGTCGAATATTCTAACGTACGAACTAGTGAATTTATTGGCTTGGGTAACGAGTGAGCCGCCGAACTTATTTGAGTGAAATGTGGCGTCGAGCTCGAGCAGTTTACGAAAGATGTCGGCATGCATTTGTTGGACGATTTTGAGTTCGAGCGTCCAGATGAATATGACCGCCATACGCCATAATACGATTCCACCAAGGACCGATAGGCCGCAGTACGCAAGCATCTGCGGCCCAAAGTCCTGCCAGATGGTGTTTGGGTCCAGGGCTCGAGCGCCTAAGTCATCAATGACCTGGGCAACGATGAGCGGTGGAATATAGCGTAAAAAAAGGTTTGCAAGAACCACCGTAACTACAACGCTTGCCGCAAGCAACTTGTACTGCCAGACATACTTTAGGTAAATGCCAATGACTTGCTTGACGCTATGCTGAGTTGAATTTTTCTGTTTCAATGCGTGACCTTTCTTAAGACGTGAGAGAATGCGGGGCTGGCTTACTGCCAAACATCCGGAATTAGAGGAACCTAGAGAAGATTCATAGTGAGTCTATAATACCCGTTTCGCCCAAGGCACGTCAACGCTTGGCGGCGGCAAGGGGTCGGGTGGCCGCGACCAGCCCAAGTGCGAGCGCGACGAGCGCTGCGTTCTTTATAATGTACTGACCTTCAAGATTCGGAACGAACGGTGCCGTCCAGACCGCTTCGAGGTACAGCACTAACGGCGACGATACGAGAATCATATGAAGCGCCATGATAAGAATTGCTAGCCGCGTCAGCTTGGGCATAAGCATTAGTATGCCGATGGCGCACTCGACTGCCGCAAGTACGTAAAACAGCTCCATGGCATATACGCCCATGCCCATTTTGTCAGCGAATCCGAGTGCTAAATCGTCCGCAGGACTTAACCCAATCAGCTTCAAAAATCCGAAGTAAAAGAATATAACAAACAAAGCGGTGCGAGCAATCCATTGATAGTGCGTCCGAGCGAACGAAATAAAGGCGGTGTCAATTGAATGCAAAGTAGCCATTAGCAGTATCATACCACTCTTCGCCCTAACAGGGATAAAATGGTATAATGGTCCAGATGCAAAAGATACTTCTGTACTACAAATTCACGCCTATCGCCGACCCGCAGGCGGTTATGCTGTGGCAGAAGACACTCGCCGATTCACTTGGACTCCACGGTCGGATTCTTATTAGCGTCCAAGGTATCAACGGCACCGTTGGGGGCAATATGGACGACCTTAAGGCATACGTCAAAGCGACGAAGCAATACGAGGGATTTAAGGACGTCGTATTTAAATGGAGCGATGGTAAAAAAGAAGACTTTCCTCGTATGAGCGTAAAGGTACGACGCGAACTCGTCGGGTTTCAAAATTCTGAGAACGAATTTAGTGTCGATCAAAACGGCGTCGTTGGTGGCGGAACGCACCTTAAGCCAAAACAAGTTCATGAATTAGTCGAGAAGTATGGTGACGACGTCGTATTTTTTGACGGTCGCAATGCCCACGAGGCCAAGATTGGTAAGTTTAAAGGCGCGGTCGTGCCTAATACTAATACCAGCCGTGACTTTATCGCCGAACTTGAGAGTGACAAGTACGATGACATAAAAGCTAAAAAAGTCGTCACGTATTGTACCGGTGGTGTTCGCTGTGAGGTAATCTCGGCAATGATGAAGAAGCGTGGCTTCACGGACGTGTACCAGATTGATGGTGGAATTGTGAAATACGGCGAGGCCTATGCCGACGACGGCCTATGGGAGGGCTCACTCCGTGTATTCGATGACCGCATGACCGTGGCGTTTAGCGATAAGGCCGCGACGATTGGCGAATGTACCCACTGTGGTGGCAAGACAAGTAATTTCGAGAACTGTGCGTTCGCGAATTGCAACGACTTGGTACTTATTTGTGAAGGCTGCAAACAGGACTCGAATTTACTGTTCCACACCGAGAAATGCCGTGAGCAAGCTGCAGTTGTCGTCACCTGACCTAGCAGACGCAGGTATCTTGTGGAACTACATGCGGATGGAGCATGTGCCTGAAAAATCTGATGTCATCATTGGTCTTGGCTCGCATGACTTGGGCGTCGCACGACACGTCGTCTTGCTGTATACGCAGGGATACGCCCCCTTGATTGTTTTTTCTGGTAATGTTGGACGCCTGACGCATGGAGTGTTCACGGAACCAGAGGCGGACGCTTATAGACGAGAGGCAGTCCGTCTCGGCGTACCAGCTGAGGCTATTCTAACGGAAGTAGCCTCAACGAACACGGGACAGAACATAGTTATGAGCCAGCAGGTTCTTGCTGATTACGACATACGACCGAAGCGCGTGCTGCTGGTACACAAGCCCTATATGCTCCGTCGCGACTATGCGACCTTCATGAAGCAGTGGGAGGGAGCTGAGATGGTACAAGTACGATGCTTGGCGGAAGACGCCGCTATGGAAACCTACCTGAACCAAACAGCGCGACCTGACGAAACGATTGCGGTTATTGTCGGTGACGTTCAGCGCATCATTGAATATCCGAAATATGGCTTTCAAATCGAGCAAGACATTCCGGACAACGTCATGCAGGCGTATAATAGATTAGTGAAAAGAGGGTATGATACGCATCTAATTTAGGAGGGAATATGTTTCAGCAGGCAAATGCCTTTAGTGGCTATTCGGTCAATGATTTAGAGGAGGCAAAGACATTCTACGGCGAGATGCTCGGTGTTGATGTCGAAGACAGTGGCATGGGTCTTGCACTTCATTTTCCAAACGGCCACAGTGTGTTTCTCTATGAGAAGGAAGACCATAGTCCGGCTACGTTTACCGTTTTGAACTTCCCCGTCGATGATATCGAAGCTGCGGTCGACAGTCTGAATGAAGCCGGTGTATCTATAGAACGGTACGACTATCTGCCCAGTGAGCAAGATGCCAGGGGGATTCTGCGTGGTAAGGCCGCCGGAATGGGCCCGGATATCGCTTGGTTTGAAGATCCAGCCGGAAACGTACTGGCGGTGCTTGAAAATTAACTAATATTGACACGTCGCTCGTGTCAGGATATCATTTAACTATATGGTTGAATATACACTACGCATCGATACAATTTTCTCAGCATTGGCTGACCCGATTAGGCGGGACATATTGGAGCGCACGAGTGCAGTTGAACTGACTGTCAATCAAATCGCACTTGAGTACGACATAAGCCTGGCGGCGATATCAAAACATTTAAAGGTATTGTTTGAGGCCGGTTTGATTCGCAAACGCAAGGACGGCCGATTCAATTATGTGAGTGCCCATGCTGACGGAATGCGCGAAGCCGCTGTTTATATGCAACAATTCGAACAACTTTGGACCGAGCGCCTCGATGCGCTGGATACGTATGTAAATAAGGAGGTGTAATGGAAGCGACTAAAATTACGAAAAAACCCGAAGCGAACCAACTGGTATTTGAGCGGACGTTCGCCGCGCCAATCGAGCGCGTGTTTGGCGCGTTTACGACGTCCGAAGCACTTGCGAACTGGTGGGGGCCGCGCGGTTGGGAAACGACGACGAAAGAGCTGACATTCGAACCAGGCGGTCGCTGGCATTACGGCATGAGGTGTGTCGATCAAGCACAGGCAGAGTGGTTCGGCCAGACCTCTTGGGGCATCATGCAGTTCACGGCAGTTGATGAACCGAACGGGTTTAGCTATGATGACTACTTTTCCAACGAAGCGGGTGAAATTGACGACAAGCTTCCTTCAACCGCGACCGAGATGATATTTGAAGCAGTCGAAGGCGGTACTCGGGTGCGTGGTACGACGACATGCCAGACCCGCGAAGGATACGATCAGCTCGTAAACATGGGCATGATTGAGGGACTCAGTGAAACCTGGGACCGTCTGGAAGAATACGTACGAGCGTAGTAGGAAACGAAGGAGGGGTTATGTCATTTCAGGCGTATCTTGATAACATCGAAGCGAAGACTGGTAAGGCGCCAGATGAGTTTATTCGCCTCGCGCGCGATAAAGGGTTCGGGCCAGACACTAAGTCGGGAGAGATAGTCAGCTGGTTGAAAGATGAGTTCGAGCTTGGCCATGGCCATGCCACGGCATTGGCGCACGTCATAAAGAACGGTGCTCAGATTAGTGACCGACACGTCGGATCGAGTGGCTCCCATCGCGACGAGTCGGACATGCTTCGCCTCGACGGGAAGAAAATCGATGAGTGACGCCCCAGCGATCGACGCATTCATCGCGACATGCCGGCCGGATATTCAAGACTTGTTGCGGCAAATAAGAGATACGATCAAGCAAGCGGTCCCGGATGCCACAGAAGTCATTAATTACGGAATTCCGACCTTTCAGCTGAACGGCAAGAATTTAGTGCACTATGGGCCAGGAAAAAATCATATTGGTTTTTACGCCACACCCGACGGTCATGCCGAGTTTGAAGCCGAGCTGAACAAATATAAACGGGGCAAGGGTTCGGTGCAATTTCCACTCGATCAACCGTTGCCGCTGGCATTGATAAGAAATATCGCGATCTATCGATCAAAAGAAGTACGAAAAGGACCATAGTCATGCATACTAAGCCTATTGATACTATTCGTAAGGAGGCTCGATAATGGAACTATTAGTCAAATTACTGGCTGCCGGCGGCATCATGGGAATCCTTGATTTCATTTGGCTCGGATTTGTCGCGAAGAAATTATACTACGGTGAAATGGGGAAGATACTGCTTGAAAAGCCGAATATGGGCCCGGCACTACTGTTCTACATTATTTATGTCGTAGGTGTGGTAGTCTTTGTCATCTCACCTGCGCTCGAAAAAGGTTCATGGCAATACGCCCTCGGGTATGGCGCGTTGTTCGGCTTTGTAGCGTACGCCACGTACGACCTGACTAATCTCGCTACTCTAAAAGGATTTAGTCCGAAGGTCGTCGTAATTGACTTGCTATGGGGAGCCGCATTGACCGCCGTAGTATCGACAGGTACCTACGCCGTGGTGAAAGCGATATTCTGACATATACTATAAAGAGTGAATAAAGCACTTGAGACAAAACTGAAAGACCTACCTCGTAGTCCCGGGGTCTATTTTCATAAGTCAAAGTCCGGTGAAATCATTTATGTCGGTAAAGCGGCAGTTTTAAAGAACCGCGTGAAACAATACTTCCAAAGTTCGCGTAACTTTGACGTAAAAACCCTGGCACTGGTACGCGAAATTGAAGACACTGATTGGCTCGAGACCGAAAGCGAGATTGACGCGCTCTTTCTTGAAAGTGAGATGGTCAAGCGGTACATGCCACGCTACAACATCCTCCTCCGCGATGACAAGAGCCAACTTTTCGTTCGGATCGACATGAAGAGCGATTGGCCGTATGTTTGCTTCACTCGGAATCCAAGTGATGACGGGGCAGAGTATTTCGGGCCCTTCTATAATGCATTCGCCGTCAAAAAAGCGGTTCGTCATTTGAGGCAGGTCTACCCGCACTATACGAAGCAGCCAGGTAAACAAACTTCGCGACTTGATGAAGACCTGGGGCTAAGCCCGAAGGCAACCGACGGACCCCAAGCCTATAAGCAGAATCTGAAAAAATTAATCAGCTATATAAAGGGTAATCGAGTCGCGCTGATGCGGGAACTTGAGACAGCTATGAAAGTAGCAGCGAAGGACCACGAGTTCGAAAAGGCGGTCGAGCTGCGTAATAAGCTGAATGCCATGAAAGAACTGCAGCGGCGAGTCATGTTTGGTGATCGAGAGTTTCTTGATATTTCCAAAGATAAGGCTCTCAGCGATCTACAAGATATGTTCATGTTACAAAAGGCCCCAATCCGTATAGAAGGGTATGACATATCCCATATGGGCGGTACGGAAGTCGTTGCGAGTATGGTTGTTTTTACCAATGGCGTGAGTGATAGGGCAGAATACCGTAAGTTTAAAACCAAAATCGAACGGAACGATGACACGGCTAATATATACGAAACGATATATCGGCGCTTTAGCCCGAAGAATATCGCCAGCTGGGGAGTGCCGAGTTTGGTGCTGATTGACGGCGGCAAAGGCCAGCTTGGAGCGGCACTCGACGCTATGCAAGCCCGCGCAGTCGTGGTCCCGACCATTAGTATCGCAAAGCGCGAAGAAGAAATTATCCTTCACAAGGAGCGGTCACACATTCAGCTTCATGCACTCGAGCAAATGGCAGCAAATCCTCCCGCAGGAACCGGGGTGTTCGACGAAAAAAGCCACATGGTAGTGAACCTTCATCTTGGGCAACAGAATGCCGGTTCGCACTCACGTAATCTCCGAGGCGCGTCTACGGTTGCGAGATACAGCGATGTCGCCAAATTATTCCAGCGCATCCGTGATGAATCACACCGCTTCGCTGTTAGTTACCACACGGTGCTCAAGCGAAAAAAGCAGACGGCAGGAACTCTCGAGGAAATTCCTGGCATCGGGCCAAAGACTCGCAAAGTACTTATGACGAAGTTTGGGAGTGTGCGAGGAATTGCGCAGGCGACTGACGAATCACTGATAGCCGTCGTAGGAAAATCTAAGCTCGAAGCTCTGAGAAAGTATGTGCGGTAAAAATAACACGCTTATGGTAGAATCGTTGTAAGACTTTGCAATAACAAAAAAGGTCATAATATGAAAATCAAAAGATACCAAGGCTTCACTCTAGTCGAAATGATGGCAGTTGTCGTAATTTTGGGTATCCTAGCGGGCTTAACTACTTTTGGATTCAGAGGCTGGGAGCAGGGTCTTGCCCAGCGCGAAACACAGTCTGACTTACGCCTGGCATCGACTGCCATGGAGAACGCGAAAAACTTCAGTGAAGGGTACCCGACATCGCTGCCGACGACGTTCAAAACCAGCGACGGGGTTACAGTAACGTATGTAGGTGGTAATCTGACTGCTTACTGTCTTGAATCAAGAAGTACCCGAAAGACTACCGTGGTTTATTACATTGATTCAAATATTGACAAGCAGCCAAAGGCTGGTAGCTGCGGCGGTGCGTACGCATTAAGCGCGCCTCAACCGTCGGTCTCTAGTATTACTACATCTTCTTTCGTGGTCTCGTGGGCTCCAGTGGCGAATGCCACAGGATACGAAGTGAACTATGGTATGGCCACTCCTAATATTAAAGCGAGCTGTACTGCGTCTCCGTGTACACTTTCGGGTTTAACTAGTAATACCGATTACCGATTCACTGTAACCGCCAAAAGCGCATTCAGCAGTAAAGACTCCATAGTTTATACGACACGCACATCGACTAACGTTATTCCAGGGACCCCGTCTCCATCGGCTGTCGCAACATCCGCTTCGGTGATTAGAGTTACTTGGGCCAATACTGCCAACGCTACCGGATACGTCACACGATATGGGACCGGCTCTCCGACAACCATAGCCGGCTGTACATCATCACCATGTGACATAACAGGTCTAAGCACGGGTACTGCCTATAATATATCGGTAACCGCTACTAACTCTTCAAACTCCTCGTCTCCTGGTACGACGAGCGCAACTACCTTCGTGCCACCTCCGGCACCTACCGGTACCCCAAATATCGCAACGGCGGGCCCTACGAACTATACGACACCATACCCTTACAACCAGTATGTTTTCACTGCGTCTGGTAATAGCTGTTCAAGCGGAACACTCCAGTGGAAGTTCGTCGTATCAACAAGCAGCACGCCACCGTCGGCAGCGACATGGGCAGACCCTGCAAATTGGCAAACGAGCAATACGCATACACTAAATGTTACTCAGAACCGATTGACTAATACTCGCTATATATCTGTAAAATCTCGCTGCCTCGCTACAAATGGACTTACGACTGATCACGGTTCATATGCGAATACTGTGATTGTTTCGGAAGGCTAGTTTTGATAGCGGAACGAAAATTAGCAACACAGTTCCCTATTTACACCACTGGAATTTAGATGTTGCACACACAGATCGTGCTACACTTACAGTAAATCCTGTAATAACAAATAAACAGACATATAAAATGAACAAACAAATAATAAAACCATATCTTCGATTCTCAGGCTTCACTCTAGTCGAAATGATGGCGGTTGTCGTGATATTGAGTATTTTGACTGGTTTAACCGCTTTTGGATTCAGAGGCTGGGAGCAGGGCCTTGCGCAGCGCGAAACTCAGTCTGATTTGCGCTTGGCGTCGACTGCCATGGAAAATGCGAAGAACTTTAGTGCAGGCTATCCCAGTTCGCTCCCTGTAACATTCGAAGCTAGCGAAGGTGTTACGATAACGTATGTAGGCGGTAATCTAACAAATTATTGCCTCGAATCAAGAAGTACTCGAAAGACTAGTGTGGTCTACTACACTGATTCAAACGGTGGCAAGGATCCGAAAGTAGGGACATGCGGCACGGCATATAGTCTAGCGAAACCATCGCCTTCACTTTCGTCTCCATCAAGCTCATCAATTGTCGTAACCTGGAGCGCAGTAGCCGGAGCATCGTCATATAGCGTACGCTATGGAACATCTTCTGCGTCAACGCTGACAAGCTGCTCAAGTTCTCCATGCACTATCACTGGATTAGCTGCCGATACTGATTATGTGGCAAATGTCACCGCAACAAGTGCGTTCACCAATGCTGTATCAGGGAGCGCTGGCATTAAAACACAGGCTGCTACCCCTCCGGCCATACCAGCACCTTCTGGTGCTAGCGTTGCCTTTACAACTTCAAGGGTAAAGGTGGGTGCCGAATATTTCCAGCGCTACGTCATGACGGCATCAGGTGGCAGCTGTTCGGTTGGTACGACAGAGTGGAAGATTGGCGTGACGGGTGGATCGTCACCAAGCTGGACTAGCTGGGCCTGGCAAACGTCGAATACGAAAACGAGTGACGTAAATGAAAATGGAATTTATTCACCGATTAACGTGACGATTTACGCAAAGCCACGCTGTGTCAGCGGGGGCAACAGCACTGAAGGAGGCACTGCGACCAATTATAACGGTAGCGGTGGCGGCGGGGGTGGCGGCGCGCTGTAGTGTCGACTTCATCCATCCGTTTAACTCTTCTTAATCCGAAACGTTTCACGTCATCTAGCTACTGACGGACATAGTCCGAAGCATCAGATATGATTTAACTAGTTTCGTATTACCCGACTCCGCAGATCTTGAAAGTCAATAATCGCTGGTACTATAGGAACAATGAACAAAGATTTTTTTACGAGCAACCGCCAAAAGATAATTGAGCAATTGAAAGGTGGCTTAGTAATCTTGCGGGCCTACAGCTCCTTGCAGAATACAAACGATAGTGCGCATTCCTTTACGCAGGAATCTAACTTTTGGTACGCATGCGGAATTGAAGAAGCGGAGTGGACACTAATCATTGATAGCACGCAGTACCGCTCATGGCTTGTAATGCCAAATGTATCCGATGTTCATAAGACGTTTGACGGCAGCCTATCTGCAGAAGAAGCTAAACGCATAAGTGGAGTTGACGCAATTATAACTGAAGACGAATCCCTTGTGTTGTTACGTGCCCTCGCCAAGCGACACAGTTTGGTGTATACCGTCGGATTGCCGCCATATTCGGAGCATTTCAATTTCTCTCTCAACCCTTCGATTGAAAAAAATAAACAGATTCTTCATAGAACCTTTACCAAAGTCGAGGATTGCCGAAAAGACTTCGCATTACTTCGTGCGATCAAACAACCAGAAGAATTAAAGTCCATGCAGAGAGCTATCAATATAACAATTGGTGCGTTCGAAGTTGTTCACGGCACCATGGATTCATACAAGCATGAATATGAGATAGAAGCGGATTTCAGTCACCTCATTCGTAGCGAAGGAGCGACAGGTCACGCATATGCGCCAATAGTCGCAGCGGCAAAAAATGCCTGCACCTTGCACTACGGTAAGAATGCGTCAAAGCTAGGCCTCAGGTCGATGGTACTAATGGATGTCGGAGCGTTCTACGGAGGCTACGCAGCTGATATTTCTCGCACCTACGTAAAGGGGGAGCCGACAAAACGACAGGCGGCCGTTCACCAAGCAGTCGAAGTCGCGCATCACCGCATAATCAAACTAATCGAACCGATGCTTTCAGTCGAAGAATATCAGCGGTCAGTCGATAAAATTATGAAAGAAGCGCTCGACAGTATCGGCTTGCAGTCCGACGACACCGGACTACGAAAATACTTTCCGCACGCCATCAGCCACGGGCTTGGCATTGATGTACATGACAGTCTGGGCGCCCCCAAATATTTTGAAACGAATATGGTGTTAACCGTCGAGCCAGGCATTTACATCCCAGAAGAGAATATAGGCGTACGAATCGAAGATGACATTTTAGTGACCGCTAACGGCCGAAAAAACTTAAGCGCAGCGTTATCGACGGGCCTGTAGCTCCCCGTGGTATACTGATACTACTTTTATGAGGCGTCAATTCATCATCTTTTTGCTCCGCTGGCTATTGAACTCGTTCGGGCTATGGTTGGCCGTTCGATTGTTCGGCACCGGCTACGAAATAGAAACGATTGATGCGGGTGTCGGTGTCTTCTTGCTCGCAGGACTTATTTTTTCGTTGGTTAATAGCATTCTTAGGCCAGTCGTTATCGTACTGTCGCTTCCGGCCATTTTGGTAACGCTCGGACTATTCACATTCATCGTTAATGGACTAATGGTCTATATATCGTTATATCTGACACCTGGCCTTCAAATGAAGTTCTGGCATTCCGTCCTGACCGGCATTGTCCTTAGTCTGATAAACTATATAGTAAGTAGCGCCGTTGAACTGCGGTACGAATCGATTCGAAAGGAATCTTAACTCATGGAACTAGGCTCAATTTTACAATTTATCACTCTCGGATCAGGGATTTTAATGATCCTTTGTATCCTTTTGCAGCAGCGCGGTGCTAGCTTGGGTGCAGGCTTTGGAAGTTCAGGAGAGTTATACACGACACGACGCGGTCTCGATAAAAGCTTGTTCGACGCCACGATTGTACTCGCTGTCGTATTCGTTCTTTCAATTATGGCAGCCCTTCTTCTTCCTGGCATAAACGGGTAAGGGTTGGAGGCAAGGTGGCGGACGAAAAAGGGAGTTGGAAGCGGTTTCAGCGAGTTTCTTTTGATTCAAAGTCGTTTTCCAAACGTGCGCTACGGGCAGAGAACACCACCACCAAGCACGCGCATAAGTTCGTCGTGGGTAAGCTCGACAGTTTGCGGAATGTAAAGCAGCATGTCATCGTCTGGCTTTCAATTATTGGAATTTTAATCGCAGCCGTAGCGCTGCAGATGTTTTGGTATCAACAGGCGTACCGGACGACAGCCTGGAAAGACGGCGGCACATACGCCGAGGCGGTACTCGGGCCGCTGGCAACGTTAAATCCATTGTACGCATCAACACCGGCTGAGCAATCGGCCAGTAAATTAATTTTCTCTTCACTCTACAGCTACGACGACACAGGAAGCCTCGCCGATGACCTCGCGACATCTCTGACAGTGGGAGAGACTGGCAAGGAATATGTCGTGAAGATTCGCGAAGATGCGAAATGGAGTGACGGGGTCAAGCTGACCGCTGAGGATGTGGCATTTACGGTCAATCTTATGAAATCGGCAGATGTCCGATCGGTAATGTATGGTAACTGGGTCGATGTAACGGCCGAAGCGATGGATGAGCGAACAGTGAAATTCACACTGCCTGCCCAGTACGCCTCGTTCCCCCACGCGCTAACATTCTCGGTGCTCCCACGTCACGTTTTGCAAGATGTCGCACAAGGTTCGATTCGACAAAGTACGTTCAGTGTTTCTCCTGTCGGCAGTGGCCCGTTCACACTGCGCCTGCTTCAAAACTCACCCGACGGTCGACACAAGATAGCGAATTTATCAGCCTCCGCTGGTTATTACAAAGGTACGCCTCGTTTGGCTCGCTTCGAACTTCATGGCTACAAAGATCAAGATGACATGATGCGCGCCTTGCAGACCGGCGAGGTAAATGCGGCCGCTGGTACTAACATGCAGAAGTCAGAGCTGCCGTCGACCTATGCAATTAAGGAATACCCGGTTAACAACGGAGTGTATGCGCTCTTTAATTCAGATAGTTCCATAATGAAAGATCCGAAGGTACGACAGGCCCTGCAAGCGGGCACAAATACGGCCGACGTTCGAACGGCGCTCGGGTACGAAGCACCGAGTCTTCATTTACCATTTGTGGATGGACAACTTAAGGGGAGTGATGTTCCAGTAGCGCCACCGCATGATCGAGTCAAGGCTGAGAAGTTACTCGACGAAGCCGGATGGAAGGTCCCCGCTGGCGAGTCTATACGGCAAAATTCGGCCGGACAGGAGCTGGAACTGAGCGTCGTAACTATAAAGGATGAAACCTACGAAAAAGTACTTGAGCGCTTAGCGGGTCAGTGGCGGAGTTTGGGTGTGAAAGTAAACACAGATATTAAAGATCCTCAAAATCCTACACAGGATTTCGTGCAGACGACCCTCCAGCCTCGGGCATACGATGTACTGTTGTATGAACTTGTCATTGGTGTCGACCCAGACGTGTATGCGTATTGGCATTCATCACAAGCAACAAGACTCGGGTATAACTTTGCTAACTACCGCAGCAACACCGCCGATGAAGCGCTATCAAGCGCTCGTGGACGAACCCAGCCCGAACTTCGTAACGAAAAATATAAGTCCTTCTCGAGCCAGTGGCTTAACGACGCGCCAGCAATCGGACTATACCAATCGGTAATGCAGTATGTCTATCGTCCGAGCGTGCAGCCGGACATCAAGGCGGGCGGCGTCCCGTCCGAATCGGACCGCTATAATAATGTCCGCTATTGGTCGGCCGAGCAGCTCCCGGTTTACAAGACCCCGTAATTCACGCTATAATTCTATCTTAACTGCGGTGATGACGATTTGCGTGAAACGCAAGTAATCGTATACGCGCGCGGTATGTCCGAGACGACAATAAACTAGTAAGTACATTCAAAGTACAATCATGCGGCGATGGCGGAATTGGTAGACGCGTCAGCTTGAGGGGCTGGTGAGCTTCGGCTCGTGGAGGTTCAAGTCCTCTTCGCCGCACCACATTAAAATATCGACCAGCCGGTCGTTATTTTAATTTTGACACGAGCAATCTTCCCAGCAGATTCCTCTGGTATAATCATTCAAGGTATGGCGCGTTGGCCGAGAAGTTAGGCACTGGTCTGCAAAACCAGGTAGACGGGAGCGTTACCCGTACGTGCCTCCATAGTTTCCTTAAGGAAAAAAGAGCAGTCCGACGAACGAATGTACTTCGTTCTCGGCGACGTCTAAGAAAAACCGTAAGATTTGTGTTGAGTTAATTTGCGCGGGTGGTGGAATAGGTAGACACGAGGGACTTAAAATCCCTTGGCCATAACGGCCGTGCGGGTTCAAGTCCCGCCCCGCGTACCA
>JAZKIT010000007.1:0-47343 GCA_040384745.1 Patescibacteria group bacterium
AGTACAGTAATGTATGGAGCTGAAGCATACTAATAGTCCCATTGCCTTTTTATGAATCTAGATTGTTAACACTTCGGTGTTGCAATCTGGGTTTCCGACCTTTAAACAGTCGGACGACAGACTCAACTAGTAATTGGTGTTTAACAAAACACTAGTAGTCAATCTCAGAAAATTATCTGATTACATCACTACAAATCCGTGCCAAAGTGTCATCGACACCGAAGCAAGGTTTCAGGGGCCCACTACCGACAATATGGTAGCCGAAAAGTGCCCCCACGAAACCTTACTTCGGTGCCCATGGCGATGAGGAAATACCTGTTCTCATTCCGAACACAGAAGTCAAGCTCATCAGCGGCGATTATACTGCCACAAGTGGGAAACTAGCACGGTGCCGAATTATAAGAAGACCATCCTAACCGGGTGGTCTTTTTCTCTTGCCCCGTTTCGGCGGTAAGCTACCTTAGCCATCCAAATAGGATGGCTTTTCTCTTTGTAATTTTTACCATGGGTACTTCGATCTTTATGACAGGGATTCGTTGACCATGCGCAGTCGATCCAACGCTTCGTGCGCGATGGCGACGTCCTCTTCGGTCACGACTAGCTCCGTTTTACCCGACAGCTCACCGCCCATGATTTGGTGTACTTTTTGAACACTCACCGTATTGGCAACTACTTTCGCTGAGATACGGATTTGGGCAGCGAGTGCATCTTCTGGAGCGGCCACATCCATTTGAATGAACAGGCCCTTTTCGTCGGCGCCGACGAGTCTGTATCCTTGTATGTTACCGAACAGGCTATCTGCGGCGTCAGAAAATGCAATTACACCCTCGAGGTACGTATCTTCCGGACTCTCGACCGGTTCATCATCGCGCTGCAACAGGTAAGTTGCGAATTCATCATCGCTCAGGCCTGTAATGGCGTCCCGGTTCAAGTTCCTCATCTCGACAGCTGCGTATATAGCATCCTGGCCGATAGCTCTCGCGATGAACTCGTGTTGCGTATCGGCATGTCGGGCTAGGGTATCAAACGTTTCGGCTGGCTTCATTGTATATATTATAGCATATATAGACTATAAAAGCAATACATCGACGACGCAGTAACGATGCTGTTAGCCAAATGCAGTATCGTCCAGCAGCCAATGGGTCCCGTAGCCCTAACCGCTCATGCTAAAATAGAAGCAATGACTCTACCGTTAAATATGCAGAAGTCGGTTCGATTTCTGCGGTCGGTACCGAAGAAGTACTACGCCTACCTTGGGGTGGGGCTGGTGCTGGCTCTTTACGCTATTATTTTCCTCATACCGAAGCAAGTAGCGTTTAGCTACGCGAGTAAGACTTGTCATAGTCAATTTACGGTATTGCCTCAGTTGCAGTCTGGTAACGACCAGGCGTATGATATTTCATTTCAGGATGTATGGAATGTCGGTACGGTGAAGTTGGCGTCGTTCAAGACCTGTTTCGATACGAAGATGTCCCCACAACCGGGCTCAAGAATTATCGGTACGGCACCCTTCAATGGACCGCTCTTTCGTACGCTATACAGCGTTACGGTACCGAGTGCACCAAGCCCGCGACTTGATTCGATAAAGCCCGAAGTGCCAGTCAGCAAATCCTTGAAGGTCGGCATGAGCACCACCGATTCGCTTCACGACTATCAATTGAAAATAGGCGACCAGGTGGCGGACTGCACGTCGCAGCGAAGTACAATCGAATGCGACGTGCCGTCGCTGAAGCTTGCTCAGGGTCAACCGTATGAATACGGGCTGGTCCGGTCATTCGAGGGGTCCAATAAAAAGACTATCGGGTCTGGGTCGTTTACGACGCTTCGGGCTGTGGCGGTTACTCGGTCGGATGTGACGCAGGGCCAAGTACTGTATAGCCGTCCAAAAACGTTCAGTGTTACGACGGACAAGCCTATCGCGGCAGCCAAGGTGACGCTGATGTCGGATGGCAAACCGGTTGATGTAACGCAAAGTATCGACGGCAATGCGTTGACCGTAACGTTAGCGGCAGAACTTGCCCGCGAAAAAAGTCACGAATTGAGAATCGAATCGATTGAAGCGACAGATGGCAGTACACTGATTGAGCCGTATGTGGCGGCATTTACGACATCCGGTGGGCCGAAAGTGGCATCGGTATCCGTCGGCGCGACCGGCGTGTCTCAGTCGGCCGCAATTATACTGACATTCGACCAGCCACTGTCGAAAACAAAAGACATCACACCGTTTATCGCCGTATCTGGTGGACAGGCTTCGGTACAAAAGCGTTCTGACACTCAGATCGTCGTCCAGCTCGCTTCGCTTCCGCTGTGCCAGCCATTTATGATTACCGTCAAGCAGGGCGCGCTAAGTGAATTCGATATACCATCGTCTCAAAACTGGAATTTCAACGGAAGGACGATCTGCTACCAGACGACGACCTACGGCACGTCGCTGAAGGGGCGGCCGCTGAGCGCATTCATTTATGGAAGTGGCGGGCCGGTAACTATGTATGTCGGCGGAATTCACGGGAGTGAACCAAGCTCTACTAGCCTTATGAAGGCATGGATGGGTGAACTTGATAGGAATCCGGCACGATACGCGGGCAAGCGAATAGTGGTAGTTCCCGGAATCAACCCCGATGGCCTGGCTGCAGGTACCCGTACTAATTCACGCGGCGTCAACCTGAATCGTAATTTCCCAACGGACAACTGGACTAAGTCAATCAAGGACACGGATGGCACGCACGCTGCCGGTGGAGGCGAATCGCCGTTATCCGAACCAGAAGCCGCCGCGCTTGCTAAGTTGACTACCAGCTACCAGCCTCGACTGTTGCTGTCGTTTCATGCCGTTGGTAGCCTGGCAATCGGGGATCCGGGCGGGTATTCCGCCGGATATGCCTCAAAATACGCCTCGCTGGTCGGCTATCGTGACGGCACTAATACGAGTTCGTCAAATTTCGATTATAACGTGACCGGGGGGTATGAAGATTGGACGTTCCGCAACGCAGGGATTCCAAGCATCGTCGTTGAACTCAGTAGCTACACCAGCGTCAGCTACAGCGGCCACTACGACGCCCTCTGGGCGATGTTGGAATAGAACGAGGTATACTAAAAGTATGTGTTTAGTCTGTTCAGTGGGATATATGGCTGCGGGAGCCGCCGTATTGGCGTCTTCGACCACAGGAGTAATCCCGGAGGCTTCGACGACTGTCGACCCGGCAAAGTATTCGACCATGCGCGAAGCCTTAAGCCAAGTAAGTGCTCCGACTATCGAGCAGCCACAGTGGCTCAAAGATCAACTGGCGGCTGAGGCCGCGGTGGTCGCGGCCGCACAGGCAGCAGCAGCCGGTGCTAAGCGGTCTTCAAATACCATCTCGGTCACCTACGACGTTTCGACAAGGGGAGTGGTGAGTGCCAGCGTGTCCGAATTTAAACTCCAAGCGAATCAAACGCTCAATGATAGTCGTGGGTGGGTGCGCATGAATGTGCGTTTCGTCGAAGTTGCCAGTGGGGGTCAGTTCAACTTAATCCTTGCCACGGCGGACGAAGTCGGTGCCGTGCCGGGCTGCGGTGCCGAGTATAGTTGCCGCTCGGGACGCTCGGTGTTAATTAACCAAGACCGCTGGATGGGCGCGACCCCAAGCTGGAACAACGCCGGCGGAAGCCTGCGTGACTACCGACACATGGTCGTGAATCACGAAGTTGGCCACTGGCTCGGTCATGGGCACAGCAGCTGTGGCGGGGCGGGGCAGCCAGCACCGGTCATGCAGCAGCAGTCAATCGACCTCCAGGGGTGTGGTTTTAATCCGTGGCCGCTCGCCAGCGAACTTAACTCGAATCAACTAGGAATCTAGTATGAAATTACGACGACCATCAAAGAAAATTACCATCATCAGTTTGCTATCGGCACTGATTATTGTGGCTGCCGGTGTGTACACCTGGCAAAGTCTGGCCGCCTGGCAGGGCTACGAGTCGCGATTACTGGCAGAAAAGGCCGAATATGAACGCTTGAAAGAGTCGGCTATAAGCGGCGACAGTGCCAAGACTCGGCTGACCGCCATCCGTTCACTCGACGACAAGCTGAGGCAACGCTCGTCTCTCTGTTATATGAACCCTTTCTTCGCTTGGCAAGCGGTCGTCATTCCACCGCTAAAAGAGGGCGTAAAGCAGTGCGAAGCTGAAGTCAAACAGCTTAATCTTGTGGCCATGCCGCTGAGTGCGTTACGGCAGTACCTCGATGCTGCCGAGAAGCTACAGGCTATCGTTATCACGCTGGCGCCGACTGAGGCATTTACCGACAAGAACTGGGCCGAAAAGGGCGTGGCGCAAGCTAAGAAGGTTCAATCAGACCTGAAAAAACTTGAAGTAGCTAGTGACACAGACGCGGGTCAGCTAAAGTCAAAAGCTTTAGGGTACGCCGATAGTCTTGTTGCCGCCTGGGAGCAATTGATGCAAGCGAACGAAGCGAAAGATAAGACGGGGTTTATTACGGGTTCTGCGGCGGTCGTAAAGGCATACGCTGATTTTACCGGACTGGCCGACGCGGCTGACACCGTAATCAAGCAAAAGGTCAGTGAACTTATGAAGGTGGCAGCAAAACTGTAGCCGACGCACTAGAGCACTAGAATAACGAGTATACATAGAAAACGACCCGTCTCGCAGATCGGGTCGTGTTTTGTATGAATCAAAATTTGGATTCAAACAGGTGCCTCGCTATCATGACAATTCGCAGTAGTCACGAGAGCTATCACTAATATATAGCACACCAAGCATAAGTGCAACAACTTATATACCATAAAACCGTCTATGGTAAATATTGACAAAAGGCTTAAGCTATGCTATTATGCATTCATACACATGTCACATGTGAGGTAATCGGAGGGCCGACCACTGTTAATTTATTGCAGTGTCGCGGCTCTTTTTAATAGAAGGGAGCCCTTGAAATGGCTGGAACAGTAACTGGTGGCAAGAAAGCTGCCGCAAAGAACCTTGCAAAAGACCCGAACTTCTACGCGAAGATCGGCGCAAAGGGCGGAAAGCTCGGCAAAACTGGCGGATTCGCCGCTAACCCTGAGTTAGCACGTATCGCTGGCGCCAAAGGCGGCCGTATCTCTCGTCGTCGCAAGACCGACGTCGCTGCGTAAGTAGTAGACACAGGTAAAAATACCTCCCATTTCGGGAGGTATTTTTGTTTCAAGAGATATAGATATAGATGTATCTTACGTTAGCCGGTATCTTCGAAGACTGCAGCTGCGAGCTTCGTTGACGCGCCAAGTTTGAAGGCAGGTAACGCATTTATATTCACGTTTTTTAATCTGGATCCCGTTCGAACTACAGTGGGGGCAGGTACTTCTGGCATGGAGCCAATCCCGGTACGAGTCCATGTCGTGGTGAATGATGTCGCCAGGAACGTTAACTCCGAACCTTTGGGCCAAATCAAGCCGGGCCGTCTGCCAAGCGTCGCGTTCCATGGCAATGAGGTCAATGTCACGGTCATACGAGCGGTGCTTTAGGAGCGAATGACCTATCTCGTGGAGTAGCCGCGGCTCAAAATGGGGGTCCTCGGGGTCGTACACGATGGTCGATTCGCTCGGTTGCCACTCAAAACTGTCGCCAGCCCTAAAGGTGACTTCTGTAAATTCGGCAGAAACCGTATCAAGCAGCAGCACTGTCGAGGGCATGGTAGTAGCATCCATATAGTACTGCTTCTTCGGGGTGGGCTGCCGAGACAATCGTCGGTAAGTACCCGTCGTGCAGGTTGTCTGTCAAGAGAGCGTTCAGCTCGTCGGCAAATTTTTCTAGGTGCGTGCCAACGCCACCACCTATGATTACGACATCGGGTCGTAAGAAGGGTAGGATTGCCAACATTCCCTGGGCTAAGTTCTCGGCAATTTCGCGCCACAGGGCTGGGTCTTGTATTTCGCTGGCGAGCTTAGCATGTTTGGCAAATAGAGCTTTGCCCGAAGCAAAGTGTTCCCATATAACGTACTCTCCGTCGTGTTTCAGCATAATTCGACCGCCCTCGACACGGGATAATATGGGGTCGATTTGACCGTTCACTATGACTCCCGTTCCAATTCCCGTACTGACGGTCATGTATAACGAAAGGGGTGGGACTGTTTCGAGGATGCGTGTTTCAGCGAGTCCGGCCAGGTTGGCGTCATTCTCGACGATAATAGGACACTCATAATGATCAGAAAGCAGCGTTTTCATATCGGTGTCATGCCAGCCAAGGTTACCGGCCCACACCATTCGCCCGTCTACGATGGTGCCTGGCAGTGCTACCGACAGGCAGGTAGGGGGTTGGTCGTTCAACAGTTCATCGATGGTACTTTTTAGTTGCGTCACGTAATCGGTAACGTCGGTAGGGGTTGGGAATTTTTGTTCACTGACGATCTGGCCCTCGGTGTTAAACACCGCGACCAACGTCTTTGTCCCACCAGTGTCTACCGCAACAATCATAGGTAGTTTTAGTGTAGCACGCTAGCGCTCTCAGAGGCAGGCTGTGTCGTCGCGTTTTATATTCTTGCTCACGCCTCGCTGCAGCCGCCTTGCGGAGGTTCAATACAACGACGCAGTCTGCCTCGTATAGTCGAGGCGAAGGATGGTTGTGCTGCATTGCAATTATTGGTAAGCTATTGCATAAGTAACCTGCGAGGAGAACCAATATGCGAGGAACCAATCAGGGTGGATCACTAGCCGGCTTTATTATCATCGGTGTCTTGCTGACACTGGTGCTCGTGGGCGGGTTGTACGGATTAAACCGGTATAACGACCAGCGAGCAGCCGACCAGATCGCCGCCGACGAAAGTCGCCGCGAAAAAGAACAGCAGCAAGCCGAAGAAGAGGCGACCAAGCCAACTACTCCGACTGCCGAAGAGACCGAGAAGGGTGATGTGCCGCCAGAAACGACGGTGAATACCGATCGTGCGCGTACTAACGACACCAGCAGCACGCCAGCGCCCACGGCGGCAACCGAGGCTCAGCTTCCACAGACCGGTCCGGCCGATACGTTGGCAACTCTTGTGGTTTTGGGTGCGCTGACGTTCGCGACCGCACACTTTGTGCGCAGTCGCAGCGTATAGGCGCGAGGGTCCTCTCGACTTTTTCTCCCTTGTGAGGTATAATCAACCCTTAGTCAGGGAGCGCCGATCGAAGCTCATAATAGATCGGAAACCCACTGAATATCAATTAATATAAGGAGTCTTATTAGACTTATGGCACAAGCCTTTACAATGGACGAGCTGCTCGCACAAGAAAGCAGCGTCAAGCAACTGGTTGCCGGCGAAACAATCACCGGAATCGTATTAACTGTTAAAAAACACGAAGTACTCGTCGATCTCGGCGCCCAAGGTGTTGGTTTGGTTCCTCGCCGCGAAGTCGGTTTCGGCCGCACGCTAAACGACGGTGACGAAGTGACCGCCAGTATCGTTGATTCTGAACTTGACAACGGCTATAGCCTGCTGTCACTCCGCAAGGCCGCCAAAGACCGTGGCTGGGAAGAAGTCGTTGCCCGGGCTGAAGCTGGTGAAATCATTGATATTACGCCTTACGACGCTAACCGTGGTGGTCTCTTGGTTGAGTTCGAAGGTGTCCGCGGATTCCTGCCGGTATCTCAGCTATCTGCCGAACACTATCCACGAGTCGGTTCAAGCGACAAGGACGAAATCCTGCAGCGCTTGAATGTCCTTATTGGCAAAGAAATGAAAGTCCGCATCCTCGATGTCGACCGCCGCGCCAACAAGCTAATTTTCAGTGAAAAAGAAGCTATCAAGGACGGCCTCGCCGAACGCTTCGCCAGCCTGAAGGTCGGTGACACTGTAAAGGGTGTCGCGACTGGTGTCGTTGATTTTGGTGTCTTCGTGAACGTCGAAGGAATCGAAGGCCTGGTGCATATCTCTGAAATCTCTTGGGAACGTGTTAACAACCCAGGTGACTACGTGAAGGTCGGTGACCAACTGGACGCCAAGATCATCAGTATCGACAAAGACCGCCTGAGCCTTAGCATGAAGCAGCTGAAAAAAGACCCATGGCTCGACGAAGTCGAAGCGATGAAGCCCGGCACTAAGGTAGACGGTACCGTTACTCGTATTACTCCGTTCGGCGCATTTGTCCAGTTGTCTCCAGCCGTAGAAGCCCTGGTTCACATTAGTGAAATGGGCTCAAGCTCGGACGTTGACCCTGAAAAGGTGTTCACACTGAACGAACGTAAAGAGTTTACTATTCTCGAAGTTGACCGCGACAACCGCAAAATCTCACTTTCTCTCAAAAAGTAATGTGTACTAAGTAACCAGCTCGGCGCTTTCCCTTAAGCCAACCGGGCAGAAAAGGAAGCGCCGATATGGCCGATAAACCTACAGACAATACAGCCGACAACGCTCAAAAAGTTATTCAGGTAGCGGGCAGCATCACCGTCGGTGAACTTGCTGAACTATTAAACCTTCCCGTAACGACCCTTGTTGGCGAATTGTTTAAAAACGGTATTATGGCGACGATCAATCAGAAGATTGATTTCGAAACCGCCACTATTATCGTCGAAGAACTTGGCCTCGATGTCATTCTTGAAAAGAAAGACGTCGCTGCTGGTCCTGTTCGTCAGGAGCACTTGCTCAGTGACCAAGCGGTCGAACGTCCACCAATCGTCGCCGTTATGGGTCATGTCGACCACGGTAAGACCAGCTTGCTCGACGCTGTCCTTGAAACTAAGACTGTCGACGGTGAAGCCGGTGGTATTACCCAGCACATCTCTGCTTATCAAGTCGTTAAAGGCGACCGCAAGATTACCTTGCTCGACACGCCTGGCCACGAAGCCTTCGCGGCGCTCCGTCAGCATGGTGCCACACTGACCGACGTCGTCATTATTGTCGTTGCCGCTGACGACGGCGTGAAGCCACAGACGGTTGAAGCGATTCGTTTTGCCCGCGAAGCCAACGCTAAGATTGTCGTCGCTATCAACAAGATGGACAAAGAGACCGCCAATCCTCAACTGGTTAAGACACAGCTCGCGACCGAACACAATCTTAATCCAGAAGAATGGGGCGGGGAAATCATCATGGTTGAGGTATCAGCCAAGACCGGTGCTAACATCGATAAACTACTCGAAACCGTCCTGCTTGTGGCTGACGTCGAAGAGCTGAAGGCTGACGAACATGTCCCCGCTAAGGGACTCGTTATCGAAGCCCACATGGAAACCGGTCGTGGATCAGTCGTCGGCCTGCTGGTCGAACACGGTCGCTTACACCCCGGGCAATTCCTTGTAGCCGGAACCAGCTACGCTAAGATCCGCACGCTGTTGGACTTCCAGGGCAAGGCACTCAAAGAAGCCGGTCCGTCGACTCCGGTCACGGTCACCGGATTCAAAGACTTGCCACAGTTTGGAGATGAATTCGTACTGGTAAAGAACGAAAAAGAGGCTCGCCAAGCTACCGTCGCCAATCGTCTCGAGCGCGAACGTCAGGCTGCCGAAACCAACGTTACCGGTGCTGACATTCTAAAACTTATGAACCAAAAGCAAGAAGCGGCTGACTTTAACGTTATCGTCAAAGCCGACGTGCAAGGTTCGTTGACATCTGTTCACGACAGTCTTCGACTGATTGACACCAAGGGCGCGGTGACGCTTCGAATCGTCGGCTCGGGTGTCGGTAATATTACTGAAAACGACGTACACCTAGCTGCAACTGAAGGCACGGTCATTTACGGCTTTAACGTCGAACTACCTCCAGCCGTCAAGCGCCAAGCAGCCCGCGACAAAGTGGAAGTACGTATCTATAAGGTCATCTACGAACTACTCGACAATGCTCGAAGCAGCATGGAGGCGCTGATCGCTCCAGAAGTCGTCGAAACCGTCACTGGTAACCTGACAATTAAGGGAATCTTCCGTACATTGAAGGACGAAGTCATCTGTGGTGGTGAAGTTACGAAGGGCAAGATTGTGCCTGGCATCATGGCACGCGTGCTTCGTAAGGGCGAAGCCATAGCCGAGGTTGAAGTTACGAAGGTGCAACGGAACCAGGTGGAAGCCAAAGAAGTCTTCGAGGGCGACATGTGTGGCATGAGCCTAAAAACGAACAAGAAACTTGTTCTTGAAATTGATGACAAGCTCGAACTCTTTACCCGCGAGCTGGTAAAGAAAACCCTGTAAGCGAGTACTCTACAAAAAAACTCCCCCGGAAGGGGGAGTTTTGGTATACGGACGGATCTATGCCCGGTGTTTGCCACCGGTAGTACGAACCGCTTTATGCGCACCGTCGGGAGTCCGTTTGTGCGTTCCGTCAGTACTTTTAAGCATATCAAGTCCGACTCGGGCGAGTCGACGAGCCCGATGCCGAGGGGCATTCGTCGCGGCTAACCGTTCGATTATCGATGCGCTCAGTGCCCGGGCTCCCAATGACGCTTTGACGATTCGTGGAATCCGCTCAACCACCACTGTAGGAAGTTCGATGTACTCTGCCTCGGGAACGTCGGTGGTAGCTGGTGCTACTTCTTCAACGGGTTCTGGTTGCTCGAGGAGGGAAGTCTCGTCCGAGTTGTCAGTGGCGAGTTGAGGTTTTTGGCCAATCTCGTAGCCGAACAATTCTTTGTGCCGGGCATTAAGTCGCTTGCTATGGCTCAAGATAGTAGGCGAAGTGTCCTTGTAGCTACGTTTGGTGGCGGTGCGTTCGAGTGTCGTAATCATTTCAATCTGTTTATTTTTTAAGGATTTAAATATATATTAGCATAACAGGTATAGAATGTCAATAGGTGTTGAGTCGTTCATGCCCATGCATTGACAAAACAGCAATAAAATGATAGAATGTACTCGCAATGACACGGCGTGTCGTTGGGTAGGTTAACATTACTAATTATCGTGTATCAATAGTATGGACGACAGTTCCGAGTGAGCTTGCTCCCCGGGTTGTCCCATACATGAACGAACACACAGTTTTACTGCAAGTACACCGCTCGGCACCTGCCGAATTGTGAACCATCCACACAGGAAGGGGAATCGTCATCATGACGGACTCCCAGCAGAACCCGCACGACACGAGCACCACCAAGGACGTCGAGGACCTCGCCCGAGGACTCGATGGTTCCAACGCCCAGCAGGCCAAGGCTATCGCTGCCTTCGTGGACGGCCGCATCGCGGTCGCCATCAAGGACGTCAACGACAAGGTCGACGAGCTGCTCACGACGCAGCGCGACACTGTCCAGAAGGCGGCGGCCCTGCCGCCCGCCCAGCGGGCGGCGGTCACCGGCCAGGTCAATGAGGCCGCACAAGAGGTGCGAGCCACCAAGGCCGAAGCTGACGACCTGGCCGAACGCCAGGCCAACGGCGAGCACATCGAGCCCGAGGAGGTCAGCAAGACCGAGGCGCGCGCCGACCAGGCGAGCGACAAGGTGGAGCAGGCCAAGACCGTGGTCGAAGAGCAGGCCAGTCAGCCCGCCGCGTCGTCGTCCCGCAAGGGAACGAAGACCGTCGAGCAGCGTCTGACCGACGTCGAGTCGACCGTCTCCCGTCACACGGGTGAGGTCGACCAGCTCAAGCAGGGCCTCTCGGACGTCACCAAGACGGCCAACCGGGCCCTGTCCGTCGCGCTCAACAGTGCCACCAGCGACAACGCCATCCGGCGTGGGTCGGCGTGGGCGGTCGGTGTCTTCGGACTCGTCTTCCTGCTCTACCTGGTCATCTGGGGAATCTCGGGCTCGCTCGAGCACACCTGGCGTGACCAGTTCGCCTGGCCCTTCGGTCTGGCGGCGGTCGCGTTCTGGCTCGGCGTCTTCACCGCGAAGAACGAGTCGAACCAGTCGCACGACTCCGGGCACGGTCGCTTCGAGCATGACGACCACGACTCGCACGACGATCAGAGTGCAGACTCCGGCATCGGCCGGCTGCAGTTCCGTCAGAGCGAGCGCGAGCAGTCCTCACACGCCTCTTCGAGGTCGTGATGGGGAAGTTCGGACAGCTCATCGGTGGCGGGGGCGCCGCATTCGCGGCGTTCCTGCTGCTGGTGGGGCCGATCAACTGGAACCCGGCGTTCTTCGGTGATCCTTCGGGTGATCCGGAATCCGGGGAGACGTCGGATCCGCCTTCGGGCGATCCGTCTGACGACCCGGGCGATGAGCCCGAGTCGGACGATTGCAGCACTCGCCGTGGTGCAATCGACGCCCTGACCAGCATGGGGTTCGAGAGAGGCAACTACGTCGTTGGCGCATCCGCCATCGACTGGAGCGTCGCTCCTTCGACCCATACGGACCAGGCGTTCTCGTCTGAGCCGCTGCGGTCCAAGGCTGACCTGTGGGAATTCCTGCAGGCCGACACAAACGCATCGCGCGTCGCTCGCGAGCTGCTTGGTCCCGACGCTGACCCCGACGACAATCGGGGTGAGTGGGTGGCCGTGCAGTTCCAGAACCCGATCGTCTACAGTGGCAACAACTACTGGGACGGCACCAACCCCGTCAAGCGCGGGAAACAGATGGTTCTGGCCGGAGATGTCTGGTGGCTCAGCGTCGAAACCTCCGGGTGCGGCGTCAACCCAGCCGACTCCATCCGGGCCGCCTGTGGCAACATCGGCTTCAGCACGCTGGAGCCCGCCGTTCGCCGTGACTGATGTTCGTTCAACTGGTACGCACCTTCGCCCACGCGGCGGAGGTGCGTACCGAACATCACTTCGTACATACTACTGACACACGATAGTAATCAAGTATATGCTTGACATATACGCAAGTTTGTGCTAGGATTGTTTCATATCCAAATAAAAACAAACAGCACCATTCATCACTCCAAAGGAGTCACCACATGAGCGAACGAATCAACACCCGACTAGACAACTTCGACGCAAATAAAGCGGCCGCTGAAAAGGCTGACTTTGAAGACTCTCTGTATGGCGAAGCCGGATCGACCGACTTTTCTGACGAGGCTCATACCCGTGTGCAAGAAGCTGACGCGTACGAACGTCAACTCGAATCAATGGGTGAACGTGGTGACATGAGCGCCGCTGACCACTACGACAGCGAGGCTACTAATCCTGATACTCGCAATACCTATATGGATGGTCTGCACGAACAAGCCCTGGAGCAAAATGGCGAGTTCGACGCCGCCGCCGAGGCCGAGGCTCAAGCATTCAACGAAAAAATGCAGTCAGACCCTAAGGTCCGCCGGATGCAAATGATTGCGAGCGACATCGCCAGTATCAGTGCATCTGAATTTACCAGCGAAGACGAATCACGCAAAACTGGCGCACTTGAAGACAAGCAGAACAAGCTTGAAGACTTACTGCTCGAATTTAGTGAACAGTCAGAAATATTTAGTCCTGAGGAACGCGACATCATTACTTCGCGGATCATCGACATGACCGAAGCGGCTGCAACGCAAGAGTATTCGTCTGAAGCACAACAGGAGCGTATGAATGAGCGTCTTGGCGACGAAGCTGATGAACCGGTAGCTGAAAAAAGTCTGCTTCCGAACATGAGCCAAGAAGAGATTGATATCAAGCTTGCCGCTGTCCGCAAGGCCCGTGAAGAAATGGAACAAGCAGCAACTGAAGCAGCAGAAACGTCCGAAGAAGAGGCTGAAAAGCAGGCGGGCGTGTCTGACGATGGCCTCGAGCTTGAAGAAGTCGAGCAGCCTCGCACCGAAGGTGTGTCTGATGACGGCCTTGAGCTAACCGATGATGCTTCGACCGAAGTGGTCGAACAGCTAGACGACAATCAAGAAGCCGAAGAATCGGACGAAAACGGCACGTTTACTCAGCGAATGCGAGACAGGTTTGGCGCGAGGGCTGTAGGCTCGAAGCTTTCGGCTTGGAGCGCCACGCGTAACCGCGCAGAACGAAGCGATGATTCGCGCGAACGCTCGGGTAAAAAGCGTTTAATCGTAGGTCTTGGTGCTGTCGCTGCCGGTGCCGCTGGTATCTTTCTCGCGAATAAGTATGGTATTGATCTTCCATTCAATGGCGGTGGCGATTCGAGCGGCGGCGGCAACCGTGCCGAGCGTACCGGCGGTAACGGTATGAACTGGAATGACTTTGATCCAAGCGCCCGCCGCGTGACTCCTGGCGAAGGCTGGAACAGCACCTTCCAGCAGATGGGAATCCCTAAGAGTGAATGGGCTGACGTACTGAAAACTGCCGGGCCAAAACTTGGTAAGCTCGGTGAAGCCTACTACGATAATACTGCCAGTGAATGGCGTATCTCTCGCCCAGGCAAGCTGTCTGAAGACGCACTACGCGTTATCGCTGGCAGTAGCCGTAAGAACGGCGTCGAACTGTAAGTTCGATAACTATAGCAACCATCCCCTGGTCTTTGGCCAGGGGATAGCGCGTTCAGGCTCTGATTACTCGACCCGGTGCGGTATAATAATATAAACGACGTATAGATAAAGGATTTCCATGTTTCGACTCGACGACCAATTCCTCAAAGATATCGGCCTGGACGGCTTGCCGGACGAGCAGAAGAAACCGTTCCTGCAACACATTTACAGCGAACTCGAATTACGGGTTGGAACGCGCCTTTCTGATGGATTGAGCGATGTACAGCTCGAAGAATTTGAAAAAATTATTGACCGCGACCAAGAAAAGATTGAAGCCTGGCTTTCTGAGCACGCGCCAACCTATATGCAAGAAGAGGCGTTTGGCAAATTACAGCAAGCGAGCGGTTTAGAGGCGAACGACCCACGGCTAGTCGCTGAATATACCGCCACTAAATGGTTAGAAGTGAACCGTTCTGACTACCGACAGGTGGTCGCTCAGGTACTCGACGAACTGAAGCGCGAAATTACGAGTAACCGCGATGCCATCATGGGTGGCATGAGCGATCGACAGCCAGAATCACAGCCCGAGCAAAATCCGGTTCAGCCACCGCAAAGCGAAATAAATCCACCGATTAACAGCGGTGCCCAGCCATCGCCGAATCCAGGCGAAATGCCGGAATTCCCGAGTCGATAACGAACTGTTTAAAAAACTCCGCAGACTGTGCGGAGTTTTTTATTCGTTTAAGTAACCCTTTATGAAGGCATCGGCCCGCATCGTTTTACCGCTCGGGGCGATGAGCTCTTCGATGCGGAGAAAGCGGCCGTCGGTGAACGCAATATCGAGGGAAGATTCGCTGTTGTCGACAACAGAAGCCTGCAGAATGATAAGCTCGTGGCCATGCAGGCTCAAACGGGCGCGCGGGTAGGCTTTGTAGGCCCGGACCAGACGTTCGGCTTGCTCGGCCGTGTGTGAATCGGGTAATAGTCGGGCGTCTTGTTTGCTGATAAGTTGGCAATAGGTTGCGCCTGACTCGTCTTGTTCGATTGCTGTCAAAGAGCCATCAAATATTCTTGGGAGCGTAGCAATAAGTTCGCTTGCAGCCAGTCCGGCGAGCTTTTGGCTCAGGTGGGGAGCTGTTTCGTACTGCGGGAGGTGGTACTCGACTTGGTGATACACCGGACCAGCATCCATTTTAGCCGACAGTGCCATGATAGATATACCGGTGGATTCATCGGCGTTGGCGAGAGCGGATTCGATGGGCGAGGGACCGCGATATTTTGGTAAAAGCGACGGATGTATGTTGATGATTCCAAACGGAAACAAGTCAATCAGCTTTTGCGGCACGATGCGGCCGTAGGCGACCAGTACCCCGGCGTCGGCACCGTACGCGGCGAGTTCGTCGTAGATGTCCATTGGTCGATGCGGGGTGTGAACCGGAATATTGTGCGCATGAGCGACATCGGCGACTTCGAGCGTTTTTACTTTACGTGACTTAGTGCCGGCTTCATTCGCAACGACGGCTTGTACGTCGTAGCCGGCAGCGATGAGCGCTTTTAAGATGGGTGTCTCGGTATGGTCCAGGCCGCTGACCAGTCGTTCGTTACCGAAGAAAATTATTTTTCGGGGCTTAGGACCAGAGTTCATGGTTGTCCTTAATATGCTGTTCGTAGTCGAGCGGCTGTAGTTCGCCTGATTCGTCGAGCGTGTAGAACGCATCGGTTTGTTCTTGGATGTGGTCGATAAAGACGATTCCGTTCGTGTGGTCGACTTCATGCTGAATGACGCGGGCTAGAAAGCCGTCTGCTCGAAAGCGGACTTCGGCACCATCTTGGTCGAGTGCTTTGACACGGATTTTGGTATGGCGCGGTACTTTGCCGTAGATACTTTTAATACTCAAGCAACCCTCGTAGTCGGCGACAATTTCGCCTTCGTATTTGACGATTTGTGGATTCAAAAGTACCGTGAACTCGCGGTCGGCTTTGTCTTCGAAGTCGCTGCGGACGATTATGACCCGCTGCAGCCGGTCAATTTGAACGGCTGCCAGGGCAGCCGAGATTTCGTGCGGCCGAGAATCTTCCCAGTCGAGTGCGGCGGCGGTCATGTCACTGATAAGCTGCACCGTTTCGTCGTCGGCCGCGAATACCTTTGCGGACTTTGTACGCAGGTGAGGATTTGGAAGCGTGATGATGTCTTCTTTTTTCATTCTCACTATTGTAACAGATGAGAAAAGCGATAGCCGCTAGTTACGCTGAAGGTGTCGGAGTTCATAATCCCTGTTTTCGCCAACGGCCCAGTAACCAAGCGTGTAGGCCTTGCATGGACTTGCACTGCAGAGCAACCCACTCCCGTCTGCGTTAGGCGCAGCGACGTATTTGTATCGAGTGTTGAAGTGCTGGTTGGCGTATCCAGCCGAAATTCCACTACTAGGTAGTTCTGGTGAGGAAAGCTGGGCGATGCTCAGTCCGAGTGTCGTAACTCCTGCTGACCCGGTGAGGTTATCTACCCCAGGGTAGAACCCGTTGACGGTGTAATAATTTTCAAGGCTTTGTTGTATGTTCCGGGCTTCGGTGTGTCGTTCTGAGTCGTATGCGCGAGCGCTCACGCCGTTGAACGCGACAACGGTTGTTGCCGCTAAGACCGCAATCACGATAATGACGATTAGTAGTTCGACAATTGTAAAACCGCTTGTGGTTTTCTTCATGGTGCAATTGTAGCAGGTCCCGGAATATTGGAAGTGGCTAGTCCCAGATTCTCCAGCCACCACCAGTACCGACGTAGGCGGCATAATTATCGAGAGTGGTGTACGTCAGGTTGGCACCAGTGGCGTGGTTGGATGCCATACCAGAGGGGTAGGGGCTAGCGGTATACGGACGGATAGTCGGATCGCTACCCTTTATGTAAAGTACCGGACCATTTTTGACGGTTGCCATGACGACGTAATCGGAACCGGTTTCATTGACGAAATAGGTGAAATTTGAGTTAGCGACGGTGCTATAGGCGTCAGTGCTTAGCTTAATATCGACTACTGTGAGCCCGTCTCGGAGTGAGCCGGCGACCGCGACGGGATATTTGTCATCACTTGAACTTACCTTGAAGATTGCTAGTTTTTTTGCGACCTGCGACAGGTCACTTTGAACAGCCGAATAATACGACCGATTCTGTAGGCCGCTATACGCAATGATAGTAATAGCCGCCAGGATGCCGATGACCACGATGACGATGAGTAACTCGACAATCGTGAACCCGCTTATGGTTCGTTTCATGCTGTTATTGTAGCATTTTTACAACAAGGACATTGGGTCGAGTTCGAACTGCCAGTTTTTTGGTGGCAGTAGACCAAGCGCCTCGGTAAGGTGTGATCGCTTTGGCGACTTAAGGATAAGTTGCCACCGGTATGAGCCACCGGCACGCTCGTAGAAGGCGGGCGTCGGGCCAAGAATTTGAACATCACTGGGAAGCGAAGACTTTAATTGTTCGGCGAACTTTTTGGCATTGCGAATGGCAGCGGCTTCGGTCTTGTACGAACACTGCAACTTGAGTAAATAGGTAAATGGGGGAAAATGGCTGCGTTTACGCTGTTGCACGGCGAGGTCGTAAAAGCTGGCGTAATCCTGGTTGAGTCCCAAGGTAATGGCTGGGTGGGTCGGTTGGTAGCTTTGAACGATAACGTTGGTGTCGGCGCTGGTGCGGCCGACTCGACCAACAACCTGGGCAAGTAGCTGGAACGTCCGCTCGGCCGAAATATAATCAGGCAAGCTTAGTCCGGCGTCGGCCTGAACGACGGCCACGGTATGAAGCTTCGGGAGGTCCAGGCCTTTAGCGATGACCTGGGTGCCAATAATAACATCGATAGTGCCGTCATACAGTTGCGCGTAGCGGGCTTCAACGGTCTCGTCCGAGCTTGCATCACCGTCGAAACGAGCGATGGTGAGCTTTGGAAACAAGCGGGTGAGTTCGCTCTCAATCAGCTTGGTGCCAATTCCTTTATGAATAATGCTGGCATGGTTACACTCCGGACAACTGGTCGGTACGTGAACCGTAAAGTTACAGATATGACATCGAAGTTCGTGCTTGTCGGCATGCAGGGTGAGTGGCACGAAACAGCGGGGGCAGCCGGCCTGCCAACCACAGTTTTCGCACAGAGTCGTCGGGGCCGAGCCGCGCCGATTATGAAAGAGCAACACCTGTTTACCTGAGCTTGTATCTTGTTCGATTTGTGATAAGACGGTGTCGGATAAAAAACGATGTCGCTTAAAATGTGTTCGCTTGGTCATGTCGACGATCTGAATCGCTGGTTTGTGCGCACCAGGAACCGCGCGTTTATCCATGACGATGACTGGGCGGCCGGTCGACTCTGCGAGGTAGCGGTCGACAATTGAGGGAGTGGCACTTCCAAGCACTAGTGTCGCACCGGAAGACTCGGCCAAAAAATGGGCTGCCCGCAGCGCGTGGTAACGAGGGGACTGCTCTTGCTTGTAGCTTGGCTCGTGGGCTTCGTCAATGACGATAAGCCCGATATCCTTAACGGGTAAGAAGAGAGCCGAGCGTGGTCCGACGATCACCCGCGGATGGTCGGACGTTAATGCGGTGCGCCATATGTCGTGGCGTTCGGCCTCGCTCTGTTTAGAGTGGGTGAGAAGTATATCGTCGAAGTGCTGGGAGAACTCTGCGACCAGTTGTGAGGTCAGTGCTATTTCCGGTACTAAAATGATAACCGATTTCCCGGCATTGATTTCCCGACGAGCCAGTTCAATGTATACGGCTGTCTTACCAGAACCGGTAACGCCATGAAGGAGGACCGTTCCTGGCTTCGATTGTTCGATTTTTTGAACCGCAGCTGCCTGATCTTCATTGAGTACATATTGTGTTCGTTCTCGAACACTTACAGATTGAGTCCGTACTTTTGGTCGTCGGTTTTTATGCACGCCAGATGGCAGAAGTGTTTGAAGGACGGTTGCCAGCGGAGTGGCGTAGTAGGCTGAGACCCATTGGGCCAATCCTATATATGCTACGGGTATTGGCGTTGCTTCGAGTACGTGTTCGATTGACTTGGTCGCGTAAGACGGCTCACCGGTCGAGTGTAGGACCAGACCGTTCATTAGCTTCTTGCCGACACTTACGCGCACCACTTGCCCGGGCGTAAGCTGTTCGTTTGAAGCATAGGTAAACGAGTCTGTGCCACTGCGCACAATTTGAGTAGGAGCGACCTCGTAGTAGTACATGTACCTGATTATATGTCAGTTCAGTGAACGCCAGCTGAATTGGTACGAGCCGAAGGCGAGCTTTAGGGGGTGGAGCAAGTTTTTGAATAGGAAGCGGAGGGGTGGCCCCCTCCTGAGTATGTTACCTGCTACACTAGCCTTATGTATTTTGAATCTAGGGCCGAGGCGGGTGCGAAGCTGGCGTTGCCGCTTGTTGAGCAATATCGCTATGAGAACTGTGCGGTCGTTGCATTGAGCGACGGAGCGGTGCTGGTTGGCGAAGAAATAGCCGCTGCGCTTCACTGCGTCTTGACACTGCTTCTCATCGAAGATATTCAGGTTCCGGGCGAATCATT
Organism: Patescibacteria group bacterium; assembly: GCA_040384745.1. GTDB lineage: Bacteria > Patescibacteriota > Saccharimonadia > Saccharimonadales > Saccharimonadaceae > UBA1020. The sequence continues at coordinate 19,765 of JAZKIT010000007.1, forward strand.
GAGTTTTGGTGGGGTATCGCAAGGCGGCGGGTTTACGTATAATGGCATGTTCTCAGCCGGTGAAATTGAGGAATACGCTAGCGAGTTTCATGGCTATCTGGACGACCAAAAACGCGAAGCGTTTCAGCGTATTAACCGGCTGCTCGGTGACGGAGGCTTGATTGATAAATCGTTGCTGGTTGACCGAACGGTTATTTTGGTGGCTGACGGGCTGGATAACGGAGCCTCAATCGATGTGGCATTAGATTTTATGAAGCCGATACGGACTCAGCGAATAGTTGTCGCGACCCCGGTAGCGAGTATTCCCGCAGTCGATAAACTCCACACTTCAGCTGACGAAATCCATATTCTCGACGTCAAAGAAAACTTCATGGGAACGAACCATTATTACACCGATAACACGGTCCCATCACACGAAGATACAATCGCCAAGATTAACCAAATTGTGTTGAACTGGCGCTGACGGGACTTGAGCGTCGTTGTAAGATTGTGCTAAGATAATAGGAACAACTGCAAAAGTTCTAAAGACCCCGCGGGGCGTTAAGGGAGTATATGTTAGACGTTTTTATTACTAGTCGAGTGCGCCGAAAAATTGTAGTAGTGTACGCCAAGTACCCTGATTTTCACACGCATGTTCGCGGACTTGCCAAACTAATAAAAGAAGACCCGGGTAATATTCAGCGTGAGCTGAAGCGGCTCGAAAAGGTTGGTTTTTTAACAAGCGAAAAGCAAGGCAATACCAAGATTTATTCGACGAACAAACAATTCCCAATTTTCAAAGAACTGCAAAGCATCGTTATTAAAAGCCAGCAGCACCAGACGACGCGCACTAAGCGCAGCGCGACAGACATTCAGCCGGTATAGCGGCTTCGACTTATAAGACAAACCTACGGTTTTTACTATCGCTTCGCTGGGCTTTTCCCTTAGTTATCAATATTTTTACGAAGTAAATTCGCTAAAAATATTGTCAGTATAGTTTGGAGTACCATAGATACATGAGCGACTCATCAAAATTATTCGAAGCAATTCTTACTGCTCGTGGGTTAAAAACCCAGGCTCAGCGCGATGCGTTTTTAAACCCGAGCTATGACCACAAGCATGACCCGTTTTTACTGCCAGATATGCAGCTGGCGGTCGAGCGGCTGATTAAAGCTCGCAAAGCGCAAGAGCGCATTACGATTTACGGCGACTACGACATTGATGGCTTAACGGCCACGACGGTGCTGCTCGACGCTTTTAAGAGTTTCGGGTTTAAACATGTCGACGCATTTATTCCTAATCGCTTCGTCGAAGGGTACGGGTTAACGGTTGATGCAATCGAGCGGATTGCCAAGGCCGGCGCGCAACTGATCGTGACGGTCGACTGCGGCAGTCTTAGCCACGAACCGATTACGCGTGCGATGGAACTTGGCGTTGATGTCATCGTGACCGACCACCACAACGTTGCTGACGTGCAGCCACCCGCCGTGGCGGTGATTAACCCGAAGCGCCTTGACCATGATTATCCATTTATTGACCTGGCTGGTGTTGGGGTGGCGTTCAAGTTAGTGCAAGCGCTCCAAACCCGGCTGGACGGACTCGCGCCAGGACAAGAAAAGTGGTTGCTCGACCTGGTAGCCCTGGGAACGGTGTGCGACGTCGTGACACTTCAGGGCGAAAACCGCGCCAATGTATTTTGGGGATTGAAGGTATTGTCAAAAACAAAGCGTCCGGGGCTAAAAGCATTGATGGCCGTATCACGAGTCGAGCCACATTCTGTCAACGCTCGTTCACTTGGTTTCGGTCTTGGTCCCCGCATGAATGCCGCTGGACGTTTGGAGACTGCGCAGATAGCACTTGATATGCTGACGGCTGAAGACCCAATGTACGCGCTTGAAAAAGCCCAAGAACTCGACGGACTGAATACGGCCCGGCGGACCGATCAAGATGCGATCTACAAACAGGCAATCGAGCAAGCGAAGCGCTTTGAAAACGATGATGTGTTGGTGGTGAGCGGCGCGGATTGGAATCATGGAATCGTCGGAATCGTCGCCGCCAAGCTGCTTGAAAAATACAAGAAACCGACCTACGTGTTACAGGAAATGGGCGAAGAATCAAAAGGTTCTGCCCGAAGTTACGGAGATTTTAGCGCAGCCGACGCAATAAAAAGCGCAGGCGGTATCATCACCAAGGGCGGTGGGCATAAGCTGGCGGCTGGTGTGACTATGCCGACGAGTAATATCCAGGCCTTCAGGGAGCACGTGAATAGGCATTACCGTGATATGAAGCTAAAAAATCAGTCAGATTTATTGTTGCCTCATGCCGACACCGCAGCGGATTTCTTGCAGGTAAACGAGGCGCTGGTCAGTCAACTGAACCAGTTAGAACCATTCGGTAATGGTAATCCGCAGCCGGTATTAAAAACTGAGAGTCTGAAAGTCATGCGACTGCGAAAGATGGGCGCGGACGCGCAACACATTAAGCTCGAAGTCCAGTCGGCAAGTGGTCACGTTATTCAACTGCTTGCGTTCAACGCACCCGAGCATTTTTTTGTCGAACCGGGAGCGCTGATTTCGGCGTGGTACCACCCGGATATTAATGAATGGCAAGGCCGACGCAGTGTCGAAGGTAGGTTACTTCACCTCGAAGTGATTGAGAGTACAATTGAATGATGAATAAACCTGACGTATGGCCACAGTTTAAACTACCACTCATTATCGCGGGAGCATTTTTGCTTGCTGCTGTTTGGATTCTGTTCGGGCGGTTGTTTTTTGGTGTCTTTGGCTGGATGTTTTTCATTCTGCTCTTTACCATCGTTCCGTTGATATTTGTATATGCAGTAGCGCTCACGATTGTGGTTGCCATACGGCAACGAAAGCACCTATACCGTATGAAAGGGCCGTTCATGATGGCCGTGTATGTGACGCTATTCGCGTTATTCATGCTTGGATTATCGGTGCCAGATGGCGGCGATACGAAAGACAGCGGCGGCTCGGCACTAGCAGTACTGATGGGGAATAGGTCTGGTGAAGCTGCGCTTGCGACATCGGGAACTGTAGCCGGCTGGTCAATATTTATTGCATTTGTAGCATCGATTACGGCATTTATTTTAGCGTTTTTTGAACGCACCAAACGCGAAGTTGAAGTTAGCTCGAAGGGCAGCTTGAAACAATCGAATTAATCTGTTAAGCTAGGTAACTATATGGTACAAGTTACACGAAAAGACGAACGCGAAGCGAACGAGAATGTAATCCGTCGCTTCAACCGCAAAGTTTTGCAGAGTGGTGTTTTGAGCACCGCGAAGTCAAGCATGCGATTTAGCAAACCAATCAGCAAGACTGAACGACGCAACAAGGCAATTATTCGTAAGGCCCGCAAGGCTGATAAGATGGCCAAGATGCGCCTCGGAGTCCGCTAGTTGACGCTTGGGCAAACGATCCAAAACGATTTGAAAGCCGCTCTTTTGGGCGGCGATCGTTTTAGGGCAGAAGTTTTACGCAACCTTCGCGCAGCCGTGCTGAACGAAGAAGTGGCTACCGGCAAGCGCGACGAAGGTTTAGATGACGCGGCAATTGAAAAGATTATCGTAAAAGAAGTGAAGAAGCGTGCCGAAAGTATTAAGCTATACGACGAAAACGGACGCCCCGAACTCGCCGAAAACGAACGGCTGGAATCTTCAGTCTTAGAAGAGTATTTACCTAGCCAACTGTCTGACAGCGAAGTGATCAAAATCGTCGAGCAGACGATTGAAGAAATGGGCGCCACCGGCATGCAGTCGATGGGCCTGGTCATTAAGGCGGTCAAAGAAAAGGTCGGAAATACGGCCGACGGCGCACTTATCGCCGCTACTGTTAAAAGCAAGCTTCCGAACTGATACAATAGAGCATATGATTATATTCTTTGGTCCGACCGGCGCCGGTAAAAGTGTGCAAGGTCAGATGGTCTCTGCGCGCCACGATTGGGAGTGGCTTTCAACCGGCCAGCTGCTCCGCGATAGTAACGATTCGGCAATAATTCAGATATTAAAATCAGGTGATCTTGTAAGCGACGGCGTAACATACGACGTGTTTCATAAGGCCATCCAAGAAGCGAAACGAGATGGCTTCAAGAACGTCATCATCGACGGCTTTCCGCGTACCAAAGCACAGGCCGAATGGCTGTCGAAGTACATGGACATGAACGACGAAAAGATCGATCTTGTGATAGCGTTGGAAGTCCCAGAAACCGAACTTAGGAAGCGACTTGAAAAACGCGGTCGCATGGAAGACACTCCAGAAACGATTGCGAAACGCATGATGATTTATCGCCAAAAGATGTACCCGGTACTTGGCATATTCGCCGAACAAGGTGTTCGGATCGTTCACATTGATGGCACCGGAACAGTCGGCGAGATTCATGACCGTATTCAGACAGAACTTGAAGCGAGCGAACTGGCGTAACTGCAATGACTCAGCCACCGAAATCACCTGAACAAATCCAAGCCATGCGTGAATGTGGCCACATGCTTGCGACCGTTTTTGACGGACTCAAAAAACAGCTAAAGCCTGGCATGACCGGCTTGCAAGCAGACGCTTGGGTAGCGGGCGAAGTCAAACGGCTCGGCGCCGAGGCAACATACCGGACATCGGAAGTAGGTTTCCCCAATACCATATGTATCAGCGTTAACGACGCGGTGGTACACGGCGTGCCAAATGATCGCCCGTTCGAAAAGGGTGACGTCATCGGTTTCGACCTGGTAATCGCCTATAAAGGTATGAAGACTGATTCTGCATTTACGACTGTTATTGGCGAAGAGCCAAGCGGCGCGGTGAAGCACCTTGTCGCGCAAACCGAACGCAGTCTATATGCCGGAATCGATGCTATAAAAGGCGACGGAACGCACATTGGTGATATCTCTGCGGCCGTCGAAGCAGTCCTTGCGAACGCGAAGCTTGGAATTGTGCGCGAACTTGTTGGGCATGGCGTTGGACTTGAAATGCATATGCCGCCAGAAGTGCCGAACTACGGCCAAAAGGGAACCGGTCCTATCTTGCGCGCCGGCGATACGATCGCTATTGAACCGATGGCCTCTTTAGGTGACGAGCGCGTCATTGGTCCGCTCGAAGAAGATAAGTGGACTTTTGCTACCCGCGACGGTAGCCTAAGCGCGCATTTTGAGCATACTGTACTGATTACCAAAGACGGCGCAGAAATTCTGACCCAGATTAATACATAACTCCGTTTTAAGGCGTCAGCACCAATCCGCTCGTCAGTGAGCAAAGACAAGACCCCCTTGGTGTCAATTCGCCTCGGGTATATCTATGAAGCAAGTTATCGCCGCGTCGTTCGGGTATATATACCCTGTGCCCGTACCAGACGGACAGGTCGTGCCACCTTTGAAGATGTTAAAGATAATCACATTACCACCGGTATGATACTTTGCGAATGGTCCGAGGGCATCTGCGCCTGGAGAGGTTCGTATACCTGTTGGCAGGCTCCCAATCTTCCTCAGCTCACTATTTAATGTCGAGTTGACGTTATATTGGTAAAAGTTTCCAGATAAGTCGCGGCAGTTACCTGTTCCGGTACCGTCTCTGTCCGGAAAGCCTGTCCCGAGGCAGTAGCCCATGTCCGCACCCGTAGAATCACCATCAGGAGATCCTGGGTAGGCCGGGTAGCGTCCATAGCTAGCTGCGTATGCTTTATATAATCGTTCCCAAGCTTTCATTTCGCTTAGCCTTGAGGTAGTGTCGGCACGTGCAGAGACGGCATTGAACGCTACGATAGTGATTGCGGCTAGTATTGCGATAATAACTATCACTATGAGCATTTCAACGATCGTGAAGCCCGAGCGTCCGTTGTTCATGATAGATACTGTAGCATGATAAAGCGTTAGCGTTAATCTACTCAGTAGAATATTAACGCGTGACAAAGCGTCGGGGTGTGGGCCTGTCGTTCGCTGGTATGCTTCGATATAGTTTTTTGGCCGCATAAGCGCTATAATCGACTTCATGCAAGAAAATTCTCGTTACGCCGTCGGAATCGACATTGGCACGTCCCAGGTCCGATGTGTTGTCGGGCATCTCGACGGTGAAGGTGGCGTACCAACGGTTGTCGGAGTCGGAACTAGTCTTAACAGTGGCATGCGCAAAGGCAGTGTCGCGAACCTGCAAGGGCCAGCATCGGCAATTGACACCGCGCTGGGTGAAGCCGAACGAATGAGTGGCTACCAAGTAGATTATGCAACAGTCAGTATTAACGGCGCGCATATAATAAGCGTCAAAGCTGATGGCATGATTGCTGTCGGTGCGATGGACCACGCGATTACTCGCGACGATTTACTTCGTATCGAAGACGTCGCGACCGTTGGCAAAATTCCCGCGAACCGCGAGATCTTAGAAGTCGTTCCGCACAGCTACCGACTCGACGGCCAAGACAATATCAAAGATCCGCTTGGTATGACCGGTACCCGACTTGAAATCCGTGCCAATGTGGTATCGGCACTTGCTCCACACCTACACAATCTGCAAAAAACGGCAGAAATGGCCAAGGTTGATGCTCATACTATTATCCCAAGCGTCCTTGCGGGTGCGAAGTCGGTACTGAAAGAGCAGCAACTTGAAAACGGTGTCGCAGTGATTGATCTCGGTGCCAGCACGACAGGCATTGCCGTCTTCGAAGAAGGCGACTTGCAATATGTCGGTGTCGTACCAATCGGTGGTGCGAGCATTACGAATGACCTCGCTATCGGTTTAAAGACCGATCCCGAAGTAGCTGAAAACGTAAAAGTCACACATGCCGTCGCAACTGGACGAAGTTCGTCGGAAGGCATTAGTGTTAAGGACGGTGACGAAATTCACACCTTCAATACGACCGATATCGATGAAATCGTTGAGGCACGACTCGAAGAAATCTTCGAAGCAGTCGAAGTCGAATTAAAGAAAGCCGGCCGCGCCGGTCAGCTTCCAAGCGGCGTCGTGCTGATTGGTGGCGGCGCCAACATGAAGAAGATTGCTGAATTCGCAAAGGAAAAGCTTGGCCTCGCCGCACGTGTCGGCAAGGTCTCTGGACTCGGTGGAGCCGTCGACAACATTGAACAACCCCAGTATGCAGTTGCCTGCGGCCTCATGCTAGTTGATGCCGAGAACCAGGCCGACAACAGAGGTAAAAATAGTACTCATAGCGGCTCACGTGGGTCGAAGGACGCGGTTAAATCGCTTCAAAAAGCCTCGAGCACAGCTCGAAAGTTCCTCGGTAAATTCAAAGCTTAATTATATTGTTCATGGGTGCTATACTTGAAATGAGCAAACATTTTGAATAGGGAATAATAGGACGATTTCTCCAGCTAAGAAAGTGGGTAGCCATAACAATGCCTGAAGTTAAACCAAGCGAAATACAAACATTCGCGAGCATTAAAGTAGTCGGAGTCGGTGGAGCCGGTGGTTCTGCCGTCAATCGCATGAAAGACGCCGGTCTTGCCGGTGTACAGTTCATTGCCATGAATACAGATGCCCAGGCACTCCACAATTCACGAGCAGACGTCAAGATTCATCTTGGCAAAGAAACGACCGGTGGCCTTGGTGCTGGCGCTGACCCGTCGAAAGGCGAACAAGCTGCTCAGGAGTCGAGTGAAGAAATCAAAGGCGCACTCGAAGGTGCCGACATGGTATTCGTTACTATCGGTGCCGGTGGTGGTACCGGTTCAGGTGCCGGCCATATCGTTGCCCAGATTGCCCGAGACTTAGGAATCTTGGTCGTCGGTGTCGCTACGAAGCCGTTTAGCTTCGAAGGTGAAAAACGCCGCATTAATGCCGAATGGGCCGTTGCGCAACTTGGTCGCCAAGTTGATACTATGATCACCATTCCAAATGACCGACTTTTACAGACGATTGACCGTCGTACGCCACTGCTTGAGACCTTCAAGATTGCCGACGACGTGCTGCGCCAGGGCGTGCAGGGAATCTCGGAACTGATTACCGAACACGGACTGATTAACTTGGACTTCGCTGACGTGAAGGCCATTATGAGTAACGCCGGAAGCGCACTTATGGGAATCGGTCGCGCCAGTGGTGACGATCGTGCCTCGCAGGCCGCTCAGCAAGCAATCGAAAGCCCACTCATTGAAGTATCGATTGATGGCGCCAAGGGCGTGTTGTTCAACGTTACCGGCGGCTACGACATGAGTATGAGTGAAATTCAGGAAGCAGCCGAAATCATTACCTCGGCCGTTTCGCCTGATGCCAACATCATATTTGGTGCAACCCTGAAGCCGGAACTCGAAGACGAATTGATCATTACGGTCATTGCGACCGGATTTGACAGCGCGTTCTTTGAAGAGCAGGCAGCTAGCCTTGATATGCCTGGAACGCAAGGCAGTCGCCAAGCGGTTGAAAAGAAGAGCGAAGTTGATGAACAGATGGTCGAATCGGTCAACCTGGAACTCGACAAAGAAGACCCAGCCGCACACTTTGCTGATGACACGACCAACGGTACTGACATTTGGAACCAACCCGAAGAAGACGAAGACGACACGCCTGCCTTCCTGCGTCGACGCAAAAAGAAGAACAAAGATAACGAATAAGGAGGCGTAGGCTATGCCAGCCCCACTCAACATCGGTGACAGCCGAGTACTCGAATCCCGCGAAGTCGGGGATGGTAAGACAATCCGTCGCCGCCGCGAAGCGCCGGACGGACGCCGATTTACGACGTACGAACGCATCGAAAAGCCGAATCTGGCTGTCATTAAGAAAGATGGCTCACGCGAGCTATTTGATCGCGACAAACTTGCCGGTGCTATTAAGCAGTCGGTCGGGAAGTTCTTTTCAAGCGAAGTCGAAGTCGAAGATATCGTAACGGACGTCGAAGAAGCTATCTATAATATTGGTGAAAGTGAAGTGTTTTCGAAGCAAATCGGGGCCATGGTACTCGATAAACTCGAAGCCCGTAATCAGGTGGCCTATGTACGATTCGCCAGCGTGTTCCACGATTTTAAGACACTCGACAACTTCGTTGATATATTAGCGAAACGGCAAAAGAAGAACTAATGAAAGTGATCATCGTGTACCGCTCGGCCAGCGAATACGGACGTGCTGTCGAGGAATATCTGCGAGATTTCTCGAGGCGAACCAGTGGGACAATTGAAACGCTCGACCCCGATTCACTAGAGGGTGCAAGCCTCTGTCGAACCTATGACATTGTCGAATATCCTACGGTTGTCGCGCTGTCAGACGACGGACAAATGCAGAGCAGTTGGCGGGGACTACCGCTACCGACAATTTCAGAACTAAGCTACTATACATAATATGAAACGCATACGAGCATTCTTTACCCACGAAGACAAAAATCTGCGCGATAATCGCTGGATTTTTACCAGTATGCTGATTGGCGCCACGCTCAGCCTCATTGCGGCATTCGTACTATCGGTTGAGTCGTATCATCTTGCGAAGAATCCTGATGCAAGCCTGAGCTGTAGCGTGAATATAGTACTGAACTGTGCAACAGTAGCGAAACACCCTTCGGCAGAAATGTTAGGCTTTCCAAACAGCTTCCTCGGCATGATCGCCGAACCGATTGTCATAACTGTGGCAATTGCCGGTCTGGTTGGCATTCGATTCCCGCGAAAATTTATGTTTGCCGCTCAGCTGGGATACACGCTCGGACTGGTGTACGCATTGTACCTGCTTGGTGTTAGCTATTTCGTCATTCAGGCGCTCTGCCCATGGTGCTTACTGGTCACGTTGACGACCATTATGGTGTGGTTTGCGATTACACGCTATAACGTTCGTGAAAATAACTTGTTTTTGCCAAAAAAAGTGCAGTCAAAGCTCGAAACGTTTGTTCGACGTGATTTTGATAAGTTTGCTATGTTCAGTCTCATCGCAGCTATCATTATGGCAATCCTAGTAAAGTATGGCGATGGAATTTTTGCCTAAGCCACCAAAGATTTCAAATTCGGCAGCCGTGTTGGTGCTGTTCTTAGCGGCGTATGTTTCGGCGGCGGTGACCGTCCTTATTATGCTGAATCAGTGGCAAGCAATACTCGCGGCAACGGCAACCGTACTGCTCGCTGTCTTGGGCTTTATGACAGTACTATTCGCCCTGAGTCGTATTTTAAAGCGCACCGATATCGTTGACGCGGCATGGGGTCCAGCGTTCGCTGTCGCGGCGGTGAGTGCTTTTGCACTCAACCGTTTTGACTTGGCGGTAGGGTTTAATGTGCAAACGCTCGTAACTCTGCTTGTTATCATCTGGGCGACCCGGCTCAGCTACGCCATTATCAGGCGACTGCTGAAAAAGCCTGAAGACCAACGCTACGTTGACTTACGTCAGCAATGGAAAGGCAACGAAGCGGTTAATACGTTCACTCGCATCTTTATGGTTCAGGCGCTGCTTGCCACGCTTATTTCAATTGCCGTTATTCACATTAATCTGGCGCTCCCAAGTGAACTAACTACCTACGCGTATGTCGGTTTGGTCATTTGGATAACCGGATTCTTTTTCGAAACTGTTGGTGACTTACAGCTTAAGCGACACCTGAGCGATCCAAAAAATAAAGGCAAGTTGATGACGAAAGGTCTCTGGAAGTACACCCGTCACCCGAATTACTTCGGTGAAGCGACTATGTGGTGGGGAATTTTTGTTATTGCGCTGAGTACGCCATATGGCTGGGTCGGCATCATAACACCGGTCGTTATTACCTACTTGCTGCTATTTGTGTCTGGCGTTCCAATGACCGAAAAAGCCTTCGAAGGCCGACCTGGCTGGAAGACGTACAAAGAACGTACCAGCAAGTTCTTGCCTTTACCGCCGAATAAAGAGTAAAATAGGAGTAATCCGTCCATAGTAGCTATCAACTACGAATCGAACGATACGGAGCGGGAAGAACGGTGCATGCCAAGTAGAACTCGACGCGAACGCTGCGACAAAGCGACCAAGTAAGTGCTAAGAATCCTTTCTTAGAAACCGGATGGTACCTCCCACAAGGGATCCGGTGTCAAAGAAGGGCTTTTTAATTGGAGAAAATATGAAATTCAAATCAGGCACACGTCGCCGAGCGCTCGAATACGAAAAAGACTGGGCCCAGAAATGGAAAGCCGACGGAACGTTTGAAAAGTCGGTTGAAAACCGTTCAAAAGACGATTCATACGTATTTTATGACGGTCCACCGTTCATTAGTGGCGTGCCTCATCACGGTACGTTACTCTCCAGTATTGTAAAAGACGCGATTCCTCGTTACCAGACCATGAAAGGTAAGCGTGTCGAACGCGTATGGGGTTGGGATGCTCACGGACTTCCCGCGGAACGCTACACCGAAAAGAAGCTCGGTATTCATTCGCGCCAAGAAGTAATTGATTATGGCATTGAAAAGTACATTAATGCCACACGCGCCAACATGCTCGAAACGTCGGATGCTTGGGAAGATGTGATTGATCGAATCGGCCGCTGGGTCGACTTCAAGGGTGCCTACAAGACCATGGACAAGGACTACATGGAATCTATTTGGTGGGCCTTCAAAGAATTGTACGAAAAAGGCAAGATTTACGAAGGTGAAAAGGTGCTGATGTACTGCACGCTCGACGGTACGCCGCTGAGCAAAGCCGAGGTCACGATGGACGCTGGCGCGTACCAAGACGTTACCGACCCAAGTGTGTACGTGAAGTTTAAGCTTGAAGACGGCCGGTTTTTGCTGGCCTGGACGACCACACCCTGGACGCTGCCGGCGAACACGGCGCTTGCCGTGAACCAAGGCGTGACTTACGTCGAAGTTGAACAAGACGGCGACACGCTGATCGTTGCCAAAGAACTCGTCGAGAAAGTATTCACTGATGAAAAGCATCAGCCGCTTGAATACTCTGCCACTAAGGAGTTCAAGGGCTCTGACTTAGTCGGATTATCGTACGAGCCACTGTTCGTCGACCGCGGTGAAAATGCGCACAAAATCTGGCACGCCGATTACGTCGAAACCGAAGCCGGTACCGGCATCGTACACCTCGCTCCGACCTATGGCGAAGAAGACTTTGTATTGGCCAAAGAAAAGAATTTTCCAGCCATTCACGTTATCGACCAAAATGGCTTCTTTACTGAAGGTGACTGGGAAGGTCAGAACGTATGGGAAATTAATAAGACCATAGCCAAGGACTTGAAAGAACGCGGCGTGGTATGGAAGATTGATTACATTCGGCACAGCTACCCGCACTGTCACCGCTGCGGCACCAAGCTTATGTACCGGGCGCACCCGAGTTGGTTTATGGACATCGACGGCCAACGCGCGAAGATGCTCGAAAAGAACCAGCCAATCAATTGGTTCCCCGAGCACGTAAAGAACGGTCGTTTTGCCAAGACGGTCGAACAAGCACCGGACTGGAACATTTCGCGTGATCGTTTTTGGGCCACCGCCATGCCTGTTTGGAAGACCGAAAGCGGCAAAACCAAAGTGGTTGGCAGCTACGCTGAGCTAAAAGAGCTATCTGGCATTGAATTAGACGATTACCACCGACCATGGATTGACGATGTAAAGTTTGAAATTGACGGCGAGGAGTACACCCGAATCGACAAAGTAATGGACAGCTGGTTCGAAGCCGGTAGTATGCCGTTCGCGCAGTTCCATTATCCGTTCGAAAACAAAGAAAAATTCGAAGCCAACTTCCCAGGCGACTTTATCGTCGAATATATTGGCCAAGTTCGTGCCTGGTTTTACTACATGCACGCTATGAGTGTGGCATTGTTCGGCGAAAACTCGTTTAAGAATGTCATTGTGACCGGTAATGTGGCAGGTAACGACGGCCGTAAAATGAGCAAAAGCTACGGCAATTACACCGACCCGAATGAATTGATGGACAAGTTCAGTGCCGACTCACTCCGCTTCTTGCTACTGAGCAGCCCGTTACTCAACGGCGAAGACTTCGCGCTTCAGGACAAAGAAGTTGGTGATGTCGCGCGCAAATTGGGCATGATTTGGAACATGTATGATTTCTTCACTATGTACGCCGAAGTGGATGGCTGGGAATATGACGGCGAGCTAAAAGATCCACTCGACAGTCTTACTAATCCACTCGACATTTGGATTGTCAGCCGCGCCCATCAACTAGTGGCTGAAGTCGAATTACATATGGACAAATACGACATTCCGAACGCGCTTGAACCGATTCTGCCGTTTTTGGACGACGCCAGTAACTGGTATGTGCGTCGCAGTCGCCGCCGCTTCTGGAAGTCAGAAGATGACGGTGATAAGAATGACGCCTATCGTACACTTCATTATGTATTGGTGCGTCTTAGTTACGTACTCGCGCCATTCACGCCGTTCCTGGCCGAAGAGTTGTACCAAAACCTAACTGGCGACGAGCAGTCGATTCACCTGAAGGATTGGATGTCAGCTGGTGCGATTGATCAGACTACACTCGATGAGATGCAGATAGTTAGAGATGTCATTAACGACGGACTTTCGCAGCGTGCGGCTAAAGGTATTAAAGTACGTCAACCTCTAGCCTCAATTGATATTGCTGGTGCGGGTATTAAGTTTCTCAATGATGAAATAGTGGGAAATAAGCCTACATTCTTTACGTCTATTCTTCTCGAAGAGTTAAATTTCAAAGAAGTTGGGGTGCGTTACATTGAAGGTGAGAAAGCTATAGACGTTCAGTTGGACTTCGAGATTACCCCCGAACTTAAACGCGAAGGCCTGATGCGCGAAGTCGTCCGCCACGTGCAGTCGGCCCGAAAAGCAGCCGGATTGAACGTTGACGACCGAATCAGCCTGTCGCTTTCATCGGAAAATGACGATTTGATTCAGGCCATCAACGAGCACGAGACTACCATCATGGATGAGACACTCGCAGAAGCGATGGTTGAAGCCGACTTGGCGTTTTCGCACACCGTGAAAGTAGAAGGTAGTGAACTTGTTGTATCTCTCGAAAAGGTAAGCTAGCACAACGTGGATTTCGTTTCGTACGTAAAAACGCTCCCAGTTCGAAGCTTTAGTAAAGACGAGTTATTGCTGGCAAGTGGTGACAAAAGCGACACGTTCTTCGCGGTGCGTGAAGGCTTTATAAAAGCGACATCAACTGAAGACTCAGGCCGACAGCGCCTGCTGTGGATCGCCGGCCGCTACGACATCGCACCACTGGAACGGTTCTTCACGCAAAAGGTATTGCAGTATGATTACGTCGGCTACAGCGATGGCTCGGCGTATGTGATTAGTAAACAAGCCCTCCACGCTCTGATTAAAGAAAATTCTGCGGCAGCCGTCGAAATTGCACGCGGGATTAGCGAGCATTTTGATGATGTATCGGAACGATTGAGCGCAATCGGTCAGGCCGACGTTCGGCGAAAGCTCTTGCATACCGTTTACGGCTTGGCGACGAAGTTTAGTTCGCAGGAAATCGTCAAACTCGATCAAATGGGGCTGAACCTAACTCACCAGGATTTAGCAGATATGATTGGGGCTAGCAGGGAAGTCGTGTCGGTTGAACTGAGTAAAGCCCGTAGTGACGGCTTCGTTGACTACAGTCGTTCGACGTTCACGGTTAACACGGCCAAGATTCGTTCAGCACTGAATCTTCTGGCGTAATATTCCAATGGTGATTATTGAAGTAATAGTTCTATTTTAGCAACGGCAGGCTATACTACGAACATATGCGAATCGCAGTAATTGCAGCAGACGGCAGATCAGGACGAGTATTCGTCGAAGCGGCACTGGCGGCGGGACACCAAGTGCGGGCGGGCGTAAGGAGCGAGGACCCATTTGGTGGGGAACGCGCAAATTTGAGCGTCGTACAGTGTGACGCCACAAACCTTCAGCAGGTAGAGGAATTGCTCAGGTCGACCGACGGGGTGGTCAGCCTGCTTGGGCACGTGCGCGGTTCGACCGCTGACGTGCAGACGACCGCTACTCGAATGGTCATTGAAGTTATGAATCGTCGAGGCCTGAAGCGCATCGTCAGCTTAACAGGTACGGGCGTGCGAATTGACGGCGACAAACCAAATCTTATCGACAAGCTTGCCAACGAGTTTATCGTACGTGTTGACCCAAACCGGGTGCACGACGGTATTGCGCACGTCGAAGTGCTGAAAAAAAGCGACGCTGATTTTACGGTCGTCCGAGTGCTAAAGTTGAGTAACTCGACAGGCGCGAGTCAGTTTAGTTTGACAAAGCATGGACCGGCAAAAATGTTCACATCGCGCCAGGAAGTCGCGGTGGCGATTCTTGATTGCCTTGAGGACAATCGGTTCATTCGGCAGTATCCAGTGATATCTCGGCAGTAGCCACAAGGGCAAGGGGATGTATTGACTTTTCTTAGTGTTTATGCTAATATGCGTACTATAAAGGTATAAAAACAAACATGTCAGTATTCCACCATTCATCACTCGCATTTCAGCCTATCGACCCGATGGCCGATGGCCTCGGCGACGATATCGCCGTTGAGCAGAACGAAGTCGGTCACTTTGAACTGACCGAGCAGCTTGACGGTCGGTTGGCACAGGATTGGGAAGAGATTTTGAGCGATGCTCGTAAAGACCCCGATTTTACATTCGTGAGCGAAGATTAATGCTATACTTTATATAGCTATGGAATTATCAGACGAACGTTTCGACCAACTTATCACTCGCGCTATGGATGAGTTACCGCAGGAATATATACACGGCCTCAATAACGTCGCTATCGTCATGGCCGACGAACCCGACGAAGTGCAGCGTGAAAAGCTGAAGCTTCGTCACGGACATCTGCTGCTTGGCTTATACGAAGGCGTACCTCGCACCGCGCGAACTGGCAACGAAGCCGGCTTGCTCCCCGATAAAATTACTTTGTTCAAATACCCAATCTTGGCCGTATCAAACGACGAAGCGGAATTATTCGAACAGGTAAAGCGAACGCTCTGGCATGAAATCGCTCATTATTATGGATTAGACCACGACCGTATCGACTACCTGGAAGCAAAAGCGTAAAGCTTATTGTAAAATAGTATTGACATAAAATCACCTATGTGTTAATCTCGTACAGATGTCCACGTAAATCTGCGTGGATACAGGTGGTTCCCAAGGGGGAACGCAATCGTGACTTCGGTCATAGAAAGGGGACATAATGTCCCTCAAGAAGAACAGCATCCGCAAGCCCATCATCGGTCTCGCGGCTGTGGCTGCCCTCGGTCTCGCCGTCTTCGGCGTCGGATCGACGGGTGCCGACTTCTCGGCCTCTGACACGGGCAACGTGTCGATCCAGTCCGGCACCCTCACGGTGGAGCTGTCCGACGCCAACAACGTCGGGTCGTTCCAGCTGAGCTACCCCAACCTCGCTCCTGGCGAGATCAAGGCGGATCAGTTCACCGTGAAGAACACGGGCTCGATCCCGGCTGACGTCGAGATCGGCGCGCCGTTCTCGAACGTCAACGCCAACCTCGGCTCGGCCAACCCGGCCAAGCTGACGGTCGGCGTCGACAACTACAAGCCGATGGCCGTCGTGACCACGATGACCGGCAACGTCGCGCTGGGTTCGCTGAATCCGGGCGAGAGCCGGACCTACACGGTGCGCGTCGGACTGGACCAGTCCGCCGGCAACGAGTGGCAGGGCAAGTCGCTCTCCACCGACGTGACGGTCGCGCTCAAGCAGTGATGAACGCGGGCCTCGGCTCGCAGCACTGCTGAACCACCTCGCGGTGGCCACTCTCTCTACGGATGAGGGTGGCCACCGCCGCAACAACTTTACAGAATTATTGAGATGACCGTAGGCTTCTGAATCAAAAGTCAGGACCCTACGCACGTATCAATCGACACCATCCCACCCAGATCCGACAACAAAGGAGCGGTGATGATTCGCCGTATGACAAGCAAAATCGCAACCGCGGCAATTGTCGCAGCAGCGACGTATACGGTGGCAACTGCCCCTGTTACCAACGCTGGAATGACCGATTCGGACACCGGCAACGTCGGCGTCACGTTCAGTCAAGACTGGCCGCAACCCGCGCCGACCATCGTGCTAGAAATAGCACCTCTGACAGAAGGAAGTGAGCAGTGAAGCGCATTACGACATATGTGACGTACGGCATGCTGCTGATTGCCTTCGTCGGAGTCATCTACGTCCTGAGGTTCGTGACGCCAATGTTGACAGTTGAGTCAGGCTCCATGGAGCCCACGCTGCCAACCGGTTCACGGATCGTAACTCAGGATCAGGACAGCTACAAGATTGGCGACGTTATCACGTTTCGTGCTGACGACGGCGATCTGACGACACACCGACTAGTCGAGTTCGCCAAGGACGACAGTCTTGTCACGAAGGGCGATGCCAATCTGACGCCTGATGTCTGGGACAAGCCAGTGGCCAAGTCAGACGTGCTGGGCAAGGTCATCTACATGACCCCCATCACCACATGGGCCTTCTGGACCACGCTTCGTGGCCTCGGCATCATTGTGTGTCTGCTGGTCATCGTCGTCATGGGGTTCTGGCGTACGGATGAGTCGAATGAACCGAGCGCCGAAGCGTAACTGCTTCATCTAGCTCCGCCCGCATAGCGTCGAGAAATACTCCGCTGTTTAGGCGGAGTATTTCTTTTATACGGTATAATAGAAGCAGACCACGTATCATTCTGCCGGCAGCGGCAAATGAGAAAAGGAGGGGCATGCGAGTAAGTTTAGAGCGGCACAGACGTCACGTTCGATACGGTGCGCTATTGTCTCTGCCTTTCTTCGGCATACTTATATCGGTTCAACCGGTTACTGCCTTGTCGCTCCCGATTTTGCAGGCGAGTGAGGTGAAACAACCGACCGAGCCGACACCAGATGAACCGACTTCTGACCAATCTGAGCTAACGACCCCTGAATTGACCCAAGGACCGCCACGATCTACCACGGCGGTCCATTTGAATTCTGCTGGCGCCAAGCTTGCCTGGACACCAACTGGTGTTGGTGAGGTTCAGGACACGTACGAAGTTACGTTGACCAATATCAATGAGGTTGATGACCGTGGCAAGCTTACATCTGAGGCCCTTGTCTCGGCGACGGCGCTCGCGCCGCCGGAATATAGCATAGAAGGCATGGCTGACGGTACGTATTATTGGCAGGTGCGTTCGTGTACAAATGCGGCGCCGTGTGGTGATTGGTCTGAAGTGTGGCGGCTTGCCGTCGACTCTGTCGCTCCTGGAGTGCCGATTGCTGCCGTGACCAGCGGACAGCACGACCGGACGGTTACTATGACAGGTGCCGCGGAGTCCGGCTTAAAAGTAGTAGCCATAGTTGATGAATCTGTTTGCGAAACGTCTGCGGCTGCAGACGGCATGTGGAGCTGCACATTCGCTAGCGAGTTTGGGTACGGCACGTACCAGGCAAGCGTAACGGTCCATGATGAAGCGGGAAATGCCAGTGGTGAAGCGCTCGTACCGTTCAAGGTAAAAGAGCTATTTGTGGCACCGTTGATTACGAAAGAAGAGTTGCCGCCTGTGCTACAGGTAGCGGTGGTGGATGAAACGCTCGAAAACAAGGTATTTAAGCAACCTATCAGCGTTGCCGATTCAGCGACGCCAGAAGTTCTGAGTGCTGTTAATGAAGGGTCGGCTACATTTACGCCGCTGTCGACTGAAGGCGGACTGGTGCACTCAAGTGATAGTGGCTGGCAGCTGCTGGGTATGCCATGGTTCTTGTGGGCTGGACTTGGCGGCTTAGTTTCGGCTGGCTGGCTGGCGTCTTCGGGTCGCCTGACACGCTCGTTAGGGGTGTGACCAAGCTGCTTGTGTTTTTAAATAAGCGAGATAAGAGTATACTACGAACAAAATCATTACTAATTCTATGCGTGGAGTGTAGGAGAAGGAAATTACCATGGCACTACAGCTGCGAGCGAAGCGTCCCGTTATTACGACCAAATTAACAGGAGCGCTCGTGGCAATTGCCGCCTTGCTACTACAGCCGTTTGGTGCGATCCCGCTACCTGTGGCGAGTGCTGCCTCGCTGACGGTCTCGCCGGCATCTCATTCGACCGGTGGACTCGAGACGGATACTTCGACCGCCAACGCAACTGGCTACCAGTCACTGACGCTGTCATTCAGCTACGTCAAAGACAAACTTGAGCTGGAAGACAGTTTACGCTACGGTTGGCGAACCGTCGGCGGGCTCAATCAACCGCTTGGTCAGCTGGACGGGGTTACGTCGGATAATGAGACAACCGGAGCGGGCACAGTTTCGAATGTTAGCCTTCCGACCACGGCTGATAACCAGGCTATAGAGCTGTATTTTGTTAACACCGGCAGCGGCGGCGCAAACGACATCGTTACGTTGACGAATATTACCATTGCTGCTGATACTACTCCGATTACTGAGCAGAACGCCGTTTGTGCGACTGGCTGTGAATGGACGACTATTGGAGATGCTGTCGCGGGTGAGGCCGCAGGGAGTACTATCACCGTCAAAAGCGGCACCTACCCGATTAACTCTACGGTTCTCGTTAACAAGCAACTGACTATCACCGGTCAGCCAGGTGCCACAATAACAACAAGTGTAGGTAGCCACGTTTTCGTAACGACTGCAGCTGGCGTCGTCATTAACGGTTTGGACTTCCAAAAGACCAATAAAACCTCTCAGAATCTTATTAATGTCCAGGGTGCGAATACGACAATCAGTAACAACACCTTCACCGGCCAATACGTATTGGGCGAGGGCGAGGTCGTGCGAGCACTTGAGGTTAGCACGACGACAGGATTGAACATCACGGGTAATACCATTACGGCGATGCGCCAGCCTGCTTACATCAACGATGGCACGACAGGTTCGATTACAGACAACTCTGTCGATGGAACCCGCGGCTGGGTAGCACTCGCGAACACGAACCTTAGCTGGAGCGGCAACGCCTTCGGTACGAACGCCGTTGATATGGCGTTCTTGAAGCCAGCAGACGGAAGTAACAATTATTCATGTGAGACGCTGGCTGCCATAAAGGCGAATAATGACAATGCCGTCATCGACAACCAGGCGCTCGCTAATCCGTGCCCTGGTCCAAGTACAATTCAGACGGTGCGTGGAAATGACGTGAACGGGTGGCTATTTGTTCAGGAGGAAAGCGGAAACACCGACGTTACGGGCGGAAGTTTCGTTGGCGGACCAAGTATCGCTCCGATGAATAGCGGAAGTGTGCAATTTAAGCTAAAAAGCTCAACTGATCGACTAGCGCTTCGTAAGTTTAATACTGAGTTCGCTTCAACACCACTTAAGAATTTTGCTGGCATGAGCTATAGCACGTACACCGATGCTGGCTATACAGGAACGGTCCAATCGGCCGCTTTGCAATTTGATATTGATAAAGATAGTACCAACGGTTCAAGCGATTACGGTCGAATAGTGTACGAGCCGTACCATGGCAACGACGTACGAAAGGGAGAATGGCAAGCCTGGAACACGTTTAACGGAACCGGTTGGTGGGTGACCGGAGCAAGCGTGACTGTCTGTACTCAAAGCTCAACCTGTACATGGGCACAGCTAAAGGCGGCTTACCCTAATGCTCAGACTACTTCGTATGCTGGTCCGATTATTCGAACTGGCAATTACCCTGGCAACTACCAGGGGAATGTAGATAAGCTTACAATAGCCTCTGCTGCCTCGAGCGTAACGTACGACTTCGAACCAGAGCAACAATTAGCAGCTCCGGCTAACCTTACTCCGGTTGATGGATCTTACACTAAAGACCCATCGTTCAAGATGACCTGGGACGCAGTACCGGGCGCTGTAAAGTACGAATACGAAACGACGTACGATAACGGCACGAAAGAGTACAAAGACGATAGCGCGTCTAGTAACTACCAAATCGTTGACGGCAAAGTAATTCGTAGCAACAATGGTGCACCGCAGGCTACCTATGAGTGGCGAGTCCGTGCGCTCAGTGCATCTGGCCTGGCAAGCGAATGGAGCCCAAGGCAGTCAGTTACCGTGGACACGACCGCACCAGGAAGTACCAATGATCTCGGTAGCGTCATACGAGGTACTGTGACTATAGAGCAGACTGTTACGGATACAAACAAGGCAGCCTCTGGTAAGCTTCGCGTATGGAAGCTAAACGAATCTGGCGCACAGGATAATGCGAAATTCTACGCAAGTGCAAACGTGGTACCAACAGATGCAAATGGCGTAGCGACATACAGTCTAAATACACTTAGTAATTTGTACGGCGACGGTGCGTATGTGGCGAAGTTCACATCGCGTGACGCTGCAGGGAATGAATCGGTTCAAGAAAAGCGATTTACTGTTGATAATACGAACCCTACGATTACAGTGAAAAATGATTTCGCTGGAAATAAAGACTCGAAGCTATTTAGTAAGGTAAGCTTCCAGTTATACGACAAGTATAACGTCGATAAATTTACTGTAAATAACACTAACTTTGATCGTACCAACGCCATGTGGAGCGATGCGAACTTCCAAAACATCAAGAGCGCATTTGTTCAAGGACTAAACACGATTACGGTGTATGACGTCGCCGGAAACTCAAGTAGCTACGAGTTTACATACGATAGCAGTTCTCCTACTGCGCCCGTATTGACGGCGACCAATATCTCAGGTGAGGAGCTCTCAAGTGGTCAAGCCACGAATGACTATACTATCGTTGCGAATTGGAACAAGCCTACGAGTGACACCATTAAATACATGTACAAATATTGGAACAACATTGACGGCAATCCTTATACGGTAGCGAATCCGTACACTGTAGAGACAAGTGATGTGTCGCGTTCGGGTGAATTTAACCAGGGTGAGGGCAGGCACTACTTGCAGGTAGTCGCAGTTGACCTAGCCGGCAACCAGTCGCTTGGTTCGAATGTGTTCGAGGTGAATTATGACATCACCGCACCTACAGTTGACGCCGGAGACAACCAGGCGGAAGTCGAAGGTCTGAACGCGGTTCTTAACGGTAGCGCGGCCGGTGCCGAGATCATGGACTGGGAGAAGACAAGCGGTCCAGGTGAGGCAACGTTTACTCCTATTCCAAACGGTAGCAGTGTTGGCGCACAGGTCACGCAGCCAGGCACATACGTATTTACCTTGAAGGCTAATGACGCAGCGGGCAACGTTGGCGTGGACGAAATAACAGTGACGTTTAGCGCGACTGAAGAGGAAGTTCCGACCGACGGCGAGCCTGACGGTCCCGGAACGACCGGAGGCGACAACACGCCAAACAATACACCGGCTGTTGCTTCTGCGAATCCATTCATAGGTTCACTCCAAAATCTCGCGCAACCATCGAACCTTGCTAGTGCGTTCATCGCTGCGGTAAATAACGGTGTTGCTCCAGCTACTGAAGCTCCTGCCGAAGAAACTGGTGACGTACTTGGTACCAGTACAACCGAGGCAAGAGAAACTGCTGCGGTTGCTGGCGTAAGCGACAAAGCTGGCTGGTCAATTGGTGACGTAGCTTGGTACTGGTGGGTCGCTGGCGTCGCTGGACTGACGGGTTTGTGGCTACTAATCGCCGCTGCGAGTCGTCGGCTTCGCGGTTCAGAAGGCTAGGCCCACACCGCGCTTCCGGAGGGGAAGTTGGCAGGGGATATGAAGGTGCTATACTGAAGTCAAACAATACAACATAGACATCATGCCAAGAAAAGTAGCTAAGACAACCAAAAAGCCGGCCCTGAAACACCGCATTACGCGTTCGGTTAAGCGTGCAGTCGTGCCGCACAAGGCGAACGGCTATCATCCGCATGCCATTCGACCTGGCGGGCTGGTAATTCTACTCGCTATCGTCGCCGCCCTGCAGTTTGCGCCTCAGCCTGAGCAGCTGTTAGTACTTGGTCAAGAAACGGATGTGACAAGCCAAAGTCTGCTCGATGACACGAACACCAAGCGTGCGGACGCCAATGTCGCACCGCTTCAAATTAATCAGCAGCTGAGTGCCGCTGCGACCAGCAAGGCTCGGGACATGTTTAATAAGCAGTACTGGGCGCACACTAGCCCGGACGGAACGACGCCCTGGAACTGGATTAAAGGGGTAGATTACAAGTACAGTTTTGCCGGTGAGAACCTGGCTAAGGGTTTTCGCACGTCGGACACACTTATTACAGCCTGGATGAATTCGCCCGAGCACCGTGACAACATGCTGAGTCCGAATTACGAACATGTCGGATTCGCCGTTATTGAGGGTCAGCTGAACAATGAGACGACTAAGCTGGTGGTTGCCATGTATGGCGAACCACTGCGCACGGGCAGCGGTGCCACCGAAACTGTTTTGGCTGCTACTGGTACGACCAGTCCAATAGCTCGGATTGGCATAGGCATACAATCAATGACGCCGGCACTGCTGGCATCGATTGCGCTGCTTATGGGAGCGGTCATTATTTCATTGGCGGCACACATGTATCGTCACTCACTTCCAAAGCCTGTGCTGAACAGCTGGAAGCGCCACCATGGACTATATAAGGCACTGAGCATGTCCAGTTTGGTCATCGTCATTGTAGTGCTCTACGGCGGCGGACAAATTATCTAGTACCGAGTTACTTGCTATTTTTTTACTGTAATCTTTGCTATAATCCGCTTAAGCTTTGTGAGAAGAGCAAAATAAAAAATCGTACAAAATAAGCGAGGTGTCGCTGTGAAAATATCAAAACTATTAGGTTTCGGGGCACTCGCCCTATTGGTAGCATTGTCTCCATTTACCCCGCTAACTAACACCCCGGTCCATGCTACCGATGACAGTGAACTAGCGTGGCGAAAAGCAGACTTAGGTTTGAGTGGAGATACGGCGGACTGGGCTGGTCTTGCTTCTAATACCGATGGTACCAAACTGGTCGCAGCTGACTATGGTGGGTTTCTGTATACGTCTAACGACAGTGGGACGACCTGGACCGAACGTAGCGGCCCTGGCATGAAATATTGGTGGAATGTCGTGTCTAGCGCCGATGGAAACAAACTGGTCGCAGCTGACCACGGCGGATACTTGTATGGTTCAGTCAACTCCGGCGTTAGTTGGACTCAACTTACCACCTTGGGTTCACATGATTGGCGCGGGCTTGCAACGAGTGCCGACGGTTCAAAGCTTGTGACAGCGGTTTCTGGCGGTTCTATCTTCACATCATCAGACTCCGGAGCGACCTGGACCGAACGTATTAGCGCGGGTTCGCGTGATTGGTGGAGCGTCACATCGAGCGCTGACGGTCTTAAGTTGTCAGCTGCCGATACTGATGGCGGCTACATTTACACTTCGACCGACTCCGGCGCTACCTGGACCGAACGCACGAGTGCCGGAGCGCGTGACTGGTGGACGATTTCTACAAGCGCAAATGGTGAAAAGTTGGTGGCGGGCGATTATGGCGGCTACATTTACACTTCGACCGACTCCGGCGCTACTTGGACCGAGCGCACGAGTGTCGGAGTGCGTGACTGGTGGGTCTCATCATCGAGTGCCGATGGCACGAAAATTGTCGCAGGAGAACAGGGCGGCTACGTCTACACTTCGACCGACTCCGGTGCTACCTGGACCGAGCGTACCTCTTTAGGAAACTATACATGGAATTCAGCCGCTCTTAGCGCGGACGGTTCGAAATGGTTCGTTGGAGAAGAATATGGTGTAGCAATTCGTAAGTCTGTTGATAACGGAGTAAATTGGAGCACGTTAACAGCGGCTGGGATTCGCGGCTGGGCTGATGTCACATCGAGCGCCGACGGTACGAAACTGGCAGCTGTCAACGAGGATGGAGATAGCTACATTTACACTTCCACCGACTCCGGCGCTACCTGGACCGAACGCACCGGTGCTGGGTCGCGTTGGTGGCAATCTGTCACATCGAGCGCCGACGGTACGAAACTGGCAGCGGTTGTATATAATGGGTACGTTTACACCTCCACTGACTCCGGTGCTACCTGGACCGAACGAACCAGTTCGGGTTCACGGGGCTGGCAGTCTATCTCTTCTAGCGCCGACGGCACAAAACTTCTCGCAGGTGGATATAACGGCTATCTCTACACTTCCACCGACTCTGGCGCTACCTGGACCGAACGCACGAGTTCAGGTTCAAACGGCTGGAATTCAGTCTCATCGAGTGCTGACGGTACGAAATTAGTTGCCGGAGTATTTAGCGGTTACATTTACACCTCCGCGGATTCCGGGGCGACGTGGACTCAGCGAACAAGCCCAGGGTCAAGGTTGTGGTTTAGCGTCGCCTCCAGCGCCGACGGTACGAAATTGGTAGCCGCAGGTGGTTCTGGTAGCCACATTTACACCTCCGCGGATTCCGGAGTTACCTGGATTGAACAAACATCGCTTGGCACAGGTAATTGGCGAGCGGCAGCAGTAAGTGCCGACGGGACAAAATACGCAGTAGGCGATAGTGGGAACAGTATACACATCTCGGCCGATTCTGGCTCCACCTGGAATGTACAGCCCGCTCCAGGTAAACGCTACTGGCAGACCTTAGCTTTCAACACTGATGGCTCAAAGGTAATAGCGGCAGGGTATAGGACCGGGATTTATCTGGCTACTCCGGAACCGATCAAGTCCACTGTCGACCTAACGACCTTACCAGCGTCGAATGATGCAAATGATGCAGTGGTCAGCGCCGAGCTGAGCGTAACCTCTAAAATTTGCTACAGCTTCTCTAACGGTTCAATCGAAACCTTCGGAGCATCAAGTCTCGTAAGTCCTGAACAAGACATCAAGACACTGGGCGGTATCGGATTTGAAATTGATTGTAATGTACCCGGCGGAAGCTCAGACCTCAAAATCGATCTTGGAGGATATATATCGGATCTTTCTACGCTTAGGGTGTATAAGAAAAACTCGACGACGAACGCCGTCGATGATATTACAAATTCCGTATCGCTGGCTAACTCAAATGGCGTAACGTCTATAAGTTATACGTTGGTTGACGGCGGAGCTTTTGACGAAGATGGTCTTGCTAACGGAACTATCGTCGACCCGATTTACGTAGGAATAGAAGAAGCTGCGGCAATCGGTGCGCCAAATAGCGGCGGTGGGGCAACGATTAGCCTTGCTCCGATTGCAATAATGGGCGCATTGGTACTGATAACCGTAGTAGCGATTGCTTCGCGTCGTCTTACTCGTCGTTAGGCTATAGCGCTGGTGTACAATAAATAAATGACCGTTACCAAAGCCATCATTCCCGTAGCAGGCTGGGGAACCCGCCGCCTGCCAATTACGAAGACAATTGAAAAATGTATGCTGCCTATCGGTAATCGACCGCTGGTTGATTACGTCGTTCAAGACTGCCTAAAAGCCGGAATCACCGAATTGATTTTTGTGGTCGGCGAAGACAGCACGCAGCTCGAAGACTACTACCGCAGTAATATAAAGCTAAACGATTACCTGCGTCGCAACGGCAAGGAAGACAAGCTGCCGATGGTCGCGCCGCTTGAAGGCGTAACACTCCACTTTATTACCCAGCCAAGTTATGGCAAATACGGTACGGCTGTGCCGATCGCGCTGGCGGCAGATTACGTGAGCGAAGGCGAGTCGGTCGTCGTGCTGATGGGAGATGACTTTATTTGGAACCCGGACGGCTCGAGCGAAGTTGGGCGCCTGTTGCAAGAAACTCCCGAGGGAACCTGCGGGCTGTTGGCGGCACAGGTCCCGCTGGAAACGGTTGGGAAATACGGAGTGATTGCGCATGACCAAGATGGTAACTACGAGTCTATTATTGATCAGCCAAAGCCCGAAGACGCGCCAAGTAACCTGATTAACATTTCAAAATATCTGCTTACCAAAGAGGTTATCGATCGTGCGGCAGGTTTACGCCCGGCGCACAACGGTGAATACCAGCTACCAGATGCAATTAACGGCCACGTTAATGACGGCGGCAAAGTGAAGGTCGTTGCGGCCCAGGGTGAATACCTGGACGGCGGCTCGGTCGAAGGCTGGCTACACGCCAACAACGTCGTTCTCGGCTAACTTTGGCCGGTGTGCTATATTCATAAGCATTAACCGTAGCAGTGAGGATAGTAATGGAACCGACTGAACGAACGTATAACCCAAACCCTAACCCGACGCCAACGCCGGCACCGGTAACACCGACTAAAGTGAAACGAAAGCGACCATTTGGCTGGATCCTGCTATCGTTATTACTGCTAATCGCTACTGCCGTACTTGGGTACTTTTTGTACATGTCGACGATTGATTCTACAAAGAGCGAAGAACAGCTAACAGCAAGTAAGGCCAAGGTTACCGACCTGGAAAAGCAGCTTAATTCATTAGCCTCTGCGCCAGCTGAAGTGACCGATTCAGCTGAAGATGCCAAGACAGACCAAGAAGCGATTATCGAAACCGCATCGTCTCACGTGCGAGCTCAAAGTGGTAGCGAGAACGCTACCGTCAACGTAGATGTATTAAAGCTTGAAGGTAACTTCGCTCGTGCCGGTGTCAACGTCGTCGGGAAGATCAGCGGTCAGTCATGCATATTCGAGAAATCAGACGACATGTGGTTGCAGCTTTACTGCGCCCAAGCCGAAAGCGAAGAGACGCAGCGCCTTGATGCACTGTATGGAGTTCCGAAAAGCATCATCCAAAGCTGATTCTTTACAGAGGTGACTAACTCTGCTACAATTAGCTCGATTAGTTACTAATTCTAAGAACAAAGGAAATCATGAAAGCAGTCGTGAAAGTCGGTGGCAAGCAATATGTCGTCACCGAAAAAGAGACCCTCCTGGTGGACC
>JAZKIT010000008.1:0-9941 GCA_040384745.1 Patescibacteria group bacterium
GGTCCAAAGCACTCACGAGACATCCTTGCGGCGGCAAAAATTGAGCCGACCACTCGGGTGAAAGATCTCACCGAGGCTGAAGAACAGAAGCTTCGAGAAATAGTCGACAAAGACTATACGACCGAAGGTGATCTCCAACGTCTCGTAACTAATAACATTAAGCGTCTCAAAGACGTCAACGCCTACCGCGGACTACGCCACAAAGCTGGTCTCCCGGTAAACGGTCAGCGAACTCGTACGAATGCACGAACTCGTAAGGGTAAGGCTGTCGCAGTTGGCGGAACGCAAAAGAAGGCCGCGTCTAAGACGTAGAAAGGAACTGAATAGATGGCAGAAACTACAACCAAGCCAGCTACCGGTGCGCGTAAAAAACAGCGCCGCTCGGTTCCTGCTGGCCAGATGCACGTCCAAGCGACGTTCAACAACACGATTATCACTTTTACTGACAAAAAGGGTGCGGTACTATGTGCTTCAAGCGCCGGTGCTTGCGGATTCCGTGGCTCTAAGAAGGGTACTGCGTACGCTTCTCAGGTCGCCGCTGAAAAAGCAGCCGAGATGGTTCAAAACCTTCACGGTATGAAGGCAGTTGATGTATTCATCAAGGGCGTCGGCCTCGGCCGTGATGCCGCTGTTCGCGCACTCGGTTCATTCGACATTCAGGTCGACAGTATCAAGGATGTGACAGGCGTACCTCACGGTGGCCCACGTCCACGAAAGGCACGAAGGGTCTAGCATGGCACGAGATACATCACCAATTGTGAAGCAGTCGCGGCGCGAGGGTTATGCTCTTCACCCGAAGGCTCACAAGATCCTCCTACGGAAGCCTGGTATTCCAGGACAGCACTCAGGCGGACGTCAGTCCAAGCCAAGTCTGTACCAAATTCAGCTTCGAGAGAAGCAAAAAGTACGCCGATTGTATGGCTTGCTTGAGAAGCAATTCTCAAAGCTCATGAAAGAAGCTTCAAGCCGCGACGGATTAAGTGGTGAAAACCTACTTCAACTCCTCGAACTACGTCTTGATAACGTTGTGTACCGCTCAAGTCTTGCGACCAGCCGTCGTGCTGCTCGTCAGCTCGTTGGTCACGGACACTTCGAACTTAACGGTCGACGCGTCGATATTCCATCGATTCGTGTCAAAGCCGGCGACGTCATTACGGTACGTCCGAAGAGCCAAAAGAGTGGCTATTTCAGCGTCGTTGACGAAGTCGTTGCCAATTCACTCCAAGTCCCATTGTCTTGGATGAAGAGCGACACCAAGAAACTGAAGATTGAGATCACTGGTCTGCCAACGCGCGCAGAAACTGATCCTGATATCAACGAACAATTAATCGTCGAGTATTACTCGCGCTAAGTAATAGGAGAACAACTATGTCAAAAGCTATCTCAAACCCTGCACTGGCTGGCATCGACGAACACTCTGCGACCAGCGCGACGTTCGACATCGAACCATTGCACGCCGGTTACGGAAATACGCTCGGTAACAGCTTCCGTCGCGTTCTGCTTTCAAGCATTCGTGGTGCAGCAGTCGTCGCCTTCCGCATTGAAGGTACATCACACGAATTCACGACCGTTCCAGGGATTAAGGAAGATGTCGTTGACATCATGCTGAACCTGAAGAACGTTAAGGTCATGGTTCATACCGATGAGCCAATCGAACTTCGCCTTGAAAAGAAGGGTGCTGGCCCTATCACCGCCGGTGACATTAAGTTGTCTGCCGACGTTGAGCTTGCCAACCCAGACCAAATCATCGCGACAATCGATGACCCGAAGAAGTCAGTTATCATCGACCTCGTCGTTGAATCCGGCCGTGGGTACCGCACTATCGAAGAATCGTCACACTCACGTGTCCACAGCGACATGATCGCACTCGACGCCGTCTTTAGCCCGGTACTGCGTGTTCGCTATAAGGTTGACCCGACTCGTGTCGGTCAAGAAACCAACCTGGACAAGCTGCGTCTGACTATCGACAGCGATGGTACGGTTTCTCCAAAAGAAGCCTTCGAAGAAGCAGCAGCTATCCTGGTAAACCAGTACACTGCACTAGCTGGCAGCACGACTGTCGAAGCCGCTCCGGCACTTGGTCAGGGATCTGACGAAGACCAGAACGAGCTAAACACCCCGATTGAAGAGTTGAACCTAAGCGCCCGCACCGCCAATGCTTTGGTAAACAACGACATCCGTACGGTACACGACCTTGTGACGTTGACCGAACAGGACCTTCGCGAACTGAAGGGCTTCGGCTCTAAGGCCCTCGACGAAGTCAAAGACAAATTGGCGGAGCTGGAGCTATAGTCTATGCATCGACACGGATATAAAGGACGTAAGTTCGGACGAGAACGAGATCAACGCCGCGCGCTTATGAAGGGACTGGCTACCAGTCTCGTAGAGTACGGCAAGATCGAGACGACGCTTCCGAAAGCCAAAGAGCTCGTCCGCTACATTGAAAAATTGATCACCAAAGCCAAGCGCGGCGACCTAGCAAATCGACGACGAGTCATTGCTGGTCTCAGTACGCAGGCCGCAGCCTTTAAGCTGGTCGACGAAATCGCACCACAGCTTACTGGCCGCACATCTGGACACGTACGCGTCAAGCGTACCCGGATTCGCCTGGGTGATGGCGCTGAAATGGCGACGATCGCATTCGTTGACGAGCTTAAGGCCGTCAGCAAGGAGAGCAAGTAATGAAAACCTATTCACAAAAGCCGACCGAAGTAACCCGCCGCTGGATTTTGATTGACGCAAAAGACGCTCCACTTGGACGCCTGAGCACGGTCATTGCCAAGCACCTAATCGGTAAGTACAAGCCTACTTACACCCCACACATCGATGGTGGCGACTACGTCGTCGTTATCAATGCCAAGGAAACTGTTGTCACTGGCAACAAAGAAGAAGGCAAGATTTACTACCGACACAGTGGATTCCCCGGTGCCCTTAAAGACGCTACGCTTCGTGAAATTCGAGAGAAGTTCCCAGAACGTATCATCCAGCACTCCGTAAAGGGAATGCTGCCGAAGAATAAACTGAGCCCAAACCGCATGCAACGCCTTAAGGTTTTTCCAGGTGCTGAACATGCCCATACCGCTCAGACCCCTGAAAAAATATCAATCAAAGGTGAGGATAAGTAATGGCTGATTTAAAATACGCCTACGGACTCGGCCGACGAAAGGCTGCGACTGCTCGCGCCCGATTGTTCAAGGGTAAGGGAAGTATCACGATCAACGACAAGCCCGCAGCTGACTACCTTAGTGGTAACAGCTCTATGCTAGCCGAAGTGACTGACCCACTTGCACTCGTTAACAAGCAGAAAGATTTCGACATCACTATCCGCGTCAGCGGTGGTGGACTGGCTGGCCAGGTCGACGCTATCAAACTTGCGATTGCAAAAGCACTGACCGTCGAACACGCGGATCTTCGTACGACCTTGAAAAAGGCTGAGTTTCTAAAGCGTGACCCACGCGAAAAGGAACGAAAGAAGTACGGCTTACGCAAAGCGCGCAAGAAGGAACAATACTCGAAGCGTTAGTTCGCTCGTATATTCAATAAACGCACTCCGTATGGGGTGCGTTTTTGGTGCCAGAGTACGTAAGTACAGGATATTGATTAAATTATATTTATATGCTATAATATATAATGAATTCTCTCCAATCGGTGAGGATCATTCGACGAAGGGTTCTTTCTCATGCACGTCAACCGTTTGTTCGCAATCATCGGCGTCGTCGCGGTCGCATCGCTCTTGTTCCAGGGCTCCGCCCACGGCTCGAGCGACAGACTCCCGACGAGCAGTGCTCCTGTCATGGCCACCTTCTGCGCACCTGGCACTCCGGTGCTGGACACGCAGTTCGGACCGCGCTTCGCGTGGACACTGCATGCCGAGAGCTACCCCAACAAGGGCAACTGCGTGTACGTCGCGCAGAACCGCTCCTTGAACGGCAAGATGGTGCTCAAGACCAAGATGACCATCAACGGCGTCACCGCGCGTGACACGCAGCGCTGCTTCGGCTGCGCCGCAGTCACGTTCGGCCCTTCGGGGTACGACAAGGTGGTTGTCAAGGCCATTGCGTACAAGCGTGGCGGTGACGTTGCCTACACCACCGGGTGGCGTGTCGTTCGACGCTGACCTTTCGCCGTAACCGTGCAGGGGCTATTACATCCAGTGGCAGCACTCGCATACACGGGCGGCCGAGCTAATTACTCGGCCGCCCAGCAACACTTCATACATATCGCTCCAGGCGATATTTTTTATTTGTTAACGCAGTGAATTTTCAATTGATTCGACCGGCGCATACCAACCCTGATCGATAACGAATGCCTGGAAAGCTTTGTCCCCACCAATTAGTACTAGCATGCCGATGATAAGCATCAGGACACCAATAGACCGCCGGAACCAGCCGTGAGGATTCAGACTCCAGCCAAGCTTTCGTACTACTTTGGACCCCAGTATGGCCGCAAGTAGCAGTATAAGTGCCAAACCAAGTACGTAAAAAACGAGGTACAAGGTTCCAAGCCAAAACTCCGCCGGCAAAATGGCCGCAACGATGAACAGGTACGTCGGGCTGCAGCTCGTAAAGACTGGTCCGAGAGCAGCCCCGGTGAGAATAGCACCCAGCGTGCCGTCTTTGGAGTTCGCATCCGATAGCATCTGTTGTGACTGCAGCGCAGAACCCGAGGACAACGACAATCGCTCCCATAACTTAGGGAAGAGGTACGAAAGCCCCAAGCCGATAAGTATGACGGCCGAGATGAACTGCCACACCGACTGCGGAACGCCCAGTAGCACGGTAGAGGCTTTCAGTAGCAACGTGAATAGCAGTACTGATACAGCCAGCGAGGTTACGATAACGAGCGGTCGTCGAACTCCAGACCTGCGAGACGATGCCGAACCTCCCATAATAACGGGCAGCACAGGCAGAACGCACGGTGCGAGAATCGTTAATATTCCAGCAACGAACGATGCGATAAGGAGGGTCATTCGTCCAGCAAATTTGCTTTTACGTTGTCGAACGTTGGCTCGTTGTAGGCGACGAACTTCTCTATTTGGTTGCCGTCCTTGTCAACTTCAACGAAAGTCGTTTGTAGCGTGACTCCGTACTTCTGGCGGAGTGCCTGGTTCGAATCATAGTCAACTTTTAAGATAGTGACGCCGTTCGGGACACCTTGGTCGTTAATATCCGCTTCTATCATTCGGCACTGCGGACACCACGGCGCGTGGAAGAAAAGAAGCGTCACGCCGTCTGTCGATGCCACGAGGCCCTCTTGGTAGTCTTTAAAGACTCCCGGTTGCTCGGCGGCTTGTTGAGCGACTGTATCGCTAGGTGGCGTAGCCGTTTTGGGCTGCTTTTGCTCGGCTTGCGCATTCTGATTGTCAGCGGTCATTGAGTTTTGCCAATACACATAGCCCAAGCCAGCCAGACCTACGAAAAAGATTATTCCTATCCATGCGGCGATTGTTCGTTTCATACTCTTATTTTACCGTATAATTAACAGTAATGACGAAACCAGTAATACTAACAGGCCTTCGCGCCAATAACGACCTGACTCTTGGTAATTATTTTGGTGGCATTTTACCGATGATTGATATGGCGAAGAATCGATCAGACGAATTTCAAATTAATATGTTTATCCCTGATTTGCATAGCTTCACGACGCCTATCGATCACAATAGCTTGTATGGCCAAATCATCCAGACCGCCAAGCTGTTCGTGGCAGCAGGCCTTCCGCTCGATAACGACAATATTCATTTATACCGGCAAAGTTATGTTCCGGCGCACAGCGAACTTACCTGGATACTCGACAATTTTACTGGCTTTGGTGAAATGAGCCGCATGACGCAGTTTAAGGATAAGTCAGTAAGTGTTGGCTCCGACAGGACGACGGTCGGGCTCTTTAATTATCCGGTGCTTATGGCCGCTGATATCTTGCTCTACGGCACTATGTATGTGCCGGTAGGCGATGACCAAACCCAGCACCTCGAATTTACTCGTGACATCGCCGAACGAATGAACACACGATTCGGTGAGCTGTTCGTTGTTCCAGAACCAGTGAAGAAGCAACACGAATTTTTTGGTAACGACCAAGGACTACGTGTCATGGACTTAGTCGACCCGACGAAAAAGATGAGCAAGTCGGACGAACATGGCAAAGGTGTCATATTCTTGAATGACGATCCGGAAGTAGCAGCTAAAAAAATTATGAGCGCGACTACCGACGATAAAGCCGCTGTGAACTTCGACCGACAGACTCAGCCCGGAATTAGTAACCTTCTTGAAATTCTATCGCTCCTTCGCGGCACATCGGTTGAGACGACCGCCGAGGAATTCGCCGGGCAGCCACGTTACGGCGATTTTAAGGCAATCGTTGCTGACGAGGTGAAGACATTCCTAGAAGCATTTCAGTCACATCTAAGCGACGTCAGTGAAGACTCTGTGCTTAAAAAATTAATCTCATCGGAATCTGCAATGAACAATCAGGCAAATGGCAGGCTTTTGGCCGTACAGCAAGCCGTTGGCTTGAGGCGGAAAGGCTAAACCGTATGCGACTCGATGCTTACGTAGCAAAAGAATGGCCCGACCACTCACGTTCAACCTGGAAAAAGCTAATTGAATCCGGGCACGTGACAGTTAACGGCGCCGTGCAGGTTTCTGCGAAATTTGTCGTGTCAGACACGGATGATATTGTAGTTGACGAACCTAAAATTCCCGACCACTCCACTAGCTCGCTGCCCGTCATTTACGAAGACGACGACGTCATCGTAATTGATAAGCCACTCGGCATACTGTCCCACAGCAAAGGCGCCTTAAACGACGAGTTTACCGTCGCGGAATTCGTACGCGCAAAGACCGCATATAAACACGACACCAATCGGCCGGGCATCATTCACCGTTTGGACCGCGCGACGTCTGGCGTTATGATTTGCGTTAAGAACGATGAGGTCGCAAGTTCGTTGTCACGACAATTTTCTGACCGGACCGTTAAAAAGGAATACATTGCCGTTACGACCGGCATACCAAAAGAGCAAGAGGCCATTATTGATCTTCCCATTGCCCGTAATCCATCTGCGCCAAGCACATTCAAAGTCGACATAAAAGGGAAGCGTGCCGAAACCTATTATGCGGTAGTCGAACAGACCGAGCGCCGAGCCTTGATTCGACTTCGTCCGAAGACCGGTCGAACGCACCAACTACGCGTACACCTCGCGTATGTTAACGCGCCAATTTTGGGCGACTCGGTGTACGGCAAAGAGTCGGCAGATCGTATGTATTTGCACGCGCACAAGCTTGAGGTCACACTACCTGGCGGCAAGCGTATGGTATTTGAGTCACCCGTTCCTGCCTCTTTCGGGACCTCTCTGTAGCATGAAGCTCAGGGTAGCGCCTGCGACGCGTCGGTTGCTTACGAACCTTTCCGGTGACGTACCACACGCGTTGTTACTGTCGGGTGCGACGGGCGTAGGCCTTGCCACACTAGCGAGTCATATCGCTGAAAACGAAGGGCGGTTACTTGCTCATATACGACCAGAGTCAAAAAGTACGGCTCTCGCCTCAATCAGCGTCGAGCGAATACGCGAACTATATGTCGAAACAAAATCTCGACTCGAGGGCCTCAACTTTGTCATTATCGATGACGCCGACACTATGAATACATCTGCCCAAAACGCGCTCTTGAAACTGCTTGAAGAACCGAACCAGTCAATCAGGTTCATACTAACGTCGCATAGCCCAGACATGCTACTGCCGACGATTCGTTCCCGAACGCAACAGTTCACCGTTCCTGTTATCGACCTGCTCGAAAGTAAGCGCCTGTTGAAAGAGTTAAAGGTAGTAGACGCGTTGGACGAACAACGACTTTTATTTGTGGCGCAGGGGCTTCCGGCCGAGCTGGCGAGACTGTCAAGTAAAGAGTCTGACTTCAAGCTGCTGACTGAGAGAGTGCAGGCGGCCCGGCAGCTCGTCGAAGGTTCGAGTTACCAGCGCCTCGCCCTGGCCATGTCGTATTCGGGTGACCGGCAGCAAGCGGTGCGATTCATCGATACCGTTATTCTGCTGCTTCGTCGAACGCTATCATCCAAACCCGACACGGACACTCTACGGATGATTGAGCGCATGACCGATGCGTCCCAGGCCATACGAGCGAACGGCAACATCAAATTACAGCTGTCTGCCGCTGTGCTACAATAGAACTGAAATGTTAGGTCTTTTACTCCTAGTGTTGCTGGCCGGATGGGCAATGTACCAGCGACAAACTATCAGCGAAGTTACACTGGAACTTCCGTCCCGAATCACCGACAAACTTGATCGGCTATGGGACATTGCTCAAGAATCATTGCGCGACAAGAAGTACCTCAGGGCTGAAAAAGCGCTTCTTACTATTCTTCGTGTCGATGAACGGAACGCGACGGCGTATAACCGCTTAGGTATTCTGTATTCTAAGCAGCAGGCCTACGACGACGCCATTGAATGCTTCGAGATTGCCCAGAGTCTTGAGCCAAGCGCATCGAGTCTTCACAACGTCGGTCTGATTTACTACGAGACTCAAGCGTACGACAAGGCGGCCTTGGCATTTGAACAGGCCCTTGCTATGGAGGAAGACCTAGCTGCCCGACATATCGCGTATGCGAAAGTCCAAGAGAAGCTCGGCAATAACCGGCGTATGATTACTGCGCTCGAACGAGCGGTCGAGCTTGAAAAGAACCCCCAGACCCTCACGATATTGGCAGACGCATATGACCGCGCAGGCCAGAGCGAACTGTCGGTCGACCTTCGCGAGCAAGCGTCCAAGATGATTATTCCCGAAGGCCACTCAAAACGAGTCAAGCAGCCGCGTCGCGTCGTAATGTAATCTCCACCTCTTGAAAATAAGGGGTAACTTAAGTACAATATTTCGAGATGCCACTATAGCTCAGTTGCTGTTTGAGACGAGTGTCGAGTAAAATCGAAATCAATCTCTAGCCAACTAACTATACGATGAGGCATGCTTTCACATATAACACATGCCGCTTTAGCTCAGTTGGTTAGAGCAACTGTTTTGTAAACAGTAGGTCCACGGTTCGAATCCGTGAAGCGGCTCCATGAATATGCTGGAATCGTGTAGTGGCAATCACAGGAGACTGTAAATCTCCCGCCTTTCGGCTTCGAAGGTTCGAGTCCTTCTTCCAGCACCAATATGATTGAATAAGAAATATCGCCTACGCAGCGATATTTTTTATATTGGCGAATGATACAATGTAAGCATGGTAAAAAACAAAAGCGGTTTCACAATCGTTGAACTTCTTGTTGTCATCGTTGTTATCGGTATATTAGCAAGTATCACTATGGTTGCATTTAGCAACGTTCAGGCGAGTGCTCGCGATGCTGAACGAAAGACTGAACTAGCGTCGATTGCCAAGGCGCTGCAAATATATGAACTACGGAATGGTCCGATGTATACGGGGAGCGGTTGCGGCAGCGGCGGTAACGGCAATGGTTTCTTTAATCATGAAGATACCACTTCGTATCTCGTATCGATGAACGCCTGTCTCAAAAATGCCGGTATCGTGTCAACGGATATCATTGACCCCTCTGGCAGCACCAGTTGTAGCGGATACACATGTCGCACATATATGAAATATACCTGCGTTCAGAGCGGAGAAACTGTAACGTATGTTTTTGCAAATCTTGAAGGACTACCCAACTCGGACACTGCAACTAATACTACATGCGGTACCGCCATTGATCAGAATCAAGGCATGAACTACTACATTAAGCTATAAGTCCTAACCCTGGTACTAGGTAGGGTGATTTGGTACAATATATCGAGTTGCGCCGCGATAGCTCCTGCGTGAAACGTATAGCATTCGTAGAGCGTATGTGCGTCAAATAAGCAATGTGCCGCGATAGCTCAGTTGGTAGAGCGCATCCATGGTAAGGATGAGGTCTCGGGTTCGACCCCCGATCGTGGCTCCATTT
>JAZKIT010000009.1:0-53319 GCA_040384745.1 Patescibacteria group bacterium
GGCATCGGCTTTTGGTGCCGACATTCGGGGGTTCGAATCCCTCCGCCCCAGCCAAGAAAAATGACTAGCATCTGCTGGTCATTTTTCTTGGGTCGCGGTTGGGTTCCGAGCCCCGCCCAGGAAAATCTACTCAAATAACTCACCCCAAAAGATTGCGTTCTGACATAAGAATTATCGAAAAAGCGTGCTTTTTTTAGTATAATACCACTTGTGTTTAACCGTATGACACTTGTTGCCCACCGTGGTTATTCCAGCCACGCACCCGAGAATACGCATGCCGCGTTTTTGATGGCCATTAATCGTGGCTATAAGCATATTGAATTTGACGTACAGCTTACCAAAGACGGCATTCCTGTGATTATGCACGATTCAACCCTTGATCGAACGACCAGTGGAACAGGAGCCGTAAAAGACTATACATATGCGGAGTTAAAACTGCTTGATGCCGGTTCATGGTTTGATGCAGCCTACAGCAATCAAACTATCCCATCGCTTCAAGAAGTTCTAACGCTCTTAAAAGGGAAAGCACATCTGCATATCGAGCTGAAGGACAACCAGCCCGATTTACCGTTAAAAGTTGCCCAATTACTCGATTCCACGGGCTGGCTGTTTGATATAAGTAGTAGCGCAGTGGGGCGCATACTAAAAGAACCAAAAATTATCATATCTTCACAAGATCGATCAATGCTCCTCGCGTCGATGAAGCTTCTTCCAGCATCTCTCATGCACGAGATTATCGTTGAAAACGTCAGCGACGAAAGCCTCGAATGGGCGTCCGCACACGGACTTTATAGCTATCACCCAGACGCTAGTCAAATTACGCCAGAACTTATTAAGAAAGCAAAGAAGCTGCGTCTCCATGTTGGTGCGTGGTGGTGGACCAGAGCGGAGCAGGATGTGCGCACCATTAGGGGCGCACGCTATGCCTTCGTTGACGAACCGCATCGACATCAGCAGCGGCCCAGGCTACTGTCTTATAAACTAAAAAATAACTCGTAAGGATTGTTGCATAATTTAATTCCTGAGAGCATCATAGTGTCGTATGAGCGAAAAATTCTACCCGACGGAAAAGAACCTGGGCAAGAACTGCGAATTCTGGCACGGTATTGGAGGCGGGAAGCATAGGCTCGGAGCAATCGCTATTGGTTGCGGCTTTCCGAAAGCTACAATGGAAGGTCGACTGAGTTGCGAGGGAATCGTAGACGACGTATGCCTTTACTTAAGAATCGGCCGACACCCTGAAAGTCTGACAGATGAGCAAGTCGACGCTATTCGCTATAGAATACCCAACACGAACAACCGTGAATTACCACCAGGTGACATTCACTAACGCTATACTTTTGAGGAAGGTATTGACAAAATATTAAATCTGTGCTATATTTAGTAGTAACAAACGTTTTTCTCTCATATACCCAGGTATATCCAGAACTTACTTTACTTACAGCCTCTAAGGCCGTAAGCGTTCATCCTCCCACTAACGGCACAATTACGCCAGGGTACATGAATCGTACATATAGAGCATAGGACTTTTAAAACAGAAAAATCTTTGTACTGAGCTACTATACAAGCCAGGCCGACCATAGTGTTTTGTCATGATGAAACATCGCACCTTATGTATAGAACATTCAACCTAGACACCCGCCGTCACTGATGGCGGGTGTTTTTATTGTTTGAGAGGTTCAATCAAATGCGGGGCGTCGATTTTTGCAGAGTTGACGTCGTCCGAAGCCCTGCGGTATGCCAAGGTAGCACCTTCGTATGGCCGCATTACACTAACCAACGAGCTGAAGTCTTGAATTGTCGTATCGAGCCACCTGGCTTCGTCATCGCCGTGAAGGATCACCGGTATGCGGCCGAAGGGTAGTGGCATGACTTTGTTAGCCTCAATCGTAAGCAGCGTGTACGTTTGCTGCTGCTCACCGTTCGGGTCGGTCCAAGTAGTGTACATTCCCGCTAGGCCCAGTAGTGACTCGTCACCCGAAGTAAAGTAGTATGCGTCTTTATTGTCGCCACCACTCCGTACCATGTAAAAGCCGTTCACCGGAATGATGCAGCGTTGCTGGCGCACGGCCGTTTCCCAAACAGGTTTAGAAAACACATTTTCAGATTTGGTATTGAATGTTTTATAGCGGAACACGGAATTAGCGTCTTTTGCGCCCTGGGGCACCAGACCCCAGTTCATCATGCGGAGCTCGGTTTTGCCATCATTCTTACTAATTACCGGCGCCGGCTGTACCGGGCTTATGTTGTAGCGCGGCTTTACGCCCTTTGGTACGCCGTCGGTCAGTCCGAACCGATCGGTAAGCTTATTTATCTCGTGGAGTGAATAGTGTTCGATCATCTGGTCTTCAGTATAGCGCACGACTGGGACGGCTGCCTTGGAGCACCGTGAGAATCTTGCGTCCGCCGTGATTAGTCATCTTTTTTAATAATCTTTTGAAGAACATTGTCGTAGCGTGCAAAATCAACGAACTCGCGCGTTGGCTCGTAGCCATCTGGACCGAGGTGTCGTGTTCGCATTAAATTGACTTGACCAGCCATAGCCATAGCATCCGAATAGGACAACTCGTACGAATCGACGAGTTGCGCCTGTACGGCGTATGCCTCAAGTTCTTTTTGCAAACGTTTTTTTTCATCCCATAGCGGCTCGGTCAGACTTTGGGCAACATGCACAAGCTCGTGCATGACCGCACTTGCGCACATAGGCGCAAGCTTCGTACGAGTAAAGTCAGGGTTAAAGATAACGGTGGGGCGAGACTCTATTTGAGCCGTACTACCGGGTGACGTCAAGAATGCGCGGTATACACTGGCTGTGTTTGTGCCTCCTTTGACGCTGGAAAGTGTAGAGCTGCCAGAATGCCGCAAAGTATCAGCATCGATACGACGCGCTGCAAGCGCCTGACTTTGGAGCGAATGCACCACGGGGGTTTCAAATTCGTACTCCTGATTGCGCATGAGCGCAACAACGGGAATGGTATCGTTATCCATACCAGTTGGCCGCAGCAAACGATCGCCTTCGTGAGCAGGAAAATAATACGACTCGGGGCTCAGGGCACAGTCAACGGCCGCGGCCGAGTAGCCAAGTTGCCGGACCAAACCGACGGATCTGTCCAAGTGGCCTTTATCAAGATGGCTCCAAAAAATGTCCATCGATTCTGCCGCCACCACTTCAAGTTGAGATACCATTT
This sequence comes from Patescibacteria group bacterium, assembly GCA_040384745.1. Taxonomy (GTDB): domain Bacteria; phylum Patescibacteriota; class Saccharimonadia; order Saccharimonadales; family Saccharimonadaceae; genus UBA1020. Next base: position 3,189 of record JAZKIT010000009.1, read on the forward strand.
AGTTTATTATATCATAATATACTATATAATACAATATACCGTATCGGACGGACGAGTTACCTGGGTAGTAAAAACCTGTTCAATGTAAACCCCGACCATACGCGCGCGTAGTGCGTTCTCGAAAGTCGTTTAATACGAGTAAAATCTCCGTAGTGCAGTAAACGTAAGCTTTATTTCTTATTCTTGTAGGTATACACTAAAAACTATCATGAAAATCAGAACCAGCTATAAAGGTTTTACTATTGTAGAGCTTCTTATTGTTATCGTTATCATTTCCATCCTAGCTGCGGTTACGGTTACAGCCTTCAGCGGCGTACAGCAACGCGCCAAGGGCGCAACTACCGCATCTCAAGCGAGTAAAATGCATAAGTACCTCAGTTTATACGTTACCCAAAACGGCGCAGAGCAGCTTAAGTCGATACTGCCGGTAGGTGGATCACCTGTAACCTATTGCTTAGGTACTGGTTACATAGACGTTGTTGAAGGTGGGGCGGTCGGTTGCTACGTAAATACAGCCGGCCAGTCTGTTGTTAGCTACAGCGCCTTAGATACCGCGCTTCAAACAGTGGGCGCTACCTCTATGGCTTCTTATCCCAGGCTAACCATCAACCCAGATCCTCAGGACCCGCCACTCGAGCAATCAGCCCCCACGCTGACATATGTATCGTCAAGTCCAACGACCCTGGTTGACGGAAGACCAGATGTTTTTGGCTACATTAGCTACCTAATACCGGGAGCCAACGCCGATTGCGGCAATCGACCTATGCTGGTGTACCAAGGGCTAAGTGGCGGGAACACTCTCTATACAAAAGCCAGCAATGCAAAGAATAGCGCCTCCTCTACACTGGGCGGCGGCTATACGACCTGTCAGCTCTACTTTCACCCAGACGCTATATAGCAAATATAGCGCGCTTTCTTGGCCCATACATTCTACGAAGGAAACACATGGAATGTGAATGGTGAGCTTATGTTCACTGGCACCGCAAACTATAAGCGCGTATACTAGGTACAGCTATGTACGTACTGGCGCCCTTAAGCGACTTTCCACCTACAGGCTTTAACAATTTGGTGTCACGCAAGTCACACCTATATTCAAGTAGAAGCAGTAAACAGATGAACCTGAGCGGTCGATTCATCCTTTCTGGTTTTGCTCCAAACTCCAAAATCCGTTCGCTAATTACCAACATTAGCTCCTGCACCAGCAGGACTGGGAGTGAATATGAAGAACATTACAATCAACAAACCGGTACACGTCACGGCGCTTGGGTTCAAAAAGAACCTGAACGCGTATCCGCGCCAGATGGAGTTTGAAGGTCGGACCTACGATTTCGTAGATTCCGGCCTCAGCTGTCAGGTGAAACGCGGCAGTTTGGCAAGTCAGATTCTGACATTGTCGGACGGCAGCTCGCAGTTTCGACTGCGAAGTGACAACCACGGTGGATTATGGACGCTACTCTCGATGAGCGCGTAATAAACCAAGTCCAAATGAGCGCTCAGTGAAGTATTTCACAGGGCGCTTTTTGGTAGGCAGCTACAATGTACCTAATTAACCAAGGAGGCTCCAGTGGCAGATTTTGATGGACTTAGCGCGATATTCTTTAACGGCACCCTAAAACGGTCACCCGAAACTAGTAATACCGACGGTCTATTGCAAGCCAGTGCCGAACTAATGCAGAAAAATGGAGTAAGGGTGGAAGTCATCCGCACCATCGACCACCCCATCGCCAGCGGGGTGCAGCCCGACATGACTGAACACGGGTGGGACGAGGATGCCTGGCCCGAGATCTTCAAGAGGGTTAATGCTGCCGATATCGTGGTCGTGGCAGGGCCGATTTGGCTCGGTGACAACAGCAGTCAGACCAAACTGCTCATCGAACGACTGTACGCAAACTCGGCCGAGCTGAACGAAAAAGGGCAGTACATGTACTACGGCAAGGTCGGTGGCGCGATTTTGACCGGCAACGAAGACGGCGTGAAGCATTGCGCCATGAATATTCTGTATAGCCTACAGCACGTCGGGTTTACCATTCCGCCAGACGCAGATGCCGGCTGGATTGGCCCGATCGGTCCAGGGCCAAGCTACCTCGACAAGGGCTCCGGCGGACCCGAGAGTGACTTTACCAACAAGAACGTCACCTTTATGACCTACAACCTGATGCACATGGCGAAACTACTTAAAGACGCCGGCGGTCTTCCTACTAAAGGTAATGTTCCCAAGAAGTGGGATAACGGCGAACGGTGGGGGTTTGATAATCCCGAGTATCGATAATACGACTGACAACAGGCCTATTTCGTGAATACCATAGACTCGGTCACAACCATGTCGAGCTGTACGTCGTGCGGCTCAATAGGAAACGCGGCCGCGAGCTGAGTATCGAACGCGAGTCCGATTTTAGTAGCATTGGTTTGCGTCGACAAAAATCGGTCATACCAGCCTCCACCGTTACCCAATCTGTGACATGATTCGTCAAATGCCAAGAGCGGAATAATAATAAGATCGTATTGATCCTGAGGAATCGGAGCATTTTCGGTCATGTCTCCGATTGTCAGTTCAATTTTTAATTGGAGCTTAGTAAACGAATCAATGAGCCACGACGTATCGACTTCGTTCAATCCGCGGATAGTGCGGTACGCATGAACTCGTCGTACCTGCGACCACTGTACGACGTCGTGAACCGACATACCAATCCGCACACTTTTAGACTTTTGCTCATTTTGAGGAATGGCTTTTCGAATCGCCGTATAAAACCGTCGAAGCGCAGTCTTATTCATGCAAGGTAGTATACTCCTACTAGACAAAATAAGGTACTTATGCTACGATAAAGGCATAAGGCGTCAATACGCCTGGATGAATACCGTAATTTCTGTGAGATCCAACTCTTAACTAAAGTTCCGACCGTTCATCGATTTAATACGTGAACGAAAGGAATTCATGTCTCAATCAAATACTCGCACTTTTCGTGCGCGCAACTCAAACAACACTAGTGGTGGTGGTAGCCGCAGCAGCTTCGGCCGCGGTCAATCAGGCCGGCCTCAACGCTCAAAGGGCGGTAACCGCAAGGCATACATCCACCCGTCAAAGTTTATTAACCTAACGCCAAGCATCGCAAAAGCTGACGTATATGTACCGACTCACAAGTTTAACGACTTCAAGTTGGCAGACATCGTCAAACGCAACCTCGAAAAAATTGGCTTTGAAGCGCCAAGCGCTATTCAAGACCAAGCGATTCCGCTAGCACTCGAAGGTCGTGACGTGATTGGACTTGCCAACACCGGTACCGGTAAAACGGCAGCGTTCTTGCTTCCTATCTTGACGCACCTGACCGAAAGCCCAGAGCGTGGCAGCGTGCTTATCATGGCACCGACACGTGAACTCGCGCAGCAGATCAACGAAGAAGCTCGACGCTTCAGCGAGCATATGCAGATATTCTCGACTGTCGTAGTCGGTGGCACTAACATCGAACGCCAGATTCGTGACCTTAAGCGTGGACCACACATTATTATTGGTACGCCGGGTCGATTAAAGGACCTTCTAAAACGACGCGCTCTTCGACTCGACAACGTTCGTCACTTCGTCCTCGACGAAGCCGACCGTATGCTCGACATGGGATTCATTACCGACATCCGCGAAGTTGCTGCACTACTGCCAAAAGACCGACAGACGCTCTGCTTCTCGGCTACTATTACTCCGACCATCCAGGCTCTAATTCATGACTTCATGAAAAATCCTGAAACCGTTGCAGTTAAAACCGGCGATACGTCTGACCACGTTATCCAGGACATCATCGAAGCGACTGACAAGATTCACAAGCAAGAAATCTTGCGTGAAATGCTGACCAAGGACGGATTTGAAAAAGTCCTAGTATTCGGCGAAACGAAGTTCGGTGTCCAACGACTTGCCGACCACTTGTCAAAAGATGGCGTTCCAGCTGAAGCAATTCACGGTAATAAATCACAAAGCCAACGCCAACGCGCGCTTACGGCCTTCAAGACGAACAAGGTGAAGGTACTGATTGCAACCGACGTTGCCGCACGAGGCCTCGACATTCCAAATGTCAGCCACGTCATTAACTTTGACACTCCTGCGACCTACGAAGACTACGTCCACCGTATCGGCCGAACCGGTCGTGGTGGCGCGCACGGTGCAGCATTTACGTTCGTCGACAAACGGTAACGTAACACCAGTGGCAAAACTTCCTACCGTCGAAACGACGCTCGATAGAATTGTCGGGGGCGGCCAAGCACTTGGCCTGCTTCCTGACGGTCGGAAGTTTTTTGTGTGGGGTGGCTTGCCGGGCGAAACCGTTGTCGCCCAAGTAACGAAAAAACGTTCGAGACTTGCCGAGGGCAGGGTAGTCGAAGTCATAACAGCCAGCCCAGAACGGATTGAGCCGCTTGACCCAACCAGCTACCTGTCAACCAGCCCATGGCAAATCATGAAACCCGAGTCCGAACAGCACTATAAGGCTGCGTTGATTGAAGAAGCCTTCGAACTTCACGACATCGTTCTGCCGAACCCGATAGAAGTAAAAACCGACGGTGTTCGATTTGGCTATCGCAATAAGGTAGAGTTTAGCTTTTACTGGAATACCGACACTAACGTTCTTGATCTGGCATTTTTCGTACGTGCTAGCAAAGGCAAAGTTCCGGTGAACGGAACATCACTCGCGCACCCCGCAATCAATGAGCTTGCCAACAAAATCCTTGCGATTTTGCAAACCAAGCCTATTGAAGGACGCGACCTAAAGACCCTAATGATTCGCTGTGACCGCAACGGAAACTGCACGTGGCAACTCTACGTCAAAAGCCGTAAGCACAGCTACCTTACACAGGACGAGGCGCAGTCGCTTTCGGCGATTGGGGGTGAGGTTATTTACTCAGACCCTAAAAGCCCTGCCAGCCGCATTACCGAACGGGTTGAAAAGTACGGCGAAACAATATTGACCGATTCGATTCTTGGAACCGATTTTAGCTACGCTACCGAAGGCTTTTTCCAGGTGAATCTGCCTATGTACGAAACCGCTCTGACCGACATGAAGCAATGGCTGAATGAAGACACCGTCATCGATATGTACAGTGGCGTCGGAACGATTGGACTGACGATAGGCGGCAAAAAAGTGACACTGGTTGAAATGGACCTGGCTGCCGTCAGTGAAATGCGCAAGAATATCGAACGACTGAGCAGTGACGCCAAAGCTGTGCACGCCGCCAGCGAAACAGCCCTCGACCACATTATCAAAGATGCTTGCATCATTCTTGACCCTCCTCGCGCCGGATTGCATGCCGATGTTACTCAGCGACTTCTTGAAGTCAAGCCACCGCGAATCGTCTACCTTAGTTGCAACCCGGTTACCCAAGCACGTGACGTAGCGCTGCTAGCTGAAAGTTATGGCATACGCGCCCATACTGGCTATAACTTTTTCCCAGCCACCCCACACATCGAACACCTCGTTATTCTTGACCTTAAACCGTAAGCGCTATTGACGGCCCAAGAGCCGAACGGTACAGTGAAGACACTATGAAACGTGGGTTTACACTTGTCGAACTGCTCGTCGTGATTACGATCCTCGCAATCCTGATTGGCCTTAGCGTGGCGGGCGTGCGAACATACCAAAACAGGGCATCCGATTCACAGATGAGAAGCATGGCGAACATCGTAGCGTCAGCTGCCGAACGCTACCATTCAGAAAACAACGAATACCCGTCGGGAACACTCGTATTTGGAAGTGCGCCGACTAACTCACCGCCAGCCAGCTACCAAACAGCCAGTACCCGCCTTGAAATTCCTATGAGCTCGTTCACCAATACCAACGCCAAACTCGTTCCATGCGAAGGACCAGTCTGCAGCGTACCGACGCCAAGCCCGGACAAAGAAAGGGTCTACTACCTTACCAAATCGGCAACAGAAAGTGCCTCTATTCGAACCTATACGATAAACACGTCGTGTAACTATACATTCCCCAGTACCGAAACGAATGGCGCGTCTTTTTTGGTCGTGTATTACTCGAACGAGCAAGCCAAGTGGCTTATTAGCCGCGGCGCACAGGGCGGCGCGACAGCTCCGGCCTCACCGTGTTCATTCACGACGCTTTAATTCGACGGTAGGCAAACTTGGCAACAACGCGCCATTGACCCTTGGCGTCAGTATCAAACTGTTTTATTTCGCCCGTCTTCACTTCAGAAATCTGCACTAGGGCCGGGTTATACGGCGCGAGTGTCCGATAATACTGAAGATCTTGCTTGCTGGGGTTGATACGCCCAGGAAATACCTTTTTAAATTTTTCACGACCAATTTCGTCGAAATAATTCGGCTGACCTTTCGGCGGCATATACGCCTCGGCCGTCAGGCCCATGCGGCTAACGATTTTTTTGATGTCAGTAAAGAGCAGCTTTGAAGTACCGCTGACGTACAGCAACAGCTGCTTCTTATCGGTTAGAAAAAGCGTCGCGGTTGCGACACGACTGACCGGCACCGCCCTCACGATAACGTGTTCTATGTCGATCGCCATGCCGAAGCGAGATTTGGTAATCTCCTCAATCGCCATGTCGTCATAAACGCTTTCATTCATAGTGTTATTGTATCACCGGTAATCGCATTTCAATCTCTTATGACTGCTACAATGAATGCAATGGATTTTGACACACGCTACAGCAAGCTAAACGACCATCAACGCGAAGCCGTCGATGCGATCGATGGACCGCTAATGGTTGTGGCCGGACCAGGCACGGGCAAGACCGAGCTACTCAGTATGCGCGCGGCCAACATTTTACGACGGACCGACACGCTCCCCGAAAACATTCTGTGCCTGACGTTCACCGAAAGCGGGGCGGCTGCCATGCGTAAACGCTTAACCGAGATTATTGGTAAAGACGCCTACAAAGTTGCTATTCATACGTTTCACAGTTTTGGCTCCGAAATCATTAACCAATACGGCGAATACTTCTATCATGGCGCCGGGTTCCGACCGGCATCCAACTTAAGTGCCTACGAACTACTACGATCTATTTTTGATACTCTGGATTTCTCCAGTCCACTGAGCGGCAAGATGAACGATGAGTACACACACCTATCCGACACGCTGACCACGATTTCAGAGCTAAAGAAGAGCGGGCTTACCAACGAAGAACTATTAAAGCTACTCGATGCCAACGAAACCGTACTAGACGCGGTCGAACAAGACCTCGCGGACGCGTTCTCGGCGCGAGTATCAGCCAAAACTGCTCCTGCGCTAACACCTATCGCGGCCAAGCTTGCCACGCTTGAAAACGTAGAGGCAGCGCCAGGAGTGGCGCCGTTATCGAATGTCTTGGCGCTCAGCCTAGCTCACGCCGTCGATGCGGCCGACGAAGCGAACTCGACCAAGCCAATTACCGCCTGGAAAAATCGTCACCTCGAAAAAAATGATCAGAACAAACTAGTGTTCAAGGACCGTCGGCGAGCGGCCAAGTTACGGGCCGTCAGCTACCTGTACTACCAGTACCTTATGAAGATGCAGGAAGCCGAGCTCTACGACTTTGACGATATGGTGCTACGCGTTGTCCACGCCATGGAAGTGTTTTCTGACCTTAACTACAACCTGCAAGAAAAATACCTGTATGTCATGGTCGACGAGTTTCAAGACACCAACTTGGCTCAGGCTCGCATACTCTACAACCTGACGGCCACGCCAAGCGGCGACGCGCCCAACATTATGGTCGTTGGTGACGATGACCAAGCCATTTATAGCTTCCAGGGGGCCGAGATTGGGAATATCTTGGGCTTCAAGGATCGATTCGAAGGCGTCAAGATCATCACACTCACTGACAACTACCGCTCAACTGACCGTGTGCTAAAAGCGGCTCGAAGCGTCATTACCCAAGGCCAAGACAGGCTTGAACGACATCTTGAAGAAATTGATAAGACTTTAACGGCTCACAAGACAAATGCGAGCTCGCAGGTCTCGCTCCGCCAATACGCGCGCGTCGAGGACGAACGGCGCGGTGTCGTACTCGACATCAAAACCAAGATTGACTCCGGTGTCAATCCCGCCTCGATTACCGTACTTGCTCGTCGTCACCACGAACTTATAAGCCTGCTTCCATATTTTGCCGATGAGAGTATTGCAGTCAGTTATGAACGTCGCGACAATGTGCTCGAATCGGAGGTCGTCGTTCAGCTGTTGCTACTGGTGCGCATCGTTTGTTATCTATCGGCTGGCGACATTAGCGACGCCGACGCGTTAATGCCCCGGCTGTTGGCGCATCCGGCCTGGGGATACGATGCCGAGTCGTTATGGCAACTCAGCCTGAATGCCTACAAACATCGGGGCGGCTGGCTAGAAGAGATGGCGACCGTTCCGACTTTTAAGCCCCTGCACCAGTGGCTATTTGCCGTGTCACAAAGCGCCCTTAACGAACCGGCTGAATACACGATAGATATGCTGACAGGCAATCCATCCGAAGAGAAAACCGAAGACGGATTCTATTCACCGCTGTATCCATACTTCTTTTCTGACGATACAAGAAAAAGTCACCCGGACAACTATGTTGCGTACCTCGAGGCGCTGCGCACCATCCGCTCAAAGCTTCGCGAATACCGGCCCGACGAACTGCTAAAGCTTCAGGACTTCATTGACTTCGTCGACCTACACCAGCGACTTGGCAGCTCAATCACCAGCGTCCGTATCCGATCAGAAGCCGGTACGGAAGCTGTTAATCTTATGACTGCCCATAAATCGAAAGGTCTAGAGTTTGACCACGTATACGTCATAGGGGCCGTTGATTCAGCCTGGGGCGAACAAGTCCGCAGCCGCTCGCGTCTTATTGGCTACCCCGAAAACCTCCCGATTCAGCCAAGCGGTGACTCAGTCGACGAACGACTTCGACTCTTTTTCGTCGCGATGACACGCGCACGGACTAATCTTCATATCAGCTTCGCGGCTACCAATGAAAACGGCAAGCAACTGCTTCCGGCCAGCTTTCTAGTCGGTGAAGACTGGGAGGTTGAAGATATTCCAGCGACATCGGACAATCAGGAGCTTGCGACCGAACTGCGCGGTGAATGGTATCGCCCCTATATCAGCCTTGGCGGCGATTCGATACGCCAAGTTTTAGCACCGTCACTCGAAAACTATAAGCTCAGCGTGACACACCTGACATCGTTCCTGGACGTTACGCGCGGCGGTCCTGACTATTTCTTACTAAATAACTTGCTTCATTTTCCGACAGCAAAGCACCCCAGCGCTCAATACGGATCGGCTATCCATGCCGCCTTGCAAAACGCTCATAGCCACTTAACAGCAACCGGTAAAAAGAAGCCTGTTGAAGACGTACTGCAAGACTTTGAGCTGCTTCTTAGCGGTTATCATCTTCCTACGAACGAGCTTCAAGCATATTTGCAGCGAGGCACGGCCAGCCTGACGGCTTTTTTGACTCAGCAATATGACACGTTTAGAGAAGGCCAAAAAGTAGAAGTAGGCTTTGCGAATCAACAAAGTCTGGTCGGCGACGCGGTTCTTACTGGTGCGCTTGACTTGGTTGACATTGATGAAGAGTCTAAAGAAATCGTGGTAACCGACTACAAGACTGGTGGACCTTCGAATACCTGGCAGGGTAAGTCTGATGGCGAAAAATTAAAATTACACAAATATCGCCAACAGTTAATGTTCTATAAGTTACTTGTCGAGCATGCCCGCGACTATCGCAATTACACTGTCAGCAAAGGAGTATTGCAGTTCGTCGAGCCGACCCGGAGCGGTCAGGTCGTCAACCTTGATTTGACCTTCGACAGCGAAGAGCTCAACGAATTCAGCGAGTTGCTCGAACATGTACACCGTCTTATTACTACCATGACACTCCCTGACACGTCCGCATACCCACAAACATACGCTGGCGTGAAGGCGTTTGAAGATGACGTACGCAGTGGCAAGTATTGACGTACTTCTCATAATACGGTACAATAGTGATTGCTCAGGGGGTCGAGGGCGGATATGTAGGCAGGAATAATTTCGTGCTTTTATATCCGCACTCCCTTCTGTAGCACCTTTACAGACAGGAGTAGTGTAACAAAACGTGTCGCTCTGAATTGTCGCTTCGAAATACCGCACCCGAGAGCGGTGAAGTGGCACGAGCGACGGCGATGAAGGTGATATCCAATGCCTGGTGGGGAAGCCGGCAGCGGTAGTCTACCTTCAGACGTCCCCTCGTCGGCAATCGTCGACGAGGGGACGTTCTCGACGTTTCATGCATCATTGAATCACTATAGTTTGAACGAAAGGCCGCAAAACTTTTCGTTCGCAAAACGCCTGAGTGGGCGCGGGAAAGTCAGCATCCCCCGTCTGATGGACTCGCGTTCACCCAGGTCTATTCGTCACATTCGATTCGACAACCTCAGAGGAGGTGATTCATGTGTGCACATCCGCATGCGACAGCAGCTACGGTGCTGACATCAGGTACCTGCAGGGCTTGACCACCATCTCGCCCGACAACGGCACCCTCAAGAAGCTGCGAGGCAAGACCAATCTGAAGTGCATCAACAACTTCCTCGCGAGCATCGCGACGAAGATCAAGTAGCACTTGAGATGGACGTCGACGCCAGCAGCGTTGACCTTCGGGGAATAAATCACTACTCCTGTCCGTCTCACAGATTTCAAGAATATTTCGTTCGTGACATCTGTGAGGCGTTTTATTTTTACCCTTAAATATGCTATTATGAAGTTTCTTAGAGCAAGCTAAAAACAACAGGAGCACCCGATGGGCGAAGCACTTTCATTAACTGATGAACAAAACTTGGTAGCCGACCATACGCACGACGAGCATCTTCGTGGCGTCGACCTTTCACGTCCCTCTACTGCTCATTCACTTGGCGAAATCGCATTCGTTTCGCTCAGTAAACACTACGGCGAGGACAGGGACGGCGCCATGGTAGTACCCGCGGCAGAGTAATGAGTTTTTGGCACGACCTTCCAAAACCTTTTTTGATACTCGCGCCTATGGAAGCCGTGACCGACGTAGTGTTTCGGCAAGTCGTTGCCAAAGCTGCGCCACCCGATATTTACTTTTCAGAGTTTACGAACGCGACTGGTTGGGCAGCAGCCGGCGACAAAGCGATTGGTGGCCGATTGGTCAAAACCGACGGCGAAAGCCCAATTGTCGCCCAGCTATGGGGCACAAAGCCTGAAGCTATGGCGTTACTTGCGACACATTGCGCTACATTAGGCTTTGACGGAATCGACATCAACATGGGTTGCCCCGCAGACCATGCCGTCAGAAGTGGGGGAGGCGCAGGCCTGATTCGAACCCCAGAACTGGCTGCAGAAATGATTGCGGCCGCAAAAAGTAGCAACCTTCCCGTTAGTGTAAAAACACGTCTTGGCTATAGCCGCGTCGATGAATGGCAAGAATGGCTAACACATATTTTTAAACAAGATATCGAGAACCTAACCATCCACCTGCGTACCAAAAAGGAAATGAGCAAAGTACCGGCCCATTTTGAACTGATTGCCGAAATTAAAGCGCTTCGCGATGATATAGCGCCGAATACACAACTAACTATTAATGGCGATATTAACGACCGTGCGCATGCCGCAGAATTAATTGAAAAAACTGGTGTCGACGGTGCAATGATAGGGCGCGGAGTGTTCTTAAATCCGTTCGCTTTCGAGCATGAACCAACACAGCACACCCGGACCGAGCTACTTGATTTACTGCATTACCAGTTAGATTTGCATGACGAATGGGACACCAACCAATATCCGCGCAAGTTCGACCCACTGAAGCGATTCTTCAAAATTTACGTTCGTGATTTTGAAGGTGCGGCGGAATTACGAGACCGTCTTATGCACAGCCGGACCACCGATGAAGTCCGTGAAATACTCTCTAGCGTACAATAATACGGATATTCGGACCACACAGCGTCAATGCCGTTGCGAAGTTGTAGTAGGCAAGAGCCACGATTTTTCGTCGTGATTCTTCACTATCATCGATAGTTGAAATACTATTTGCACTTTCGTCAAATGCCCATACATCGACGTTGAACGCCTGGTAATCATCACCAAATTCCGCCTTTAGCGCGTCTCGGTCGAGCGTCGTGCCAAATTGAGTATTGAGCACAATAACAACTTCATTATGGCTACCCTCAAGATGGTCATACTCACCGTTCGTCGCCACATCAAGCTCTGCTTTCAGTTCCGGACCGGTCGAGAACTCGGCACGGTCTTTTGAGTTACTAACGATTTGCTCGTGAGTCACGTCATCGACGTTAATGCCGTATTCTACCGCGAGCGCGCGAATGTAGTCACCCTTACGTGCAATCATGTCATAAATTTGCGGAAGTTTGTCGTTGGCGCCGCAACCAGTCGCTATGTCGCTGGCATTTTGATCGTCGTGCCCACCAACAGGTTTACTAATCTTCTGTAAAAAGTTCACTATGTTGCGATAGGCTGAACGGGTCGTTCGATCGTTTCCCTGGAACTGCTTGTTCGTCAGGTCATCGGCTACCATTAGCGACTCGGTACCACCAGCAGACGTCGGCTTAAGGCTGCAGCCGCAGCGTCCGTCAATACAGCCGGCCACGATACGGTACTCGGTTGTCACGTGGAACTCTCCGTCCAGTAGACGTTCCGTTACTTCGTCCAGTCGGTCCTGCTGGTGTTCTTTCGCTTCGATTGAGCCTTCAGCTTCTGGAAGGGTATCGTACAATAAATCTTGACTCATTTCAGCATAGCCTCCTCTGGGTCGTTCCATTTTTCTTCCTTAGTTTTGTTTTTAAAAGTAATAAAAATCCAGGGTCAATTGTACTCCCTGGATTTTCATTACTACAGTGTAGAATTAACGACGCTGTTTGCGACGCAGACCGGCAACGTTCAGGCGGACCTGGTGACGGTCGACCATTTGTGTCGCTTTTTCAAGCTCAACGGAGTCTTTGGCGTTCTTTTGTAGATCGAGAGCTTTGGCAAGCGCTGCCTTGCTTTCTGCTTCTACTATGTCCTCGCCGTGGTCAGCTTCGTCTACTAGCACGCGTACCCGGGCGCCGGTAATTTCAATCACGCCACCAGAGACCGCAAAGTATTCCAACTTAGTGTCAGCATCGCCCTTAGCATGTCGTACGGCTATCGCACCAGGCACTGCTACACTCACGAGCGGTTCGTGCCCGGCGAATACCGAAATCGGACCGGCTGCAGTCGGCAGCATAACTTCGTAGACTTCTTTGTCTACTTTTACACCGGTGAGTGTGACGAGTTCGAGTTTCACTAGTCCTTCTTCTCACTAAGCGGGCCGGGGGCCATATAGAACCAGCTTTCAGGCTTGCTGTCGTACTTGCCAGCTAGGATGTCTTCTGTATCCTTAATCGTATCTTCGAGCTTACAGTACACGCCCTTATTGCCGGTAAACTGCTCGGCGACGTGGAATGGTTGCGCAAAATATCGCTGCACTCGTCGGGCTCGGTTAACAGTTTGCTTTTGTGCGTCTGACAGTTCTTCCATACCAAGAATCGCAATGATGTCTTGCAGGTCTTTGTATTCCTGTAGCACGCGTTGTACTTCACGGGCGACCTTGTAGTGTCGTTCGCCGACGATTTCAGGGTCAAGGCTAGTACTTGAGCTGTCGAGTACGTCGACGGCAGGGTAGATACCAATTTCGGTCAAGGCACGATTCATGCTAATCGTCGCATCCAGGTGGGCGAAGGTCGTCGCCGGAGCCGGGTCAGTCATGTCGTCGGCTGGAACGTACACAGCCTGCACGGACGTAATCGAACCTTTTTTAGTACTGGTAATTCGTTCTTGCAGCAGACCCATTTCTTGCTGCAGGTTCGGCTGGTAGCCAGCTGCGGACGGCAAGCGACCAAGTAGAGCAGATACTTCTGCACCGGCCTGGGTATAACGGAAGATATTGTCGATAAATAGAAGAACGTCTTTACCCTCGTCACGAAAGTCTTCGGCCATTGCAAGGCCTGAAAGTGCGACGCGCAGACGCGCTCCTGGGGGTTCGTTCATCTGCCCGAACACAAGACTGGTCTTGTCGAGCACCTTGCTTTCGGCAAGCTCTTCGTACAGGTCCATACCTTCGCGGGTACGTTCACCGACACCAGCGAATACTGAGTTACCTGCGTGGTAGGCGGCGATGTTGTTAATCAGCTCTTGAATAAGGACGGTCTTACCAACACCGGCACCGGCGAACAGACCGGCTTTACCACCTTTGGTAAGTGGCGCGATGAGGTCGATGACCTTAATTCCGGTTTCGAGCACTTCGGCTTTGTTCGACTGCTCAGCCAATGTTGGCGGTGCACGGTGAATCGGTGCGGTTTTTCCCTTAGGGGCAGGCTTGCCATCAATCGGTTCGCCGACCACGTTGAACATGCGGCCCTGAGTCGTTTCACCGACCGGTACGCTAATTGGCGCGCCCGTCGCTTCGACTGCTTGACCGCGCTTAAGACCATCGGTGCTTTGCAGGCTGATGGTGCGGACACTCCGCTCGTCTAGGTGCTGGGCGACTTCTAGCGTTATCGTTTTCTTATCGTGCTGTACTTTCAGCGCGTCGTAAATAGCCGGTAGTTTACCGACGAACTCGACGTCGACAACAACACCAACTACCTGGGTAATCGTTCCTGTATCTTTACTCATCATTTTCTCCTTGTTTTCGCAATTGAATTATTTCGGCCGTGTCATCTTCATCATCTACGAGCGAAGCGTATTCGGATGAAAAATCAATTAATGCAATCTCTTCTTCTGAAGTCAGGTCGATCCTGTTGTCGGTCAATCTTTCAGAGATTGAAGTCCAGCTTGACCTTGTGTAGATAACTGCGTCATCCGACCAACGGCTAACCGCTGGATCTGCATTTTCACCGAACAGGCTATCCATGACGAACTGTTTGATCCTTGCAGCTTGCCTGTGCGCTGCAAGCGGAAACTCGCGTTCCATATATACCTGACTCATTTCATTGCCTCCGCACCGCTACTCGTTTCAGTAGCATTTCGGGGATACACACTAAGATCTGTAGCGAATACTTTGAATTCGTTTTCGGGTAAAGTGACTCCGATTCGCTCCAGTACGCTGCGGGCAAGTCGAATCGGACATTCGAGCGTAGGCTCCGTGCGCCGCGCCGCTTCCAGATGATACCCCAGAAAAGTCTGCTCGCGGGTCATTTCATTGCCTCCGCACCACCACTGATTTCGGCAAGTTCTTGCGTAATCGCTGCCTGGCGCGCTTTGTTCATTGCCAGGGTCAGGTCATCGACTAAGTCGCTGGCGTTATCGGTCGCGTTCTTCATGGCCATCATGCGCATGCTGTGTTCGCTAGCACGGGCGTCTAGGAATGCCTGGAACAGCTGTGCGTTGATTAAACGGTATACGACACTCTTAAGCACCGTTTCGGCGTCCGGTTCAAACAGGGCCTCGCGCAATTCGTCGCCCTCGGGAGCGTCGACACTACCGGCAGGTAGCAATCGCTCTGTCTTCGCAACCTGCGTGACTGAGGAGATGAACTGCGTATATATCAAGTCAACTGCATCGACAGTGCCATCAACAAATTGCTTGTATGCGCTATCTAATGCCGCACGTAATTCATGGCCTTCAAGTTTATCGGGTAAATCATCGTAAGCACCCACGATTTCGGCATCTTTCAAGCGAGTCGCGAATAACGTAACTTTGCGGCCGATGGCGATAGTGCGGGTCTTAATTCCAGCCTTATCATCTGCCACAAGCTCACGGATGTATTGCTTAGAAACATTGCTGTTATAGGCGCCTGCCAGGCCCTTATCGCTTGCAACCACGATTAGAAGGCGGTTCTTAATTTGTCGCTCTTGAAACAGTGGGTGATCTTTAGTCTCACCCTGATCGGCGAGATGAGCCAAGATTTCACGAGCGGCTAGGGTGTATGGAGCAGTTGCCTTAGTGGCGTCTTGCGCGCGGCGCATCTTTGATGCCGCGACCATTTGCATAGCCTTCGTAATCTGCTTGGTGTTCTTAACCGAACGGATCCGACCTTTGAGTTGTCGTTGACTAGGCATTTTTTGCTCCGTGAAGCATATCTAGAATTATTCTATGAAGTGTCTCACGATCTTCAGTCTGCATACTTTCAACGACTTCAGCGAAATGAGTATCCTTAACCGTGCCGAATGCAGATAACAATCTTCCAAACACTTCTTGCTGCTGGGCTTCGTCAAGAAGATTAAAGTCTTGCAACATCTCATAAGTGACTAATAGCTGACGGTCCCACTCACTACGATCAATCTCACCGTAAGCTTTTACGCCTAATCCAGGAGGAAACTCGTTAACGTGAGACTTCATTTCTAATCCTCAAAACCTTTCGCTGCAGATTTAGCAGCCTTTTCAATCAATTTAGCACTTGGGCTATCTTTCTCGATTTTTTCGCTACCCTTGTTAAGCTCGCGCATTTCAACCTTGTTGTCAGTCCAAAGCTTAGTCAATAGAGCACCTTGGGCGTCTTTAATCTTAGCGACAGGAACTTTGTCGAAGAAGCCATGGTTCACGGCGTGAATACTGGCGACTTGTTCCCAAATTCCCATTGGCTGGTATTGAGACTGCTTAAGGAGTTCCGTCAAACGTTGACCGCGCTCAATCTGGCTACGCGTCGCTTCGTCGAGGTCACTGCCAAACTGTGCGAAGCTGGCGAGTTCACGGAACTGTGAAAGTCCAAGCTTCAAACCACCACCGACACTTTTGACGGATTTGGTCTGCGCATCACCACCAACACGGCTGACAGAAAGTCCTGCGCTGATCGCTGGTCGGATACCTTGGTTAAACAGGTCGGTTTCCATAAAAATCTGACCGTCGGTGATTGAAATGACGTTCGTAGGAATGTAGGCAGAGATGTCACCGGCCTGCGTTTCGATGATAGGCAGAGCGGTCAATGAACCTGCACCCAATGCATCAGATACCTTGGCGCTTCGTTCAAGAAGGCGGGAGTGCAGGTAGAATACGTCACCAGGGAAGGCTTCGCGGCCTGGTGGACGACGCAGCAGCAGTGACATTTGACGGTAAGCGACAGCGTGTTTTGTCAGGTCGTCGTAAATCATAAGCCCGTGTTCGCCCTTATCACGGAAGTATTCGCCCATGGCAGTTCCCGCATATGGCGCAAGGTATAGCATAGAGGCCGAGTCGGCAGGACCGGTGGCAACCACGATAGTCTGTTCCATGACGCCTTCTTGCTTAAGTCGCTCGACAAGCCGTGCGACCTTAGAAAGTTTTTGACCGATAGCGACATACACGTTTACTACGCCGGTCTTCTGGCGAGCCTGGTTGATCATCGTGTCGATGGCAATGGCCGTCTTACCAGTTTGGCGGTCGCCGATAATCAATTCTCGTTGACCACGTCCGATAGGGAACATAGCGTCGATTGCCATGATTCCGGTCATCATAGGTTCATGCACGTGCTTACGACCGATAACTCCAACTGCTTCGCGCTCAACGAGTCCGCGTTGCTTCGTTTTGATAGCCGGGCCACCGTCGAGTGGTTCACCAAGTGGGTTGACCACGCGGCCAAGTAATTCTTCGCCGATTGGAACTGTTAAGAGTTCGCCTTTTAGGCGCACGGTGTCACCAGCTGATATTTGGCTGTCATCGCCAAGGATCACTGCACCGATTTCGTCTTCCATAAGATTCAAAGCAAACGCTTCAACGACACCACTTTTGGTATCGATTTGTAGCACTTCGCTGTATCCGGCTTCTTTGAGCCCATGAATCCATGCGACACCGTCACCGACGCGAATGACCACGCCAGCTGATGTCAGTCCTTCTGATTTTTCCAATCCAGCAATGGCCGATTGGAGATCTTTTGATAATTCTGCTACTTGTAATTCACTCACGATATAATCTCCTACGCCGTAATCTTGTCTAACTTTGCTTTCACGCTTGCATCCAATTGCATGCCGGGAAGTTCTAACTTCACTCCACCTATCAAACTTTCGTCAATCTGCTCACGCAGCACGACCTGCTTGATAACAGAGTTACTTTGCTTCACGAATGCGTCAATCGATTCTAAGGCTGATTTGCTCAGTGTG
Source organism: Patescibacteria group bacterium (assembly GCA_040384745.1). Lineage (GTDB taxonomy): Bacteria > Patescibacteriota > Saccharimonadia > Saccharimonadales > Saccharimonadaceae > UBA1020. The sequence goes on from JAZKIT010000009.1 coordinate 21,187, forward strand.
CGCGCCGAAGTGACCGTTCCGACTGCCGTGCCTTCATCCATCAGCATTGCTTCAACGTCGCGGACAATTAGGCTTGCTTCGGATTTTCGGCCAGTGTCGATCAAATATGCCGCGAGATCGCGAAGTACCGTCTTGTTCGACTCGCCAGAAGCAAGGCGGGCGGCGGCATGTGCGGACAATTTGCGTCGTGAAAGCTTAGCCATGCTAGTTCTTTGCCTTTTCGACCGATTTCTTAATCAATGCGTCATCGAGTTTGCTATCAGCCACACCCGAAACCGCTAAGCTCGCTGCCTGCTTGACCAAGCTAATAACGTCTTTTTCAAGTGTTTTACGCGCGGCCAGAACGTCTTTCTGGATGTCTTCGTGCGCCTCGGCGATAATGCGCTCCGAGCGACTTTTCGCATTTGATTCAGCCTTTTCTACCATCAAAGTTGCTTCGTTTTTCGCAGTCGTCACAATATCAGCGGCTTCTAGGCGGGCTTTCTTCAGTACTTCTTCAATCCTTGACTCGGCCGCTTCGGCTTTCTTTTCAGCCGCCTCGGCAGCTTTGCCGGCTTCTTCAATCTTTGCCTCACGAGCGTCGAGCGTCTTGACCAGAGTAGGGTAGACGAACTTGCCGAGCAGCCAGACCAGAATTAAGAACGCGACGAGCTGAACAATCAGCAACGTCCAGTCAATCCCAAGGCTCGCGAGCAAGTCACCGTTTGGTTCGGTGCTCTCGGCCGCTGAGGCAAATTGTGTCAATATTCGTTCCATCAAAACTTACGGATAGGCCTTAAGCGATGATAGTAGCGATAACAGCGACAATGATACCGATGATAGCCAGGGCGTCAGCAAAGACGATGGCGGTAATCATCAGGGTTCGGATTTCGGACAGCTTTTCAGGGTTGCGGCCTAAAGCGTTCAAGGCTGCGGCACCGATAAAACCGATACCCATGGCAGCACCAAGTGCAGGAAGGGCGTAGGCAAGTCCAAATGCTAGTTCGTTCATTAATTTAACTCCTTATTTATTACTTAAATTATATCATCTTCACATGTCGCCAGCGGTGAGCCGGTGTGGTTGCTTATGCAGGCTGTGACCGAAGGTCAGCCGAACGCCATGGGCGAGTAATACTCCCCATAAAGCGTACTGCATAAGAAATCACATCGGCGCAGCGCCCGCTACTCTAGGGGTATCGGAAGAATGATCGTCTGAATGGTCGCCGTGTGAAACGAGGGCCAGGGAAGTAAATATCAACGTAAGTACGAAGAACACGTACGCCTGAATAAAGCCGATGAACAGCTCAAACGCGATAAACGGCGGCAAGAAAATAACACCGAAGTAACTCGTCAGCACGGCAATGACAAGTAACAGTACTTCGCCCGCAAAGGCATTACCGAACAGACGAAAACTAAGCGCTACCATTCGCGAAAACTCACCGATGAATTCAAGTAAGCCGACGAACGAGCCGATCGGGTCTTTTAGTGGGTTGACAGCGAACCTACCGACATTACCAAAGAATCCGTGCTGCCGAATAGCGTACAACTGTCCAGTCACGATTGTAATAATAGCCAGCGCGAAGGTGAAGTTAAGATCGGCCGGAAGACCACGGAACAACGGCACGCCACCGATAGTAATAGAGCCGACGCCCGGCAGTACACTAATCCAATACGTGAAGAGTACCGTAAAGAAAATAGTAATGGCAAGCGGTGCAATGCGTCGACCGAGTTCTTTTGAGCCCATAATATCCTCACACTGTGAAAGGAGTCCTTCGAACGTCCATTGAATAAGCTGGACGAGTCGGTTTGATTCATTACGCCGCACTTTGGCCGTAACGTAAAACAGTACGCCCAGCATGACGGCAATCCCGATAACTCCAAGAAGTAGCGCATTCGTAACGTGAAATCCGCCAATCGAAAATACCTTCTCGGCGGCGAGACTGATATGAAGATCGGCGCTGGCAAATGTAGTCAGGTTCATTATTTCTTGTTCACGTTAGTAAGTTGTCTACGTACGAGTTCGGCCGCGATGGCAATACCAAGTATCGTCAGTGCGGCTGTTGCCCACGGTAGCGTACCGTACGTCCTATCAACCCATACTCCTAGCAGAAGTAGGCCGACAATCGGTACGAACATCCTCCATGTCGTATCGGCAATGGTCCCGAGCAATAACAAAACCGTCGAGTTTTTCGGCGGTTCGTGTGGAGGGCGGCTCGGTGTGTCGCTTGGCTCTCTCATGTACACTACATATAGTACCAAACAACCCGAGTGATTACCACATGCCCCGACGACACACCTCAGCCAAACACGAACGATTCAAATCTTCCGCTCCGTGCGAACGCAAACGGCGCTTCAAGTCCGAAAAACAAGCGCTTGAGGCAATCGAGCACGCCGGCTTGTTAGACATGAGCCTGCAGCTTTCTGCATACCTGTGTCCGTACTGCGGCAGCTGGCACCTCAGCTCAATCCCACAACGAGATTAGTAGTGTGTGTAAATACTTGGCTTAATAGGTAATTGTCGATCGCTGATTCGTATATTGGTTGGCCTTTGGTACCGAACTGCTTGTAGTAGTACCGTCGCCTAGCTGCCCATTCGAATTATTACCAATCGTGAACACTCGACCGGTTGAGCTTATTACGACAGTCGTTCCGTAGCCCGTTTGCACCGAACGTGCCAATGTGCCCGTTGGAAATCCCTGCATTTGAACGGGTGTCGCCTGATTGCCCGTTATTCCACCCGTGCCTAGTTGTCCATAATTATTCTGTCCCGATCCATAGACAGTGCCGTCATCAAGGACGAAATAGGAGTTGGTTACAGTGCTACGAACAGTATAAATGTCTTTGATGTCTCTTCCGACCGGTATACCCGTCACTTTTTTTAGTGCAGGAGTATGCGACCTGAATGTCCCGTTACCTAATTCGCCGACGGTATTGAACCCCGCCCCCCACGCATCGCCATTATTATCGAGTAGCAATACGCTCCGCTGATCAGTCGTAATCTTAGAAAAGCTTGTTACTCCGGCAGGGAAGGGAATGCGACGAGGTTTCCACGAACCGGTCATGGTCCACTGCTGACTTATATTAATTCCAGTGCAACCGTACAAGACGACATAATTTGCGAGCGTGGATGAGCCGTTCTCATTATCGAGACATTTGCCCGTCGCAGGGTTGCTAATCGTCTTGTCGTCGTTCATGACCCACTGCTGGCTGGGCGAGCCGTTGCAGGTGTTTACGATGATTGGGTTCAGATTGGCATTGACTCCCCCTTGATTTTCAAGGCATTTGCCGACAAGGCGCACTGTACCGTCCGGATACCACTCGTAAGATTGGGTGTCTGCTTGCAAGCAGGTGTAAATACCTTGACGCGTGCCATTGGCAACGCCTCCACCTAATGAGTCCAGGCAGAGTCCAACGCCGACCTTAAGCCCACTCCCGGCACCGGCTGATTCGCCGTTCTCACCTGTACCGACCGCCCATGCGCTGCCTGTGCTATCAAGTACGTAGAGGTTGACGCCGTCAAATGAAATTTTTGATGCAAATGGCTGCCCAGCATCGCCGAACGTTCCTACTTTTACTGGAGTGCTGGCATCGGTGTACGTACTATTTCCAAGCTGTCCGTAGAAATTCGACCCCCACCCATACACTGCACCACCTTTCATACGAATATACGCACTGACACTGTCGGTACTAACATTGTCCGACTGTGCCCACTGCGACGTCGTGGCGGGTTGAGTATTCAAATTGGCTGAGTTGTACGCGGGCAATGAAATCCGTGCCGCGGTTGCGCTTGTACCTGACGTACAGCCCCAACCGAGTAGTCCATAATCGCACAATCCGGCAGAGTAGACGTTCTGATCCGTCACGACGAATGTCGTGTATAGGCCCATTGACACGTATCGTGCTTTTTCCGCTCCGTTACCAAGCGTCCCGAACTGCACTGGCGTTGCGACGGGACTTAGCGCACCATTACCAAGTTGTCCGTATTCGTTATTGCCAGCACTAAAGACCTTGCCATTTGCGGTCAGGACGGATATTTGCCGGCCCGCTGACAAGAAATTAGAAAACGCTCCAACGCCACGTTCGTTAGAAGGGAGTATAAACGTACCTGGCGTTGCACGATCGCCCAAGCTTCCGATACCCAACCGCCCATTGTCGTTCTTCCCGAGTGTTTTTACTTCACCGGTAGCGAGGACGACTGCAAGTTGAGAGCCTTGACACGCTGGAGTAGCCGCACAGTACCCAAGCATTACATTATTGAATGTTGTCTGAGCTCCAATCAAAGCATTCCGTTGTGTTGCACTGGTCTCAACGACAGTGCTCGGACTCGACGACCGAAACTTCTGAAGAGTCCCAGTTACGGCAACACGTTGCGTTCCGGCCACGACTACGATAGTGGGGACTTGAAAGGTCGTCTTTAGCGTAGGGGTATTCAAGACGTACTCTGAACCCGCTGGTGCACCTACGATTGGGTCGCCGTTGCAATCGGTATTCGGTCGAAGCGTCTTACCGTCCCAGGTGGGTATGTTATTGCTAAGCATAAGGCAAGCATTCGCCATAGCTACGCCAGCATCGGCTGCCAACCCAATTTGCTTTTGCTCATATTGCGCCCGAATGGCAGCGTTGGTCGAGCTTGCTGCCACCAAGCCCGAAAGTAGCACCATTAGCATAACGACCGATGCAATCATAACGGTCGGAAGGGCGAAGCCGGTGGTAGATTTGAGTTGTTGTTTATTCATTCTATTTCTCTTATCACTTTACTTCATAATTGGTGTCAATACAGCAGACTGGTCGGCGGATTTCGACTGAACTGAGGCGCGAAGACTGGCCCGCCGGTACAGTAATTCGTAGGACAACTAAGACCGCCGCTGTTCTTGCGCCCCCAGCACCATACCTTATTACTGAAATCAAGGCCACAGTTATACCACGCGCCGGCAAAGAGCCTGCGGTACTTACCGTCACCACCGGAAGGAGTCAGCACCTTCACTGCTCGCGATCGGTTAGCCAATGCCGTTCCGTCACCGACCCCGCCTAAGTAGCCAAAGCCCCAGCACCAGGCCTCGTTCGCCATATCAAGCCCACACGATGCACCTGGCGATGATTCTTTGAATTGAATAGCAGTACCACTCGTGTTTCGCACGACATCAACCCAAGTCGCCCGGTTAAAGTTGTTATACGTTCCACCGTACGGTGCAATCGCCGCACCATCACCAAGTTGTCCGTAAAAATTCGCGCCAAAACATCTCAAAAGATTCCCGGTATCGATTGCACACACGCCATCTGCCGCTGCAGCAAATTGAATATTACCCTCGTATACGGATGGGGTAACGCCCATGCCTGTGTCTGCCGCATTAGGCACCGTACCGCGAGCTTCCCCGTTGTCCGAACACGAAACAGTCACTCCGTTCGAACTCGCCGGAGTGGCGTCTGCAAATGCGCACGACCACAACCCAGCGCTATTAGGTCGTAGTCCCCAGCACCATATAGCCGTTCCGCTATTAAGCGCGCACGAATGGTGAGCACCGGTTACTACTTTGGCGGCATTTGCGATGTTGCCAACGACTAACGGAACGGTAGAGTGAGTTGTAGTACCGGAACCAAGCTGGTACAGCCCATTCCAACCCCAGCAATAGACCCGCTTCGCAAACGAGTAGGTGACGTCATTCGTCAATGCGCACATGTGGTAGGGACTCATGCTAATTTGGTCGTATAAATTCGTAGGGCTATTCCCAGCAGCAGTCTGTTTTGGGTACGCGTGTGGGTTTGCGACAGTGACCGTTCCCGTCCCGTCACCGTGTTGACCATAGGTGTTCCGCCCCCAGCAGTATATTTTTCTATCCAGCGTCAATCCGCAGACATTTGAATAATCATAAACGCCATCCGCACCGGCTGAAATTGACTGAAAGCGAAGCGGTGAGGGGTTTCCGCTGGCATCTTCGACTGGCATAGGCTCAGGCTGAGCCGTGCCGTCAGTCAAGCCGTTACCAAGCTGACCACCATTGCTTACCCCCCAGCAGTACACAATTGCTTCGTACGATAGACCGCACGCACCACTGGCGAGAAGTTGAAGGTCCTTCCAGTCCTTTATGCTGAGTTTAACTTTACCTTTTTCGTTATTTGTCATATAGGCCGCACCTGAGGTCCCAGCCGATGCCTTGTACTGCCTAACAATTCCCTCGACGTCAACATTCCGCACGCCCTGAGCATCAACAACAGGGGGGCCGACTTTAAATGTAGTTCGAACCGTTGGAGTATCGACAAGGTAACACGAGGCAGGGGCGCCGACATCGGGGCAAGGATTAGAAGCAGGGCTACAAGTACTACCTGGGTAGAGCCCGGTCCATGACGTTACGCCACTTTTTACACAGGCCTGGGCAAGCGCGCGACCTGCGTCGACCGCTTCCTGAGCCAACTTCTGATGATGCTGTGCCCTTAGTGCGACATTGGTCGAACTTGCCGACACCAACCCCGAAAGCAGCACCATGAGCATGACCACCGACGCAATCATGACGGTCGGAAGTGCAAAACCCCTTGTTGTACCACTGTCCACTGTTCGTTTCATAACGGTTACGTCTATCATATCACTCGGGTGTGAGATTTTTCATGATCGAGGTATTAATCGCAAAGATATTTAGTGTATAATGTATAGTAACGAAGCAACCAAAGGAGATACCTAATGAGCGACCAAGCAACCGTTACCGTTTATAGCACTACCTGGTGTGCATTTTGCGCGACAGAAAAACAGTGGCTCGACAAACTTGGCGTTAAGTACGTCTCGAAAAACATCGAAGAAGATGACGAAGCCAACAAGGAGCTGCTCGACAAACTCGGTGGTAACTTTAGTGGGGTCCCGGTTACCGATATTGCTGGTGAAATGATTCTCGGATTTAACCGCCCGGCGCTTCAGACAGCCCTTGAAAAGAACAACCTCGTTTCAGCCGCAGCCTAACCACTACTCAACCCCTACGCATCAAAATAGCGCCACAATTGGCGCTATTTTGATATGCTCCCAGGCAACGAGCGCTCGCTCTCCGTTCGCACCAGTCAGGCCGCATCTCGAATGGCGAACTGATTGTCGCGCTTACCAGTAGCTAGCCAACCGTAACGACGTCGGCCTGAACCGCCCTGCGGAAGTAATCGTCGTGACTTACGTACAATATGGCGCCGCTGTATTTCTTCAGTGCCGTTTCAAGCTCTTCGATGCTTGGAAGGTCAAGGTGATTGGTCGGTTCATCCAAAATCAACAGCTGCGGGTCATTGGCCAGCATGGCGATAATTTGCAGTCGGGCCTTTTGGCCGCCGGATAATTTTGCGACCGGAATATGACCGTCGGCTTCGATGAACAAATAATCATTCATCAGGCTTCGTATCTTCGTTTCGGAGATGGTGAGTGAGCGATCAAGGTAGGTCCGTTCGATTGCCATCTTGAGTGTCAGTTCGAAATATTCTGGTGACACTTCCTGCTCGTATATTCCAATTCGTACTTTGGGGTCAAGTATCAGCTCACCGCTGAACAACGTTGATTCGTTCGACCCAAGCAACCGTTTGATAATCGTCGTCTTACCAGCGCCGTTACGTCCGCGCAGTTCGACAGCTTCACCTTCACGCAGGTCGATATTCACGCCATCAAACAGGGGTGCGTCGTACCCCAGGCTCAAGCCAGCCGCTTTTACCAACACGTGGCTTGACCGTGATTCATCGTTCTTTAGGTCCATCTTAATGTTGCGCGCCTTAAACTTGGCATATTGGTTCGCCACTTTGTAGTTCAAGTTCTCGGCCGATTCTTTGTCTATCCAAAACGTCGGCTTTTCTTTGGACTGCAGACCCGTTAGTTCCGTCCGAGATACTTGCTCGAGCCGTTTGAACTTCTGGATAGTCTGCGGATTGCGTGACTTTTCTTTTAGCCGCTGGTAGTCGATGACTTTTTGCTTCAAGTTGACGATACGTTTTTCGACCAGTTCAAACTCGTTCATGGCCGTTCCGGTCGAGTGAGCATTCTGTTTTAGGTAATCATCGTAATTACCTTTGTAGCTTTGCGATCCGCCATCTTTCAGTTCGAGAATCCGGTCAACTTGGCCTAGCACGTCGCGGTCGTGTGTAATCACTAGCATGGCTTCAGGCGCCTGGTTCATCCATTCGATAAACTGCTTTTTGGCCACGAAGTCCATGTGGTTGGTCGGCTCATCAATCAACGCTAAATCGGCTTTAGAATGCATAATCTTGACCACTTCGACCAGTCGCTTTTGACCGCCAGAAAGGGAAGTGAATGGGCGGTGAGCGATACCGGGAAGCTGAAACGTTTCAAGCTCTCGTTCGATATCTCCTTCAATCTGGTAAAAGCCCTTGTCGTCAAAGCGCTGCAAGGCTTCGGTGTATTCGCTGATCATCTTCATGTCGTCGCCCATCGTTTCAGGATACGTTTCGATGATGTGTGATAGTCCGGGGTATTCAGGCAAGCCGGCGAGCACGTATTGTAATACGGTAGTGTCGCCCATGTCGTGGTGTTCCTGAGCGGTTGACACCACCTGGACCCCGCGGCGAAAAATAATGTCGCCTTCGAAGTCGGTATCAATCCCGGCAACGATGCCAAACAACGTACTCTTACCAACCCCGTTACGACCGATCACACCGACCTTTTCTTTCTCATCGAGAGAAAATTTAATACCAGACATCAGGACCTTAGGCCCGAATGATTTTTCGGAAACGGAGATATCAGCGATCATATCTGTTAATTGTATCACGTCCACTTCCATCAAGTTGACTATTTTTACATATTGATGTATAATATACTTAGAAAGTATCCTCATTCGATCGATACCAGTACCTACGACCAAGGAGTTTGCACATGCTCTTGTTTTCACCGGCAATGGTTCGGGCACTCGCAAGATTGTTCCAGTTCAAATCCCGCGCCGATGTGCACCTGTACTACGTGCGCTACCGCAAAGGGGGAAAGCTGCTAATGCTGTTCCGTCACCCACTCAGCCGTCAGACTCAGATAGATCTGCTAGCCGAGCTGGGCAACATGGGTGAGCTGGTACGCGGCAACATTGCCGTCGGTACCCACACCGTTAGTGTCGATTGGCTGCCTTTGGTAGATTCTCGTATCGGTGCGGTGTACGTGACCAGCGCAATCCAGCTGACCGTGTTCATGACTGTGCTGGGCACATATGAGCCGCGGCTCGAACGCTGGCACATGTCTCTCCCCGAAGCGTCTTCCCACATCCAGGAGCTCAGTCGCCGACACGGTATTAACTGGGCAAGTGAATTGGGGATGCACTCAACATGACGCCCGACGGTCAATCACGGTCACCGAAAATGGCTCGCCGAAGCAGTTCAATCCGAACGCTTCAGCTTGAGCTACTTCGGTGGCCATTTTCATTTGAAAGCCAAGCTCAAGTTGACTGATACCATCTCCGCTGATATAACTATGAACTATTCAGCCGAGAGTCGGTTTGAAGACAGCACGGGAAGGGAACCCAAGTGCCCACGATTGAGGACATTGACGTTCGAACCCGTGACCGGATGGTCACGGCACTCAAGAGCGAGCTCTTCACGAGCATGCAGTCCGCCGCCGATCAACTACGGCTGAGCGACGAGGGACTTCAGGAACGTCAGTTCGTGAATCTGGCGCCAATCGGTACCAGGATCGTCGTCGCGGTCGAACAGGAAACGCTCGACACGCTTGAACCGGTAGTGCTGAACGACATGATGGCGGAAGCCGTCGATCGCGCAATGAACGCGTCGATCAGCATGGCTGATTCGTTGAAGCCGGACGGCATCTTCATCGCCTGTTTCAACGAAGACAACGAGCTCGTTCGGGTCACCGTCGTCGCGACCATCAGACGCGCCTAGCACTTCCACCCCATGACCCTACGGTCACCGAAAATGGCTCGCCGAAGCAGTTCAATCCGAACGCTTCAGCTTGAGCTACTTCGGTGGCCATTTTCGTATCATAGTCGTAGACTACATATTGACTTATTTAACACAAAGTGATATAATAAACAAAAGCATCCGCTCGCACCTATCCGATTGGAGCACGCCCGTGTTCAAACGACGACGTAAACAGCGTGACCCGGCGCCGACACTACTACCTGTGGTGTTGTTACCCGTTCACGTCTCGCACCAGTTCATGGCTGGTCACCGCGTCTCGCGGTTCTACTTCACGCCAGAACTCCTGCGCTCAAGCAATTCCAGCATCATGGAAGAGCTGCGAGAAACGGTCACGCTATACCCAGACAGCAGCTTCAGACCAGGCGTTCGGTTCTATCGACACCACGTGTCGGTCAGCTGGATTCCGTCTTCGGACGAAGACGGCGACGAAATTGAGTACCTGCAGTTCGCAATGTCGGCAGCACTTGGTGCAATTTACGACGCGGACGTCCATTTCACCATGATCAATGACGACCCATTCGATCGATTGAGCGTCAGCAAGCAGGTAGTCACCCTTAGTTTTCGCCTTGGCGTCGACTGGGGTCCGAACAGCCTTCAATCGTGATTTTACTTGCCCTCGAAACGGTTCCCGAAGATTCATCTTCAGGTCGAGCCACTTCGGGGGCCGTTTCATTTGCTATACTTTTATCAATGTCACATGTACTCAACGAAGTCGCCTACTGGACCTACCACGACAAATCCAAACCTACCTGCGTATTCATTCACGGTTTTACCGGCAGTCACGAAGGCTTTCAATACATCATTCCCGAGCTCGACCGATTTCATATTATTGTGCCAGACCTGCCAGGGTTCGGCCAAAGCAAATTAGGCCTCGAAGAATTTACCATTGATGAACTTGCACGAACGGTTAATACCTTCGTGCGCGAACTAAAACTATCAACACCACCATTTCTTATATCGCATTCCATGGGTGGGCTTGTCGCTGCCAGCATGCTGGCGCAGAGCCCTGAATTATTTGATGAGAAAACAGTATTCGTCAGTCCCGTCGCAACCAAAGTCAACTATCTTGACGCGCGCAAGATTGGTGAGTTTTTAGGCCGTTTACAATTTTACTTGGGCAAAACCGTTCCGGGTGCCGGGCCACGGCTTGTCAAAAGTCGTTTAATCAGTCGTATCTCGACGGCCATCATTCTAACGGCGAACCAGCCAAAGTTAAAAAAACAAATTCGAGAGCATCATTTCAGAAACCTCGACTATATTTCGAGTATCGATTTTTACTACCAGCTACACGTCAATATTAATAAAAAAGGCGCGGTTGATTACGCCGATCAGCTGAATCAGAAATTCACGGCGCTCGTGGTTGCGGGCGACAAAGACAACGTAACGCCGCTGGCCACCGAAAAGAAGCTAGTCGGTGCGCTGAAGCACTCGAAGCTTCACGTCATAAAAGATGTCGGGCACCTGCTTCATTACGAGCGACCTAAAGAAGTCGCTGCGGCAATCGACGTGTTTTTGCCGTAAGTACGGTATTATAAATTTCTTCGAACTGATCGAGCGTATGATTAATGTCGTGCGTACGAGCTATCTTTAGGCTTCCCGCAGCGTACTCCTTGCGAAGCTTTTCATCGTCGACGAGTTTCGTCAGCGCGGCCGAGAACTGTTCAATATTGTCTTTTTCGCACAAGATTCCGTTTTTGCCGTCTTGGCATAGTTCACACAGCGCGCCAGCATCAACAGCCACTACGGGCTTGCCGCTAGCCATAGCTTCGAGCGTCGCGATACTTTGCAGCTCAGCCGGGCTTGGCATGGCAAAAATATCACCGACCTTTTGCAGCTCGACGATTTCTTCGTCGGTAACACGACCAGTAAAGGTGACGTGACTGTGAATACGCAGTTCGTAGCTAAGATTTTTTAAGCGCTCAAGGTCCGTCCCCGACCCAACGATGAGCAGGTGCGATTCGGTCTTTGCCTCGTGGAGTGTTTGAGCGAATGCTTCAACAAGTACATACAAGTGCTTCTCGGCATCGGTTCGGCCCACATACGTAATAACCGGCTTATTATGCGGAATATGGAACTTACCCACGATACTCAGGTTAGCCTTCGACGGAGTAAATTTAGACAGGTCGATGCCATTACTTACCGGCTTTACCGGTACGCTTAAGCGTTCCTCGCCGAACATGTCGATGGCCGATTTGGTCGGAAGCGTCACGTAATCTACCTTACGATGAAACCTGACACCATATTCGGTTATAACGTAGCCAATCGGCTTGCTCATCGGCGCCAAGTAGCGCAGATTATCGAGTAAGTTGTCCGGGATCGCGTGATTGGTGGCCACGATTGGAATGCCGTATTTCAGTGCGTAGCGTTGGGTGACGTTACCGATGGTCAGGCACATCTGCAAATGCACGATGTCGGGCTGGAACTCCTGGAAGATTCGGCGAATTTCCATTTGAGGTGCCAGACTGATGCGAAAGTTCTGGTAAAACGGGAAGGGGACGCTGGCCGTACGTTTGATGACATAGTTAACGTCGACTTCTTCGTCAGGACGACCGGATCGCCGCTGGCTCGGTGCGATAACCACGACTTCGTGCCCCCGGTCGGCCAACCCCTGTGCAAGGTTACGGCTGAAGGTGGCCACACCGTTGATAGTCGGCCAGTGAAGGTCGGCTGCGATGAGGATTTTCATATTGTCCTATTGTACCATCAGCTATACTGCATAGTACATGAAACTATTCTTCGACGCGCGTTATATCCGAACCGATTACCACGACGGTATCAGTCGGTACTCTTATGAACTGGGGTGCGCACTGGCTGAACTGCACGATGTCACTTTTATCGTGTCCAGCGAGGAACAGGCTGCCATGCTCCCCGAAGGCGCTTCTGCCGTTAAGATTCACCCGGTTGATTCGTGGCTGGAACCGTTCGCGGCCATACGCTTAAACAAGTACGGGCCCGATGTAGTGTTCAGTCCGCTGCAGACCCTGGGAAGCATCGGCAGACGCTTCAAGCTAGTGCTGACACTCCATGACATGATTTATTACATCCACCGGTTACCGCCACCGACTGCCAAAGGAATCGTACGACCGTTGTGGCGACTATTTCACCTGGCATATTGGCCTCAACGGTTGGTATTAAACCAGGCCGACGTCGTCGCTACGGTGTCACAGACATCACGCGAGGAAATTGCCCATGCGAAGCTAACAAAGCGCGAACTCATCGTGGTCAGTAATGCCGCCCGTGACCTCACCTCGCTGCTTTCGTCACCCGTATTTCAAACCGAACAACCACCAAAAAACCTGATATTCATGGGTACGCTGCTCCCGTACAAGAACGCCGAAACGTTGATTCGGATGATGCACTACGTACCAGGCCGGACGTTACACCTATGTAGTAAGGTGTCGCCAGTCCGCAAAATCGAACTTGAATCGTTAATTCCTGCGGGGGCAAGCGTGGTATTTCATAACGGTGTTAGCGACGAACAATACGCGGCACTTTTGGCGGATGATGCCATAATGGTCAGCGCCAGCAGGGCAGAAGGGTTTGGATTACCGCTCGCCGAGGCATTAAAGCTGGGCGTTCCCGCGGTTGTCAGTGACCGACCGTACTTCCGCGAAATAGCCGGTAGTGATTCGGCTGTATTCGCCGACCCGAACGACGCCGAAAATTTTGCCCGTGCCGTCCAGTCACTTAACGACCTGGACGAACGCACCAGGCGGATTAAAGCCGGCGTCCTAGCTGTCGATCGCTTTAGCTGGAAATCGTCGGCTCGAGTGTTACTTGAAGCCTGTCAAAAACTCGTTTCCTAAAAAATACACCGAGACGTGCGAAGGGCCCGTGATGAATCACGGGCCCGTTGCACCTTTCGTCTCGTTGAGCCTCAGCCCTTCTTCAGGTCGAGCTCGGCGAACGCCAGCTCGAAGCTCCTGATAGAGGCCTTCGGCATCTCGTTGTATCCCACGTGTGTCATGTCGGACTTGATCAGCGGCAATGTGCCGCCGAACGCCGGCTTCCACGAACGGTGCGCCTGCTCGGCCACGATCTCGTCACGCTCGAAGCTGACGAAGACCGCATCGATACCGATGAGCGAGCCTTCTGGCGGCCGCCCATGACCCAGCACGTAGCGGATCTGGTCGGCGTAGACGCTGAAGGGAGTGGACTGAGCCTCTCGGACTCGCTGCTCCAGCTCCTTGCGGTCGACGCCATCTTCGATGTTGTCGTCCTTGGGCTTCTGGAACAGGGCTTTGAGGAACAGCTTGCCGGTCGTGGCGTTGCTGATCGGACCAGCCCACCACAGGTACATCAGCGGACTGACCTTGCCAGGACCCTTCAGGTCGCCCCATTCAGTCGGGGCGGCTAGCAGAAGGAAGTCGACATCGATGTCGTGGACTCCCCCGATGGTGAGCCTCGCCTCGGTGTCGTAGGCCAGTAGGCCTCCGAGCGACGAACCGATGAACACCACCTTGTCGTAGCGCTTCCGGTTCTTGATCCACTCGGCAACATCCTGACTGATGGACTGCGGCTTGAACCGCTTGCCATCGTAACTAACCAACAGCACGTCGCCGTACTGCTGCCAGGTCGGAACCATGAGCAGCGACGACTGGACGCCATCAGCCAGAATGCCGGGCAGGTAGACGAGCAGCGTGTTGCTGTTCGACGTGTCGGACTTTCTGAAGTCGAACCTCGTGTCGCTCTTCAGCACGATCAGACGCAAAACTGCATCGATCGCAATCACCGCGACGATGATCCACAACATGTAACGCACAAAGCATCACCCCTTCAGGGATAGGAAACGTAAAGGTGCGGATTTATATTATATCAAATAGTTGTGTATTTGTCAATTAGTAAGCACAGTTGTCACGAGAGTAACGACCGGCTGAGCCATTTGCTGCTTGGTCATGTCGGCGCTGGTATCAATAGTAGCCATGAATCGCCTATCGTTAATGTCAACGTGGGGAATAGCAGGCAATACGAATGTCGGTGCATGTGCCGGTCTGACAATCGGCTGGACAACACGTTCGCGGTCGGCACGGTTACGGGCGTCAATTTGGGCCACAAGGCCGTCAATTTGCATACGATCGTCGCTGGTCAGTTCGTCATAGCGTTTTGTGGCGAACCCGAGCGTACGCATGGCGCCGACTACCGGGTTACAGATAAAGTACATACCCAGTATGTACTCACACAGTCCCTCGCGCTCAAGCATGCCGCCAGCCTCTTCGAGCGCTCGACCGTCAAGCAGAACTATTTCGTATGCTTCGGTCCGGGCATCACGCAGCCATTTTTTCAGCAGTTCGTCTTTGAACGCTTGACTAAGGGGTCGGGCGCCAATCTTAGCGCTTCCGACGCTAACTTCGTTGGTATACAAAATTGCTTCGCGGTCGATTTTCTCCATGTGATATACGGCCTTCACGAACTGCACGCACGATTCGGCTGATTCATCGTTTCCAAGAAATGCATCAATCGCGGCCGGGTCATCTAGGTCGATACTGCGATTAGTTGCCGCAACTACCAGGCAACGAAAGACCTGTCCGGCGTCAATTAGCATGACTTTTTTAGAAAGGTCATCGCGGAGCGAATCCTTCACCAGTTGGACAATAGTCCCTTTGCCACTCCGAGCTTCGCCGTCGAACGTTATAAGTTTGGGAAGCGGTTGAGTAGCAGTCACTTCTATCGACTATAGCAAATCTCGGTATCTTTACCAGCGTAACCTCTGTTACAATAAGTAAATTATGGCCCAGAACAAGCGTAAAAAAATCAATCCGAGTACCGTCTTAAACCGACGAGCACGGTTTGATTACGCGCTCGGCGAAGAAATCGTCGCAGGAATCGTACTGACAGGACGAGAAGTCCGAGCCGCGCGCGATGGCCACGTGCAGCTTAAGGGCGCCTTCGTAACAGTCAGAAGTGATGAACTATGGCTCAATAACGCCAGCTTCAGCCTGAACCTAAACGACAAGAACGAGAGCTCGCGCACTATCGACACCAGCATTCGCAAGCTACTCGCCAACCGGAAACAGATTGACAGTTTTATCGCGAGTAAACAGCAGGGCATGACGATTGTTCCAACCAAGCTTTTAACCGGTGGAAAGTTTATCAAAGTAGTCATTGCGCTCGGTAAGGGTAAACGAAATTATGACAAACGCGAAACTATTAAGCGCCGAGACCAGGACCGCGAAACCAGTCGCATACTAAAAAACGTCTAAAAAAGGGAAATGGCCGTCCACACGTCACCCATAAATGGGGAGTGTGGACGGCCGTTGATCCGGTCCTAGCGAGACGACGTCCGCTTCCGATTGTGGTACTTCAGGTACAGCAGATGATCGCCGCTTTCGATACGGCGGAACGCCAGATCGAAATACTCATCATCGTTGCCGTTACCTACCCTGAACAGCCAGGTGTCCAAATCGTGGCCCTCGACCCTACGCAACATGCTGCCAGCCGGTACTTCAATCCTGCTACTACCCGACCCATCCATGCCGAGCCGGCTCAGCAGCACCTCGGCATCTTCTCCGAGGAAACTGAAACACCTGTCCTTGGTGATACGCGGAATGCGGTTGGCATTGCCCAAACGCCTTAGCTCATTGATGAGCCAACTGCCATCGACGTCCACGACGATAACGTTGCGCTGGGTGCTCGCATCGTCCTGCTCGCGCTCGTCTGCATCCTGCTGAAACTTATGTGCTTGCTCATGCGGTGAAAACACTCGCATCCTTCCTATGGAATGATGAACCGGACAAATACTAATTGTACGGAGCGTACCTGAGGTATGCCTGAAAGAACGAAATATACCAGAATGTGAACGACCGCCCACCTTCACCCTAAAAAGGGGAGTGTGGGCGGTCATGTCCAGACCTACTCGGACAACGGGCTTGGGCCCCAGGCCATCGATCGATGGCACGCGACCCTGCCGGTCGGTTCGGCGAATCCGGAGGAGCGATTCAGCACGTACGTGCAGTCATCCTTCGCCCCCAGTTCGCCAAGCGCCAATGAACTCTTGCCGTCCGTTAGCGAATAGCAAATGTCCTTTCCTCGCCGCTCTCTCATGACCCTGACGGGACCGTTGAATTTGAAGACCCGTCCGGTCGTGAAAGCCTTACGCCGATTGACAGTGCCCTTGAGACCGATGAAGTCATCGACCCGACTGGAGTAAAAACGCAGTGTGAGCGCCTTCATCTCAGTTGAAACGAACTGGCTGTAGGGCCCACCCTCGGTCGGCAGCTTTGCCGTTCGAAGCACTTTCAGGGCTTCGACAAGCTCCGCAGCGTCACCGACATCCGGAATGAGCGCTTTTTCAAGCTTCTCACTCGTCGCTCGATTAACTTTGTGCTCAAGGTTCTTTCGCACCCGAATTTGTTCTGCCGTGAATTTCATGTACGAACCTACTCTCGTTCGGTTGTCTGGACATGCATACTATACCATATTTAATAAGTCATGTCATCAGATATACTATGCATATGAAACTCTACTCTTGGAACGTCAATGGCATACGTGCGGTGCTGAACAAAGGTACCTTTACCGCTTTTCTTGAAGAACACGACCCCGACGTGCTGTGTTTGCAAGAAACCAAAGCATCCCGTGACCAGTTTGAACTCGATTTACCGTACTACGAACACTTTTTTTCGGCCGTAAAAAAAGGCTATTCTGGTACGGCTATATTTTCCAAACAACCTGCGCTGCGGTATAAAGACGGATTCCCGGCCGACATCATTGATGAATATAAGGTGACCGGTGACACCTACGGCAACCCGAACGACGAAGGCCGCGTTATCGCTGCCGAGTTTGAAAAGTTCTGGGTGGTGACCGTCTACACACCAAACTCCAAAGGCGACCTCAGTCGGCTTTCACTACGCTACGACAGATGGGACAAAGCCTTCTTGGCGTATGTGCAGCAACTCGAAAAAACCAAGCCGGTGTTATTTTGCGGTGACTTAAATGTCGCGCACCAAGAGATTGATTTGGCAAACCCCAAGCCCAATGTCGGCAAACATGGGTTTACGAATGAAGAACGCGAACGCTTTGATGACTTCCTAAGCGCTGGATTCGTCGATACGTTCCGAAATGCCAATCCCGATAAAACCGAAGCCTACAGCTGGTGGACCCACTGGGCCAACGCCCGAGCCCGCAATATCGGCTGGCGGATTGACTACTGGCTGGCGAGCAAAGACATTGCTGGTAAAGTAAAAAACCCTCAGATTCACCCCGAGGTTATGGGCAGTGACCATTGCCCGGTGAGTATTGAAATCGATGGCTAACCTCGACCTATCCGCTAAGGTGCTGGTTATGATAGTCGGGCCGAGCGCGATAGGTAAATCGACGCTTATGAATGAAATCGTCCGACGTGACGAGCGCTTTAGCCGGGTGCGAAGCTTTACGACCCGACCGCCCAGAAACAATGATGAACCCGGGCACTACTTATACATGACCAATGACGAGCGGCTCGCCCAGCAGGTGAGTGGCGACATTGTTACCGACGTGTTGTTTCCAACTACCGGCTACCATTACGGAACCGTCGCAAAAAGTTATGGCAGTGGCTACAACCTACTTGATACGCTGGCGCACAGTGTTGACGAATACGAGCAGCTTCCGTTTAAACGCACCGTCACAATAAGCCTAACCACGAACCCTGACACCTGGCAAAATTGGTTGACTATGCGCTTTCCAAGTGGTGGCAGTGACATGAAGCTACGGCTCGAAGAGGCCGTCGCGTCGATAGAATGGTCAGTCGCACAGACCGACAATCACTACTGGATCGTAAACGAACCGGGCGACGTCGTTGGCACAGCCGAACGACTGATCACGCTGGCCACCGCAGAGGACGCTTCGACCAGTCAGCCACCACAGGCAAAACTAATACTCGAGCGGGCAAAACTTCTGCTATCATACGAATAGAAAGAGGAGAAATAACGTCATGGCGACAAAGTCACAGGCTCCATACGAAAACAATCCGTTCATGCTCGGCATTGAAGGGCTCAAGTTAATTTTTGACCGCGCAAAGGGCATCGGTATTTACAGTATCGTACTGACTGGCACGACGTTCCTCCTGGCTATCGTGTTCTACGTGGCAAACCTTATCGCACAGGCCATGACCAGCTCTGAAGAGTCATCGTACGAAGCGCAGGCATTCGCCCCCCAGCCAGCAGAAATCGCCGGTATCGTCGGGTTGGTCGTACTTGGAACACTGGTTTATATGGCAATTAGCCTGTTACTATTCGGCGTACTTGAATATGGCGCGGCAATGGCAGCGAAGGGCAAGCGGGCAGGCCTGAAAGAAGGCTTCCTCGTCGTGCTGCGTCAATTTCCAGCGTACTTTTGGATGTACCTGCTATTTACGATTAAGGTGCTCTTATGGTCGCTGCTCCTCATCGTACCTGGAATCATTATGTTCAACCGTTATATCTTGGCTGGCACGGTATTCTTCGCCGAAGGCAAGCGGGGGAACGCCGCACTGAAACGAAGTGCCGAACTAACCAAGGGAGCTTGGCTGACTACCTACGGTGGCGCTTGGATATGGAGCATTATCAGTCAAGGCATCGCAACGCTGGTGTTCTGGCCTGGCTGCATGGCGGTCCTCTATCGTCAGCTTGCTGATGTGACTGATCGCGGCGAACCAAAGTCACCGGCTCACATACTGAGCTGGCTCACCTTGCTAGTACCGTTCGCATTGGCTGCCCTGTATATCGTGTTTATAATTATGCTGTTCGTACTGCTTGCGGCAACCGGCACAGCGGCTCCCTAATGAAACGGTTCGCGGCATTCGATATTGATGGTACGATTTTTCGCTGGCAGCTATACCACGAATTGTTCGACGCACTGGTCGATAAACAGGTCATACCAATCGATATCGCCTCAGTAGTTTTCGAAGCCCGTGAAAACTGGCGCAACCGTACAATCGATTACGACACCTACGAAATGACACTGGTCCGAATGATGCGCACCGCTATCGTCGGAATCGACGGCACCCTTTTCGGTGAAATTGCCGACGACATTTTGCAAGCAAAAGGGCACCACGTGTACCGATACACACTCGAGCTGCTCCAGCGCCTCAAGTCTGAAGGCTACGTAATTATTGCCATCAGTGGGTCGTACCAGCAACTTGTCGATCGCTTTAGTACCCTCCACGACATTGACATCGCAGTCGGTCGAGATCACGTCATCGAAAACGGTAAGCTGACCGCTCAGTCGACGGACATTTTTGGTCGCAAGGACGAGATACTCCAAGCCATCGTCCGCACTCACAAGCTCGACTGGAAGGGTTCGTATGCGGTCGGTGATTCATCGGGCGATACTGCCATGCTGCGACTTGTCGAACACCCTATCGCATTCAATCCTGACGTAAAGCTCAAGCACGAGGCGATGGAACAAGGCTGGAAGATCGTTATCGAACGCAAATCAATCGCGTACGAGCTACAGAAAGGGACCGATGGATCATACGTATTGGCGTAGGCAAGAACCGGGCAAGCCGCTGTTTGCCGACATTGAGTGGAGCAAGCCCGAACGACGCGACCAGGCCGGACGCTTACTGATAGTTGGCGGCAACAAGCTGGGATTTTCGAGCGTCGCCGAAAGTTACGGACTAGCCCTACAATCAGGTGTTGGGAGTGTAAAAGTATTACTACCTGATTGTTTAAAAAAATCTATTCCGCCCTCAATGGTCGACGTGATTTTTGGTGCTTGCACCCCAAGTGGTGGCCTATCTAAGGATGCAGTCGCGGAACTGCGTGCCAGTAGCGAGTGGGCGAGTGGCTTACTACTGATTGGCGACGCCGGACGCAACGCCGAAACGGCATTAGCATACGAAGATTTCATAGGGTCATACGACGGCCAGCTGACCGTCACCAGAGACGCAATAGATTTGGTAAAAAATAATCCATCCCTGCTCGTCGAGCGCCCCGATACGCTACTGGTAGCGAGCTTCGCGCAGGTTCAAAAATTATTCCAAGGACTGTACTACCCAAAAATGCTGACCTTTAACATGCAGCTGATGCAGCTAGTCGAAGCGCTGCACAAATTCACGATTACGTACCCCTGTGCCATCTTGACACTTCACCAAGATACCGTCGTTATTGCTTACGCAGGAGAGGTCATTACCCAGCCCTGGCACGAGCCAATGGCGATTTGGCGGGGCTCAGTGGCAACCACCGCGGCATGCTACTGGCTTTGGAATGACACTAAACCGCTGGAATCCGTCGCAACAAGTATTGCAGTATAGTTTAAATATTATATAATTAGCACATGGATCGTAAACGTTTTTCGGAAGCCTATGACCGCAAACCATCTGCGGCATTTTTTCATAGCCTCGGATCCGAAGCGATTTCGAACGCGATCAAGCCTTTTGATGAGTGGACGGAGTACCTTGGGGATACCCTGCACGAATCTCTTCGTGGCGAAAGCCGTGAAGCAGTCGACGCCAAGTCATTCCTTTTGCAGTACAACACGCACATATTACAAGACAGCGCCGGTCCGGCCAGAGCTTCTATCTCTCGAGCCATTCTCGAAACCGAGCGTGAAGACGTACACGACCTTGCCGCCAAGGCTATGTCGTCCCATAACTTTCATGTCATGTCACAGTCGATAGCTCCACTATGGGTCGAGTTGATCGGTGGGCTTGAAATAGGCCCGGCAGACCGCGAAAAGATCATTCGCCTTGGAATACTCGGCCTTGCATGCACGTCGCTAGACTACGCCTTGTGGCGCCAGGACCTGGCCTCGATCCAACAGGATCATTCGTTCTTCAGCGAAGAACAACGGACCTACCGCGAAACCGCCAATGGCGTCATGACCGAAATCGACGCAGCCATCGTTCTACTTGAAATGGCACGGACCAACCGTGACCTAAGTGTCGTACCGGCTCCACGCCGATTCGAACACGCCGACCATGCCACCAATGCCGACTTCATCATGTACGATAGGTCGACCGACGAAGCCACTGGTATTCAGGTCAAAACCAAAGTAACAGACGAACACCGCCAAAGTTACGATCCAGAGCGGATCGTCCTAATATGTGGCGGTGAAGACCTTGGAGGCCGTATATGGACCAGGACAAAGCAGGGAAGCTCGAACAATGAATATGTCGCCTGGCCTGGCATGATAGCCGCTGACGTGCTGAAAAACATACCCCTACACGGGCAAAAACATACCGGCAACGAACATTTTGACCAAAAGTCGCTGTTGAACCTTCGACTTCGGGCTAGCTCGCTGCTTCGACCGGCTTATGATGACCGTAAGATAATCCGCGGCTCGCTGCGCGACTCAAGACGAAAGGTTGAAGCCCGCGTCATGCCGTATCTGCGCCAGCGCATCGGCTCCGAACTGGTCGATGAAGTATCATGAAACGAAAATCTAAACTATAAGCGAGGAACGAAATGATCACTTTTGACGGATTAATCAATCGGCGCGAATACTGGAAAAACTTGGTGGTTGGCGTCGTATTCCTGTTTGTATTTTTCTATGTGACGCTTGCAGTGCTTTCTCTTCTCGATGCCAGACAAACAGATACCAACCTAATTAACCAGGTGATGACCATCGCTCTATTCGCCAGCCTTTGCATAGGACTTATACTGTGGCAGGTCTGGGTGCTCGGCCTAATCGTCCGCCGCGCCCGCGATGCCGGCAGTGTCGTCGCCTGGGTAGTCGTCGCAATACTGACTCCACTTGGTTTTTTAACCATTGGCCTACCACCGTCTCGCAAACAAAAAAAATAGACCCGAATATTGGGTCTATTGAATTAGCGAAATGGTACCGCGGACCGGACTTGAACCGGTACGAGCTAATGCTCACAGGATTTTGAGTCCGGCGTGTCTACCAATTCCACCACCGCGGCGTACTCAAATCGCTCCCCGTATTGTACAATGAAGGCAAGTGGGAATCTATAGCTATGCGACCTGAAGACCGACAAATTACAAGCGGCGACCCGCGGGGCCAAATCCAGGCACCAACGCGGGATGATTCTAATGGCCAACACGCCGCCGCGAATGTCGCACGTAGCCAACTCGATTCCATCTATTCTGGTCAACCCGGTGAACAAGCCGCACCGACCCAATCAAGCGAACTCCCGACGGCATATCGTCGCACGCACGACAGCAAACACGTTGCTCACGCCGAAGAATGGCAGCAATACCATACGGCATGGCAGCAGTATTACCAAAAATATTACGAACATTATTATGTCGGTGCGGTCCAGCAGGTTCATCAGGCATATTCACAGCAAACCGGCAGCCAATCTGCCCAGGCCTCAATTGGACTGCCCGCCGACGACACCCAAGAACTCAGTCAGTCCGAGGCCATGAACGACCTTCGCTCACAACTGTTAGCTAAAGTATCAGCCGCAGGCAAAAAAGCGCGGGGAAGTCGACATTTTGTTCCCATCACGGCAGCCCTTGTGGTTCTGCTAATGTTCTCGTTCATGCAGTACAACCGCGCCATTATATCGAACGTCAAAGCGTACGTCACTCCGGGAGAAATTGATCCACAGAACATCGTCGTCGACCCGAATGCTAGCTTGCAGGTCGGCCCAGAGCCACGCCTAATTATTCCGAAAATCAACGTGAACGTTCCGGTCAACTACGACGTAACCCCCGATCAAGCGTCACAGCTGCGCGCTATGGAAAACGGAACGGCGTACTTCGGCATTCCTGGCGCTAACAGCAAACCGGGGCAAGTAGGAAACACGGTGATTTCAGGACATTCCAGTAACGACTTCATTGACACTGGCAGCTACAAGTTCGTCTTCGCGCTACTCGAACGACTCGTACCTGGCGACATCTTTTATTTGAACTACCAGGGAATCCGTTACACCTATACGGTCACTAAGACGAAAGTCGTCAGACCGAGCGATGTGAGCGCGCTTGTCTACGAAACGACCAAACCCGAAGTTACCCTTATTACCTGTACCCCGCTAGGGACCGCGCTCAACCGCTTTTTAGTCACAGCAGAACAAGTCAGCCCGAATCCTGCCGGTGCGGCCGCAGCACCATCTGACGCCGGCCAGGCAGCCGATTCGGTCATGCCGGGTAACTCACCGACACTCGTCGAGCGCTTGTTCGGCTCGTAGACTGCTACTTGATTTATTCTAAGATCATTCGACTTCGCTGCAACGCGAAACCAGATTCAGACGAGTTAATGCTGTAAATAAACTTCCCATCGTCGCTCTGCGTTGTGTCGAACATGGTCGCAAGTGGCGCTATGACGTGCGGGTTGCCACCATCAAACTCCATTACCTCAAGGTTACTGCCGGTCGTTAAGTAAAAGTGGTACTTATCGAGCCAGCGCAGCTCGCCGTTAACAGGAGCCTTGAACGCAGTCAGGGTCTGCTTATTTAGCTCAATGTCATACGTTTGTATGCCGCCGGCGTATTGCGTCGTCACGAAGCGGCCGCCGGACCTGATTGAAAGGTATTCGACAGGAGCCGGGAGCGCAGCCGTGTACAAATTCGTCATGCTGATTGCAGAGTCAGCTTCGCTAGAAGGCAGCGACTCAGCCTTGAAGACATCAAGCTGACTGCCGGTCGAAATGGCGACGTACGGCTCAGAAAAATACTTCGCGATAGAGATTAATGTCTTATCAGCAGAGGGAACTTGCTTAATAACGCGGACTTCGTTCGAACCAAGCGACACGTAGCCGACGGATTGACCGCCCGCGGGCACTGTCTGTACGAGCAAAATCGCGTCATTTGCGAACAGCGTCATCGACGTCACCGACGATGCGATGACACTCGAAAGCGAATCATTTGAGGTATCGATCGTACGGACCTCGCCAGCAGCCGAACGAATGATCAATCGTTCACTCGAGCGCGTGTCAAATGTAACCTGAGTGATATCAGCCTGATATTTTTTCGATACATTGACTGTTCGCTCGACTTCTCGGCGGTCAACTACAATCCGCTCAACGACTGCGTCATATGTCATATTCAGGAGCATCCGGTCAGAATCGTTTGCCCATTCGAGTAGCTCAAACGTTGGCGTCTTGTCCGCTGGCAATATGTCTGCCGGAAGCGTGATAGTCGTTTGCTTCGGCGTATCACCGGTAATGTCGACAAACGTGACGACAGGTTTTGAGGCATCGGTAAGTACCGCGAAGCGGTCGCCGTTAGGTGACACCTTCACGCCAGCGACTGACTCGAACTTTGTCAGTTGGTCGGTTGTAATGTTGTTCGGTACAAGCTGGGCATAGTTAAGCCATAGCACTTCACCAGAGGTTACGTCGACATTCTTAGACCAGTCCTTGTAGTTTTGCCGACTCATCTTGACGTCGTAATTTCCCGGGTTCATGGTTATCTTCGAAGGGGTCAGGTCGGTAAGTTTTGCCGAGCCGACCGTCACACTGGCATCAATCGGACGCGATGCGAACTGGACGAGTCCACCTTGCTGAATACTGCTCGTGTCACGGTTAAACCGATACCCTAACATAATAAACACTAAAAATGTCACCAGAAGAATAACTCCGGTGGTCATGGCGCTATATACGCCGATTCGCATTAGTAACTGACGCTTCTTAGATGGGGCACGATACATACAGACATTATAACCTAAGGGTGCAAGTACAACGTAAGTGCCATTTCAGTATTGCAACTCGCTTATGGCAGCGCTATTATAAGGACAACTTAACACGGGTAAAAAGGAAAAATAGGAACAGACATGAGCCAAAACACTGTAGTTTCGATAGG
The DNA here is from genome assembly GCA_040384745.1 of Patescibacteria group bacterium. Taxonomy (GTDB): domain Bacteria; phylum Patescibacteriota; class Saccharimonadia; order Saccharimonadales; family Saccharimonadaceae; genus UBA1020. The sequence continues at coordinate 46,712 of JAZKIT010000009.1, forward strand.
CGGGATCGATTACGACGGTCATAGCGGCCTTCCGGTCGCAAAACAAGAAGCTGCCGTTCAAAAAGAACTCAGGCGAGTTCAGTCTGTCCATGCCACCGGTGTTCATCGCTCGCAGCAGCGCTCTACGGCACTGAATCGTCAGTTCGTCAAAAAGGTCGCCGCTCCTGCTCGCAAACCCGTTTCGCGACCGGCAGCTGGCAGCATGATGGACATGCGTCGACCCACAAAGCGTAGCCCGCACATCTCTAAATTTGCCCGTGACCCGCAGGCTATGGCGGTCAAACGTGCCGTTCAAGACATCGGGCCCGTCGCGCACCCTGTCATGAACAAAGTAGCGCACAAAACTCATGCACCCGCCAGGCACCATGCTACTACGCCGGTTTCGACATCACCGACTGCCCGCGACATAAAACACGCGGCAATCGGCAAAGCGCTGGCGCATGCTTCCGAAGAAACAAAACAATCTTCAGCCGAACCGCCCCGACGGCGAGCATTCAACGTCGCGCTCGCCAGCCTCGGCGTACTTATGATTACCGGCTATTTCACGTACGTTAATATGCCGAACCTGTCGGTCCGTGTCGCAGCTGCTCAAGCCGGCATCGACGCGTCATACCCTGAATATCGCCCGATCGGCTACCGTTTGAACGGTCCCGTCGCATACCAGAACGGGCAAGTAAGTATGAAATTCGCCTCGAATTCCGGTCCGGTTGCCTTTGCGCTGAACCAGTCCAGCAGCAGCTGGGATTCATCGGCATTACTAGAGAAGTACGTCGATCCGCGCTCAGAAGGTAAGTACGCTACCTATAACGACGGTGGTCTGACCATCTACACCTACGGCACCGACGCCGCATGGGTGAACGGCGGCATTCTATACACCGTCGAAGGCACCGCTACACTTAGCAACGAGCAAGTCCGTCGCATCGCGACAAGCATGTAGTTCTCTCTGTTATAATTGTATAAATGACACACATTCGCACTCGTTTTGCCCCTAGCCCGACCGGCTTCATGCATGTTGGCAACCTTCGCACCGGTTTATTCGCGTATCTGACCGCCAAAAATGCAGACGGCACGTTTATACTGCGCCTCGAAGATACCGATAAAAGTAGGGAAGTCGAAGGCTCGGCAGACCATATTAAGGAGTGCCTGAAACTCCTCGGACTACAGTGGGACGAAGGCATTGATATTGGCGGGCCGCACGCACCGTACCAGCAGAGTCAGCGTCTTGAAATCTATAAGCAGTGGGCACAAAAGCTGATTGACAGCGGTCGAGCCTACGCCGACCCATACACTCCTGCCGAGGTACAAGCCTTCCGCGAAGCTGCCCAAAAAGAAAAACGAGCATTCCTGTACCGCACCCATCGTCCAGAGAATCCGCCAACTTGGGACGGCACGACGCCACTTCGCTTTAAGTCGGAGCCAAAAGCATACGAATGGAACGACGACGTTATGGGTAGCCTAAAGACCGGCCCCGAAGTCGTTGATGATTTCATACTTATCAAGTCCGACGGCTACCCGACCTATAACTTCGCGCACATTGTAGACGACGCCGAAATGCAGGTGACGCACGTCATTCGCGGACAAGAGTTCTTGTCGTCACAACCGAACTACATGAACTTATACGAAGCCCTTGGCCTGCAAGCGCCGATATTTGCCACTATGCCCCACATTATGAACGAGCAGGGTAACAAAAAGCTCGGCAAGCGCGACGGTGCCAAGGACGTTCTTGACTACGTCCGCGAGGGATTCCTACCTGAGACATTACTAAGCTTCATCGCCACACTCGGATGGAACGACGGCACCGAACAAGAACTATTTACCCACGCCGAGTTGATAGAAAAATTCTCATTAAGCAGGGTACAGAAGTCAGGCGCACGTTTTGACGAAAAGCGGCTGCTTTGGATGAACGGCCAGTTCATCCGATCGCTAACACTCGAAGATCTTGAATCTCGGGCAGCAGCATTTTGGCCGGTATCTGCTTCTTCGAGTGACGAAAGCTACAAACGCCGCGTACTTGCGCTCGCTCAGGACCGCCTAAAGACACTCACCGATCTGCCGGCGCTTGCCAGCTTCTTCTTTGATGAACCGGCCAGCGACCTTGAATTGATCACAGGCAACAAGCAACTATCGAAGCTCGATACTGCCGACGTAGTACAGCTACTCAAAACATGTGCGGCCGCGCTTCGCGACACGAACGATTGGACCGCCGAAGCGATTCAGCAAACCCTCAACACGTTGCTCGAAACGACCGGCCAAAAACCAGGAACCCTGTTCAGCCTTGTTCGTATTGCCACCACATGGGCGCCATTCAGCCCTCAGCTGAACGACACGCTTGAACTGCTCGGAAAAGATCGTTCACTTGCCCGAATAGACCAAGCTGCCACGCTCCTCAACCAAGCATAACCACCATGCTATACTAAGGGCAATGCAGCCCGAATTACCCCCGAAACCAAAGCCGATGGCGCGGTTCAAATCGTGGATCCACAAACATCCCAGGCGCACCTATGCGCTCGTGGGTCTTGGGCTGGTCCTTGCCGGTGGATTAACGACGATGGCGGTGCTTTGGCAGCAGCCCGAAGAAAAGCAGGTTGTGGTCACCAAACCTAAACCCGCTCCAAAACCGAAAACGATATACTACTCACCCTTAACTGGTGAAGTTGTTGCCGACCAAAGTGCGGTCACCAAACCGACGACTGCCATTATGATTGAAAATAGTCCCGACGCACGACCACAGTCCGGCTTGAAGGACGCTGAAATTGTCTACGAAGCCGTTGCCGAAGGTGGCATTACCCGTTTTCTGACCGTCCACCAGCAACGCCAACCTGAAACCATTGGGCCGGTCCGCAGTTTGCGCATGTACTATGTCGACTGGCTGACTCCGTTCGACGCCAGTGTGGCGCATGTCGGTGGCAGCGCCGAGGCCTTAAAAGTAGTCCGCGGCGGAGGCTATCGTGACATCGACCAGTTCTTTAACGCCCCGTTTTATCGCCGGGCGACCGACCGCTACGCGCCACATAACGTCTATACCAGCTTTTCAAAGCTCAACGAATTGAACGCGTCGAAAGGCTACACGTCGTCTGACCCGAAGGCCTTTGACCGCACCGACGACGAAAAAGACCCTGTGCAAGATGGGAACCAGGTGAACCTGACGATAAGTGGACCATCATACAATTCAAGTTACGCCTACGACGCCGCAGGCAAGGTCTATAACCGCTCACAGGGCGGCGCACCCCATACTGACCGCGAAGCAGGCCAGATACAGGCCAAGGTGGTCGTGGCACTGCGGGTGAACATGCAGCGCGTCATGGAAGACGGCTACCGTGAAAGTATTACGACGACCGGAAGCGGCGAAGCGATGGTGTTCCAAAATGGCCACGCCAACAAAGTAACCTGGCATAAAGACAGCCGCGAGGCCCAATTGCGATTTACCGACGCGGCGGGTCAACCCTTCAAACTTGCCCGCGGCACCACATGGATATCAGCAATTCCCATTACCAGCGGAAACGTGACATGGCAGTAGAAAGCGCCTCTGAAGCCGAACTACTGAACCGATTTTGGCCTCGCTATCGTCGACTAACCCTCTTACGTGCACTAGGAACACAGGTATTCGTGTGCGCATTAGTTGTCGGTATCGTCCTGGCGCTCTACCCGCAGCCGAGCATTGATGCCTGGATTATGATAGTCATCATTAGTACTATTTCTTTAGTACTCACACTTATCGTCACACTTATGTCTATGCGCCCAATAAAAGACCTTTCAAGCGCGTTAGTACACGTATCGGGCGAACCAAGCGCTACCACGCCGCCTAACCTTAACGATAGCTATTTCGTGCGCAACAAGCTTCGTCCACTCCTAAAACTGGTCTACGATATGGCGACTAATCAGACTGACTTCGGCACCCAGCCCGTCGATGGCAGCGAACAACCAACAATCGATGTGGCGGCGCAATTAAACCACACGGCGACAGGCCTCATTATGCTCAACGCCCAAGGCGAAGTCATTTACGCCAATAAAAGCGCTCCGGTCTCAATTGATGGCAACGGCAAGAAATCGATTGAGCTGATTTTTGACGTCGACCAAAGCATCTCTGAATGGTTGTCAGAACGTGGCGACCACGACATCCACGCTGAAAAATCATGGCGGCGCATTGCCACTAAGCTGACCGGAGAACCAGATCGCCGGCTGTTCGATGTATACGTGTCGTACGAAAAGGGAAGCGAAGCCGAAACCATTATTACGCTGTTCGACCACACCGGTGAATACCAACCTGAAGACGATGACCTGGACTTCATTGCCTTCGCGGCACACGAACTTCGGGGCCCCATTACGGTCATCCGAGGCTATCTTGACGCCCTGAACGACGAACTTATCGACATTACTGGCGACGACCAAAAAGAACTGTTTCAGCGTCTGATTGTCAGCGCCAATCGCCTTAGCGGCTACGTTAACAACATTCTTAACGCCAGCCGGTTTGACCGTCGGCATCTAAAAATCCACCTGAACGAGCAAAAGGTCACCGACGTGTACGAAACCATCGCCGACGACATGCAGCTACGCGCCAGCGCCCAGCAACGCTTGCTCAGCGTCAGCTTTCCTGAAGGCCTTCCGACCGTTGCCACCGACCTAAACAGCATGGGCGAAGTATTCGGCAACCTTATCGACAACGCTATCAAGTATTCTAACGATGGCGGGTCAATCGAGGTTACCGCCGGGGTCAACGGAAGCTTTGTCGACGTATCGGTAACCGACCACGGAATCGGCATGCCAGCCAATGTCATTGGTAACTTGTTCCATAAGTTCTACCGGTCCCACCGCTCACGCGAAACGGTGGCCGGAACGGGCATCGGGCTATATATATCAAAGGCGATCGTTGAGAGTAATGGTGGTAAGATTGCTGTCAGAAGTGTAGAGGGGCGCGGCTCGACGTTTACGGTCAGCCTGCCTATTTATGCGACCGTTGCCGACAAGCTTACGAAAACCGGCGCTAACAACCAGGACTTTATTGAACGTTCATCGAGCGGCTGGATAAAGAATCATGGATCAATCAGGGGGTAATATGTCCATAAAAACAATTCTTATCATTGAAGACGACCGATTTATCGGCGAAATGTACGTACGGAGCCTTAATAAGGCCGGTTACGCCGTGGACTGGATGGTCGACGGCAACGACGGCTTAATTGCTGCGCGCAACAAGCCATACGACGTCATGCTACTCGACGTCATGCTGCCCGAACGACGCGGCGGTGAAATTCTGCAGATCTTACGAGGTGGGGCAGAAGACCTAATTCCGGGTACCAAAGTCATCGTGCTGACTAACTTTGACCAAACCGAAGAAGCCCGCGCGAATATGGAAGAGCACGCCGATGGCTACTTAATCAAAGCCGAAATCACCCCCAAGAAGCTACTTGCCGTCATTGAAAAGCTTGATAGGTAACACGCTAGACAACAGGGGTGGCGTCTGGTAAGGTAGTGAGATTGGTCCCGTCGTCTAACGGTTAGGACACCAGGTTCTCATCCTGGCAATCGGAGTTCGATTCTCCGCGGGATCACCAAAAAGAGCATCCGTCCTCGCCGACGGGTGCTCTTTTTGGTTGGTTGTCGCAGAAAAACCAACTTGAAGGCCCGAAAAGGTCCGAAAAGGTCCGTCCTTTCTAGCCTATTAATTTTGATTAATAGGCTAGAAAGGCATAATATAGACATGATGAAAATTGAGTTAAAAGAAAGAATTAATCGACTCAAAACCTTACATCTACAAGCAAGGTCTGCATTTATTTTGAATGAAAAAATGAAGGGATATAGAGCACCTAATCTTCTAGGCATAGAACTAGCCCGTAAGCACAGCGAAGATTTAGGTGCATATAAAGGCTTTATAAACATTGCGGAGAAAGCAATAAATACTGAACTACATATCACACTTGCAAAGCTATTCGATAATCATAATCTTGCGTTACACATAGATGTTCTGGTGCGACTTGCTAAAGAAGGACAACAAGATCTGGGCGATGCCGAAATTAGCGATGAGGAAGTTGACGAACTCTATCGAGGACTTACGCAAGATGAATGGGCCGAGATGGACTTGTTAATCGAAGCACAACGAAGCCAAATTGAGCGTCTGAAACGCATTAGAAATACTGAAGTTGCACATATAGATTTGGTTACACCGGTAGACAACGAATACCTGACATATCAGGAGATGTCGGACTTGATTGACTTGAGCGGTGAAATTCTGAATAGGCTGAGTATAAAGTTCTTGGGCGTAGGCATGTGGGACGAAATGTACTTCGAAGAAGTCACAAGAGATACCGAACGTCTACTTGAACTCATCAGCTTATCTGAAGATGAGTCGAAGGCTCAAAGGCAGGCAGCGCTGGATACTATTTGAAATGAAAGAATAAATCAAAGCAATGAGTCAAGTAAGCGATATGTACCGTATGGTCAAACTGGTCAATCAAGAAGTCGTCAGAATGGATAGACTTGAACCCCAATCAATTGAAGATACTGGAAATAATTTTTGGCAGGCAGCTATATCAAGTGTGATCAAACGATACGTCAAGCATCGTCCTTGGTTAGTTATTACCGACGCGTTACATGTAGCAAAGGACTGCATCGAA
>JAZKIT010000009.1:53329-62424 GCA_040384745.1 Patescibacteria group bacterium
TATGTTGATGACTCGCTCGGTAGTCGTACAGATACGCTTTATGTGCAGAAGGCTGGTAGAAAGTTGATTGAAAAAACGTGGTATATTTTTCCAACTGGCTTATGGAAAGCTTGGTATGAAGATAATGGCAAAGCCTTCTTGGCACTCATGACTGCTTTGATTTTGTTGCTTGGAGCAATAGTTACTTTATTGGCGAAAATAGTACTGTTTCCGTTACCCACTTAAATTAATTTTGATTTCTTTAAGCTACTTACCGAATATCAAGAACGCCTACGTTCTACTCTATAAAGGCGAGTGAATTAACAGCCTTGCTCAGAGTAACAGGCGAGGCCCTGAACGAGGATTACGGATAACATCATTCCAACAAACTATCTCCGCCACTGTTGAGTTAAACAGCGAATATACAAGGGTCGTGTGTATAATGAACCCAAAGGCACTATGAATATTACGATAAAGCCATCTATCTTAAAGGCTACGCGACAGCATAGAAATATGCCAGAAGACGTTGCTGCTTCAAAGCTGAAAATTTCAATAGATGACTATCAAGCATATGAATCGCATGAGCGTGAGGTCACTGTCTCTGAAGCAAACAGGATAGCCAGCATCTACAAAAGAAATTGGACGCTTTTTCTATTGAAGGATGCTCCTGCAAGGCCAAATTTTGGACAAGATAATCGAACGGCCAATAATCAAAAAACTGCGTTAGGATATTTAACTTTCGAAGCTGTCGAGGAAGCGAAATATACACTTGATTTTATTGTTAGCTCCTCAGAAGATACGACTAACAAAATACCGCAGTTTGACCGAGCTACCGACCCAGAACTTATGGCCGAAGAGTTCCGTGAAAAAGTAAATGTTCCTGCTGATACTAATGAAAAAATGCCTAATGCCGCAATAGCTTTAAGCTTTTGGATTGAACGGCTAGGAGAGCTTGGTATTAACGTCTCGAGCTACAAACTAGGTGAAGACGATAAAGTAAGAGCATTTTCACTCTTTAACAAATTCAAAGCAACAATTGTCTTGAACAGCGAAGAAACAGATAAGGGAAAATTATTCTCATTAATGCACGAACTTGGTCACATCTTAATACGGAACACAGGTGTCTGTGATTTAAGTCGTGATAATGTTGAAAGTTTTTGCAACAAATTTGCATCGCACGTTTTAATCCCTACATCACGATTTATAGAGTTGGTTGAAAAAAAAGGTGTTAATAATGATAACGCTGACGAAACATCGACAAGTATATCGAGGTCTTTGAAGGTAAGTAAGCTAGCGGTATTAACCCGCATGCTTGAGAATGATTTCATAAACTCGAAATGCTACGATACTCTTTCCGCTGAAGAGTACAAGATATTTAATATCCGCAAGCAGCAAATTCAGAAGGGGCGAGAAGGCAAGAAACCCGTAATCAATCCTTACGTCGTACGTAAGGCTAGAATTGGAAATCTATTCCTAAATGAAATATTTGACGCCTACCATCAAACGAGAATTACGCCGTATGAAGCTACCAGGTATTTAGGTTTTAAGAACGCAAGTATTGTAGGTAAATTTGACCAGTGGGTGGGCTCACTAAAGGATAAAAATGGCCCGGCAAGTAGACCTACTCCAAGAAGTTAATCAAAAATACGTCATTGATGCTTGCGCAATGCTAGATTTTTGGGGCTCAATTGTTGGTTTTACGCGTCCTTACGATATTGACATAGATGCTTTTCGTAAGATCTGGGAGCATATTGCGAAGTTAGTTCTGGATGGGGCTATCCTCATCCCAGAGGTTATTTATCAAGAAGTCGATAAAACTACCGTAAAAGAATTTCATGACTGGCTGTTAAAGCATAAGTCACTTTACGTTGAATACGATGATGCATTAAAAGAACTTGCTGCAATAGTCCAAAAAGTCGAAATCTACACTACAGATAAGGTAAGCATAAACGACGCAATAGTAGTTGCGATAGCCAAGAATAAGGGACTCACTGTTATTACTTCTGAACGCCGAAGCCCTCAACTAAATCCCAACAAACCAAAAATACCAAATGTCTGTGACGAGTTCGATGTTCCTTGGTTGAATTTACCAGATTTCTTTAAGGCCGAAGGACTCTGATAAGCCGTATTTTAAGTTGCTAACCCAGTAGCCATGATGTAAATATATTGGTGCTACGCATTTGATTCTCTTGAGAAGAGGCACTTGCCACTTCACTACTTACTTCTTGTTGGATAGTTGTCCCTCCTTTCTCCTCTACAGATAAACTGATGAGGTCGTTAGAGTTAGTATCGCTTGAAAAAGCAAAAGTAAACCCGAAGGTCGCATTCACGGATACGGCTAGGACGCACACAACCAACGATATTCAATGTAAATAAAAGACCGTTGGTCCGGGTGCGTCCCTATGAAACAAGTTTCATAGTAGGATGACCGGGTTAGGAACTCAAACTGTTAACGTACTGAAATAATTATACTCTCACATCGTGCTACTCATCAACTAGTAGGAATTCCCTAGGTTCACATAAGGGGGAAATGTAAACCATTAGCCCCTTATGATAGGTTAGGCTTTGAGCTAACATTACGGATGATGTCGCTCCAGCGAACTATCTCCGCGACTATTGAGTTAAAAAGCGGAGACGGAAGGATCACCAAATTAAACATCCGTCCTCGCCGACGGGTGCTCTTTTTGGTTGATTTTCGAAAAAACTGAAATCGAGGGATGGGATATACTATATATATGGCTAACTATTCTTTTGATATTGTGTCCGACTACGACAAAGCAGAAATTAATAACGTCTTCATGCAGGTAGAGCGCGAAATCTCGAACCGCTATGATTTCAAAAACACGCCTGCGAAGCTTGATTGGCTCAAAGAGAAATCGGGTTACGAGGTAATCGGCAATAGCGATATGCAGCTTGAAGCAATCATCGACATCATTCGTCGAAGTCTCATCAATAGGGGTGTGAGCACTAAGGTGCTAGACCTGAGCAACGATCCGGTATTGAGTAATCTTAAAGTAACAAAAGAAATACCCTTTATTGCCGGACTCGACAGCGATAAGGCAAAACAGCTCACTAAGCTGATACGCGACAACTTTCCTAAGGTCAAACCGCAAATCCAAGGAGAGGTAGTGCGCACAGTAAGCAGCAGCAAAAATGAGCTCCAAGATGTCATGCAGTTACTCCGCGAAACTGACTTTGATTTTCCCGTATCTTTTACGAATTACCGCTAGGGTTCATGGGGGGCTGAAACTAAAAGACCCTGTCAGTCGTGACAGGGTCTTTTGAAATCAATTGGAACTAACGTTCGAAGCGCTTCTTTGGCTGCAGGTAGTAAACTGCGCCGTAGGTTAGAAGTGCCGCAAGGAGCGCCATCCAGGTCGATACGATTGAACCGTTCTGACCAGTCATAGGCAGTTCTGCAGGAAGCAGAGCGCCTGAGCCACCAGCTGGGCTGACCGGAGTCGGCACTACTGGGGTAACCGGAACCGTAGGAGTAGTTGGGGTTTCAGGAGTAGGTTCTTCTTCCTCCTCTTCGCCACCACCGCCGCTACCAGGAACACCGAAGACTGTCGTTGCACAATCATCAAATTGGATATCCTGAATGACCGTATTAGTCATCTTGTTCGAGGTTCCTTGGTTAAAGCCGTATGAAACTGCGATTGCATCTGGGTACTGAGCCATAATTTGGTTCCATGTGCGGTCAGGGTTACTGTTGCCGTCGCCCCACCATTTACTGTTGCCGCCGTTTAAGACGTCCCAAGTCTGCCATACGCCGGTCTGAACCGTACCGTTATAGAGTGGCTCGTAGAGGAAGTATGTACGATCGGCTGGAGTAGCCATGTTGCCGTCTTTATCGATAAGCACAATGTAGGCTGGTAGTACGTTGCTTGCGCCCATTGATGTCGTTTGTCGCATTGTCTTGTATGACATAGCGTCTACATCACTCAATGGAGTTTCGCCAGCGTCCATGAGGCCGTATACGTAACTGTTCTCAAGTGGAGTCGATAGGTGGAGTCCATCCGCTTTGAATTCAAATGTAGCTGAGCCACCCGCTGCAGGGAATTGCGTACCACGGTGGGTCCAAGGCTGAATGTAGAAGTTATCTTCTGCAGTACAGACATTAGGTTCTTCACACTGCTGATTTGTGAAAGTAAGAGTCCATTGCGCTACTCCCGTAAGAACGTAGCCGTCCTGAGCCTGAGCAGTGACGGTAATTGAAGATTCGCCACCGGTAGTGTATTCACCGGCTGCAACGATTTGGCCGTCAACAAGGTAGTCAACGCCGGTCGTGGCAGTAATGGTATACTTGTCGTTTTCAAGTTCACAGATATCGCTCTTTGTGACTGGGGCAGGTGTTACGGGAATATCTGCAACTTCACAGTCCACATCCGTGTAACTAAATGTCCAAGTCTGAGTGCCACTTAGCACGTAGCCGTCCCGAGCCTCGGCGGTGATCGTGACAGACAGTTGACCATTGGTAGTATAGGTACCAGCTGCAACAATCTCACCATCAACAAGATAATCTACGCCGACTATACCTGGGATAGTATACGTATCATCTTCAGTTTCACATATGTCATTAGGTGACGGAGCAAGAGGGGTGACATTTATTAGCTCAGAGTCACACGTGACTTTGAATACTTTCGACTTAGCCTTGTTGCCAGCATCGGTCCCAAATTTGTTGTCGAGCGTAGCTTTGTAATGGCCATCAGCAAGAGTAATCGAGCTATCAGTGTCATTAATGTATTCCGTTTCGCCAGCACCGTTAGCATCTGTAGTCAGGCTGACGACTACAGGAGTGATCTCGGGCGTACCGCTCTGAGTCTCGATCGTGATGTCACCAGTTTGACCGGCATCTAAGCCAAATCCTTCAAAGTTGAAAACACATACTTTTGGATTGTTACTTTCAGTGTTAGGAAGGGCATTTTTCTCATGAACTTTAAGAGTTCCGTTATTGCTCGCAGCGTATGCAGACTGAACAGGTAGTACTACCTGAGCAAGCAGCAATGTAAAAGCAATCAAACCTGCCTTAATGCGCCCTGTTACATTTGATGTCATACTCATCTCCTAAGGCCAAAAGGTCTAAATTATTGTATTAATATATAATTTACACCTCGTCAACAATATTTCAAAGCATGAGCGTCATCTTTTGTCAACGCTACAGAGGTAAAAACCACAACCAACCTTATTGACGCCGGGCAGACAGGGGAGTATAACGGTACATACGCTTAAGAACCACTTCATCGGGAAGTGGCTCCTGGGTACTGCAGCCAGTGGTATCTATAAAGTGCGTACCGACACAATTTGGGAAAGAAGAGAGATCTTGGCCAACAAGGACTGCTACGGTGAAATCCGTGGACTCATCATCGAGCGTTGCCGCGACAAGACGGACCGCATCACGGTGCCCAGCAAGAACGGTGGCGATGCCCGCAAGGCACTGCAATCCGCGCTGCGAATCATCGGCGAGAAGTCAGGAGTCGTGGACCGGGTATTCACCGATCTCTGGCGAGTAGAGCACCTGCTCACCGTCGAGGACGGCTACTTGGTCGTCAACGAGCGCCTGATGAAGCAAAACCTCGACAAGTGTCGAGCAGACCACCCTGTGAACGGTCGCTCCCAGCCGCTCGCAGCCACAGCCTGAATCTTCCCCAAACACGAACCGAGGCCGACCATGTCGGTCGGCCTCGGTTCGCAAGAGCCACTCTATTATTGATTTACGACAAGCCGAAGTTCGGCTTGTTTTTGTATATCAGGCTTGTGGCCGCGTATGACATACAGATCATCGAACGGCAGTCCAGCCGACAGCAGCTCTTCGGCACGGATTATGCGGTCGATTTGTAACGATATCCGTCCTAATAAGTGAGCATGGGAGCCGCGAGGAACATTCTTTATAGCCACATCTGGCTTGTCGGCGTATATCTCGTTCCAGCGATCAGCCGACGAAAGAATGTCGTGGCCATACAGAACGACGTGAGCTTGCATGTCATTGGGTGCGAGTTCAGCCAGGCGCCCAGCCTCACCGCTCATAAGTGCGGGCATAATACCGCCGAATGCCGTCGACAACGCGCGAGGATGAGTGTCAAACGTTCCAAGCAGAAGACCGAGATCACGGTCTTTCGCCAGCGAAATCCCAACGCCAGTTGCTCCAAGTGCCTCCATAGCCAGCCACATCGCCACCTTCGGCAAATCTTCGGGTCCTAATTTTTCGGGCACACATGGCGCTTTGATGTCAGTAAATATAACTTCGTTACCGTAGTGCGGCGCATAAATGGAATGGCCCGGCTTAATCATGGCTCCTCGAGAATCACCTAAGCCGTAGTGGCGCGTTGGCAAATCAAATCGTTTACTGGCGTGTGCCAGAATTGCCTGTTCGGATTGTGCCGTTTTTGCCAAAGAAATAGTAGCCAGGCTATCACTGCCAAGAAAGCTCTCGTTCGTACTACCTTCGGCGCCAATAGTGACAGTCTGAATGCCAGCTTCGAGGTTAATTCGTCTGTCACGGCGGCCAGCATACCCACCGACGGTCGTCGTCCAGGCGGTAGAAGTAGTTGCTATCATGTCGGCATCACTGCGATATGCGTCGTCTAGCGTATGAACGCTGACAAGACGATCAACTCCATCGGTCGTCTTATAGCCAAGTAGTACTGCTGACCCGATTTTCTTTCGTCTAAAGTGGTCCTTACGATACAGCGGGCGAGTGCCATACTCCTTCGGCGTACCATCGACATCAATATCAAACACGGGAGTATCACCTATGTGAGTAGCATCGTTCCGCCTCCATAGCTCTTCAGCAGTAGGGAAGGCGGAATTGTAGGCGCGTTCTACGATGCTCACTTGTTTATCTCACTATCAGCGATTTGTAGTGTCTTCATCATACTCCTCGCCAAATTAAAAACAATAGCTTTTTACCAGGGTCTTTGCCATAATAATGCCTAGATTAGAAATAGGGGGCACACAACTTGCAGCCGATACCGCTGACACGATTCTGGCATCGCCGAATAACCGAGGCGACGTTCTTCGTGTCACTAATAGTATTGGCGCTCTATGCAGCGGCGTACTTTTTACCCGGCTCACAGGTAAGTCGACTATTTCCCGTCGATATCATTAGCGCTGGTATCGCTGCGGTCACATTACTGGCGTCAATCATTCTGTACGCAAAGCCGCCAGCCAAAGAACTGGCACTGTCGACATTCATCGCCTACGCACTACTCGTATTGATGGTTGCCAGTACGGTCGTCGCCACCGGCGAATCCAATTCGCCACTCATTGGGCTGTGGATTACCCTAGGCGTCTTTGCGGGCGTGTTTGGCTGGCGTGGGTACGCGCTCATTCTGCTACTCGTGGCCGCGTACGATGGCTATTCGTATGTCAGCGGATGGTCGTCGATTGAGTCTATAATCGTGGCCTCAATCGCATCTATCGCACCACTGATCGCCAGTTTTATCATTTGGCATTCTAAGTCAGACAAAGAATCGACCAGCGACAAAGCCTACAAGGACCTTGCAAGCGAATTAAGCCACGAGGCCAACAAGTCCGAAACCGTCATCGGCGCGATCAACGACGGCGTCGTATCGGTCGATAAGCAGGGGGTGATTCAACTCATCAACCCGGCCGCTCAGCGGATTATCGGCTGGGGCCAAGAAGACGCGGTTGGACTTAGCTACAAATCTGTCGTAAAGCTGAACGACAAGACAGATAAGCCCGTCGCACCGGCCGAAGACCCGGTTGGACTAGTCTTGGCGAACAATCAAGAAGTTCACTCCGAAGATTTTTCTATAACGACCGAGGCAGGGAAGAAAGTGCTCCTGTCGCTTATAGTCTCACCGATTGGCAAGCCGAGCACCGGTGCGATTATGGTATTCCGCGACATGACGCTCGAAAAGTCAGAAGAGCGCGAACAGGCAGAGTTCATTAGTACCGCCAGTCACGAAATGCGCACACCGGTTGCGAGTATCGAAGGGTACCTGGGCCTCGCCTTAAACCCGGCCATTGCGACTGTCGACGACAAGGCACGCGATTACATACAAAAGGCGCAGGAATCGGCTCAGCACCTGGGACGCTTGTTCCAGGACCTCCTGGACGTATCTAAAGCCGATGACGGCCGCATGACCAACACCCCACGAGTCATCGACATGGTCGATTACGTCGGAACGATCATCGAAGGGCTAAAACCGAAGGCAATCGATAAAGGGCTCAGGTTCATTTACAAACCGACTCCCGATGGCCAGAGCAACGAGCGGAACCTTGCGCCGGTCTTTTACGCACATGTGGACAACGATCATTTACGCGAAGTCGTATCGAACCTGGTTGAAAATGCCATAAAATACACGCCGGCCGGCGACGTGATTATCGATGTAGGTGGTGACGATACTCATGTGCGGGTCAGCGTGCAAGACAGTGGTATAGGTATTCCTACCGAGGATATCCCGCACTTATTCCAAAAATTTTACCGGGTAGATAACTCGGACACGCGCGAGATTGGTGGCACTGGTCTCGGACTATACTTATGTCGTCGGCTCGCTGAATTAATGGGCGGCCAGATTTTGGTTGATAGTGCATACAGGAAGGGAAGCACCTTTACGGTTGAACTCCCGCGAATTGACCACATGGAAGCTCAGCGCCTCATGGAAGCATCGACTGCCGCCGAACAACTGTCACAGCAGTCCGTTCAATCCACGGCATCGACCGCTCCATCATCGTTTATTCCCGAAGAAACTCTGCCGCCTCCACCACCGGTTCAGCCACAGCCGACATACCAGGCCGCACCCGCACCCGCACCCGCGTACCAGTCTCAGCAACCACAGCCAACTCCACAAGTCGCCCCTGCTCGTCAGCCCGTCACACCTCAGGCACCCAATATTCCCCTCAGCCAACTCGAACAGAACCCAGGCGCCTACACGTCAGTCCGGCCTGGCATGCAGATTCCGGTTCGTGGACCCGAAGAAAGACAGTAAGCGTAAGGACTATGGCAATTTAAAAATGATACAGGTACAATAAAGGCAATATGGCTAAGATACTACTAGTAGAAGATGATAAGAGTCTTCGCGAAATTTATGGAGTGAGACTACTAGCGGAAGGGTACGACATCGTTTCGGCCGGTGACGGCGAAGAGGCCG
>JAZKIT010000010.1:0-15167 GCA_040384745.1 Patescibacteria group bacterium
ACTCAGGACACCCTGCTTAAGAGGCAGGTGCTCTAACCAGCTGAGCTAATGGCCCACAGCTTTTTAAAACTATACCAAACAGGGGTCAGTTTGTCTAGAGCTGATCTTTTTTAGCGCTGATGAATGCTGCCCATTGGCGAATCAGCCGCAAAATAGTCTTCAGCGGAAGCTCAATCAGCATATCAAGTGCCAGTGCGACGACATTTACTTTCGAGTATTTATCACTTAGAAAACGACCGACCACGACAAACGGCATATACAGGAAGTCACGAACCAGCGTGACGCCATTCTGATATGTTTCAATCGATTCAAGTTCACGAATCA
This sequence comes from Patescibacteria group bacterium, assembly GCA_040384745.1. GTDB lineage: Bacteria > Patescibacteriota > Saccharimonadia > Saccharimonadales > Saccharimonadaceae > UBA1020. Next base: position 325 of record JAZKIT010000010.1, read on the forward strand.
TGCGACTCAGCCTGAAGCCAAGGAAGCTTGCAGCCGACAGGAATATAAAGAAGATAAGCAAATGAACGACGTCGAAGTCCAGGAAGTACCACAGTAGGGCAGCGACACCGCCGAATACCGCTACGAACAAGACGCCGTACGCAATGTTATAGCCAGTACCAAATTCTTGACCCGGACGCCTAACCAGTAGTTTTTGTTGCTCTGATTTATATAGCGTCGCATCGATTTGCTCGACTAATCGGGACGTATTGGCCTTCCCCGGCAGCATCATCGTCGCCCGCAGCAACACCATATAGAGCGGCGGGAAGAAGAGATTAATGACTAACGGCAGCCACAGGATCATACCGAACATCAGGTAGTCATACGGTACTTCGATAGCGATACCAATGAGAAACTTCGTGATAATAAGAAAAATAACGCTCTTTATAATACCGTTGTTGACCCTGGTGTTGACCGATTCATAATCGGCCGTGACTTGACGCTCGAACGCCAGAAGCATTTGCTCACGGTTTTGCACTAGATTGTCAAAATCGTGGTTCTCGTCAATCATATGCCGCAGCACTCGAAGTGGCGCACCGCGCTTATCAACAAGACGGAACAGTTTTTCGGTGGTTGAAGATGTTAGAATGTCATCGATTTGCCGATTGACGGTGATATACGCATCAAGATCGTCGGCTTCTTGCCTGAATCTCTTCAGTAAACCAATACGAAGAGCGGCGTCATCAGACTTTAGTAACGCCCTGTGAACCGCGACGTACAGTGAGATGTCAGCACTTTCAGGCTTGGTGTCGAATAGCTGCTCGTAGTCAATCGTACTTGAAAAATAGTTATGCGCGAACTGAGTAAATGCCTGCAGTTGACCATTGTCGTTAAGACGCCATTCAACTTCGACAGCCAGCAGCTCGTATGTCCAATGGTCAATCTCTTCCCGACTGACGTCACGCCGTTTCATCAGTTCAGTAAATGCCTGGTAGTACTGATCGGCCGAGTTGGAGATACGCTGAACGTCGGCTTCGGTAACGCTATCGTTCATTAGATACCCGGCTTGAGTCAGCTCTATGATCAGCTCTTCCCCACTTGAGGCGATACGCTTCTGATCACGCATCAAGAACATTCGACGGAAGAAGCGGCGGATCGCCCGCTGCAGCAACACGTGCTCTTCAGCATACTCGGCGGCATTTCGCAGCTGCTCGTACGCCGCTGTCAATGTCGCGCCGGCACCGACTACATGGACCGTCTGATTTTCGCCTTGAGTGGCAGTACGAGAATCCTTTTGCGAGCGCGCGACCTGAAGATCGCGTGCAAGTTGGTGGCCAATATCATTGAGGTGGTTCATGTTTGAATAAATACTATGTCTCTGCTGCGCTAGATGAATCCTGCGCCATGCTCACCGAAATAAGCGCGGCTCATAATTCACCTGGTACACCCGGTACGATTCGAACGTACGACACCTGGTTCCGAAGACCAGTGCTCTATCCACTGAGCTACGGGTGCAAATGCGGTGGAAATACAGAGGTAATTATAGCATGCATTATAACTAATGAGCTATACTTCCTTGTACATATGGACGTACACACCAACATTCCGCTAAAAAATTATCTGACGATGAAACTGGGCGGACCAGCCCGTTTTATGACAACCGTCGTGACCGCCGAAAACCTTGCGACGGCCTGCCGAAACGCTCGCGCACAGTCGATTCCCTTCTTCATATTAGGCGGTGGCAGCAATGTGGTCGCGCGCGACGAAGGCTACGGCGGCATCGTAATTCGCAATCGTATCATGGGCTTCGAGGTCATCGCTGATGACGCCTCATCGACGACACTCAAGATTGGCGCTGGCGAGATTTGGGATGAAATCGTCGCCAAGGTCGTTGGCATGGGGCTGAGTGGGATAGAGGCTATGTCAGCTATTCCCGGCACGGTCGGTGCGGCACCAGTTCAAAACGTTGGCGCCTACGGCCAAGAAATTGCCGACACACTCGTCAGCCTTGAGGCGTACGATGCAACTGAAGATCGGTTTGTCGTGCTCGAAAATTCCGATTGTGGCTTTGCATACCGACACAGCATGTTCCGCGGCGACCAGTCCGGACGATATGGCATTACTAGTATTACAATTAGGCTCTATAAAGCTTCCCCTCAGCCGCCTTTTTATGACGCCCTTCAAAGCTATTTAGACGAGCATTCGATTACGCTATTCACCCCTCAGGTAGTCCGCGACGCCGTTACTGCTATCCGATTCGAAAAGCTACCCGATCCGAAGCTACTACCTAACACTGGCTCGTTCTTCAAAAATGCTATTATCGAACGCTGGCAGCTTGATGACCTTCGAAAGACGTGGCCGAACATGCCGTCATTTGACCTCGGAGATAAACAGGTTAAAGTTCCGACCGGTTGGCTGATTGAGCAAACCGGGCTAAAAGGCCAGACGCTTCACGGCATGAAAATACATGACAAAAACGCGCTGGTACTCATTAACGAATCTGCTGCTAGCTACAGCGACCTCGCCGCCGCCCGTTCTGAAATAATGGCCAAGGTTCGTGATATGTTTCGGATTCAAATCGAACAAGAGCCGCTCGAAATCTAACACTTGCCCATATGGGGCAAAAAACTTATGCTTAGTACATGAATCGCGGGTTCAGTATAGTTGAGGTCCTTGTAACCTTAATAGTCATTGGCATTCTCTTGGGGCTTGGCACAGTTGGGTTGCGCGCGTCGCTTGCTAACGCACGCGACGCCGAACGACAAGCTGACATTGAAGTAATTGCACGGGGACTTGAGGCTTATTACGATCGCGGCAACCCTTACTATATTGCAGGTGGCACGAAGGGAAGCTACCCGGGTTCAAACATGGTAGTTTCGATAAATAAGGACGGATGGTGTCCTGGCACAATATTCCCAGATGCTGGTCAAGCAGCTAAATACTCGGCCTGCAAAGACTACTGGAGTGACGCTCTTCCCGGTGTCACGCAAGCAGCGCTGACGCCACCTGGTAAATCCGGGAAAGGACTGAGCAACCCGTGGCTACAACCAGAATCAAATCCGCTTCAAATCATGATGCCTGCAATAACCGCAGCAATTAATGATGGATATTACGTTTACAAAGCCATGTCGGATAGCGATCAACACTGCTACGACGATACAGGCTGCACCCGATATGCGCTGATTTACAAAAAGGAAACGACAGACGAAGTTGTGATTGTACGGAGTAAACATCAGCAATGATAAATAAAACTAAGCAAGCAGGCTTTACCGCCGTCGAACTATTAATTACCTTAATCATCGCATCAATGTTCCTCTTCGCAGGCTATCAGCTTTATACCCAAGTGACCCGCGATGGCGCCGACGCCAACAAAACAGCAATCGTGTCGAACGTGGCGTACAAGAAGCTCCGGAAAGAAGCTTCCGACGTCACGACCGCCGCTCCGTCTGGGTGCATTGCAAGTGCCGCTCCGACAGGAACCGAAAGAACAAGTACGAGTAGCGAGAATGTTACGGGCATAGGGACCGTGACTTACACTGTTACGGTAAAATGTGCGCCTTCAAGCGCGGGTGTTCTTGATGTATTCAGGATTAACGTAAAAGCGAGCTATAAAGATGCGGGAATTGACAAGGAGCTAGAACATGCCACGTTTGTTAACTAGAGGTCGGGGCTTTACCTTGGTGGAAGTATTGGTCATTTCGCCGATCATCATACTATTCATTGGAACATTCATCGCACTGCTTGTAAATCTCACCGGTGAAAGCTTAGTTATGCGAGAAAAAAACACCGCGGCATACGATACTCAGGCAGCTCTCGACGAAATCGAAGCAAACATCGGACAAGCAATGGCTTTTCTTACCACCACGAATGCCGTTGTTGCGCCTCAGGGAAAAGATAATACGACAGGTGCTGCGTTTACAAATACTAATGGGGCCGGTCAGCCCGATACGCTCATCATTCGGTCCGCAGCAACCACGACACGCTTTAACGACCCAAACCGCGAGCTTATCTTTTTAGGTGCTGGGGCTTGCGACAGCAAGAATCCCCTCTATACGCACTACACTGTGTACTTTGTTGCCGACGACTGGGAGACGGCCACGACAGATGACAATGCGCTGTTTAAACGGACGATAGTTCCTCAAGAAGCCGCCTGTAAAACGGCTTGGCAAAAGGGTAGCTGCGACCCTGTCGATGTTGTACCTGCCAATGCAGCAACCTGTAAGGTGCGTGACGAGCGACTGGTTGGCGGAATGTCAACATTCGAGGTAAAGTACTATGCCAACAGCGCAGCAGCCGATAATGCCCCTTTAGCTGATAGCGCGGCCAACAGCGCTTCGGATGTAGCTGTCGATATCGGAGTAGCGAAGCAAACGGCCGGTTCGAACGTTACCTACAGTGGAAGTGTCCGTACCAGCAGTCTAAATGTACAGGCATCTGAAACGGATGTTGTAACGGCTCCAGCGCGCACACCAATCGCTTACAGTCGGACAAATGATGGACCGGAACCGTATAAGAATACCTTCACCTGGGATAGGGTTGGTAACGCCACGAGCTATACGGCCAAGTACCGTATTGGTGGCGGCGCTGAGCAGACGCAGTCAATTCCTCAACCTGGATCTGGCACCACCGTAAGCTTTAGTGTTGATGCCTCCCATAGAAAACAGTCGATACAGCTAACAGCGCTCAATATAGTGACAGGCAACGGCGAGTTAGCATACGGAGCACTTCCAGCGGTGCCTTCTATCCCCAGCTGGAACGAATGCACACCGTTAAACGGCTGGGCGAACTACGACACTACCTATAACTCGCTCGGGTTCACAAAGACGTCAAGTGGTGCCGTAGGACTAAAAGGTCTTGTTCGCTCTGGACCACTTTGGGACTTCGGAGCAGGCACTCAGGCCTCTCGTCGCATCTGTACACTCCCCGTGGGATTCAGGCCTGCAAACCATTTGATATTTAACGGAGTTGCAAACGACCCCAACGGCACTCACGGGAACGGCTCCGCACGAATCGATATTCTTACAAACGGCAACGTATTCGTATCGGGCGGCAGCAACCCAGCGCAAACTAATGGGTTCGTCAGCCTGGATGGCATTATTTTCATGACGTCGGACGGCAATCCAAACTGGGAGCACCGTGTCTGGACGGGCGGTTGGTACTACAATAGCTACAGCGACAACTATCCTGATTTGGACGTCTGGAAAGATTCGGAAAAGCGGGTGTGGGTACAAGGACTTGCCAGTGGTGGTCCCGCAGGCGTTGCTATGGCCTCGCTACCAGGCGGTACATTCCCGAGTGGCACGATGCACTATAACATTTCGGGAGGAAACGTAGGAGTGGCGGTCAACCTGAGTACCGGTATCCAATCACGGTCACCGCACGGAAGCTACCTCTCTACACAACTGCTCTATTATGCAGCCGATGCTCCTCAGCCGGGCCTGCCTTTCTACAATGGCTGGTACAACTACAACAACGGCTTTACGGCTGCGGCCTGCAAGCAAGGTACTGACGATATCGTTATTTTGCAAGGCCTTGTCGCCGGTGGTAATCAGGCGGCCGGCGGCATGACACATGTCGGTGGTTGCGGGCCGACTCCGTATATGTCCACGGGCAGACGTGCGCTGTTCACCGCCTGGAGAAACGGGGAAACACAGGGCCGAGTTGACCTACCGGCAAATGGACAAACTCCTGGTGGTGGATATCTTTATCCTATGCAGACCGACCCCGGTTGGACCGCTTTGGATGGCGTTCACTATATAGCCAATTAGTACATTGGTGTAAATGCTTGCGCTTAATAAGGTCCGTGTAGTATATTACAGTCATAATTAAGCAAACTAACTAGGGGGCATCAATGCTTAACAATATAAAAACTATTCAGAAGGATCGCGGTTTTACCATCGTCGAACTTTTGATCGTAATCGTCGTTATCGGCATTCTAGCTGCGATTACAATCGTGGCGTATAACGGTATTTCGAACAGAGCGAAAACTACCTCTGCGCAAACAACGGCCGCAAACGTTGCCAAAAAACTTGAAGCTTACAATGCAGAAGTTGGCAATTATCCTGCGACTTTCGGACTGCTGACCGCAGCGGGTGCAGCAGGCACTACTTACCAGATGTCAGCCAGCGACGCTACTTTCATAGCAACAACTGATATAGCCGCAGGAAATGCAACAGAAAAGACAATCAACTACGCCGACTGCACAGGTGCTGGTGGTGTCGGAAAGCGTGTCTCATACTGGAAGTTTGATGCTCCAACCGGCATACAACGTGTATACGTTGGTGGAGCAACTGCTACAAGTACGTGTACTAATACTGCTGCATAGGCTAAGCGCTACAAGCGATTAAATAATATAAGCCGGAGTTAACTCCGGCTTATATTATTATCTAGGCGAAATTACTTAACCCAGTGGCCCTTTAAGAAATTCTTTACTTCTGAACGCAAGAGATGCAACCTTGAATTATCGTCTCTGAATTCAATGCCGCGCAACATCCACTCTGCAATTTGCTCCATGTGCTCCTCTTTCAACCCTCGAGTCGTCATAGCAGGCGTCCCTAACCGTATGCCGCTTGGCCTAAAAGGCGGGTTCGGGTCATCAGGTACAGAGTTCTTATTAAGCGTTAGCCCGATTTTGTCTAAAGCTTCTTCTGCTTCCTTGCCGTTGATTCCAAAGCTTGTCTGTACGTTTGCCAAAATTAGGTGGTTGCTCGTTCCGCCGGTAACAAGGTCAAACCCTCGCTTGTTCAGCTCATCAGCCAAGACTGCGGCGTTCTTGATAATCTGCTCGGCATACGTCTTAAATTCTGGCTGGAGTGCCTCTCCGAGTGCAACCGCCTTGGCTGCAATGACGTGCATGTGCGGTCCACCTTGCATGCCAGGGAACACAGCCCGGTCAATCAACGTTGGGATATTCTCAATCGTCTTTTCAGGAGCCTTCAGGGGATTGCCTACGACACCCCTCGAAAGAATCATTCCGCCCCTCGGTCCACGGAGCGTCTTATGGGTCGTCGTCGTGATGACATGGAACCCATAGTCGAAAGGATTTTTCGCAACCCCAGCAACAATCAAGCCTGCGATGTGCGCCATATCGGCCATCAAAAGCGCACCGACCTCGTTGCCTATGTCTGCAAACTTCTGATAATCGAGTTCGCGAGGGTACCCTGAAAATCCAGCGATGATAAGCTTTGGCTTATGCGTGAGCGCTAAATCGCGTATATGGTCGTAGTCGATTTCACCCGTACTGATGTCTTTCATTTTGTATGGCACAAAGTTGTACAGTTTCGCAGACCGCGTCATCGGGTTGCCATGCGTCAAATGCCCACCATGTGACAAGTCCATCGCGAGTACCGTATCGCCAGGTTCAAGCCAGGCGCTATACACGGCCTCGTTAGCTGGTGCTCCCGAATGTGGCTGTACATTCGCATGATCGGCCTTAAACAGCCGCTTAGCCCGATCAATGGCAAGCTGCTCTAGCGGATCAGTAAACTCCTGTCCGCCATAATAACGCCTACCCGGATAGCCTTCGGAATATTTGTTCGTAAACACCGATCCAAGCGCAGTCAGCACGTCGCGACTGACATAATTTTCGCTTGGTATTAATTCAAGTCCTTCTCGCTGCCGTTTCTCTTCACCAGCGATCAGTTTTGCTACTGCATCATCGTTCATGTAGTTCTCCCCTACTCATTTACATTAACTCTACCAGACGATGAATTATAGCTATAACATACTTTAATTGTACCATGATGAAAATATATCGTATGTGATATACTCAGAATCATGACTGGAACAGATTACAAGAAGCGTCTCGGTAAACTAATCCAAGAAAATCGCACTGCTCGTAAGATGACGCAGAGCGAACTTGCTAAGGAGCTTGGCACCTCGCAGAGCGCAATCAATCGCATTGAAAAAGGCGGTCAAAATATCAGCATAGAGATGCTCGCTCGCATTAGCGACGTGCTTGAAAGTAACCTCGTTATGCTCAATAGTACTGGGAAAATTAATTTTAAAGTCCACGGCGGTAAAAAATTATCCGGTACGATTGAGGTTAAAACTAGTAAGAACGCAGCTGTCGGTCTACTTTGCGCAGCGCTCCTAAACAAAGGCAAAACGACACTTCGGCGTGTGGCGCGGATTGAAGAAGTTAATCGTATTATCGAAGTGCTCAACAGTATTGGGGTGAAGACAAAGTGGCTCGAAAACAATGACCTCGAAATCATCCCACCCGCTCGCCTCAAGCTCGAAGCAATGGATATTGAAGCGGCAAAACGTACTCGAACCGTCATCATGTTCCTCGGACCCCTCCTTCACCAGTACCCCGATTTTAAATTGCCCTTTGCCGGTGGCTGCAACCTTGGAACGCGCACCGTTGAACCCCATCTGGTGGGCCTCAGTGCTTTTGGCATGAACGTCGTCGCAAAGCCAAACACCGACTACTACCACGCAACCGTTTCAGAAAAGTCCCCAGAAAGGACAATTCTTTTGACCGAACGTGGTGACACCGTTACCGAAAACGTCATCATGGCCGCAGCGCTCAATGACGGCATAACTACCATTCGCAACGCAAGTCCTAATTACATGGTGCAAGACGTCTGCTTCTTTTTGCAAAAACTCGGTGTCGAGATTGAAGGCATTGGCACGACCATGCTTCGCATAAAAGGCAAACGTTCGATTAACAAAGATATCGAATACTACCCAAGCGAAGACCCTATCGAAGCCATGAGTTTTATCGCGGCAGGAATCGTGACAGATTCTGAAATAACCATTACCCGCGCACCGATTGAATTTCTCGAACTCGAGTTAGCCGTACTTGAGAATATGGGTCTCCAACTCGAACTGAGCGAAGAATACACCGCGCGCAATGGGAAAACGAGGCTGGTAGACATTCAGTTGAAACCTTCAAAATTAAAAGCACCGAAAGATAAACTTCATAGCATGCCATTTCCCGGAGTAAATATGGATAATCTGCCATTCCTGGGGTTAATCGCAACTGTCGCGAAAGGCCGTACACTTGTACATGACTGGAGTTATGAAAACCGTGCTATTTACTTTACCGAGCTCACTAAACTGAATGCTAGCGTTGAAATGGTCGACCCTCATCGTATTTACTTGACGGGGCCAACCCGGTGGAAGCCCGCCGACGTCGTCGCTCCGCCGGCACTTCGCCCGTCCGTTGTCATCCTGATTGCCATGCTTGCCGCTCCGGGCACGTCGACTCTCCGAGACGTCTACTCGATTAATCGTGGCTACGAAGACCTGGCAAATCGCCTCAATTCGTTGGGCGCCAGTATCGAAACAGTTCAGGGCATCTAGCCAGTCTCGCCCCTGTTATGCTACAATTGATTTCGTTGCCTATTGTGGCGAATGTAGCTCATCTGGTTAGAGCGCCGGTTTGTGGTACCGGAGGTAGCGGGTTCAATCCCCGTCATTCGCCCCAAGTCTGCGGGTGTCGTATAGTGGCTAATATATCTGCCTTCCAAGCAAATGACGAGAGTTCGATTCTCTCCACCCGCACCAAGTAAAGCACTCGTTAGAGTGTTTTACTTTTTTCAGATATAATCATCTCTGTGCCCCGGTAGCTCAGCTGGATAGAGCAGAGGACTTCTAAGCCTAAGGTCGTTGGTTCAAGTCCAACCCGGGGTACCATTACCTGAACTAATCGTCGAGGAATATCAAAGCGAGCGCTGCACCGATTAACCCGATGTCTCTAAATGTTATGAGAATGGTTTCAAAGTCGGTTATTAGTACTCCTGCCAAAAGTGCGATTGCCGCAGCCGCAGCGAATTTTACATATACGCCCGTAACGAGCCACACGGCCAGCACTAGTTGTAGGACCGATATTATATCTAGTGCAAGCTTGGGGTCGATGAAGTTATTCGTAAACTCAGGAACGAATCCTATCCATGCATTCGGTTGAATAAACGCACCGATGGCGGCGTATGCAAACACGATGGCCAGTGAAACACGGATGCTAATAGATGCTAGTGCGGGGTTATGTAAATTATACTTTTTTGGTTTTGTTGTCTTTGTAGTCATATAGTAGTAGTGTAACATTTCATTTACGCTTAGGTTATAGTAATAGCATGACCATGATACTACTAGCTCATATCGTACTGATGTTTGGCTCGCTTCTTGCGACTTCAGTCATGACAATCGCAGCAGCAACGTCACACAAAGTAAGTCCTGGATTATTACGTTTCAACGTAGCCGCGACCGCGCTTGGAATAGTATGCGGAGTGACATTAGTCTTGAGCAGGCCGCTCGATGTTAAATGTGCGATATTATTCGGCTACACGATTGCGTTCGGCATGGCGTACATCTACGTCGCACGACGCAATCAGTCGTTACTACGAGCTGAGTCGTAGCCACTCTCAGTCTCTATGGCATTGACCTGTTCGGCTTTACTAGCAGACTCTTGCACCTCTTTGGCCGTTATAGTAATCGATGCCCCAGCTTGAACTTTACCGGCTAGAATAGCTTTGGCGACGTTATTCTCGACAATCCGCTGAATTACCCGTCGCATTGGGCGCGCACCAAGCCGCGGGTCGTAGCCTTTTTCGACCAGTAGCTTCTTTGCTTCCAACTCGACTTTTACAGATATCTTTTGTAGCGCCAGCGTCTTGTTGACGCCAGCAATCATAAGATCGACAACCTTCAGTAGCTCCTTCTTCTCGAGTGGCTTAAACGTCACAATCTCGTCGAAACGGTTCAAGAATTCAGGTTTGAACTGATTAGAGCTAATTAACTCGTCCATGAACTGATCTTCGAACTGTTCGAGTTTATACCCTCGCTCGATGTATTCGCGAATCCGGTCCGCACCCGCATTTGACGTCGCGATGACTATGGCATCACGAAAGCTCACCTCCCGGTTCTTGATGTCACGCAAGATGCCCTCATCAAGCAGCTGAAGCAGTGTCGTAAGTACGTTCGGGTGTGCTTTTTCTATCTCGTCGAGCAGCACGACGCTAAACGGCTGCTTCATTACCTGCGCCGTCAGGCTAGCAGGGTCGTCGGCACCATCGGCAATAAGCCTCGTGACGTCCTGGCTCAATACGTATTCGTTCATATCAAGCCGAATCATCCGGCTCTCACCGCCAAAGTACACGTCGGCCAAGGCTTTCGCCAGTTCGGTTTTTCCGACTCCGGTCGGTCCGAGGAACAAGAAAGTTCCGATAGGTCGGTTTTGGTTACGCACGCCGGCCCGGGCGCGACGAAGCGCGTCACTGACCACGCTGACGGCTTTGACCTGATTAATCATTCGTTCGTGAATCAGGTCTTCAAGATTGAGTAGTTTTTCGCGCTCGTCAGCACCCGACGCCGTGCCAATTTTAATATCCATGGTTTTTTCGATTGCTGCCTGAACAGAGTTCATCGTTACCAGGCCGTTTTCGGCGTAGGCTGCTGCCGACTCAAGGAGCTTTAGCGCCCGACCAGGCATAGCCAGGTCGTACACATACCGCTCACTCAGTCGGTATGATTCTTCGAGTGACTGGAACGTATACGTCACTTTACGCCTAAATTCACTTACAATTAGTTGGTCCTGCATAACGAGTATCGTGTCTGCTTTCGACGCTGGCTTAATTGAAATACGATTAAGCGCATTTACCAATGACGAGTTGCGCTGGCTTATTTGCAAGTAGCGCTGCTCGTCCATAGTCAGAATAATCCTTAGGCGACCGGCTTCAATGACGGGCAGTAGCACGTTACTCATATCAACCGACCCAACACCTTCTTCAAAGAACAGTTGGGCATCGTCCAGACACAGTATGATGTTTTTCGCGGCGTAAGCTTCGCCGAAAATCTGCATGATTAATTCTTCAAGTTGGCCTCGTCCGGGAGCGGCCGATATCAGCGCAGCCGAATCAAGCATAATGACTTGTCGAAATTTTAAGCTGCCAGGAAGTTTCGACGACGCGTCGAGCAGTCGCTCGGCGAACGCGTGAACGATTGTCGTCTTGCCTACTCCGGTCGGACCAACAAGTACGGCGTTCTGTCGGGCGTCCGATGAGAACGTATCTATCAACTGGTCCAGCGAATCTTGATGAGAATCAAGCTCGACGTTCAGTAAACCTCCGTTCGATATCTGCTGACTGATATTTTGTCCGAATCGGCTGAGGAGCGGCGTATACCCGAACGACCAGTCGCGACCAATACCGCCAGTGTGCGACTGCTTGGCGTGGTTTTTAATCAATAGTTCCAGGTGGTTCTGCCAAGTGATGCCTTTTTTAATATCATCAAGATCAAGATGGTTATGAGCAAGTAAGGCGTCGTGGTTCGGAAACTGCTTCAATATCGAATACACCAGCATGCCAGCGGTTATGGCTTCGTGCCCGGTTTCTTCCCTCAGCGAAGCGGCGTCGGCCCATACTTGGTTAGTATCGGACTGTTCACTTGAAGCGATTTCAGACAGAAAATTAGGCGTCACCCCGAACCGCACTGCAAAAAATAACCCAGCCTGAGTCTGCATTACAGCCACCACAATTTCTTTTGGTGTTGGCTGCTTAGGCAACCTGGCAAGAATGTCGCCGTCAAGCCGCGTATCAACGCCCTCGTCTGAAAGTACAGGGACTTTTTTCAGTTCACCCCGATACCATTTCGTCAGCATTCCCGACCAGGCGGCCAGACTCGCGACGAACCACCCAATTGAAACCCCAATAATAACCAACCCTATGCCGACTAGTACCAATACCACCGTCAGCACAATTAACAATCGCTCATTCATTCCACCGAGCGACCTGCCGATGCGCGACTTAACCGCACGCGGACTGCCGTGATTAAATCTTACTTCCATACCGGTACCCAACCTGACAGCATAATGATAAAGCCGATAAACGGCGCGAATGGTACGAATGCCCACATCGCTAGTACGAAGGCACCAATGACGACCTGAACGGCAAGCCACGCTACGCCGACGACGATAAGTATGATGCGAACAAAGGCACCGATGACACGTGATATTAGCCTGTCCACAAACGCACGAAGCTTTAGTCCGATAGGTCCGTTTACCTTGCCGGCTGATATCTGACGGAACGGCGCGAATAGCGTTCGAGCAAGTAGGTCAATTGAGAAGTAATCGTAGGACGATGACAGTCGTTCGCTTAGGCGCAGCAAACAAGCCTTCCAACCCGCCCCGTACCACCACGAGAATGCCCACACGATAATCATAGTCATATTGTACCGTATTTTGCTGATCTAACTTACGCTATAATGAACCTTATGCCAAAACCACCACTGCCCCTTACGACGCTGCTTGGAAAAGCAGTCCGCGAGGCAGCCAAACTTCGAGGCGGTGGCTCAGCGCTACCAGGCCTATTTGTTGAGACGATTGATAAGGATTTTATCGCTACCTGCCTTGCTCAGCTGCCACGAGGCGTCGTACTCATCAGCGGCACAAACGGCAAAACCACTACCACAAAAATGGTCGTCGAGCTGCTTGAGGGACAGGGCCTATCGGTATTTACCAACCGAACCGGAAGTAACTTCACTCGGGGCGTTGCGGCCGCCTTGCTTGGAGCAATCGACCTTAAGGGCAACCTGAAAGCCGACATCGCCGTTCTTGAGCTAGACGAAGCGCATGCGGTTCACTTCGTCCGTAGCATCAAACCGCGCTACAGCCTGCTACTTAATGTCATGCGAGACCAGCTGGACCGATTTGGCGAAATTGATGCCACTGCCCGCATGCTTCAAACGATTGCCGAAGCCACTTCAGACGTCGTGGTAATCAATCGTGAAGACCCCCGACTCCTGGCGATGTCACGCGACCTGCCGGAACAAAAGGTCCGTTACTTCGGACTTGATGCAAGTTTACGAGATAAGTTTCCTAGCGACGATGATATGCGCGGAGCATCGGTTGCACAAGATAGCATACCAAAAGCCGTTTGCGTCCTAGAGACTGTCGATGGTCACACCGCGACGTTTTCATTGAACAATAAAAAAATCACGGCCTCCCTTAAACTCGAAGGCGCTTACAACGTCTTTAATTCGGTTGCCGCCGCCGCACTTGTCGAATCAATCATTGGTGAGTCAATTGACACCGCTAAACTTGTCACTACCCTCGAATCAATCACCCCGGCCTTCGGACGCGGCGAAAAGCTGATCGTCGACGGCAAACCGCTCGAATTGGTACTGGTCAAGAACCCTGGCGGTTTCAGGCTTGGGCTTAGTTCGTTCGACCCAGAAGGCTACGCTAGCATGATTGCCATTAACGACAATTACGCCGATGGACGCGACATGAGCTGGCTCTGGGATGTTGACTTTGAAAGCCTGCGACCGAATATCTCACATGTCACAGGCGTACGGGCCTACGACATGGCCCTCCGATTGCAATATGACGAAATCGAAGTTGGTGTCGTCGAACCAGATGTCACCAAAGCGCTTAAAAGCTTCATACGCCTGAACCGTGAATACCCAAAACGCATTTATTGCAGCTACACTTCCATGCTAGCCCTCCGTCGGGAGCTGTCCAAAATTACGAAAGTCGAGGTCATATCATGAAGCCGACGCTCAACATCGTTCAATTGTACCCACGAGATATGAATATTTACGGCGACTGGGGTAATGTGCTGACTGTCATGCAGCGCGCTAAATGGCACGGCTACGAACCCGTGCTGCACGAATACAACCCGGGCGACGCGTTTCCGCAAGATGTCGACATACTGATTGGCGGCGGCGGCCAAGATGCCGGGCAAGATAAAATCCAGGCCGACCTGTTAAAAATCGCGCCAAAGCTGCACGAACTCGTAAAAACCGACACACCGATGTTAGCAATTTGCGGACTGTATCAAATGTTCGGAAACTTCTTTCGTACCAAGGACGGGCACGAAATCAAAGGTATCGGCATCTTCAACCTCTATTCTACGGAACTCTTG
>JAZKIT010000010.1:15177-47269 GCA_040384745.1 Patescibacteria group bacterium
TTCAACCTCGAAACCCATGGCGGCCCCGAGCGCATGATTGGCAACATCGTGACAAAAAGCGAAGAGTTTGGCGAAATCATCGGCTACGAAAACCACAGCGGTCAAACCTTCCTGGGTGAAGGTACGCAGCCACTTGGCAAAATCGTTAAAGGTGCCGGCAATAATGGCCAAGATGAGTACGAAGGCGCTCGCGTTCGCAACGTCATCGGTAGCTACCTGCACGGGTCACTTTTGCCAAAAAACCCTGTTATCGCTGACTGGTTAATCGAAAAAGCCGTCACAAAAAAATACGGCGAATTCGCTCCGACCGTCATCGACGACCGCTTCGCTATCGAAGCTCGACGAATCGCGCTGACTCGCCCACATTAGGACTGCAGTCGTTTCAGTTCGGCAACAATCTGGTCACCGTGGCCTTCAGGAGTCACCCTGCCCCATACTTTAACTACCGTTCCCGATGGGTCTATCAAAAAAGTACGGCGCAAAATTCCTTCTTTGCCAAACATTTTCTTCCCCCATGCCCCATAGGCGTCAATCGCCGTTCCTTCTGGGTCACTAAGCAGCGTGAAGTTTAGCGAGTGTTTAGCCCGGAACTTGGCGTGCGACGATATATCGTCTTTGCTTACGCCGACGACATGCGCGCCGAGTGCCGTTATGTCCACGTGAGCGTCCCGCAAGCTGCAGGCTTCGACCGTACACCCTGGGGTATCATCCTTGGGGTAAAAGTATAGGACCAACCACTTACCGGCGAAGTCATTCAACGAAACCGACGTTCCTTCGTCGTCTAGTAATGAAAATTCGCGTGCGTTGTAGGGTGGTTGCTTCATATACCTATTGTATCACTGGTCATAGGGGTGAGTTTACGTTATAATCATCCAGGTATTCTGCTATACACCATCGGGGTGTGGCGCAGTTGGTAGCGCGCGCGGTTTGGGACCGTGAGGCCGAAGGTTCGAGTCCTTTCACCCCGACCAAATAAAAATCTGAGCTTCTGCTCAGTTTTTTATTTGTTTAAACTTTTACCACAACAAGTGAGCGAAGGTGGCTTCAGCCGATTCTTTCACCCTTTTGCTATAATACGTACACATGCTCATTCACTTCATCTGCCGTGGCAACGTCCTCCGGAGTCTCGTTGCCGAAACCTATCTTAAATCACTCAACCTCCCGAACATTCAAACGATGTCGAGTGGCACCAACGTCGATTTCACCATTCCCCAAGAACGTGAATTCTTTAGCAATACCCAGGCACTGTTAAACCGCAATGGTATTTTGCGGTTTGCCAAAACCGAACCCAATCAACTGACACAGAAACGGATTGATAGTAGCGATGTAACTGTCATCGTCAACCAAAGAGCCTACGACGAAGCCAAGCTACTCGTAACACTCCCACAAAATACAGTGGTGCTAGAAATAGTCGACATTGGCGAGGGCGATCGAGTCGTCGCGAATGGCAACCGCCAGAGCCTCGAAGACACCATTTACAGTGAACTCACGACTACCGTTGATGGCTTGGTTCAAAATTTGAATCTCAGCAAGAGCTAAGCCCGTCGACTATACTAAGTAGAGTGCGTATACGATTTATCCAAAAACGAATCCAATCTTTCCGGCGATGGCGGAACAAGAGACAGTTCCCATTATTTGTCGGCTCGGTACTTCTGCTCAGCGGCTTATTCGCCTATGCTGGATATATGGGGAACGAACGACTATCTGCCAATCCTGAAAGCTACAAGCCACTCCTTAACCTCATCGCCAGGGTTGAAAGTAGCGGCAATTATAATGCTCACTACGGTAATTCCCGTAACGATTCAGTGAAGTTTACAGATATGTCCATCAGTGAGGTCATGCAGTGGCAAAAAGACTACGTGGCCCAAGGCAGCCCAAGCAGCGCCGTCGGGCGGTACCAAATCATCAACACCACGCTTGATGGCCTGGTGCGCGAACTGAACATCGAACCGGCACAAAAGTTCGACCCGCCGACACAGGATAAAATGGCAATCGCCTTACTGGAACGGCGCGGAGCCGAGCAATACGTCAACAAAGAGCTAGGCCGAGAAGAGTTTGCGGCCAACCTAGCAAAAGAATGGGCAGCCTTACCCAAAGTCGTTGGCGACAATCCCGAGCAAAGCTACTACGCTGGCGACGGTCTAAATAAATCACACGTCGAGCCAAAAGAAGTACTGAGCGCCATCGAACCGATTGAAGCAAAGTAAAATAGTTGTATACTAATTTGTAGCACGTAAGTCCGTATCAACGGCGAGCTCCACCCCGATGGACCAACTCGTTACCGGCAGCAGCACTAAAGGCTCGGGGACTTTTATTAACAACTAATAGGAGTTCTAACGATGTCGAAGATGACAAAGGAAGAGCAAGAGAAGCTAGGCATGGACTGGTACGATCGAACGCACAAGAATTGGCGTTCGTGGGGTAGTTGGTTCAGCTGGGGATCACCTGTCGGGCTGGGACTGTTCTTTATAGAAACAGCCGCCGCGATTTGGATACTGACCCAGGCGTTCTAAATAAATAACACCCGGAATTTCCGGGTGTTATTTATTTAGCTGAGGATAGTGGATGTGCTTCAGGAAGATTTCTATGCTGCCAATTCCAGTAGGTACGCCTTAACTTCACTTACATGTGTCTGGCGTAACTCATCACTTTTGCTGCTAGCGTAAGCTAATGACTTTAGAATCCTCTCACATTCATGCAAATTGTATATTCGAGATTTATGCATAGTTATATTTCTAACTACTTGCTCAATTGTCGCACCGTAATATTCACCGTCAACTTTAACGTATTCAGCGTTAGGAAATACTGCATAGGAATGAATTTTAGCCCGCAAGTTATAGCCAAGTAATTGTTCCAAAGCCTTTATGTGTTTTACGTTTTGACGCAATGGGTTAACGACGCCGAACTCTTGACCGCCGAGGTATTGCCTCCATGCTTTACTCTGTCTGTAGCCATATATGGCACCTTTGTGGGATTTAGTTTCAATACAAAATATACCGTAAGGCGAAACTACGACATGATCAATCTCAGTATGTGCAGTGTTACCGCTAGAACGGAGTATCAGGTTATCAAATACGACGTACGACTTCATGTCCATAGTGCGTAAACCGTTGGATACGCGTTCTTCACATTTCCTGTGTGCCGGCGTTGATACAGGAATGTGTCGTAGCAAGCTTGATGCTAATGCTATCGCACTGATAATAGGGACTAACAAAAACGCCGCTGATAATAAGATTGCTAATATGTCCATAACACCTCAAAAGTTAAGATGTCTAATTACAGCATTAATTCAATAATATGTCAATACTTGGCTGGAGTTGAGGGATTCTAACCTGCAGGCAGATATTATACTTTGCCTAGTAGTCACATGCGAGTTAAGACTATCGACTATCGCTGACACTACTCCATCCTCCGCGCAAATAGCTCTTCCGTCTCGCGCATAAAAATCTCCGCCACCTTCGGACCTATGCCGTACAGTTTTTGCAGTCGTTTACTGAACTGCTCTTCGTCTTCAGAATATTCATACATCAGCATGAGCGACCCTTCGTAGTCACGAATGAGCTGACTAATACATTCCTGCAACCCACGGGCGGCGCTTTCGGCGTAGCGCGTATACTTGCCTTCGTACAGTACACGCGTCAATTTACCCCGGCTAGCCTGGGCGATCGCCCACGGCGTGTCGAGCTTTGCTTCAATGAGTAACCGCCAGGTTTGCACGGCGACGTTAGACTGAATAGGTTTGCCAAACAAATACGTCAGCAGAAACCATAAAAACATATCAGTGTCACCCGACGTAACGTCGAGGTCGTAGTCACTGGCATGGTGGACCGGTCTTTCTTTACGAGCCATATATAATATATTAGAACGCTTCAACTCCGGCGTCCAACGGTGCCCCTTGGCGCTATGGTATAATTCATCTGAACATCTTAAAAAATCAACACAATGAAAAACGTAAAATTATTCTTGGTCATCGTGGGCGTCATTGGCGTCGGGATACTAGGCGCGTACACGAAAAGTATCTGGCCGACCCAGTCTGACGGTGACATTGTTGGCATGCCAACCGAAACAATCGGAAAAGACCAGTCAATTGGTGGTGTAGCGACGACGAATGAAGCCGCAAGTGCCGAGCCTTCCGCCGCGAGCGACAAGACCACTTCTACTACGCCATCGCCCTCAAAAACACTCGCCTTTGAAGACGTGGCGCCAAAACAGGCTGAAGTAAAACGTTCAACCACCATTGAATACGAATACCGCGCACTTCGCACCAGTAACGACCCACTACCACAACCGGTCTGGTCGATGAGTGCCACCCGGACGCAGACGGCCTGGGATAGCAGCACCGGCAACGGGGCTATCGTGGCGGTCATAGATAGTGGCTTTGCACTGGCCCACGAAGACCTAGCCAATCAATGGCACCAGAACACGAACGAAACCGGTCTTACCGCACTTGGCGGTCGCTGCTGGACCGGCACGCCAGCCAACAAATCTACCAATAACTGCGATGATGACAACAACGGCTACAGCGATGATTGGCGCGGCTGGGACTTTGTAAGCGTCAATAACCTTCCACAGGCTGGTGAGGCTAACCCAAGTGGCGCCGGCGTGGCACACGGCACCGAAGTTGCCGGGCTGGTTGGCGCAACCGGCAACAACGGCGTCGGTACCGCCACGCTCTCCTGGAACAACAAGATTATGCCACTACAAGCACTCAGTGACGACGGGTCGGGCTTCACCAGTGGAATTGCCGCAGCCGTCTACTACGCCGTCGACAATGGGGCCGCTGTCATCAATATGAGCCTAGGCGGAAGCAGCAACGACCCAACCCTTGCCCAAGCGGTTCGCTACGCCTATGACCGTAACGTCGTGGTCGTAGCCGCTGCTGGTAACTGCGGAACCGGCATGGAACAAGGCTGTGACCCAGCCAAGGCTGGCGCAATGGGCTACCCAGCACTTAACCCGCATGTGATTGCGGTCGGTGCGACTACAAGTAGCAATAATCGGGCAGGCTTTAGCAGCTACGGGCCAGGAATCGACGTGTCAGCGCCAGGTTCGGGAACATTAATATCACCACTATGGAGCAGCAGTAACCAAACCTCTGCCTACGCCACTTCGCTGTACGGCACTTCGTTCGCCTCGCCCATCGTCGCCAGTTACGCGGGACTCATTAAATCGCTACGACCGAGCAGTAGTTCAGATGACATTACCGCCCTTATTAACGCGACGGCCTGGAAACCATCTGCGATGAGCGGCGCGCCGTATTCGACCACCCTTGGGCACGGTATCATCGATGCCGAAGCTGGCTTGCGAGTTGCAAGCAGCCTAAATGCCTCAACCGCGACACCCGCCCTGCTTCAAACCGGCGGCGCTCGGTCTGAGCATACCTTCGAAACCAATACATCACTTTCGAGCGGCTGCGAAGTGATAGCAGGCACCTACTGCACGATATGGGCCACGAACAATAGTGGATATGACCGCTACCTGCCATATACGCAAACCAACGGGAGCGGACAAGCAGGCTGGAGCTGGGCTTCAAGCTGGCTGGGAGACGGGGACTGGTCATTGAAGGCCCGGAGCGGCAATACTCCAAGCACGACGCCCTACCAACTCGTTAACCGTTAGTCAAGCGGTCAGCGAACGGACGAACGATTGGTTTTCGCGTAAGAAACGCTTGATGATTTTATATTCATCAACATCGAAGGTCGGTTCAAGTGAATCGTACATACGTTCACCCTCGGCGTTCAAATAACCCCGAATAATCCAATTGTCGATAATCACCTGCTCGCCTAGCTGGTTTATAGGCACCGCGACGGCCGAGCCATACGGCCATGCTGCGACCTTGTGATGCTCGAGCGCTAGCTCAAAGCGTCGGTTATATAGTTCGACCGGCTCTTCGCCTACGCAGGCACCTTTGCACCTGCCTAAGCTATACGAAAAACAGGCACCCTCACCCTTTTCGATGCCCATGAGTTTAGGGCACAGCTCGAACGTTCGTGTCAGCTCCAGAATTCGTGCCTTGGCTTTAGTCCGTGTTGAGTACACTCCGTACACGAATTGCAGGTCCGTTTCTGTGTCAATCTGGCCCGACTTGACCGCAAGCGTGGCATAGCCTTGATTCGTACGGTCTTTCATTAACAATGCGTAGCGTGAAATTCGGCGCAACTGCCGATTAAAAAGCGGCTGCAGTTCTTTGACTAATTTTGATTCTAATACCAGCGCGGCTAGTTCGCTGCCCGTCGGGACCGTTTCGACATGATGGACCGTTTGAGAGATCTTTACCTCGCGTGCCGACGTATCACGAAAATGCGACAATATACGGGTTTTTAGCGTGACACTTTTGCCGACATACATAGGCTGACCGACTTCGTCCTTAAATATATACACCCCGGGCACATTGCCAATTGATTCCAGCTCTTCGACGTCGAGATTGGGCGGCAGATATTGAGTGCGAAGCTGTCGTTCAACCGCTTGATTAAATGTATTTTTGCCATGGGCGTCAAAGGCAAGCTCGGCAAAATACTTAATCGCATGGGCGTCGGCCAGGGCACGGTGACGATCGAGTACCGGAATCTCGTGCCGTTCAATCAACTTTGCCAGGCTATGACCACGTTCAAGCGTGTACAAAGCTCGGCTAAGCCTGACCGTACACAGCAGCTTCGGCGCAAAGGTAATGCCGAGCTGAGCGAATTCCATCTTTAAGAACGAGTAATCGAACCGCACATTATGGGCGATAAACACCGCACCGTTCATGATGTCAGCTAAATCGTCGGCCACATCGTTAAACTTCGGCGCATCGACAATGTCAGCGTTTGTTATGCCTGTAATACGGGTAATCGTGGACGGGACACGAGTTTCGGGGTCGATAAGTGTCGCGTATTCACGAATGGTGCCATCGGGCTCTACGCGTATGGCGGCGACTTCAAGCACGCGACTGCTACGCGCGCTACCTCCTGTGGTTTCGATGTCGACATAGACGACCGGGTACCCATACATGTACTAATTATTATAGCGCCCCGCTTAGCCCACGCGCCACTATGTGAGGTTTCTTACGGAGCATTCTGACGCCTATGTATACAGTGGTTGTTAGGGAATAAACCCTGTATAACGCGAAAGGAGCAATGCATGAGTACATTTACTACAGCATCTATCCAATCAAACAGTAAGAAGATCCAGATTGCCGGACTCGCAGCTACGGCAGCGACCGTTGTCGCCATGGTCGCCAGCATGTCTGCCGGTGCCGTTGACGGCTTGAACGTCGGTACGGGCGTCAGTTCGACAGATGGCGATGAATCGCAATCACTTGGCGTACGCTTGGCGAGTCAGGATGACCTTGAGAACCTTGGTCTTGGACTGGGCGCTCAGAATAGGGATGGTGATGAATCTCAGCAGGCCGGTTTGCAACTTGAAGCAACCGACGAACTTGAGAACCTTACCCTAAACGGTGACGCAAGCAACCAGGATGGAGACGAATCTCAGTCACTTGGCGGCGGTCTAATGACCACCGACAACCTTGAGAATGTTACCGGTGGCCTGAACGGTCAGACAACTGATGGTGACGAGTCAAATAGCCTTGGTGGCAATGTCGTGACAACCGACAACCTAGACACCATAGGTGGCGACCTGTCAGGAACCAGCCGTGATGGTACCGAGACCAAGAACTACGGCATCGACTTTAGCTTCGACGAATAAACTACCCCTTTATTCTTCGTTCGCATAGCGAACCATGCGCCCGCCTCACCCGCGGGCGCATTTGCCATTGAAATGACTTTGCTATGATGGTGATACGATGAAGCGAACCAAAACAAAGACCCTCCTCGCCAAGCTGCTGCTTGGCATTGGCTATTTTTCGCTGCTACTTCAGTGGTTCTGGATGCTTACCATTGCCCTTCCTCCGCTCATTCGAAGCGGAGTGCTTGATTCGTTCGTAATGACTCCGGCTACGGAGCGTGCCGCGCAAACGGGAGTCCCAATTGAAGTATCGCCACTGGTAGCGATTTTTGTCGGGCTTGTGACGCTGATTATCTTAATTATTACCGTTATCGTCATTATCAAGACTCCGCGCGTCGTGGTACGCACAAGCGAACGCGTGGTACACCGGGCCGTCGACGCCGTCGTACCAGTCATTACACACCATCATGTTTTGCCACAAAAGAAACGACGCGTCCTATCTCGGCGCGTCGCTCTTGCGGTTCGGCTACTATTTACCTTAGTGCCAGTTGTCGTTTGTCTCTTCCTGCCTTCGCTCGATGAGCTGACGAAGCAGATTATTATAACGATTGCCTTGTGGCTCGGGGCAGTTAGTACCCTTGCATTCGTTGCTGCATGGCTAATTGAGCCACAAAAAACTATTTCGCAAACTCGGTCGCACGCGTCTCGCGAATAACGTTAATCTTGATAGTACCAGGGTACTGCATAGTGCTTTCAATCTTATTGGCGATGTCACGCGCCAACTTTATGCTGGAAAGATCGTCAATTCTTTCTGGTCGAACGATAACCCGCACCTCGCGGCCAGCCGAAATCGCATAGGCCTTGTCGATTCCTTCGAAGCTTGTGGCGATGTTTTCAAGATCACGCATACGTTCTGAGAAGTTTTCAGCACTGATGTTGCGAGCACCTGGACGAGCGGCTGAAGCAGCGTCAACGACCCGGACGACCAGCGCTTCTGGCGTTGTGGCTTCGATATCGTCGTGGTGAGCCTCGATAGCATGAACGATGTCCTCGCTCATGCCATACTTGCGGGCCAGCTCGGCACCGATGTGGTGATGCTTGCCTTCAATCTTGTGTGACACCGCCTTGCCGACATCGTGAAGCAATGTCGCGATTTTTGCGACGCGGACGTTCGCTCCGATCTCTTCGGCAATCATACCGGCAATGTGCGCCATTTCGGTGGAGTGCATCAAAACGTTCTGGCCGTAACTGGTACGGAACTTCAGCTCACCGAGCAAGCGGAGCATTTCTTTCGGAATTCCGACAACGCCGACCTCGCGGGCCGCGTCTTCTCCTGCACGGTCGACTTCTTTTTCAATCATCTTCTGGGCTTTAACAACGACTTCTTCAATGCGTCCCGGGTGAATACGACCGTCTTTCATAAGCATTTCAAGGGTAAGCCGAGCAACTTGCCGGCGAATCGGGTCGAAACTGCTCATAACAACCATGCCTGGCGTATCGTCGACCATAATATCTACACCGGTGGCGCGCTGCAAGCTTTGAATGTTGCGGCCTTCTTTGCCGATGATTCGACCCTTCATCTCGTCGTCGGTCAGCTTAATGGCGGTGACCGTTCGCTCAGCGGTTACTTCCGAACTCATGCGTTCCATCGCTGAAATAAGGATAGTCGCAGCACGCTCTTCGGCGTCGTGCATGGCGTCTTTTTGCAACTTCTCAACAAGCCCAATCAAATCGTGCTTAATGTCGCGTTCGGTCATTTGCATGAGTTTATCGGCAGCGTCCTTCTTTTTAAGGCCGGCGATCTTTTCGAGCTTTTCTTGCTGACGGGTGCGGATTGCCCGAATCTCGCCCTTAAGCTCTTCAACTTCGTCTTCGTGAGAGCGTAGCTTTTCGGCTCTTCGGTCAAGCTCGTCGAGCTTTCGGTCCAGCGAGATCTCACGGTCGGCCAGCCGGTCCTCGGTCTTTTTCCATTCGCGACGACGGTCTTTTTCGATATCAAGCGCCTCGTCCTTGGCCTTCAGTACGATATCTGCGGCTTTAACTTGCGCCGATGCCAACTCTTTCTCTATACGGTTAGTCGCGCTAGCCCCTGCTCGTCGGTCGTAGGCGACTTTTCCGCCGGCACCAAGAAGAGCACCGACAATTGCGATGATGGCTTCTAACATATGGGTTGTCCTTTCTTACACGCTCTTTCGAGGGTCCCGTTCCTCGTCATGAAAGAAAGTTGTTTGGTTTTTATCTGTTAAGTGGTGGTAGGTAAATCAGTTCTTGAAACCGTACGTCCTTCATAGGCGACAATTCGGGATTTTGCATAAGAGCGCGTATAGTATCAAAATTTTCTCAGAATGCCTTTACAAAAATGAAAAGCTACTCCTATTGTAGCCTGCCTGATAACCAAGACGCAATCTATTTACGTGGTTTCGTAATATTTGGCTCACGACCATACAGAGGCATGACGAGTCCATCACTCTCACCCTCTTTTATGCGCCGCAGTCCGTCATCAATCCAGTCGTCGCCTACCTCACCAACAATCGGAATCGCCTTCGTATCAGCCCAAGTGTTTAGTACGGTGAGTCCAATTCGGAGTCCGGTAAAACTGCCTGGGCCCTTACAGGCAACGATTGCTTGTACGTCGTCCCATGTCGCCCCTTGCTCAGCTAATCGCGACCGTAGGTACCCAATCAGACCGTCGGCGAGTTCACGTCCAGCTTCCCACTCATAGTCGAGCCGTTCCTGATCGCGGATAAGCCACAGCTTACATACCGGAGTTGTAGTGTCGAGTGCGACAATCATGCTAGTTCTTCCATCAGGCGCTGAGCGCGGCCGCCGAACGCCTCAAGCCGTACGGTCCGGTCGGTCTCAGTCGGCGACTCTATGGTGATCTGTAGGTGGTCATCGGGCAAAATTGAGGCGACGATATCGCCCCATTCAATCACAATTGCCGTGGTTGGCTCGTCGAGAGACTCGGCGAGTTCGTCAGACATAATACCGGGGTCACTCAGCCGATAGAAGTCGTAATGGCTTAGCCTAACACCGCGCGGACTGTCATAGGTACGATTAATCGTAAAGGTAGGGCTTTGCACCGTGTCGGTAATGTCCAGACCTTCAGCAATCCCCTTCGTCAGTGTCGTCTTGCCCGCTCCGACGTCACCAATCAGCTGAATGCATTCGCCACCCCGAAGCAGCCGTCCAATCTTGTGACCGAACTGCTTCATGTGCGCTTCGCTGGTAAGTAGGTGTTTCATCTCTATAAAATATATCATCCCTTGAGCCTCTGGTGAATTCAACCGTCGCGTCGTATAGTAGAGCATAACCGGTATGCGAATTTCTGATGATACCATAATAAAATTGTTGACTGGGGCGGACAAAGCGTCTCCGGAACAGATTGAAGAACTCAAAAAAACTTCCGAGCGAAGCCACCGGCCATTGCAGTATATGGCCGTTCAAAACAAGCTTATTTCTGAACTTGAACTGACCAAATTATTTGCCGATTATACCCATATCCCGTTCATTCAAATCGACCCGCGCGACATACCCAGCGAAGTTCTAGGTAAGATCCCTGAACGGATTGCCGTGCAGTACCGGGCTGTCCTGTTCAAAATCGACGAAGACGGCACCATGCACCTTGCCATGGATGACCCCGATGATGTCCAAGCCGTTGACTTCATTCAAAAAGAAATCGGCGAGCGGACCAGGATTTACATTGCGACACGAGAAAATATTCTTGCCTGTATCGAAAACTACCGCGGTGATGTGAACGAGCAGCTCAATGATGTCATCGACATCCAGCGCGAAGATGATGGCAGCGACCAAGCCGTTTCTGAAGCCGACGTTTCTGAAGATTCGCCCGTAGCTCAGACGATCAACTTGCTGCTCGAATACGCCATTCGCTCGAGCGCCAGTGACATCCATATCGAACCGCGCGAAACATTCGTGCAGGTCCGCTACCGTATTGACGGCGTTCTCAACGAGGTCAACCGCCTGCCCCGCAACGTACTTGGGTCACTCACCAGCCGCATTAAGATTCTCGCTAACTTGAAAATTGACGAACGACGCGTCCCGCAGGACGGTCGATTCAAAATCAAGGTCGCCGGCAAGCAGTACGCGCTCCGTGTTAGCACACTCCCGGTCGCCGACGGAGAGAAAGTGGTTATGCGTATCCTCGATGAAAGTAACGAAGCGGTCACGCTCGAAAATCTCGGATACTGGGGGCACTCGCTTGAAATCGTCAACCAGTCGCTGACCGAGCCAAACGGCGTTGTCCTGATTACCGGTCCGACCGGAAGCGGTAAGTCAACCAGCCTATTCAGTATCTTAAATATCCTCAACACCCCGAACGTCAACATATCGACTATCGAAGATCCGGTTGAGTATAAGATTCCTGGCGTCAACCAAACCCAAACCAATGCCAAAGCCGGTATGACCTTCGCATCCGGGCTGCGCGCGCTCTTGCGTCAAGACCCGAACATTATCATGGTCGGTGAGATCCGAGACGGTGAAACAGCAAACCTGGGTATCCAGGCGGCACTGACCGGTCACTTGGTCTTTAGCACGCTGCACACTAATAACGCCTCCACGACTCTGCCTCGTCTACTCGACATGGGCATCGAACCGTTCCTCATCGCCAGTACGGTCCGTGCGGTCGTCGGCCAGCGGCTCGTGCGACGGCTTTGTATGAATTGTCGTGAACAGTACCAGCCTAACACCGTTGACGTCGAAGAGGTAAAGCGCACGTTCCACCTAGGTGAGACTGGGCTGCCCGTCATTCATCAGCTTGAAGCCGTCGCAATGAATCAAAAAATCGGCGCAGACGTTAGCATGAGCAGTACGGAATCTTCCATTCAAACTTTGTGGCGAGCCGCCCAAAAGGGCTGCGATCAGTGCAATAACACCGGTTACAAAGGACGAATCGGTATTTACGAGGTGCTTGGAAACTCGCTTGCGATTCAAAAACTTATCATTTCAAACGCCACGAGCAATCAGATTCAGACCCAGGCTATCACCGAGGGAATGGTTACGATGCAAACCGACGGACTTATCAAGGCGCTTCGTGGTCAAACCACCGTCGAAGAAGTACTTAGGGCGACAAAGGAATAACGGCAATGGCAACTTTTAACTACGAAGCAGTCAATCAAAAAGGTGACCACCTGACAGGTTCGTTCGATGCCGGCGATCGCTCGGCAGTCATAAAAAATCTGATTGGCCAGGGGCTACAGCCGCTCAGCATAAAAGAAGAATCTGGCACAAGCTCGCGAGCATTACTGCGACTATTTCGTGGCGGAAAGGTCAAAAGCGACGAACTTGTTATATTCACGCGTGAACTCAGCGCCATGGTTGGCGCCGGCGTGCCACTGCTGCGTGCCTTGAATTCACTTCAAGACCATGCCGATAGCCAAACGCTAAAGAAGCTGCTCCTCACCATCATCAAAGATGTCGAGGGTGGCGACCAACTGGGTGATGCACTTGCTAAACACCCGAACACTTTTAATGACGTATACGTAAACATGGTGCGTGCCGGCGAAACCGCCGGAATTTTGGACGATATTTTAAAGCGACTCGCCTACCAGCAAGAAAAGAACGCGACCATTCGCAAAAAAGTTAAAAGTGCCATGACCTACCCAATGGTACTAGTGGGAATTACCATCCTCGCCTTTTTTGGTCTAATGCTATTCGTAATTCCGCAAATTGGCAAGATTCTAACCGACCTTGGCGGAGCCGATGCCGAACTTCCAATGCTCACCCAAATTATGCTTGGGATCAGTAGTCTAATAATCGGCTACTGGTTCATCTTGTTTCCGCTCATGTTCGCCGGCATGTTCATGCTACTCAAATACATGCGCACCCCAAGCGGCAAGAAATTACTACACACCTTTGTACTGAAAGTTCCCGGCCTTAAAGTGATCATCATGAAAATCGCCATCGCACGATTCTCACGGACATTCTCGGCCCTAATCGGTGCCGGCGTACCGGTCCTCGAGGCGCTCGATGTAACAGCAAAGGCCGTAGGAAACGTTGTGTACGAAAAAGCCCTAGTAGACGCCGCTAAAGCGGTCGAAGGCGGCTCGACATTATCCGCAGAAATCGAAAAGAATCCCCTGTTTCCGTCAATCGTACCGCAGATGCTCGCCGTCGGTGAAGAAACCGGCCAGACCGATACAGTGCTGGTAAAGGTTGCCGATTTTTACGAAGAAGAAGTCGATGTCGCCATTGACGGGATTAGTGCGATTATTGAACCGGTCATGATTGTCTTCATGGGTGGTATGGTTGGACTCATCGCCGCCAGCGTCATGATGCCAATTGCTAGCCTGTCATCGAGCATCAAGTAACGGCACGTACGCCAAGTTGGCTGATGGCATTTAGCATACCGCTCATGTATACTGGAAACTAACCTAAAAGACGTGGGCAAATAAGAGGTGGCAAGACTATTTTATAAAGACAAACCTATCATCGGACTCGATATCAGCCAAACCGGTATGAAAATCATGTCGATCGATAGAAAAAAATGGCTCGTGACAGGTTACGGGTCTATTGATCTTGACCCTGCAAAAGTCCAGCAGTCGATTGACGGTGGCGACAGCTACCTAACTAACAATATGGCCGAACTTTTAAGCAAGAACCTGGTC
This sequence comes from Patescibacteria group bacterium, assembly GCA_040384745.1. Lineage (GTDB taxonomy): Bacteria > Patescibacteriota > Saccharimonadia > Saccharimonadales > Saccharimonadaceae > UBA1020. Next base: position 29,466 of record JAZKIT010000010.1, read on the forward strand.
GGCAGCCTAGGGAGTGACCACGTGGTACTTGGCATACCAGCAGGACGCACGTTCACTCGCACGTTCACGATTCCTGCGAACTCCGAAAAACACCTTAATGAAGCTGTCGAGCTTGAAGTCGAACAGTACATCCCAATTCCTATGGCGGCACTCTACGTCGACTACGAAATTATTGAGCGGACACCTGAAAAATTAATGATACTCATGTGCGCCGTTCCTCGAACCGTCGTTGATTCGTGCATCGCCATCGCTGAAAGTGCCGGACTGCAGGTGTGCATGGTAGAATCTAGCGTCTCAGCCGTCGCACGGCTGCTTGAAGCGACCGAAGAGGGTCATCTGCCAACGGTTATCGTTGACATCGGGCCGGCTAGTACGGACATCGCGATCCTCGATCGCTCGATCCGAATTGCCGGCTCGCTCAGTGTCGGGGGTAATACGTTTACTCTCGATATTGCCAAAAAACTCAAGATACCACTCGAGAATGCCCATCAGTTAAAAATCCTCAATGGACTCAGCGCAGGAAGTCGCCAACAGAAAATCGCATCGGCGTTACACCCGAGCCTCGAGCGTATCGTGGCCGAAACCCGTAAGGTCATGCGTTACTACGATGAACGAATTGCCGACCACAGCCGTCTTGAACAGGTGCTTGTTGTCGGTGGAGGCGCGAATGTGCCCGGTATTGGTGAATACTTCACGAACGAACTTGTTATGCCGGCACGCGTAGCGAGCCCGTGGCAACAGCTGGACTTTGGCAAGCTGCCACAACCGGCCAAGCATTTCCGACCACGCTATATCACCGTAGCTGGTCTTGCAAGCGTCGCGCCAGGAGGCATCTGGTCATGATTAATCTCTTGCCCTACGAGAACAAAGCCGAAATTCGCGCTGGTCGCATGAACATACTCCTTGTACGTTATATTGCGATTCTCGTGTGTGCAGGACTCGTACTTGGTGGATTAGTCGTCGGTTCCTACGTAGTGCTTAACAACACTCGCAGTAGTGCGCAGGTCAAGGTGGTCGAAAATCAGCAACGTGTGTCCGCCTACCAAACGACCAAGAGCCAAGCGGATTCTTTCCGGACCGATTTAACAACCGCCAAGACAATTCTCGATAGCAGTGTGTCATTCTCGAAACTTATTTACAAGATTGCCGCGATTGTACCGAGCGGAGTTATCTTGGACGGATTAACCCTCGACCCTCAGACATTCGGTTCGAGCGTAAACTTAACCGCCAGCGCTAAATCCTTCGACGACGCCTCTAAGCTCCGCGATGCATTCATCAAAAACGATCAAATCTTTACCAACGTACAACTCCAGTCAATCCGAAGTTCGGATTCGGGAGAGAGTACGACCGAAGCGTATCCGGTAAAAGTAAGCCTCACGGTTGTAATAAACAAGGGAGCGACTCAATGAACGGCGCCATGACAGCTCAGCGACTGCGATTAATACTCCTAATCAGTATGCTGCTATTGATTGCCGCGATGGCCGGAGGATTCTGGTTCGTTCAGCAGGGCCTCAAAGGCTATGCAACGACCATCAGTAGCCTTAACGCAGACGCGCAGTCAGGCGACCAGAACATTCAGACGCTTCGCTCACTCGAAACAAAATTAGCCGAAGAACAAACGACAATTGCAACAGCCCGTTCAATTGTCGCCGACAACGCAACATACGCAGACCAAGTCATTAACGACATCACCCGGATTGCAAACGAATCTGGCGTTAACATCACCAGTTTTGAATTCATCGACAGCAGCACGACAACGCTAACGGCTCCAAGTAGTCCAGCGACAACCGCTCCTGCTGCAGGCGGTGCTCAGCCCATGGCGACGACAGCCACTCCGAGCGGCGTTACAAAAAAATCAGTTACCGTCGCACTCGAGAGTCCACTTAAATACTCGACGCTGATGAGCTTTATACAAAAGATTGAGGCGAATGAATTAAAGATGCAGATTCCGAGTGTAACCATGACGAAAGAAAAGGACGATAACGTGACGACACAAACGTTTTCAATAGAGGTGTACGTACGACAATGAAAAACACATTGAACACTTCAGATATCTCACGTTCGTTCGGCGATTTCATTCGACGGTTTCATATCATTTTGTTTTTTCTCGTCGTCAGTGGTGGTTTATTCGTCGCAATCCTCATGCTTCTTTCGATCATTGCATTATCATCGAGCACCGCGACTTCGTCCGACCAAACAATCAATGGATCGTTTGATGACGCAACGATTCAGCGCCTCGAGCAAGACGTTGGTAAAGAGACCACACCGAATGGTCGCTCAAGCCCATTCGTGGAATAGCCTGATATACTAAGCGTATGCTTATTCCCTACGAGCGTCTCCTAAAAACACCTGTCATGAGCCTGCAGACCGGTGCGCAACTGGCAATGACCAGCAACATACTGGTTGATCCCCGCGACCTCACAATCGTAGCCTATGAGTTAGAGGGCCCCGTACTTGATCAACGACCGTCCTTCTTGCGGCCGGTTGACGTTAGGGAGCTATCCAACCTGGGGCTCATCGTCGACAGCAGCGACGAATTTGTCGCTGTTGACGACGTGATTCGCATTAAACAAGTCTACGAGTACCGTTTTAACCTGGTTGGTCTTGAGGTACACGACGACCGAAACAAGAAACTCGGCAAAGTCCAAAGTTACAACGTCGATTCTGGTAGCTTTTCAGTTCAACAGCTCGTCGTCAAACGATCGATCTTTCGAAGCTTTGGCGAGACGGAGCTACTAATTCATCGGTCTCAAGTGATCGAGGTACACGACACCTACGTAAAAGTCAGTTCTGGCTCCACCGAACAGCCGGCAAAAAATGTCGTACGAGAATACGCTAACCCCTTCCGTGCCGGAACCGTGCAGCCCGAAGCGATTGACACCGAAACCAGATGGCCGTAATTCATACTCCTTCATCAGTCTCTGCAAGTAGTGCCGATTTAATATCATCGTAGGCAAAACCCTGCCTCGCTAGGTAGGCAATCAACTTTTGATCGTCATCATATTTACGGCGCTTTTTCAGTAACATCTTACGAAGTTCATCACCGTCACTCCGCTCAGACTCTGCCAAAACCGTCTCGATTATTATCGATTCGATGCCCTTCGACCGAAGTTCAGCGGTGAGCTTGCGGCGGCTCGTGCCTTTGGTCTGGTTACGGTTCTCCGCCCAAAAGCGCGCGAACTTTTCGTCATTAATGTAGCCGCGCTCCACTAAGCGAGTGAACGTACGATCGGCATTGGACTGCGTCGCACCTTCGCGATCCTTAATCTGACCATCGCGCGTCTTATACTTCGTAGCCCTCGTCTTGCGCCATAAGTAGTCTTTTACTTCTCGTGCTGAATGAGGGCGCATAAGGCAATATTCGAGCGCTCGTGAGTAAAGCTTCCCGAACTGACTCTCGGTTTCAATTTCTGAAAGTTCATCTTCGGTGTATTCATTGCCGACTTTTACTCCAAGCTCGCCAAGCTGAAAGACATCAAGCGAGAAGCGATATTTGCCATCGACTGCTACACTTACCCGATTGGCATTTTTTATCTGGACCGATACGTTCGTAATCTTCATGAAACAGAAATTGCAGTCATTAAGCTGTCGAAATATTCTTGACCAAGGTCTATGAGCATGTGCGCCCCCGGCTCTTTTCGCATACTGTCAAATTGAGATAGCTCAATCCAAGTTACCGATTCAACTTCATCGGGGTTTGGCTCAAGTTGAACCGACGGCTCTATCTCGTAAGCGTACGCATAATTAAAACTTTCATTCCGTGGTCCGCCTTTTATGACAAAAAGTTCCTTCAGTCTGTTCACGTCGAGATTGACACTAAGCTCTTCTTGCGCCTCACGAATCGCAGCAACCTGTGGGCTCTCGCCGAGATTGACATGTCCCGATGCAGACGCGTGCAGGTAGCCCGGGCGACGCGGCAAATGCTTAGCGCGCCTTTGAATTAGCAACTCCTTTATCCCGTTGACTTCACGCCATACCCAGACATGCGAGTTTGCCATGTATAGCGCATGATCCTGTTGAAATACATCTGGCCCTTCGCCCCTACCTACAACCTGTCTGCCCAGGGAATCGTAGACCTGCCAAAGCTCAGACTCATTCACGTTTAGCCTTCTTGTTCGGCGACCTTCGCTCGAACGGCCTTTTCGATTTCAGCAAGAACCTTCGGATTCTCTTTTAGGTATACCTTGACCGCTTCACGACCTTGACCAATCTTGGCTTCCTTGTAGTCGTACCATGCGCCCGATTTGCCAACGATACCATGCAACGCGGCCAAGTCTAATACGTCTCCGGTACGCGAGATGCCTTCGTTGTACATAATGTCGAACTCAGCCAAGCGGAACGGCGGCGCAATCTTGTTCTTAACGACTTTAACCTTGGTTCTATTGCCTATAATGTCTTCGCCGACTTTCAGCTGACCAATCCGCCGAATATCCAACCGGACGCTTGCGTAAAACTTTAGCGCATTACCACCGGTCGTGGTTTCGGGGTTTCCAAACATGACACCGATTTTCATACGGATTTGGTTGATGAAGATGACCGTTGTTTTTGACTTGTTAATGATTCCCGTCAGCTTTCGCAGCGCCTGACTCATCAGTCGCGCCTGAAGCCCCATGTGGCTATCGCCCATATCACCATCAATCTCAGCCTGTGGCACTAACGCCGCCACCGAGTCTATGACTACCAAGTCAACTGCATTCGAACGAACCAATGTCTCGGCAATTTCGAGTGCCTGCTCACCGTTGTCGGGCTGGCTGACAAGGAGATTATCGGTGTCTACGCCTAACTTACGGGCATACGAAGGGTCAAGCGCGTGCTCGGCGTCGATAAACGCTGCCGTACCGCCTTGCTTTTGGATTTCAGCGATCGCATGGAGGGTTAGCGTCGTCTTACCACTCGATTCAGGCCCGTATATTTCTATGATGCGCCCCTTAGGGTAGCCGCCGCCCAGCGCGATATCAAGGCTGAGCGCACCACTTGGTAGCAGCTCCACGTCTGCCCTTTTTGTGTCGCCAAGTTTCATAATCGATCCATCACCGAATTGCTTGGTGATTTGTTCCATCGCAAGTCCTAAGGCTTTTGCTCGGCCCTCTTGATCAGGTTTTTCAGTTCCCATTGCAGGTTTCTCAGCCTTCTTAGCCACAAGTATTCTCCCTCTCTTATTACTGCCTCTCATTATACGTCGCAGAAGTATATTTTGCCACTAAAGATAGCGTTTGCAACCACAGCCCGCGCGATTGTCATGATATACTAACAGCAATGAATCAACGTGGCTTTACCGTCATCGAATTACTGGCATTGTCCGTTTTGCTTATCATCGTCGGCGTCGTTTTTTGGACGCAGAAAACGGCAATTGAGACATCGGCTCGCGACGACGAACGCAAGACGTCTATCAACGCACTCTATTACGGTCTTGAAGAAGTTTATTACCCAACAAACAAGCAGTATCCAAAGACACTGACGGCGGCGACGCTCCCTTCAGTTGACCCTAACCTCTTTAAGGATCCTTCGGAAGTTCAACTTGGCAACGCCGAATCAGACTTAAGCTACGAAGGCAAAAACTGCACCGGTGATACATGTAAGAGCTATACGCTCAGAACTACGCTCGATAACGAAGCCGACTACGTAAAAGAAAGTCGCAATCGTTAATTAGTTTTCGTGTGGGTCGACCGGGCGACCATTCTTGAACGCTTCGATGGCATTGTTCAAAATCGCAACATGGTTACGTGGATTCGCGACATAGTTAAAGCGATATGTCGTTTCTTCGCCTTCGGTGCTTAGTCGTACCGTGCCATAGTCCAGCATCATTTGCATAAGTCCCGACTGCTTGAAACTCGCGTCCTCGATACTGCCCAGGCTGACGGTCTGTTCGTGACGTGAAAGTAAGCTATGCTGGATTTCTTGAATGACGCTTTCGTTGGTCATGTAGAATTGGTTTTGCAGGTAGACCCACACCGCGATTGATCCCCCGACGCCGACTGCAAGCATGACGAGCATCATGATAGGGAAAACCGCTTCATATGCGGGGAGTGCGGGGCCTGCCACACTGGAAGACTCGGCAGGATAAAATATCAAAGCTGCGGTCAGCGCTAGGATTGTAAACGCGGTAGCAAGCACCGGAAGCATAAGACCGACCGGATGACGTTTCACGTCGAGAACGACGAATTCAGCTTCGCTCAGGTTAAGGTGGGGGTATTGCTTCATAGATTCATCGTGGCGTCGCGCATTGTCGTCGCTGACGCTCAAGTTCGCAACTTCAGGTTGCCGAACAGCATGAACGACTTTCGGCTCATTCGAATGCTGGGCTCGAATCTGAGGATCGTAATTATGACCCGGCATCTCGCTCGGCGCATTCGTGACGTGCGAGCTTGGTTCATTATTGGCAGTGTGCCGCTTCGGCTGATCGTTCATGACTTTATTATAGACCTTACTCTTCGCGACCGATATGCTTTCGTGCCTTCAAAGTGACACGGCGTCCCCGCGGGGTCCGTTCAATGAATCCAATTTGTAGCAAGTATGGCTCGTAAAAATCTTCAATTGTGCTCATCTCGTCACCGGTTAGCGCGGCGATGGTATTAAGTCCGACGGGATTGTCTCCATAATTATCAACGATACTTCGAAGCATACTGCGGTCAGCCGGATCGAGCCCAACTTCGTCAATTTCCATCATAGCGAGCGCCTCGTGGGTAACGACGCTGTCGATGATTCCGTCACCATTGACATCAGCATAGTCACGAACCCTCTTGAGCAACCGGTTGGCAATGCGCGGGGTCAAACGTGCCCGGCCCGACAACATTTGGGCTGATTCCGCTTTAATCTCAGTCTTTAATATCCCGGCTGCTCGAGTGATGATTTGAGCGATCTCTTCGGGACGATAAAATTCAAGGCGGTACAAATGCCCAAAACGATCACGCAGCGGCGCCGCGAGGCTCCCTGTGCGTGTCGTAGCCCCAATAATAGTAAACTTTGGCAGGTCCAAGCGCACGCTTCGAGCGGCCGGTCCTTTGCCAATAACGATATCCAGTTTAAAATCTTCCATCGCCGAATATAGCACTTCCTCGACCGCACGGCTTAAGCGGTGGATTTCATCGATAAACAAAATATCGCCGTCGGCAAGATTCGTCAAAATACTGGCAAGGTCACCAGCACGCTCGATGGCCGGTCCGGCCGTCACTCGCAGTCCAGCGCCCATCTCATTGGCAATCACACTCGCCATGGTCGTTTTTCCTAAACCTGGCGGCCCATATAACAGCACATGATCGATCGGCTCGCCACGCTGCTTTGCGGCAGCGATTGCTAGTCGAAGATTCTTTTTCAGACGCTCCTGGCCGACATATTCGTCAAACGTCTGCGGGCGAAGCGTCAGCTCAATAATCTGTTCGTCGTTATCTTCTTCGTGCGCGAGCGTGTCGACAATTCGTTGGATTGCCATTATTGCCTGAGTGCTTCCCGTACCCGCTGGCCAGTCGATAGCGCTGGGTCTATTGTTTCCAGTGCCTTCAGTCCGTCGGCAAGCGTGTAGCCGAGTGCCATGAGCGCCTCGAGCGCCTCATCATTCGTAACCAATTCTGGCTGGATACTCGACGGTGTGCCATACGTTGTTGGCAGGCCGACCTTGTCCGACAAATCAACGACGACCCGGTCGGCGGTTTTCTTACCGACACCAGTTGCCTTGGCAATAAATACTGCATCAGAGTTAGCGATAGCACTGCGCACCTGCTCACTCGCACCAAGACTTAATATAGCCAAGGCTGCTTTCGGCCCGATTCCCTGTACGCTTATGAGTAGCTCGAACAGTTTTTTCGCTGCAAGACTTGAAAATCCGAATAATTCGTCTGATTGCTCACGGACATGATGATACGTATAAAACTTTACCTCTGCCTCAAGCAGTGCGGTATCAAAGTCACCTGTCGGTACTTGAATCTCGTACCCTACTCCACCAACGTCAATAATGACCGACCCGGCGAACTTCTCTGCAACGACGCCTTTAATATGTGCAATCATCTGCTACCCGTTTCTTCCGGGCGCTTGCGCTTGTCCAGTTGGACCGGTCGGTGGCGTTGTGCCCGCCGGACAGCCGTCGTTATCGGCCGTACCGGGTACATTTAGACATAGGTCTTCATCATCATTAACTCCATCACCATCGGTATCGATGTCTTCGGGGGCCTTACAGTTGGGGTCATTCGCCGCTAAGTTCTCAAGGCCTTCGATATCACACGGTTCAACCACACAGTCTTCGTCGTCAGCATCAAGATTTTCTTTACCGTTGATTTTACACTTTTCAACTTTGACTTCTTCTTTTTCTTCTTTCGGTTGTTCTTTTGGAACGTCACACTTCTTCGGGACATTCGACGCTAAGAAGACATCGCTTTTCGTCCCAGTACTAGTACACACAGTCGCCTTCACGACACCGGCCGGCTGTACGAAACTTGGACTTGATGAGCCGATAGCTTGGCCCATCATGTTGCGCCAAATTGGTCCCGCCATGCCGGCACCGCCATTAGCCATCAATTCGTTATCATTATTACCAACCCATACGCCAACCGCAATTTCTGGTGTGTAACCAATCGTCCAGGCATCGCGTGAATCATCAGTCGTTCCCGTTTTTACCGCAACGTTTTTGATGCGGCCATCAGTACCAGTAACGTTCAGCGACGAGCCAAACACGCTACTGCGAGTCTGGTTGTCCGAAAGAATATTCGACAGTAAATACGCGCCCTCAGTGCTGATCGCCTTGGTGCTTTCCCTTGCTTGAGCAAAAATAGTCTGGTCGTATTTGTTCTTTATTAGCTTGATGCTGCTTTCGTCGTAGCGGTCTCCCTGATTTGCGTACGCCGCGTAGGCGTTCGTCATTTCAGTCAAAGGAATCTCGGCAGAGCCAAGTGCGAGAGATAAGCCGTAATTAGCATTGGCATCAAGCGTTGAAATACCAAGTTTTTCAGCTGCCGTAATCGCATTACTTATACCCTCTTGTTGCATGACCTTCACCGCCGGAACATTCAGCGACCAATCTAAGGCCTGTCGCACCGTGACATTCCCTCTGAAACGCCGGTCGGCATTTTGCGGAGCGTAGCCGCCAAAATCAGTCTTCTTGTCTTCAAGAACGGTCGTCGGGGTAATCTTGCCACTTGCTAGCGCATCAGCGTAGTAAATTGGCTTAAAGCTCGAGCCCGGTTGCCGGGCCGTTGTCGCCATATTCACCTTGCCGAATTGCTCGTTGTTATAATCAGCACTTCCAACTAAAGCCACAATGCCGCCCGTCTTCGGATCAATCGCCACTAAGCTGGCGTTCGAACCGCCATTTGCCTGGATATAACTCATATTGCTAGCGACTGCGGCGTTGGCTTTTTCTTGTAATCCAAGGTCGAGTGTCGTGGTCACTTGGTACCCCGAGCGCGCTACTTGTTCTTCACCGTACTTCTCGTACAATTCTGCGAGAACCATTTCGGTAAAATGTGGTGCTTCGTTATCAATTCCCGATTCCGGTTCGGCGTAGGCAATCTGTGCCGCAAGCGCACCGGTCTTTTCTTCTTCGGTTATGTAGCTGTTGCGAACCATACGGCTCAACACGGTCGTCTGACGCTCCTTGGCGAGTTCAGGGTCGCCACTAATCGGAGAGTACGCAGACGGCGCGGGTAGCACGCCCACCAGCATCGAACCTTCAGCCAGCGTCAGTTCACTCGGTTTCTTATTGAAATAGTTTTTGGCGGCCTCCTCGATACCGAATGAATTTTCACCGTAGTAAACAGAGTTCAGGTACATGGTCAGGATTTCTTCTTTGGAGTAGCGCTGCTCAATCGCGATTGATATTACCAGCTCCTGATATTTACGTAAGATGGTCTGGCGCTCCGTCAGCAAGGTATTCTTGGCGAGTTGCTGGGTTAATGTCGAGCCGCCACCGGCGATGTCGCGTGCGACAACGTTGGTATATAGCGCCCGCACGATTCCAAAAATATCGAAGCCGGAGTGCTTATAGAAATCTTTATCCTCAGCAGCGATTAAAGCGTCTTCGGTCGTGTCGGAAATTTGATCCAGTGGTAGCAAATCACGCCGCTCGGCTCGTGTGCCGGGGGTGCTATAAAACGGGTCGCCATTCTTATCAAGCAAAACTACACCGGTATTATTACGGTTCAGCAAACGCTCCTGGTTACCAATATCATTATAGTAGTAGGCATAGGTGGCAATTGGCGTAACAATCAGGAACGCTAAAATCGGGCCTCCTATTAGGAGCGCCTTCTTTTTTTTACTCAGTGTCGCAAACCATTGCCAGCGACGCTTGGTAAATCGCTTAACAGATGCCAGTGGCCCTAATTTCTTCGTATATTTGCCTTTTCGATACATACCTAATCAGTATAACAAAATCACCCCAAATCAAGTACTCATCACCGGGGGTGGTTAGTGATGAGTACTATTGAGGTTCGATGATCTAACGACGTACGTGAATCATGGTCGGATTCGAGGATACGGTCGTAATCGTGATTCTTCTTGCTTTATTATCTACCGCCATAGACTTACCTTACAGAACGAACCTGACAATACGCTGAGAAGTCACTCCCCTGTAACCGCTGAAGCTCTATCGAATCATCATCTGATGCGTGATAGCCGCCGCCAGTGCATCGGCGGCATCATCCGGCTTCGGTATTTCTTTTAAGCCCAGTTGCATGCGGACCATTTCTTGCACCTGCTTCTTGTCTGCCTTACCGTATCCGGTTAAGGTCTGCTTAATTTGCATCGGGGTATATTCGGCTATCGAGAGCTTAGCCTTGCGTCCCGTCAAAATCGCAACCCCGCGAGCGGATGCCACGCTCATGGCAGTCGTTACATTCTTAGCAAAAAACAGCTTTTCTACACTCATGACATCGGGCTTGGTTTCGGCGATAATTTCGGTTAGGCCATCAAAGATTTCTTCAAGTCGTTCATCGAGTGGCGTGTGAGGCGGAGTCGTTATAACGCCGGCCGTAACGAGCTTCGACTTGCCGTTCGCCGTGTCGACGACTCCGAAGCCCAAGATTCCCGTACCCGGGTCGATACCAATAATTCTCATGTCAGTTTTTCTTCGTACTTACCATCGACAAGGTATACTTCGCCATCCTTCAATGTCTCATACTTCATGCCCTTGGTTTTGAAGTAATCAACCATCGCTTCGGATTCCTTACCGAACCATTCGGATTGGTAGTGCGGCACCAATTGCGGATATATAAGTCCTAAGCCGTCCCACAATATTTCTTCCGTGTAGCCATCGGGGACCATATAGGGGTCGTCGCCATTTTCGGTGCCTTGCAATGTCTTGGTCATGATAATCGAGCCAGCGCTCGACCCGCCATATACCATGTTCGTATTTTTGAGTGCATTCATCAATAAGCTATCAAAGCCCGAATAGGCGAACGCACGTCGTAACACGAACGTATTGCCGCCACTCACCCATACGAACGGTGCTGCATCGACGAGCGGCTTTAGTTTATCTGGCGACCGAAAATAATCCCGCAAATCGAGCTCATAAAAGTCAAAGCCAGCTGCAGTAAACTCTTTTCGTTTTTCTTCGACGTGCTCGGCGCGTTCGCTAGCCGGTAATTCGTCTTTGGCATTATCAATAAACAATACGCGCCTGTCGGCACCGACCATATCTTTTAAACGCTCTAAATGATTACCAAAACCCTGGCTCGAAAGATATAGTTTCATATTTCTAGTATAGCGCTACGATCGACCAATCCCGAAACGGCTCAGCTTTTTGATCCAGGCTGAGACTTCTCGTCGCCATTCCCAACCAGCATACCCAGCAGCGAGTGTTCCAGCGCCACCAAATGCCCACCATCCCATTGTTGCCTGCGCGCCTTCAGCAACGTGCTCAACTGGAAAGTCCGCAGCAACAGACGAAGTCTTGTTGCGACATCGATTCGTGTCAGGATTTCTTTCTTGATTGGCCGCGCAGGGGCTTAGTTCAGTCGTATTCGTACTAGTCCGGCAGCGATTTGTCTCGGGATTTCGCTCCTGGTTTGATGCACACGGTGCCAAAACCGATGCGGTCGACACAAAGCTACGACATCGGTTGGTTTCAGGGCTGCGATATTGGTCGCTGTCGCACGCCGCGAGCGAAACTACTCCCTCAAGTGCCCGGCAGCGGTTTGTCTCAAGGTTTCGGTACTTCCCCGCCCCGCAATCCTCTAATTCAGCAGCTTCAGTCTGCGTCTTATTACACAACCCGGACTCGAGGTTACGCACATGCCCCACATTACACGCAGGGTATTCAAGCCAAGTATTTGGCGACGCGGGTGTTTGAGCATACGTCTGCCGCCAAGTCCCATCAACGCTTGCCCACGAGGTATTTTCAGAAAGATTTTCGTATGATACCTGGTCTATTTCCGTCAGCATATCCGACGAAAGCATATAAACGGTACCGACAGTTGTTTTGGTTAACGTGAGCGGCGTGTCTTTTACATAAGCCGCTATGTAGCTTCCCGGCTGGAGATTCTCTTGGCCAAACACATGGCTTGCACTCGTACTGCGATTGGTTTGTAAAACACACCCAGCCATATCAACTGACATTTGGCTCGCGTTGAAAATCTCAACGAACTGATCCTCACTCGCGGCGTTGGCTGCAATTTCAGTGATGACAAGTCCGCTGCAGGTGTTTACCGCTACTGGAGCTGGAAACTGATTTGGTTGATTACCCGGTTGCAAGAACTGCGTCCATTGCCACCGAGCAAGTGCCTGATTATATGCCCATGCCTGGTTGTTGTTCGCAGCACTCGACGGATACTGCACGACTGATTCATCATAGAGTATTGTTCCATACCGGTCCTCAAGCCATACCCAACTTCCACTGGCATTGAGCGTCATAGGAAATGACACGTATTCACCGCTTAAAAGATTCCCGGTTAAATCAGTTGTGTTGCTACTTGATACTGCTTGACCATAACTACCGCTACGAAGCCGAAACACCGATAAATCAATTGACTCAGTCGACGCGTTAAATAGTTTTACATAGTCACTACAGGTCGCGCTCGCGGTAATCGGCGAGCAAGCCGAAGAATCAGGAAATACTTCTACGATTTGTAGCGGTGTTAGGGATGGCGGTTCATACAGCTCATCACTCATCAGCGTAAAACCAGCAGTCGGAGCGAAGGCCGTAAACGTCGTTAGATAGTTGCCGGTACTTGCCGATATATTACGCGCAAAGAAAAAGGTTGCTGGCGTCCCGGGAGTGCGGACCGTCGCAGCCGTAACGGTTGGCGCTACGGCTTCATTATTGAAGTTATGTTCGCTAGGCGGCACAAGCGAGACGGTACTGAAAATCGGATCTATCGGTACCGATACGTCATTGAATCCAAAGGTCGGCGTCGGTACAACATTTAGGTTGGCGACAGTCACATATTTGCCGGGTGCAACCTTCCCGCTCAGGACCGCATACTCTATCTGGCTGCTACTGTATTCGCCGAATACCTTCCAGCCATCTAAACTCACAACCTCAGTGGAACTATTGTAGACTTGAATGTACTTCAGCGAGTGTCCACTCAATGAATACCCCGTTATCAGCAACGGCCCGTTGGTCTTAGTTGGGGCTTCTGATGACGGCGACGTACCCAGCCCCATCGCCTGCACAGGCGTGCACACAAGTGCCGCAAGAATCGCTAACGTCGTCCACCACACGCGTTTCATGGCAGTAGTATGCGCCGGGTAAATAACGATGTCAATAGTACAATTACACGATGATATCGGCGTTCGTATGAACATTCACGACGTCGTCCAAATCGTCCAATACGTCGAGTACCCGCATGACTTTGTCGGCGGTTTCTTGGTCGTCGATAGCGACAGGTGCATTTGGGACATATTGCAGCTCGGCATCTTCAACCTTTAAGCCGGCTTCGATTAGAGTCGAGCGAACCTTCATCAGATCTTTCTGGTCGGTGTATACGATGGTTTCGTCGCCATCTTCGACCGCGTCTTCAGCACCGGCATCGAGCATGGTCATTAGTGCATCTTCACCACCAGCAGCCACACGAATGACACCTTTGCGCGCAAACTGGAACATCACACTCCCAGCGTCGGCGATCCGACCGCCATTCTTCACAAGTGCCGTCTTAACGTCAGGCAATGTCCGATTGCGATTATCGGTCGCCGTCTCAATAATGATACCGATTCCACCCGGTCCGATGGCTTCATAGGTGATTTCTTCAAGTGCAGCGGCAGATTTGTCGGCCACGCGGTCGATTGATCGCTGAATATTATCTTTCGGCATATTTGCCTGACGAGCTTTTTCGATTGCCATGGCAAGCGCGGCGTTCATCTCAGGGTCGATTCCACTGCGCGCAGCAATAGCAATTTGATTACCGATGCGCGTGAACGCGGCGCCACGCTTCGCGTCGTTAGCACCTTTGTCTCGCTTGATTTTTGACCATTTGCTATGACCAGACATAAAGTAACTCCGTAGATATGTAAACTGTAATTAGCTTAATTATAACAGATGAGCGCACGGCTATTCCACCAGGCTGGTGTGTCGTAAGTCGTACTTGGTCGCTCTATGCATCGCCACGCAGGCGGCAGTGATGGCAAGGTACGCTCCAATCACTCCGATAACAGGCAACTGAAACTCTTGCATCGCCCACGGCAGGTTACCCATAAACTGAGCAGTTGTTGTCATATAGCTCAGGAGTGCTTGCGCTGGAAACCCGATCAGCAGCGCGAGCCCAGGAAACATCAGACCACCGATACCCGCTATGAATGTCAGCAGCATCGCCAGTGGAACCAACGGCAAAATAAGTATATTTGCGAGCGGTGCGATGATGCTAAATTGACCGAACGAACCAAGCAGGATTGGAAGAGTCGCTAGGCTCGCCGCCATTGTTTCTATGAATATCCGCCGGAGTGGCTTTTCAGGTTTATCACCGAAAAAATACACCTGGAATAACGGAGTGAGAATCATGACGCCCCCAAACGCCGCAAAGCTCAGCTGCCACCCCAGGTCGCCCCACGCGTAACTTGGTTGGACGAGCAGCGTAATCGCCATGGCAAACGGCAGTAACACGAGCGGGTGAAACCTACGGCCGTAGTACCACGCCAGTAGGCTTAATCCGGCCACCAAGCCGGCTCTGCTCATACTTGGACTCATGCCAGTGATGGCGATAAAGCTGACGATCATTCCGCTGGACGCGAGCAGCGACAAGTACTTCGATATTTTCTCAAACAGACGCCTGGCTAAACGCACGAGAATCGTCAAGTTATATCCACTAGCAACCACAATGTGCGTCAGTCCAGCCGCCTGGAGCGCGGTATCGAGCTCTTCTGGTAGGCCTCGTCGCTGACCAACCAAATATCCAAGCCCGAGGCTTGCTTCGGTATCCGATATCGCCTTTCTCACTCCAGTCGCAAAATAATCCCGTATTTCCAGTGCAATATCGCCCGGTTCGGGCCGTTCGATTCGGGTGACGTGTACCGCGTACATACTAGCCGCAAAGCTTCCAAATCCATCATTCAGCTTGCCCTCAACCGCCACCCTGTCGCTGCGCCTCATATCGCCTTTGTCATTTGTTGTTACCCAAATACTCCCAGTAAATACTTCTCCGTCGATCCGTATATTGTGCAGCCGAAGTACAGCTTGGCCGCGGTCGTTCGTGTCAACATCTTCACTCACCACCCCCTCTACAGTACGAGTGGTGCCAATGACCGATTCGTACATGACAAGATCAGCTTGTACCAACGAGCCGCGCCATAATCCGACAAGCATGCCGCCGCACACCACCACGGCGACTAGCCAACCACGGCCACCAAAGACGGCTGTTAAAATCATACCGACTCCCGCAAGCAACCACCCGAGCGACATAAAAAATGACGCCTCTCGCGCCAACGCCACTCCACCGACTATACCCACGCACGCTCCCGCCACCATCCATGACATATGCACATGACGCCGAGCGACTGAGCGGATCATGGGATTAGTATACACTCTGCTACAATGGCCCCATGAAACAGGTAACCCAGGTGGCGCCCCTCGTACTAATGACACTCGCAGGCCTACTCCTTTTCGCGCTGGACCAAAAAGCGATAGGGTACTTCAGTCTTGTCGCCTCGTTAGCATGCGCCCGTGCTGTGAGCCCGCGGATGTTCCGTGACGTGTCGCTCGTCGCGATCGGCGTATTCATCGTCAGTCTGGTCCCGGTTACAACCGACATAGGCTTTGAACACATGCTGCAGATGGGCCTGGCCATGGCAGCAGCGGTAACGATTCCTTATGTAGTTTCTCGCTACGTATATAAAGATCACGTCGTACGGTTTCCGTTCGGCTTCAAAGAGCCCTGGGGTAAATCGAAATGGCTTTACCTAATCCTGGTGGTGGTAGTCGGGTATTTCATTATGCCGTTCTACATGATCAGCACTGGAATGTATCAAAACTGGCCAGCCGCAAACGACGCCAGTTCGGTACTGCGCTTATTCATAGGTACTAACGCGCTTGGAACATGGGACGAGCTATTCTTTATCTGCATCGTGTTCGTGGTGTTTTCGCGCTACGTCGGATTCTGGACAGCCAATATATTACAGGCGGTGCTCTTTACAAGCTTCTTATATGAACTTGGGTTCGAAGGGTTCGGGCCATTCATGATTTACCTGTTCGCGCTCACACAGGGCTACATCTTTTTAAAGACGCACTCCGTGTTCTATCTGTTATGCGTCCACCTGACGTTCGACTTCATTTTATTCCTGGTGTTACTTCACGCGCATAACCGGGAACTCTTCCCGATATTCCTTTATTAATTCTTGAACCTGTATAGTGAAATTTCACCACCTGCGGCCGCCGTGTCACCTACGTGAACGGCACCGTGACTCTCGAAAACACGCATGACATGATCGTTTTGGCTCCACGTCGCAGCCACCGCGACTTTAGATATCTCATTGACATATTCTAGGCGACGTTCGAGAAGCGAGGTCCATACTCCCTCACCCGAAAACGCCGGGTGCACAAAAGCGCCACCTAATTCTAATAAGTGCTCCGGCTTATGGCGGGTGCCGTGTAGCCACGTCGGAATGTGCTGCGTATTCGGAAATTCCACCAGGCCGTGACCGATGATCCGGCCGATCGATTCGGCGACATATCGACGAACAGCCAACCGATCATACAGCCGATCGCCTAATAAATGTGGCGGACATGCGGCAGCGTCTGGTAAGCAGGTTGCAAGTTGTGACAGCTGATAGACGCCGACTATCTCTGCCCTGTCCAACTCGGTCGCATTCCGTATGCGGACGTCGTGACGAGCCATCAACCGTTATTACTGCCAGGCGCCGATGATACCAGCGTTGATTGGCGTCGTCAGTAAAAAGAAGGCCGCGTTCAAGAACCAGAACTTCCAACCTTTACGCGAATAGAATGTTACGCCAATCGTAGTCGCTGCGGTCAGGCCCAGTGCGATGAACAAGCCCGCCACGAAACCATCGACAGCGGTTGCAGCGTTCATAGAATTAAGTACGACGGCAAGCGTGAAGGCTTGCAGTAACGACGATGCCACGACGTACATGATCGCCCGGGTCGCCTCTTGCTGCGGTAGTTTCATGATGTCGACGCCACTGAGTTTTGACCACTGCTTCCCAAAGCCGGCCGGTGAATACCAGAAAGAACCGACCGCACAATAAATGACCCACGCTACAAGTACTGCCCAGTAATTGATGCCTGCGAACTCCAACATACGAACCTCCTTATTGATAGCGGAATTATATCACGCCAAATAAAAAACACCCGTGGTAGCGATTTACGGATGTTCTTTATATGGAGGGACCACTGGGGCTTGAACCCAGGACACCCTGCTTAAAAGGCAGGTGCT
>JAZKIT010000011.1:0-3285 GCA_040384745.1 Patescibacteria group bacterium
AAGAGCAAAGACACCGTCATCGAAGACATCGACGACAAACCTATTGATTTAAGCGAAATTCCATTCTAGGAGATTATACAGATGGCACCAAAACGATTTAAAAAAGACGTTACAACGTACTTTGACTACAAGGACGTAAAGACCCTTGGACGCTACATTAACGCATACGGACAGATCGAACCAATCGGTAAGACCGGTCTTTCACTCAAGCAGCAGCGACAGCTGGCAACCGCTATCAAGCGTGCCCGTCACTTGGCGCTGCTTCCATTCGTAACCCAAGGCTAGTTCGATGTCGGCTGAAAGATACGAGCCATATGCATTCGACCCAGAAGACACGACGTATCGTTTGTCTGATGGCTCCGAGCATGAATCGCAAGCCGCAGCCGAAGCATACAAAGCGGTTAAATACCCTGATGATGCACACGCAGACATCGCTCACGATGCTAACTTAAACAAATTAATGTTGAGTGGAACGGCTGCGACCATCGGTCTAGCCGGACTATTCTTCGTAGTAAAACGTCGTTTGAACAAGGACCAATAAAAATGTACCAACCGACTGATCTGAAAAAAGGTACCGTCGTTCAAATCGACGGCAAACCATATCGCGTCGTTGAATACGGCCAAAAGGTAATGGGGCGGGGCGGGAGTATCGTTAATGTCCGCTTAAAGAACCTGATTGACGGCAGTGTCATTCCAAAGACCTTCAAGGGCGCCGATAAGATTGAACGGGCCGAAGTTACCACTAAAAGTGTTCAGTACTTGTATAACGACGCTACGAACTACTTTTTTATGGACCCGGAAAGCTTTGAGCAATTCGAACTGCCGACCGAAGCTGTTGATTCAGCCAAAGACTACCTAAAGGAAGGCGATATGCTGGGACTGCAGTTCTTCGAGGCTAGGGTTATAAATGTTGAGCTCCCGAAGAACTTGTTCCTCGAGGTCACCTACGCCGAAGACGTCGTAAAGGGTGACACTACCAACGCCGTCCAAAAGGACGCTACCCTTGAAACGGGTTTGGCCATTCGTGTTCCAGCGTTCATAAAGACCGGCGATATCATTAGTGTCGACACCGAAACCGGCGCCTACCGCGAACGGAAGAAGTAACGTGTACGGACTGCAAATCGTCGGGTTCGGCCTCAGCTGTCCCGATTTAGGGTCGTCAGTCGGTATGCGCGCACTTTCGATTGGCATAACGTTCGCTCTTGCAGCGGCGTTCTTTTTTGTAACCTACCTCGCCGCCCGCTCACTGCAGCCCAAAAAACTGCGATACGCGGTGATGGCGCTTTTTTTGATCATATCAATCGTCGTTTCGCCCCTGATATTCTTTTACGTCGCATTATCGATTGAGTGCGGACCGGCGGTCGTATGAAACAGCGACTCGATGTCTACCTGAACGCAAAGCAACTTTCCCCGACTCGTTCGCAGGCCGAAAGTGTTATTCGCTTAGGTGAGGTGACGGTCAACGGTAAGGTCGTGACCAAGCCGGGACACTTCGTTGGCCCAGATGACACGGTGCGTCTAACAGACAAGCAGCGCTACGTGTCGCGGGCCGGGTTAAAACTCGCCAGCGTGGCTGACGCCCTGAAGCTGGGCTTTACTAATAAGGTTATTTTAGATGTCGGCAGCAGTACCGGTGGTTTTACCGATTACGCGCTACGGAGTGGTGCAAAAAAAGTGTTCGCGGTGGACGTCGGCACCGAGCAGCTACACCCCAGCTTGCGCAATAATCCGCGCATCGAATTACACGAAAAAACGGATATCCGTGACTTTACACCAGGCGAAACACCCGATGTGGTGGTCATGGACGTCAGTTTTATTAGCTTACGTGAAATATTGCCGCATATCGCCACTATTTCAGGGAAGGACACCTATATTGTCGCCATGCTGAAGCCGCAGTTCGAAGCCGGGCGCGAACAAGTAAACAAAGGTGTTATTAAGAACGACTCGGTCCGCCGCCAGATTTTGAAGGATTTCGAAGCCTGGACCCGGGACTACTTCGTGATTATCGACAAAGCCGACAGTGACGTTGCCGGAGCCAAAGGCAACCGCGAACGCTTTTACCTCTTACGAATCACAGCGTAAGCATTTACTTTATCTATAAGTATGATATAATTATATACATCTGGCCTTTTTGGGGGCAGAGCGTTGTCGAGGTGCGTCCGGTTGGAACTTAGGTTTAACTGTTGACCGCCTGGTCAACAGTTAACAATTCGGTTCTAGCTAAGTTACAAAGCACACCTCATCACAACCTCGATACCCATCGTGGGGGCGAGGTCACATCCACATCACAATCCTCTTGAGAGGGGACTGAGCATGACTGGAAACAAGGAGCCGCGGAAGCGGTTCATGGCACTCACCGTACTAGTGGGGGTGTTCGCATTGCTTTTCACGACGCTGGGCATCACTGCTCCGGCGTCCGCCACTGGCGACGACAACAAGGATTGCCCCGAGGGGTACTTCTACATCGCCAAGGCCAACTGGACCGGGGGTGGCTACGTCTTCGAGGGTGACGCCAACGGTGTCACCATCGACGGCGACACCACAAGTGGCACTTTCACGAGTGTCACCCCTGTGTCCGCACTGGTCGTCAAGGCCAGCACGGACGACAAGGTCATCTACTACCGGCCGGCCGTCACCAGCGGCTCGTTCGACAACTCGGGTCTCATGACTCCGAGCGGTCAGACGCCTGCCATCAGCCACGTCACGTTCTGTGGTGTGGAGGAGGAGCCGCCGCCGACCATCAAGGAGTGCCCGGAGACCCTCGGCACCGTCGTCGTGACCCCCAGCAACCTGCAGGGGTTCACGTTCACGGAGACGCGGGCCACCGGTCACTACAAGTTCCTCGAGAACGGTCTTCGGATCTGGACCGAGGGTGCCACGTCGACCGACAAGGTCGCCGGCTACAAGGCAGTCAACGTTCCGCTCATCGACGTCGGGGACCCGTCCCTGACGTTCGACAACACCTCCGGCGGAGGAATCCCGGGCAGCCAGCTCGTGATCGACTTCGACGGCAACGGCACTACTGACGGCATCCTCGTGGGCGAAGATGTCTACGGCGATGACTGGTGGCTGACCAACAGCTCCGCGCAGTTCGTCAAGGACGGCGCTCCCAACACTGGGGGCGGCAGCGGCAGCGAGTGGTTCGGCACGCTCAACGAGTGGCTCGCGTCCTACCCGGACGCAGTGGTCAAGGCCTTCGGGTTCTCGCTGGGTTCTGGTGTCAAGGGCGACGGGATCATCAACAAGATCACGTTCAACTGCACCGAGTACGTGTTCACCACCGAC
>JAZKIT010000011.1:3385-30522 GCA_040384745.1 Patescibacteria group bacterium
CGGGATCATCAACAAGATCACGTTCAACTGCACCGAGTACGTGTTCACCACCGACCCTGAGGTCGAGCCTGAGCAGGGCACAGCCACCGCGACCAGCGAGGGATGTGTCGAGCCGGGCAAGTCCAACGGCACGGTCACCATCACGGTGTACAACACTGACGACGAGACCAACGACGACGAGACCTACAGCGTCACCTTCAACAACGGTGACGCGGCCACGCTGGTGATTCCCGACGGGCAGAGCGCCCAGAAGATCATCAGCAACGTCGCGGCGGGTAGCTACCCCGTCAAGGTCACGGGAACCGACGGCACCAACCTCTCGCTCACGGTCACCGTGGCCGAGTGTGAGGAGCCGCCGGTCGAGCCCGAGGGCAACCTCAATGTCAGCTCCACCTGCGAGTCGATCACGTTCAGCTCCGACGGCGTCAAGCCCGAGGATGCTGACCAGGTCTTCAAGCTGGACGGAGTCGTCATGGCGCCGGGTACCCACCCGGTGACGGCTGGTTCTCACACGGTCGAGCTCTTCGTCAACGGCGAGCTCGTCGACTCCGAGACCATCACGGTCGCGAAGTGTGAGGACGAGGTCGAGCCTGAGGGTTCGATCGACGCCAGCGCTGACTGCCTGGTCATCACCATTGGTGAGCCCACCGGCGTGAAGCCGGCGGACGCCGATGTTCTGATCACGCTCGACGGCGAGCAGGTCCAGCCGGGCCAGTACACCGTCGAAGCAGGTGAGCACGTCATCAAGCTCTTCGTCAACGAGGAGCTGGTCGACACCGTCAAGGTGGAGGCCAAGACGTGCGAGGAGCCGCCGCCGCCGACTCCGGTCACTCCGACCGAGCCGACGCCGACGGACGTGTGCGAGCCCGCTTCGGGTTCGACGAACGACCGCATCACCATTCCGTCCGACGCCAACTTCACCTACCAGGTGGATGGCAAGGACGTCGTGGCCGGTGCATTCGTGGCGACTGGTACCAGTCACGTCGTGAAGGCCATTGCCAAGCAGGATGTGGTCGTCAAGGACGGCGCCAAGACCGAGTGGACCTACACGTTCACGAAGGTTGCATGCGTCACCACGACGCCGCCTCCGCCGGTTGTCGTGCCGCCCGTTGTCACGCCTCCTGTGGTGACTCCGCCGGTCGTCACTCCGCCCGTTCCGACCCCGACTCCCACCCCGGAGCCGGAGCCGAAGAAGGTGAAGGGCGCCGTCAAGGTGCTCGACAAGTGTGAGTCCAACAACTTCTTCAAGGTGAAGAAGGTGAAGGGCCTGCATTACGTCGTGAAGGGCAAGATCGTCCGCGAGGGGAAGTGGCTGAAGTCGGCCACCAAGCGCCTCGTGGTCAAGGTGGTCGCCGACAGCGACAAGTCCGTGGTGAAGGGCAAGAAGAAGTTCGTCTTCGTCTACGCCAACACCGCGTCCTGCTCGCCGGTCATCGTCGAGCCGCCGCACACCGGTCTTCCCTGAGATGACCGGTCGCCTCGTGCGGAACGTGGTGGGGTTCATTGCCACGCTGCTCTTCGGAGTGGTGTCGATGGTGGGCCTCACCACGGTTCAAGCGACAGCCGCTCCTGAGCGGCTGATCATTCCGAAAGTAGGGGTGAATGCACCCATCGTGCGTGTGCCAGTTGTCGGCGGCAAGCTGATGATTGGCAACAGTGTCGATGCGGTGTACAGACCTCGACGGGATGACCCGCTGTGTGACCCGCTGGGAACCTCGATCATTGCTGGTCATACCTACCGCTCCGGCGATGGTGTGGCTGACAATTGGCGAAACCTACGCGCGGGCGACACGTTCCGCGCTGGTGGCTGCCGATTCAAGGTCCAGTACACGGTGGTACGATCCGGAAAGTTCCGGATCGGCCATCTGATGCGTGCAGACGGCCCACCCAGGGTTGTTCTGATCGGGTGCAAGCCCGACGACTACTCTAGGCGAATCATGGTGTTCGCTCGGAAGGTCGGTCGCTAGAACCGAAGACCCGTTCTCGAAAGAGAGCATGGCCTGTCCTCTGCGTACGAAAGTACGTGGAGGGCGGGCCTTCTTCAATTTTAGAGGTAATTATTTCGAAACGTTAAAACGGAATTCAACAATATCGCCTGGTTTCATGACATAGTCTTTACCCTCGGTGCGCATCTTGCCAGCCGCTTTGGCGGCTTGCTCACTACCGGTCGAAACCAGGTCGTCAAAGTCGACGATTTGGGCGGCAATGAAGCCACGTTCGAAATCACCATGAATAACGCCAGCTGCTTGCGGCGCGGTGTAGCCTTTACGGATTGTCCAGGCACGGACTTCTTTTTCGCCGGCTGTCAGGTAGCTTTGTAAGCCGAGGGTGTCGTAGGCGGCATGGATTAATTGGTTCAGGCCGCGCTCGATCACGCCGTAACTTTCGAGCAGTTCGCCTGCCTCTTGGTCATCCAAGCCTTTCAGTTCTTCTTCCAGCTTGGCGCAAATGAACACACTTTTTGCTGGGGCGACCAGCGCAGATAATTCGGCTTGCTTAGCGCTATCGCTAATCGTGGCTTCATCGACATTAAAGGTGTAAATGACTGGTTTTGCCGTTAACAGGTGCAGGTCACCAATAACTTCAAGGTCAAGTGAAGGGAGGGCAGATAGCGGAGTACCTTCATTAAGGTGACGGACCAGTGTCTCTAGGTAGCCTAGTTGAGTTTTTGCAGTAGGATTAGCTTTTGATTCTTTGTGTAGCTTCGGTATGCGGTTTTCGATAGTCTGGATATCTGCAAGGATAAGTTCGGTGTTAATTACCTCTATGTCGGACTTCGGGTTGACCGCCGATTCGTCGTGCCGTAACACCGCGTCGTCGCTGAAGGCCCGAACTACGTGAATGATGGCGTCGCCGTTGCGAATGTTTGCCAAAAACTTGTTACCCAAGCCTTCGCCCTTGCTGGCCCCAGCCACTAGGCCGGCGATATCAACGAAGGTAACGGTAGCCGGAATGACTTTTTGGGCTGAATACATTTTTTGCAGTACGCCTAAACGAGCGTCAGGAACCGGAACGATACCGGTGTTCGGTTCGATGGTCGCGAACGGGTAGTTGGCGGCTAAGATTTCGCTGTCGGTGAGCGCATTAAATAACGTCGATTTACCGACGTTAGGGAGTCCGACGATGCCGATAGAAAGTGACATAGGTGATCATAGTATAACAGAGGCAAGTAGTGCATTGCTAATGCGCTAGGCGTGTATTATGCTTAAGGAAAATTAAGCGTGAGGTATGTATGCCACATCGAAAAAATAAAAAAATTGACAGAACAAAACTACTTCTGGGAATTAGTACTGCCGTTTTGGCAGTCGCCTCTATTTGTCTTGGCCTTGCCTTGGCGAGTGCGACAAATGCGGACGCCGATACGGACAGCAAGACTCCAATTAATGTGAACCTAGGCAGAATGGAATACGTCATCGAAGGTGCTCGGGCTACCAAGCGGTCTAATCCATCACTAGAAAGTCTACGAGCTCACCTTACAAAATTAGCTAAAAAAGATATTACTCTCGGCTGCGAATCCTCATTTTATGAAGTGTCGCAATATACAGAGGATGAATCGCAGATTCTGCTTAAATATGGCTGTGATTACCCGAGTGCGCCAATGTATGCGGTGAAGACAGGTAACGAATGGAAGACGCTGTCACCGACGAATCAGTTTAGTACTACTGGTATTCCACTTTGCGGCTACGTCACCCAATACGACATACGCAAAGAAATCGCTCCGGTCTGCTATGAATCCGGCCAAGACGAGAGCTCGCTGCGTTATTTCGCTCGATAGATAATTTCAAGTCTTGACTCAAACCGCTTAAGATTTACATCTGTTAAATTACATGAGATAATTTAGTTATCAATCCCACTTCGGTTGGTGGTTGGTCAAGGCTGAACTGACGAAGACTCGTGCCCACATTTAGATATAAGGCACTTGAGGTCCGTTAGTTTGGGCCATGTTCTTTGACAGTTAAGCGTATGATCATCGCATCACCCACAACTATTCTCGGGCAAACCGGGAAGGAGGGAGGCAGAAATGTCTCGAAAGACCAAGTCGTGGGTGGCTGCGGCCTACACCACGAGTTTTGCCATGATGATGTCCCTGACGGGCGTCATCTTCGCTTCGCCGGCAACGGCGGCCGACATCGTTCCCCCAGCGCAGCTTGACCGCTGCGGGACCGAGCAGGACCAGTACGTGATTCCGCTCAACGGCGGGACCTCGTACTGGATCGGTGAGACGTATCTGGAGCCGGGCGCCTACACGATGGCATCCGGTACGACGACCGTCACCATCCGTGCTACTACCGGTATCCAGGCGGGTCCGTGGATATTCGACTACACGAACAACGGCCCCTGCCCGGCGGAGGCGACCAACACCATGGCCGTCGACATCCGTCCGTGCAACCCGGCCACCGGTTTGACGGAAGTGTTGCTCACGTACACCAACGTGGCTGACGCAACCGCCTGGTACGACTCTGACCTGTACGTCGAGGCGTACATGAAGGAGAAGGCTCGGTCCGAGATTGACTACGTCATGGACGGTTCGTTGCTCGATGGCCAGTCGGTGACCTACGACCTGGCCGACTCGGAGCCCAGTTCCGTCGGCGGAATCGAAGGGCTGGCTCCGGGTACGTACATCTTCAAGGCCTTCCACAGTCGTGGCGGCCTGCTGACGTACGAGGCACGGATTGAGTCATGCAACTCGAGCTTCGAATTCCCGGAGTCGCCTTCGACGCCCGGTACCCCCGACGGGAGTACCGGCGGCAAGGCGACTGCCGAGATCAAGCCTGGTCGGTTTGTCATTCACCGGGCTTGCATGAACACGCAGAAGGTGACCGGACTGAGCAAGGTTCGGTTCCGCGTAGAGCGTAAGGTGAGCAGCATGACCAAGCTCATCAAGCGTCCTACAATGCGCGCAGGGAGCAAGGCGTGCTACAAGGTCAAGGCAAACCGCGGATCGCTGCTCGTAGTCAAGGTATTCAACCCTGACACGAAGAAGTGGGTCCGTGTGGCGCGCAAGAAGATCAAGCGCTGAGCTATCAGCAACGCACTGTCGAGGAATAACGGCGTGTACCATACCAGGTACACGCCGTTCTCATGTATGTACGACGGTGACGCTTATGCTATAGTGATGCCATGAAACTTGCGGCGACGAACAGACACGGATTGAGGCGTTTGATTGGTTTGTCAGTTGGCGTTATTACCGCGATTGGGATAGGTGTTGGAGTCGGTATGACGAGCGTATGGGCCGCCGACAATAATACATTCCCAGAGGTCGTTAGCGGTGGCTTCGCGGGGCCCGCCTGGAAATTATCTCAGGTCTCTCCGAGCGGTGAACTTCTCCAAACATATACGACCGATCGAAATAACAATGACACCCAGAGTGGACAATTCTTTCATGTTTTAAAAAATGAACAGACTTCACAGGTTCGTAATATTAAAGTCCGTGCCTATTTTACGGGTCCCACGCCACCCGGACAAGTAACCGTCAATATCGCCCAGCAAGGTGACACAGCACAAGGCGGTAAGGCCTGTGACTTCAGTTCGGGTAATACAGATTCTTTTATCACAATGAATGTCGGTGCGGACAAGAACGGGAATGGGGGTGACGAGGTATATCGAGGGCAGGCTTATCAGCGGAATAAGAATCGTATTACCGAAGAGCATTGGTTTTGGAAGTACGCTGCCGGAGTGCACACAGAACGAGATAACTTGCGTCATCAGGTAAAGAATGGTGTTACGTTCGTTGAAGCGTGTACTAACTTGCCAGACCAAACGTTCGGTGTATTTGGTCATTACGAAAAGTGCGGGACTATGAACGATAATGGTACGCCAAACAAGGCTGGTGACGACTACTGCAACGGTGCCGATACCGCCGCTGACGGCATTGGGTGGGATGATATAGGCAAATACAACAACAGTGACCCCTATCAGTTTTCTAGCTACCCAGACCCAGGAGTGCAGAAAAAATTTGAAGGTGACTACACTACGAGTGGACCTATTAGTTCCCAGCAAATTGGTAAAAATTTGTGGGCGGTCAACATAAACGTAAACCTAAGTGGTGCGACTTGGAATGGTAACGACAACCAGGTTCGTTTTAAAATACGGGTCGATGGTGCTAATTCAGTCGGGTTTCAGGATTTGTCGAACGAGTCCAATACTATTAAAGAGCAAAGCTTTGGCGTGACTTCTCGCGGTAGTTTTAACGACACTGAATGGGGGATTCGCGCATATGTGCCGTTTGGAATGGAGTGCAAAAGCCCTTCAAACTCAATCCCAAATGCTGAAGTAAGTTTGTACGACGTTGACGTTCAGGAGTTTGGCGAAAGCTTTATATCGGTCTTTAGGCGTGATCCGTTGACGAATCAAGTCGTCAGGATGGACCTTGACCCGGTCGCACCTCATGCAAACTGGCAATCGGGCGCAGGCCGTATTCAAGCAACTGGTGGCGAAGGCCAAACTTCAACGGCCCGGTTTGAAATGGTAAAGGGCTACCAGTACATGATGGTGGTCGTAAACCCGAACCAGCGTAATTCGAACCCGGGCCTCAAAAGCCCGCTCAACAACCTGTTGAGCTTAGGGATCCCCGGCGAATCAATTTATGGGGTGTACGACTGCAACTATACTTTGACACCTAGCGTCGACCCAATAGCCCCAACCTTTTCTTACGACGCATCGTTCGGCGTTAACGGTCGCATAGCGGTTCAGGGTGAAGACTTTGAAAGTCATGAGTGGCAACTGACTCGCATCAAGTACGCTACCGGAAGCCCTGATATTGCGGCTAAAATCAATACGCAGGAGCCTTGTGTGTTCCGCGCTGGTGATTGCTCGGTGATCGACAATGGCAGCGTATCGGCTGGGTTTAGTGGGAACTTCGCCGCCAACCCATACGCCTATAATGAAAATAATGTACCCCTTGGTACCCGCGTCTGCTTTATGATGTCTGTTCGTAAGCCATCATTACGCAGCGCAGCCACCGAATGGTCGCACAGTCAGATGCAGTGTAGCCAGGCGGTGACGACTCCGAAGATTCAGGTGCACGGCGATGATTTAAAGACGACCGGACTAATCAATACGAGTCTCGGCAGGGTAGGTGGCCAAACCTACGGAAGCTGGGGGGAGTACGGGATATTGTCGAACGCTAATAATATCGGCATGGGCTCAGGTAGCGGATTGCTTGGTGGCGTACCAAACGGCACCGGCCTTGAAAACTGGAACCAGCTAACGTTTGCAAGCTCGCTGTCGCAAGGTGGTGGGGCGTACGGTAACTTCGGCGGCGTGACCGTACCGGTGCCGTTAGTGAACCGTGATGGAGAGATTGCTGGGCCTGGTACTCTGACTGGTCTTGGGGGATTAAACAAGCGTCAGACCTACCGGATAAACGGGACGTTAACTATCAATGAAAATCTTGACTACGGGGTATTTGGAGCGTCAAATAATATTTCGGACATTCCTCGTATCGTACTCGTCGCAGACGACATTATTATCGGACCGAACGTGACGCGGATTGACCCTTGGTTGGTCGCAATTGGCGGCGGGGGCAACCCAGGCCGTATTAGTACCTGTAGTGAAGTAAGTGGCTGGTCTATGCAGAACGCTGGCCTCTACGGTGCCCAGAACGGTTCGGGCGGCATTTGTACCCGGCAGCTGAAGTTCAACGGGCCAGTGCTTGCGAACGATATTTATTTATATCGAACATTTGATACCCGCGAAGGTGAACCAGCCGAGATCTTCAATTTACGGGCCGATGCGTATCTGTCGGCCATGTCAGGCGGCGGCACTTCCAAGCCTGTGGCGACGA
Source organism: Patescibacteria group bacterium (assembly GCA_040384745.1). Taxonomy (GTDB): domain Bacteria; phylum Patescibacteriota; class Saccharimonadia; order Saccharimonadales; family Saccharimonadaceae; genus UBA1020. The sequence goes on from JAZKIT010000011.1 coordinate 11,172, forward strand.
CCGATTTCGTCACCGAACTGCCTCCGCGATTCTAGCAGAATTATTAGAGGTAAAAACGCTTGCCGGGCGTATACCGCTTATGTATAATGAGGCGTACTATGGCATTCGTAAAAAGTGTGGGCGACTTCTTCGGACTGGATATCGGAACTAACGCTGTTCGGGTAGTCCAATTAAGTCCGAGCGGTCAAAACTGGAACCTGGTGAAATACGGGTACGCACCGGTCGATGCCAAAATCGTCCTGAGCGATTCCCCTGAGGCAAGGCGTAAGCTGGGCGAAATTATTATGACTGCGATTGGACAGAGCGGCATAAAGACCCGCGACGTCGCTATTGGCTTGCCAAGCCAAAAGACTTTCACGACGGTTATCGACGTTCCAGCTATGAGCGAGGCTGAACTAAAAAGCACCATTAAGTATCAAATTGACCAATACATCCCTATGGCAATTGATGACGCCAAGGTGGACTGGGCAGCTCTTGGGCAAAGTCTACATGACCCGAAGCAGCAAGAAGTGCTACTTACTAGTACTGCAGTAGCCTATGCCGAAAGTCAGCTAGAGTTCGTCGAAGGTCTGGGGCTCAACGTTATCGCCGCCGAACCAGAACCGATCGCTATGATCCGTTCGCTCCTTCCAACCGGACTGACCGACGCGCGGCTTTTGGTCGACATGGGCGAGCAGTCAACTGACATCGCTATCACCTATGGTGACGCGCCGCGACTTGTACGTACTATTCCGATTGGCCTGAGCACGCTACTAAAGGCTATTGTGTCGAACCTGAACGTCCAGGAAGATCAGGCGAGGCAGTTCATTCTGAAGTTCGGACTCGCTCCAGACCGTTTAGACGGGCAGGTGCTGCGAGCGTTAGAGAGCACACTCGAAAACTTCACGTCTGAGCTGAACAAGTCGATTAAGTTCTTCCAGACTCGCTACCCGAACACACCAGTTGGTGGTATCTTGCTTGCGGGCTACGCTTCAAGTACGCCACGATTCGGTGAATATGTCGCTGCCAAGACCGGCGTTAAGGCAGAGTCGGCTAACCCATGGCAGAAGGTGAAAGTGTCGCAGACCGATCAGCAGCAACTGCTGCCGATTATGCACGAATTCGCCACTGTTGTAGGTCTTGCGCAACGGAGCAACAAGATATGATTGAAATCAACCTTGTTCCTGATGTCAAACTTGAACTGCTGCGGGCACGCAAGCAGCAAAAGATGGTCATCTCGATCGCTATTATCGTTGCCGTCGTATCTGTCGGCGTGGTCGCACTTATGACGTCATACGCTTTTGGTGTTCAGTCGATTGCCGAAGCGATTGCCGACGGTAACATCGAAAAAGAGAGTAATAAGCTGAACGACGTGAAAGACCTCTCTAAGACACTGACGATTCAAAGCCAGCTCGGTAAATTATCGAGTGTACAGGAAGAAAAGGCAGTGACCTCACGTTTATTCGACATAATTGGAGTGACCGTACCATCTGGCGAGAACCAAATCAAAGTATCACAACTTAGTTTGGATAGTGCAGAGAGCCGTATCGACATCGAGGCCCAAGCGGTAAACGGTTACGAAGCTATGGAAGTTTTCAAGAAGACGCTGGCGCAGACAAAGTTTCAATATAGCGTTGACGGAGAAGAGCAGGACCCGGTAAATATTGCCACCAGTATTAGCGAAGGCGACCGTAACTATGGTGAAGACGCCGAGGGCCGTCGAGTGCTGCGCTTTACACTGAGTTTTATGTTCCCTGATGAGCTATTCGATACCGCAAGCCGGAATGGGCGAGTGATTGCCCCTGACCAGCAGCGTGCGACCGACTCGACTCAAGGCGTTCCGGAAAGTCTGTTCAGTGATGGAGGTGCAGAGTAATGCCAGACAATAACCCGACTCCAACTCAGGCGCTTCGCAAACGCCAGCAAATTGAAAACGCTGGCAAAAAGATGTTCCTTTGGGTGGCCGGTGCTGCCGCGTTGGTTGGCTTGTGTGCGGTGCTATCGGTATCTTTGTTCGAACGCATCGCGTTTCGTCAGGAAATAATTGGAATGAAAACCGAAACAGTTGGCAACCTTCAGCACAACATTACAGTCGCAAGCGAACTGAAAGACCAAGTCCGTGTATTGAACACGAACGAAGCCCTTCTCGCCACTCCGCGGCTAGAAGATAGCGAACCGTTGTCGGTCATTCTGGACGCCTTGCCATCAAAAGCTAATTCATCGGCACTCGGCGCATCGCTTCAGCAGAAACTATTGAACGAAGGCGGCGTGACGCTCGAAGCGCTAACCGTCAATCCTATTGCTGGCGTCGAAGACGAGACCGATGCTTCAAGTTCAGGCGGTGAAGTCGCAGAGGGTGAGATTGGCTTCCAGTTCAGCGTCAGCGCCCCTACCGGCAGCGCCGATCGTTTACGAGAAGTCTTGCGCCGGCTTGAACGCTCAATCCGTACCATCAACATTACAAGTGTTACCGTTGATCAGCAGGGTAATAAAGTCGTCCTGACCGCCGAAGGGAAGGGATACTATCAAACTGCGACCAGGGTCGAGTTGAAAGTAGAAAGTGAGCGTCCATGAAAAAGACAGACATCGCTATGATTATTTTAATCGCCTCTGTTAGCGTCGGGATTGCCTTCGCTGCGGTGAGTGCGATTCCAGGCCTGAAGCAGTCTGACGAGCCAGTCAAAGTAAAAACGATCAATCGCTACAATGCTGACTTGGCCGACCCTGACCCGCAAGTATTTAACGGTGACGCTATTAACCCTACCGTCGACGTGACCATCGGTGGCACGCCTGCGCCAGGAATCTAAGGAGCGCGCATCATGGCCCTCATGACACCGGAGATACAAGAAAAACTCCTTACGCTTCTTCAGGACGAGGGGCTGTTGGCGCACGATCAAATAGAAGCGGCAAAAGCCGAATCAATCAGTGCCAGCAAGCCAATCTTATCCCTGCTGACCGAACAAGGAACGGTTGATGACGAATTATTGACTCATGCCACGGCTCAAGTTTCCGGTGTGCCGTACGTCAACCTACAGGGAAGCCTGATCGACGAGAAGATTTTGGCGTTACTTCCAGAAGACATCGCCGAACGATTTATGGCGGTACCACTGGCAGAGGTCCAAAACCGCCTGGCGGTCGCCATGATTGATGCCAACAACGTTCAAGCTGTTGACTACCTCGCAAATCGTATACAACGCCCACTGAAGGTATTTATGGCCTCAGAGGTGAGCGTTCGGCATATTCTTGACCAGTACAAGACCGACCTTTCGGGTGTCGATGCTGCCGCCGCTCAGTCCGAAGCAGACGCTACCCAGGAACGCGCCTCGAACATTAAGACAATTGTCCAAGACAGTCCAATCTCCAGGGCGCTGTCGACAATTTTAGAATACGCCGTTAAAGCCAAGGCGTCAGATATTCACATTGAGCCACTTGAGGGGGCTTTGAAGATTCGCTGTCGAGTTGATGGTGTACTGCGTGAAATTATGCAGCTCCCCAAAAGCATCGAGCCAGCCTTGATCAGCCGTATAAAAATTTTATCCAATCTGAAAATCGACGAACACCGTATTCCGCAGGACGGTCAGTTCACGATTGCCGTCGCCGACAAAGAAGTTGACCTTCGTATCGCCATATCACCGGTGGTATGGGGTGAGCAGGTAGTCATTCGTCTGCTCGATAAGTCGGGTAGCAGCTTTGACTTGGAGCAAATGGGCTACGCTGGCCGCGGCCTGCGTATGATTCGAAAAGGCGTCAAGCGTCCGAACGGAATGATTCTTACCTCTGGACCGACCGGTAGCGGTAAGTCGACCAGCCTCTACGCGCTGATCAAAGAAATTAAAGATGATTCGGTCAACATCGTCACACTGGAAGACCCGGTGGAATATAAGATGCAAGGCGTCAACCAGATTCAGGTGAACGCCGAAGTCGGTTTGTCATTCGCGAACGGCCTTCGCTCAATCTTGCGTCAGGACCCTGACATCGTAATGGTAGGAGAGATTCGTGACAAAGAAACGGCGGAACTTGCCGTCCAGGCAGCGTTGACCGGACACTTGGTGTTCAGCACGCTGCACACAAACTCGGCAGCCGGTGTGCTCCCGCGCCTACTTGACATGGGCATCGAACCGTTCCTCATTGCCAGCACCGTCAACACGATCATTGGTCAGCGACTAGTGCGCCGGGTCTCGCCGAAACGTGATTCGTATAATTCGACACCGATTGAGACGCAGAACATTATGACGACAGTTGGGCACTTGCTGCCTGGTACCAAAGACGTTGTTGCGCAGGTGTCCGAGGACCTTGGCTACAAAGACTTGCCCCTGACGGGCCAAAGCGCTTATACTTTAGTCAAAGGTAAGGATACACCTCAGACGCCACGCGGCTACTCAGGCCGAGCGGGACTGTACGAAGTGATGGACGTTACCGAGGAAATTCAAAATCTGATCATCAAGCGATCAACCAGCGCGGAGATTCAAAAACTGGCAGTCGCCCAAGGAATGGTAACGATGCGACAAGACGGATACTTAAAGGCCCTCGGTGGCCTGACGACAATCGAAGAAGTCAACCGAGTAGCAGCAGATACAGCATAAAAGGTGGGAAAATTATGAACCAAGAATTACGGATAGAACTACTGCTCGAAGAAGTCGTTAAAAAGCGAGCGAGCGACCTTCACTTACAAGTCGGGCTGCCGCCGATGCTTCGTGTGGACGGTAGCTTGGCGCCGATTGCCGGCTTCAACGCACTTGGCGAAGCTGAAGTCGAACAGCTGGTGTACGCTATTTTAGACGAAGACCAGCAGCAGATTTTGAATAAGGACAAGGAATTCGACTTTTCATTTGCCTTCGGTAACCTTGGGCGATTCCGTGTGAACGCCTTTCACGAACGTGGCAACCTGGCCGCGGCGCTACGTTTGATTCCGAATGAAATTAAGAACGTTATGGAGCTGGGCATGCCGCAGGTCGTGCAGTCGTTTGCTGATTACCCGCGCGGCCTTGTGCTGGTGACCGGTCCGACCGGTTCGGGTAAGTCAACCACGCTGGCGGCGCTCGTTGACAAGATTAACACCGAAAAGTCGCACCACATTATTACCATCGAAGATCCGATTGAATTTACACATAAGAGTAAGAAGTCGGTTATCGTACAGCGTGAAGTCCACTATGACACCTACAGTTTCTCGGCGGCGCTCCGGAGCTCGCTGCGTCAGGACCCGGACGTCGTGCTGATTGGTGAGATGCGTGACCTCGAAACCATTTCGGCGGCCATTACTATCGCCGAAACTGGACACCTTGTGTTTGCAACCCTTCACACCAACTCGGCGGCGCAATCTATCGACCGTATGATCGACGTGTTCCCGCCACACCAGCAGCCACAGATTCGGGCGCAGCTGTCGAATATTCTCATGGCCATCTGTTCGCAACGACTGGTGCCTTCCATTGGTGGCGGTCGAGTGGTCGCAGCCGAAGTCCTGATTGCTAATCCAGCCGTCCGTAACATCATTCGTGAAGGCAAGAGCCACCAGCTTGACGCCGTCATCCAGACAGGTGCCGACCAAGGTATGCAGACCATGGACCGCACGTTGGCCAGCCTGGTGCAGTCGGGTACCGTTACCTACGACGAAGCGCGTAACTACGCGGTCGATTTGGGTGAATTTGAACGATTGATGAGAGGGTAACGTAAACAGCCGTGAAGCGATTTAACTACGAAGCCAAAGACCAGTCCACCGGAAAGATGGTCAAGGCAAGCGTGCAAGCAGACAGCGAGCACGCCGCGGCTAAGTTACTGTTGAGCCAGGGCTTTACACCGCACAACATTAAAGAAGAGAGCGAATCGGCTAACTTTATCGCCAAGCTGACCGGCCGCATTAGCACTAAGGACCGAGTGGTGTTCACGCGCCAACTTTCGACGCTTATCGGTGCGGGACTTCCGCTGACCCAAAGCCTTCGAACGGTCCTTGAGCAGACTGAGAACAAACAACTACAAGCCGTGCTTGAAGAAATTATTGCCAGCGTCGAAGGGGGTAAGTCACTCTCTGAATCATTCAGCAAGCACCCGAAGGTGTTCGATAATGTGTTTCTGGCCCTCGTAACGGCCGGAGAGGCATCCGGAACGCTTGATGACGCGCTACGCCGTATCGCTGCTCAGCAAGAAAAAGATGCTGCCATGATGAGCAAGATTAAAGGTGCCTTAACGTACCCATTGATTGTGCTGTTTGTAATTATGGGAGTGGTGGTATTTATGTTGGTCGCGGTCGTGCCACAGGTGAAGAACCTTTACTCCGACCTCAACCAAGAACTGCCGTTCATAACTAAAGTTATGGTCGCGATGGCCGATTTAATCGTCAACTTTGGCTGGTTAATGATTATCGCGGCTGGTATTGGCGTGTATTTCCTTCGTCAATATGCGCAAACAGAGGCGGGTATAAAAACCCTCGATACATTGAAAATCAATATGCCGCTCTTTGGCGGGATGTTTAAGAAACTGTATATGGCACGATTTTCACGAACCGGGCAGACGCTACTGAACACCGGGGTCCCGATGCTTGATATGCTTCGAATTACTTCGCAAGCGGTAAATAATTCAATCATCTCGGCATCAATCGGACGCGCAGCGGACAAGGTAAAGGGGGGCAAAGCACTCTCGGACTCGTTGAAGAATGAACAATATATACTTCCATTTGTGCCTCAGATGATCTCAATCGGTGAAAAGTCCGGTAAGATTGACGAAATGATGGGGAAGGCTGCTCAGGTATACGAAGATGAGCTTGACGAAGAGATTAAGAACATCAGCACGGCTATCGAGCCGATCCTGATGGTGGTGCTGGCTATCGTTGCCGGAAGCATGGTGGCGGCCATTCTGCTCCCAATCTACGGCTTGGTGAACAACCTGGATATATAGCCGAACCTACCTGTAGACATTTCTACCGGCGAGGGGTATGATAAGCGTAAGCGGTCTCAAAATGACCCCTGAAATCAAGTTCATGAAAGGTGGGAAAACAACGATATGAACGTACAGAAACAACAAAAAGGATTCACCATTATCGAGGTCGTCTTGGTCTTGGCAATTGCCGGACTTATCTTCCTGATGATTTTCATCGCTTTGCCGGCACTCCAGCGCGGTCAGCGAGACACTCAGCGTCGTGACGACTCCAGTCGGTTCGTTACCCAGCTGAACAGCTACTCGACCAACAATAACGGTCGTATTCCAACCTTCGCACAAATTACTGCGAGTGGCGCCGATAGCTTCCGTGTTCGATACCTCAAGCAAGACCTTGGGAACGAAGAAAACAGTGAGTTTAGGGACCCGCGCACCGGTGCGAACTACACCATCGCGGCAGCTCTTCCAACTGATCCAGATGCCGATGTTTTCTACTCGACGTTCCAGTACGTTACGGGACAGAGATGTAATGGGGAAGCACTTGTCGCCGCTGGTGGCTCGCGTGTCGCCGCCATTCGTATCAATCTCGAAGGTAGCGGTATCTTCTGTCAGGACAACCAGTAACGATAGTTGCTGCATGATTAACGAAACGGCTCGCTATATGCGGGCCGTTTTGTATAATGGAGCGAGATGGAAGCCGTTTATGTTATTTCTACCGTAGCCGGATTACTAGGGCTCGTTATGGGTTCGTTCGCCGGGGCGTCGGTGTGGCGGCTCCGTGCTAGACAGCTTGTTCGTGACCGGACAGAGTTTGCGAGGCTAAAGAAGAAGCGAACGACTGCGGACGGCTTAACCGATGAAGAAGCCGAGAATTATAACTTTTTGCAAAGTTCTGCCAAGCAAAGCCAGGTAGAATTGAAGCGCATAGAGCGCTTAACGAAGACTTCAGTTAAAAATGACCGCTCGCAGTGCCTGGAATGCGGCCATGAGCTGAAGTGGTACGATTTACTCCCCATTGCCAGCTGGCTAAGTACGAAAGGGAAGTGCCGCTACTGTAAGAAACCAATCGGCTCCTTCGAACCGATTATGGAACTTGGTACGGCAGCGACGTTCGCGATTTTTGCATTTGGCTGGGTCAGTACCGTTGGGCTGCAGCCGTTCGGGCTGCTTCTACTGGGTCTCTGGCTGGTCGCGTTGACGATGCTGGTCATTCTGTTCGCCTACGACCTGAAGTGGTATTTGCTGCCAGATGTCATTACTTTTCCGTTAATCGGACTTTCAGCCGTCATTACGGCATTGACGGTCGTTGGACTTCAAGGCATTGAGCTGCCGGCTCTTCTTATATCGGCTGTTCTGAGTGTACTGATTCTGGCCGGGTTGTACTTCGTTCTTTGGTTCATTTCCAAAGGCGCTTGGGTTGGATTTGGTGATGTTAAACTAGGCGTGGCATTGGGACTGCTTATAGCGGATTGGAAGCTGGCGCTACTAACGTTATTCTTAGCCAACCTGATTGGAACGTTAATCGTATTACCAGGCTTGGTGACCGGTACATTATCCCGAAAGGCCCAGGTTCCGTTTGGGCCGCTCCTCATCGTCGGCTTCTTTATATCGGTCGTGGCTGGAAACGCCATCATCGGTGGCTACGAGAGCTTTTCTATCTGGCTCACCAACGCCATGCTTATGCTATAATTACCCCAAATGGGCGTGCCAAATCAAAAGACTCAACTGGGGCGGACTACGAATAAGGTAGGTAGGGGTGCTGAGCCGAGCGCTCGCGGTTTTACCATAATCGAAGTCATACTATTCTTAGGCATCACTGGCATGCTAGCGATTGGGCTGCTTGGCGGCTGGACTACCATGATAAATACCCAGCGCTACAAAGACAGCGTGAAGACACTGCAGTCATTCGTGCAACAGCAATATAACCTGGTGTATAACGTCGAAAACGGCCGTAGCCCTGATTTATCGTGTAGCGCCGGTACTGTCGATGACGGCGGTGCGGCGAGTCCACGCGGTCAAAGTAACTGCGTGCTCATGGGGCGCCTAATTCAGGTACAGAACGGCACGGACCTGACGGTGCGCAGTATCGTGGGTCAAGACCTGCCAGAGGGCAGCAGCGCGACGAGCGACATCGACCTCATGAGGGACAGCAACCCGAAGTTAATTCCCGAAGATATTGATATTGGTATGACCTACAGCAACTTAACCGTGCCTTGGGGTGCGACTATCGTGGACAACGGCGGAAACCCGCGAACGCTATCCATCGCCATTATTCGTTCTCCGGTCAACGTCAGTGGTTCGGTCCACACCTACACGGTCACGGGCACTATGCCCGTCGTCGATATGATTGATGTCAATAATGAGCGTTCTGACGTGCCACTTTGCCTTGAATCCGGCGGTAACTTTTCGGGCGGCGGCATGGGAGTCGTCATCAAAGCCCGGGCATCAGCACAGTCATACATTCAGACGATTACCGACGAGGACGGCACATGCTAAAACTTCAGCGGGGTGACACGATCATTGAGGTACTATTAGCTTTTTCTATTTTCAGCATGCTTTCTGTCGGCGCCATGACGGTTATGGGGCAGGGTACGAATGCGTCACAGCGTGCGCTTGAAATCACGCTCGTAAGGCAGCAAATTGATGCACAGGCCGAAGCATTACGAGCAGCGCACCAGGCAGACACGGGCACGACAAGTACCGCACCAAGCCCATGGGACGAGATATCAGTGAACCAAGATACCGATGTGTATACCGGCTACGACACCGCCTGTCCTGATAGCGCGCCAGACGATAGTTTTATTATGGACTCGCGTGACGGTACGTTTAGAGAAGATGGCACCTGGTTCCGATCGGTCAACACATCAACGACGCTACCGTATTCGCACGTTGACTATTCGAGCGGTGAACCTGTTGCTTATGGGTTGTGGATCGAGCGTGAGTTCCTAGACGGCGGTGCGACATTGGCAGATTCGTATAGCTTTACCGTTCAGGCCTGCTGGATTGGAGCCGGGCTTGAGACGCCGCTGCACATTGAAACGGTTGTGAGGTTATATGAACCAGGTTCGTAAGCACCCACGACAAGCATCAGTGCGCCATCGACAGCATGGCTTTACGATTATTGAGCTGACGATTTCAATGGCATTTATCGCCATGCTACTGCTCGGGATTGCCATGCTCACCCTACAAATCGGTTCGATTTATAACAAGGGCTTAACCCTGCGTTCGGTCAATGAGTCGGGGCTGCTCGTCAGTAACGATATTCAGCGGACCCTCAATTCCGCCCGACCATCAAACACGCTCTTTGTAGAAGATAGCAGTGACCCGAACCAGGTGACCGGTGGTCGGCTGTGCGGAAACAACATCGTGTATGCCTGGAGCTACGGTAAGTCAATCAAAGCGTTCGAAGATGGCCAGCCGGTCGTTTTGCTCAACCGTTACGAAGATACCGATGAACGGATCAGACTGATTCGATTCACCGGTTCAGACACGTACTGCCAGCGAGTCGACGGAGTCTTCCCAGTGCTTAACTCTACTACGCTTAGTAATGTCACTAACTTGCTTGGAACGGGTGATAATAACCTTGTCGTCACGGGCTTTACGATAAACCGTGATGGCGGCGGCGTAGTAGGTCAAGCTGTATCGTTCGATAGTACGCAGCGCCTGTACCAGGTTTCAATTACTATAGGAACGGGCGAAGACAGTGTCATTCAAGGAAGTAGTTGTCAGAACCAAGGCAGTCGAATCGATACCGAATATTGCGCCGTCAATCAGTTTAATTTCACCGCCCGAGCGGGAGCACAGGAAGGGTAATGAGAACTATGTCAAACCAGCGAGGTGCCGTTTCAATCTTTATGGTCATCTTTACCTCACTGCTCGTGGTAGTGGTAACCACAGGATTCGTGCAGATTATGCTTCGCAATCAACAGCAGGCAAGTAATAACGACCTGTCTCAAAGTGCCTATGACTCAGCGATGGCCGGAGTCGAGGACGCCAAACGTGCCCTCGTGCGGCTGAAGGAATGCGACCAAGCTCCGTCACCGAAGCCGGGCGATTGTGGGACCTTGCGGACGGCACTGGTCGATAACGGTGATAATTGCCAGACGTTGCAGGTGGCAGGTGTCGATTTTTCTCCCGCGACCAATGAAGTGACGGTCGGAGCACCGGAGCTGAACCAAGCATATACCTGTGTCAAGCTGACGGTGAAAACCAAGTCATACGAAGGGGCGCTCAAAGACCAATTGCCAAACGTCATTCCTCTTATTCCTGACGGTAATTCAAACGACATTACCCATGTAAAGGTGTCGTGGCTTATTAGCGATAATCTTCCTGTCGGCTGCGGCAATACAGTAGCGGTGCCTCCGAGTGTTGATCTGCAGACTTACGCCAGTTGGCCGAGTTGCGCACCTCCGATGATGCGCGCCCAACTGATTCAGTTTGACGGCAATAATCCAATCGACCTAGAGGCGTTTAGCGCTCCGGGTAGTCGGAATGCCACCACGCTATTTCTGTATCCATCGAACATTTCTGCGAACCCAAGCTTTACTGATGATGGTCGTCGTTCGGCCGGTAGCCGCAACGCACCGCGCCAAGTACGATGTGAGCCGAACTTTGATAGCACAATTTACGCATGTAGCGCGACCATCGCCCTGCCGCCACCAACCGGTCAACGCGAAGCGTACCTGCAACTTGCCGGTATATACAATAAATCGGCCACGAACTACAAGGTTGAACTCTGCCGCTCTAGTCCCTGCACGCCTGGAAACGTGATTGACTTCGACAACGTCCAGCCAATCATCGACTCGACGGGTCGGGCCAGTGATTTGTTCCGCCGAGTTCGCGCCCGAGTTACCGTAACCGGCAGTGGTACACCTGAGCAGTTCCCAGAAGCCGCCTTGCTGATCGACGGCAACGTCTGTAAAGACTTCCGAATCACTAATGCCGCCGGTGACTACGCGCCAGACACCGATTTGGTGTACTGTGAACCGAACAGCCCGTAATACGATCTGCTAGATATCGCTATGAAATCGTTCGTGCACATCGCGCAGGTGTTCGTCGGTAACGTGCGTGTAGACCTGGGTTGTGGCAATGTTGGCGTGGCCAAGCATGCTTTGGACGCTACGCAGGTCGGCACCGTTCATCAATAAGTCAGTCGCAAAGCTGTGACGCATGGTATGGGGGCTGACGTGCTTAGTAATGCCGGCCAGTCGGGCGTATTTGTTAATCATTCGTTGGATGGAGCGAGCGGTGAGCCGGCGAAAATCACCACTTTGGCTGGCGACATTATTGCGCGAGTAGCTTAAGAACAGCGGGGGAAGGTTGTCGATTCGAGCAGCCAGGTATTCATTCACTCGCTCGGCGGCCGATTTACTGACGAACACCGGGCGGTCTTTTTGGCCCTTCCCGCGGACCATGAACTCGCGGCGCGTGGTGTTGACGTGGTCTCGGTTCAGGTTGACCAGTTCCGATACACGTAGGCCGCTACTGAACAGTAGTTCTAGAATTGCTCGGTCACGCATACCCGATTCGTCGTCCATTGGTATAGTGTCGAGTAGACGGGTGACTTCGTCGAAGTGCAAGAACGACACCTGACGCCGGCTGACTTTGGGTAGTTTTATTTTGTCCGGGGTTAATGATTCGATATTGCGCTCACCCAGGTATCGTAAAAAGCCGCGCAGCGCGATAAGGTGGTAACTTTGAGTAATAGTCGACAGTTTGTCTCCGTTATCGTTTTCAAAACGGTTGAGCCATAGGCGGTATTTACGGATCATTTCCTGACTGATCTCGGCAACTTTGATATCGCCAATGAAAAACACGAACCGTTCGAGGTATAATTCGTAATTCTCGGCCGTTTTAGCTGAGCGTCCGCCTTCGACTTCGAGGCTTTCGGTATAATCTAGGATCAGCTCGGAAACGTACATGCTTATAGTATACAATGTGAACGTGACTATTATCGAAGCCATCATCTTAGGAATTATCCAGGGGCTGACCGAGTTCATTCCGGTCTCGTCGTCGGGCCACCTTGTGATTACGCAAAGTCTTTTGTTTGGCCGCGAAGTTGACCATTTGTTCATTCAGGCGCTCGATTTTGGGACGTTGCTGGCCCTGGTCATCTACTTTTCGCCAAAGCTGGTTGATCTGTTTAAAAAAGTATTCTTTGAGCATGACTTCCGGTTGGCGCGCAACATCATCATTACGTGTATTCCGGCGGGACTCTTGGGGTTGGCGCTAGCTGACTTTATTCAAAATAGCAGCGTGCTACTGAACCCGTTGACCGTTTCTATCATGCTGGCGCTGGTCGGGGTATTGATGGTCGTCGTTGATAAGCTCCCAAAGAAGTCACCAAAAGAGACCGGGACCGACCTAAGTCCGCGCCGCGCCCTGATCGTTGGCTTGGCCCAGGCCTTCGCACTCATTCCTGGTGTATCACGCAGTGGTTCGACCATCGTGGCGGCACGGGTCATGGGACTCAGTCCGCGCGCCGCCGCTGAATATAGCTTTATGGTGTCGATTCCTATTATGTTCGGATTAATCGGCAAGCTACTACTAAAGCCCTCGGACAGGGCATATATGGCTGCCAACCTCGACGTCATTATTATCGCCAACGTGGCAGCGTTCGTGGCGGCTATGTTGGCAATCCACTTCCTGCTGAAATACCTGTCGAAACATGGCCTGGCGCTGTTCGGTTGGTATCGCATTGGCCTGGCCGCTGTCGTGGTCACCGTCCTTTTGGTACAATAAAGGGTAGTTAATCAAAAACCCTAATAAGGAGCTTTCAGTTGAGCAAAAATCTCGAACAAACGTTGATACTATTTAAACCTGACGCACTGCAGCGCGGATTAGTTGGTGAAATCCTGACACGTTTTGAGCGCGTTGGATTACGCATCGTCGCCACAAAAATGCTGGCACCCGACCAGGGTCATTACTACAAGCACTACGAAGAGATCGGTACGCTGAAGACCCGCGCTGGTGACAAGATTTTTGACATTACGCTGCAAATGATGAGCGAAGGTCCGGTGATTGCTATGGTGTTTGAAGGTGTTGAGGCCGTCGCCTTAGTCCGTAAGATGGTCGGTGCTACCGAGCCAAAGTCGTCAGCCCCTGGCACAATTCGTGGTGACTACAGCCACATGAGTTACGGTTACGCCGACACAGCTGAAAAGGGTATTCCAAACCTTATTCACGCTTCAGGCGACCCCGAAGAAGCGGTCAAAGAAATCGCGCACTGGTTCACTGACGCCGAGTTGTTCGACTACGAAGCACTACACGAGAAGTTTACACGCTAAGTATCCGTGTTAAATGAAAAACGACCTCTCATAGTGAGAGGTCGTTTTTATCTGGGACTGACTAATTATTCCCCGGTAGTGCCGGTTGTGGGCGTCGGAGCTTGGACGTTGACGTCGGTCGTAGAGTTATTGCCACCAGTTAGTGCAGGAAGACCGTACATCAGTAGGGCGAGCAAAATTAATACCCCAAGCACTACGGCGACGATAGTGCCGATGTGCGAGCGTGGTTCGCGGTCTCGTTCAACAATTACTTCTCGTGCTTCTTCAGCCATGGGATTCTCCTAACGTTTAAGTACTAGGGGAAGTGTAGCAAGACCTCGCGGCGAAAAATGTGAAGAAAATCGCAGAAAATCAAATAGATTACCGGGCAGGGAGCACACGTTAATCACCAAATTAAAACAACGACTAGATGGTCGTTGTTTTAATTTGGTACCCCGGGCAGGAGTCGAACCTGCAACCTTATCCTTAGGACGGATCTGCTCTATCCAGTTGAGCTACCGAGGCAAAATACCTCTGTTATTGTAGCATGCACGCTGACACGTTCGTTCGCCTCTGGTATCATACTGCTAATGCAACCTTTGACGTCACCTCGTATAAAATACAAAGATATATCCTCTAGTGACATCTCGCAGTTCGGTACGACCCAGGGCTACGCGCATCAGCCGTTCGTGGCTGATACCTCGAATGAAGCGAGCGTGTACATTAATCCACGAACGAATACTGTCAAACACGATGTTCTTTCGATGACAATCGATGGCTATAGCTGTGAGCAGTTCGTAGCCGAATATTCACCGATATCGCTCTATAGTAGCAGCCATACCTCAAATGCTGGGGTTATTAGCTCGGCTCGCATGTACGTACAGGTCTTCGCGGTGCGCTTGCCGTTCACCGTCGAGAATCTGTATGTCGAATCACGAACCAACGCAACACTGAATAATGTCATCGGGTGGGCATCGGTGTATTTCGCAAAGGGTGAAACCGTACGTCTGGAAGGTGACTTTAACGATTTCTTCCGCGTCCACACGCCCCTCAAGAGGCAAGAGCTAACCGCTTTTACCATATTGGCACCAAACGTCATGCTACGCATGCTCGAGACAGCCGGAAACTTCGACTTCGAATTTTCAGGCAACACGGTGTATTTTTATAAGACGTTTGCCGTTGCCAGCGAAGGCTTCGCTCCCATGACCAAGCGAGACTTTGAATCACTTCACGAATTTGGGGTAGCGTCTGCCAAGGCTATGGTTCGGGCTGGCCGACCAGCAAAGATTATTAATCCGGCAGACTATCTGCCAATGTGGACGCTGTACGGCGTCTCGGTAGCTACATTCCTGTGGTATCTCGGTATGATATTCGCATTTATGATTGCGGCTGTTATCCCGCTTCTGTGGCCGTTGATTCTCTTCATCGTCATCCGTTGGGTACTTAAGTTTTATCGGCTTCGTCGCAAGCTTAAAGGGTATGCCGTAAATGATACGCAGAATCCGACACTAAACGACCCTGACTCTAGTATTATTAAGTCATGAAGCAGACCGACGACGGACAGCAGGCATTCGATGGACAACGTGACGGGGAAGAGCTGCTCTTCGTGTTTCGGCGACACCTTATCGCTATGCGAAAAGGATTTTACGGGCTGTTGATTCCGTTTGCGATTACTTCAATCCCGCCGCTTATCTGGCAGACCAAGCTTGAACTATTTTTGTTACCGATAGCGGGACTAGTAGTCGGTCTGATCATCTTTAGCTATCACTTTATTTTGTGGTACTACACCGTATACATCGTGACGAACCAGCGTATCCGTCAGGTGACGCAAAACGGCTTCTTCGGTACCGATGTCGTCGAGCTGCGTCTGTCGAAAATTCAAAACATAAGCTATAATATACCCGGGTTCAGCGGTGAAGTATTTGGCTTTGGAACGGTGGTCATCCAGACATTTGTCGGTGACTTGGTCATCCACAAGGTCGAACATCCCGAAAAGACATACAACAAGTTGCAAAACGCCGTAATGAACGCGATTGAGAAACAAGGAGCTTATGAAACGACCAACATTGAAGAGGGCTAAGAAAGAGGCTGCGCCGCCGTCGCGGATTACCAACGAGACGGTAGCCGAACACAGGGAGCAGATTCTTGCCGGTGGTCGTAAATTTAAATACCCGCATCAATACGAGCGCCACAAACTTGTATTCAACGTTATTCTTATTGCCGTCGTCACGGTAGTAGTGCTGGCGGTTGTCATTTGGTGGCAGTTATACCCGGCGCAAAACACCAGTACGTTCATTTATCGGGTGACACGTATCTTGCCAGTTCCCGTGGCAACGGTTGATGGCGCACAGGTTCGCTATAGCGACTACCTTATGAGTCTTTCGGGCTCTAAACACTACTTAGAACAGTCAGCGCGCCTGAATCTGAATTCAGATGATGGCAAGCGCCAAATTGAGTTCCATAAGCGCCAAGCTTTGGACAGTGCGATTGCCGATGCATATGCGTCCAAGGTTGCCCGCGAAAAGAATATCAGGGTGTCAGACGAGCAGGTGGACAAGGTCATTGATGCGAGCCTGACTACCGTATCAGGACGTATTTCGCAGGATATTTACGACGACTCGACTCTGAGTACCCTTGGCTACTCAGCCGATGAGTACCGGCAACTTATCCGGCATGCGCTGATTCGCCAAGAAGTTTCTTATGCAATCGACAACAAGGCAAACACCGCAAAGGATGCCGCCGAAGAGTTGCTAAAGGTCGAGCCGAAGCTGGCTTTAGCGGATATCGCTAAGCGACTTCAGGACAAAGGCTACGCAGTGCAGCTCGGCTCAACCGGTTCGTTGGTACCGAAGACCAATCATGATGGAGGAGTTACCCAGCAGGCCGCTAAATTGAAGACTGGTGAGACATCGGCATTCTTCCGCTCCAGCGACGGCAGCTTCGAGAGTAATGGCTACTACGTCGTGCAATTGGTCGAGTCGAACGACAAGCAGGTCAGCTACAATTACATCCGCATCCCATTAACGGTACTCAGTGAGCAACTAAAGACCCTTGCCAAGAACAATAAGATTCAGGAATTCATCGAAGTCAAAGAGAGTAGCAGCGAAGTTATCCGACGATAACTATCGATACCAGCTTTTTGCTGCCAGTGACGGTACCGTACATTCCGCGCTATACTAATTGGAGACAATAAGGAGGCGCCCCATGTATCAACTACCAGAATTATCCTACGATTATGCCGCACTCGGCACTTACATAAGTAAAGACATCATGCAGCTTCATCACTCGAAGCACCACCAGACGTATGTCGATAAGTTAAACAAGGCGCTCGACGACACGCCAGAACTAAAAGGTCGTTTGGTTGAAGACCTCATTACCAACGTAGACCAATTACCGCCGAACGTGCAGACAGCCGTCCGCAACCATGGCGGTGGTCATTATAATCACACACTGTTTTGGCAGTGGATGAGTCCCGATGGCGGTGGTGAACCAACGGGTGAATTAGCGAACAAAATAATTGTTCAATATGGTAGTTTTCAGGCCTTCGTTGATGAGTTTACGACTAAATCCCTAGCCGTGTTTGGCAGCGGTTGGTGCTGGCTCATGCCCGACATGACCATTGCCACAAGTCCTAACCAAGACAGTCCAATCATGGAAGGAGGCGAGGCGCCGTTACTCGGACTCGACGTGTGGGAGCACGCCTATTACCTGGATTATAAAAATAAGCGTGACGACTATGTCGCTGCGTGGTGGAACGTTGTGAACTGGGAGTTTGTAGCCTCGCGCATGGCGATAGGCAAATAACACCATGACCAAAACCGCTGCACAAAAAATGTATATTAAGGCCGACATGAAGGGCACGGTGATTAACGCACCCGAAGCATTCAAGCTCGAAGACTTTGGCTTCGATGACGCGGCTCAACTACAGCAGCAAAGCGATGAGCCAGTCGATTTTATTATTCTCTTCGCAGAATCGGCGGCTGCGATTGCTCGTTACGCCGAACAAGTCGCCAATGTGGTCGGTCCGTCAACTGCGCTGTGGGTGGCATACCCAAAGCTATCTGGCTTGCTCAGGTCGGATATCAGCCGCGACGAGGGCTGGGAAAAATTCGAGAAGTATGACTTGTTGCCAGTAACACAGATTTCACTTGACGATGATTGGTCATTGCTGCGATTTAAGCGCAGAGTTGATATCAAGACGGTAACGAGGAAGTTTTAGCCGGTTTTCACCAGATTTGGGTTAGCGGTGTAGTCCGGTAGCTCTTGTACCGCCCAGCCATTGCCGTCCGGGTCTGTAAAGTACACGAATTTACCCCATTCTTGCACGTCGACATCCCCGACGCTAAGGCCTTTGCTTTCAAGGTAAGATCTGGCTTCGTTGATATTTTCAACGACCAATTGCAGCCCTTCGACCGAGCCCGGTTTCATATTGCCGGCTATATTTTTGCCAATGCAAATCGAGCACGCTGAGCCCGGCGGCGTAAATTGGATGAACCGTAGGTCGGGATTGACCTCGGCGTCCATATCGGCTGGCCCAAAGATGTTCTCGTAAAAGGTTTTAGCTTTGTCCACGTCGCTCACTGGCACCGCGACAAGCTCGAGTTTCATATTCATGACTACCTCCTTCGTATCTTTTTATTATACGCCTGGGCGGGGAGGTGTAGATAGACGTTCAGTCGGAAGACTAGTCGAGATACTCGATGGCCGCTATGTTGAACGGTGGAACACTTTCGGCTAGCAGTTTTAAGCAGCCCTCATCTTGATAGGGTGTACCAGCAGGCACTGTAACCGATACCCCGGGCTTTAGATCAATTACATCGAAGTCAACTTCCATCGTTCCGTCACCGCATACGACTTTGTATGTAGTGTCCGACTCATGATTGATAACTGCTCGGTTGAGGCCATGAAGCACAATTTGCGCAATGCTTGATTTAGCAGTTCGGCGCAGTTCAGTTACTTCGGGGGTGGTGTATTCGTGCTTGGACATTATAGTAACAATAACATATTTAATAATTTTGTCACGACCGACCGGAATATCGGCCTAAAGGCCTCCCCGTCGCTCGCTTACGAAAAAATGTAAATACTTTTTCGTTTCACTCACTCTGCGACCCGGCGATTCGCGTGGCTTCGCCTCGCATCGCCGCTTCAATCCACGCGAAGCATGCAAAGAAAATACGCTCACCAAAAGGTGGGCGTATTTTCTTGGCGCGCTCGACCGGATTTGAACCGGCGATCTCCTC
>JAZKIT010000012.1:0-30643 GCA_040384745.1 Patescibacteria group bacterium
TTGTTTCTTGGGTTGTCCCATTGAAATGTTCTCCTTTTCAGGTTGGTATAAACTTGAGTAGCATTATAGCTTAAAATACCTGCGACCTCAAGTAAAAAGCGCCTACTCTTCCCTGCTATACGACGATGCTGACCAATCGGCCCGTGACATACACGATTTTTTTCGGAGTTTTGCCATTGATAAACTTTATAACGTTCACTTCACTCGTAGCGGCATCGGTCGCTTCTTGTTCAGTCGCGTCGGCTGAAAGCTCTAGTTTCGCACGGACCTTACCGTTCACCTGCACGACAATAATAATCGTTTCGGACTTCGTGAGGCTTTCGTCCCACTTAGGCCAAGCGGCAGTATCCAGCGCGGTGTCGTGCCCAATTTGCGCCCATAGCTCTGCCGTCATGTGCGGGGCGAAGGGTGAAAGTAACTGGACCAAGGCTTCTAGATGCAACTGCCAGTCGCTCGAAAAGCCATTGGATTTGGCCTTATATAGGTCGTTCACGTATTCCATAAGCGCGGCAATGGCCGTATTAAAGCTCAGTTCGTGAAAATCGGTCGTGACTTTTTTGATTGTCTTATGGCGCTTTGATTCGAGCTCTTTGCTCACAGCAGGCCCGGTCTTATCCGACGCAGTATATTCTTGAGTGAGCGTCCATACCCGGTTTAAGAACCGGTACACTCCTCCGACACCCTGGCTACTCCAGGCGGAATCAAGCTCTATTGGGCCCATAAACAAGACATACGTACGAAGCGTGTCCGCGCCGTACCCTTGGTCAATAATACTCAGCGGGTCTATAACATTCCCTAATGATTTACTCATCTTACGACCATCTTCGGCGTTCACGTAGCCGTGATACACCAGTTTTTTGACAGGCTCCTTATGGTCAAGCAGTCCCATATCGTTAAACACGTGGGCCCAAAATCGGACGTACAACAAGTGTGCGACAGCATGGTCGCCGCCGACGTAATAATCGACTGGGGACCAGTAATCTGCCTTGGCTGGATCCCATGCTTGTGCATTATTTTTCGGGTCAGCGTAGCGTAGCAAATACCAACTCGAGCAGGCGTAGCCGTCCATCGTATCGGTTTCGCGCTTCGCCGGTTTGCCACACGTCGGACAAGTTGTATTAACCCACTCGCTGACACCAGCGAGTGCGGAGCGACCTTCTCCTTTCGGTGCGTAGTCCTCTACTTCGGGCAGCACGACAGGGAGCTGGTCTTCCGGTACAGCCACCGCTCCGTGCTCCTCACAGTGGATAATCGGAATTGGAGCACCCCAATAGCGCTGACGGCTTATCAGCCAGTCGCGCATCTTGTAAGTTGTCTTACTCCTACCAATACCCTGGCTTTCAAGCCAGGCAACAATTTCTTCACGTACCTCGGCTGAAGAAGTACCGTCAAACTGAGCTGAATTGATTAATACACCTTCACCTTCGGCATTGTCGATGACGTCAATAATTGGTAAACCAAATTTTTCTGCGAATTCCCGGTCACGGCCGTCATGAGCTGGAACCGCCATTACCGCCCCCGTGCCGTAGCCAGCAAGCACGTAGTCAGCTATCCAAATCGGAATCTTCTCACCACTTGCTGGGTTTATCGCATATGAGCCGCTGAATACTCCCGTTTTCTCTTTACCTTCGCTCTGTCGCTCAATTTCTGATCGTTTAACGGCTTTTGAAACATACTCAGCCACAATAAGGTTCGTCTCTTCGGTAACGAGTTGCTTTACGAGCGAATGCTCCGGGGCGATAACCATAAAGGTGGCCCCAAAAATGGTATCGGGACGGGTCGTGAATACGCGGAGTGATTCTTCAAACCCATCGATGATAAATTCGATTTCCGCACCTTCGGATTTTCCAATCCAGTTGGTCTGCGCAGTCTTAATTTTGTCGGGCCAATCAAGACTTGGGATTTCTTCAAGAAGCGAGTCTGCATATTCGGTAATCTTGAAAAACCACTGCTTCATGGATTTTTTTTCAACTTCGTTACCACAACGCCAGCACTTACCACTTTCGACTTGTTCGTTGGCAAGCACGGTCTTATCAACAGGACACCACCACTGCAGGCTCTCTTTTTGATACGCAAGTCCGCGCTTAAAAAACTGCGTAAATACCCACTGGGTCCAACGATAATATTCTGGGTCGGACGTATTAATTTCGCGGTCCCAATCTATCGAAACGCCCATGCGTTTAAACTGGTTCTTGAAGTTGGCAATATTTTCTGCCGTTACGACAGCCGGCGCAGTACCTGTCTTAATCGCGTAATTTTCAGCAGGTAATCCAAACGTGTCCCAGCCCATTGGGTTCATAACGTTGTAGCCATGCGGGCGATAGAAGCGCGCTATAGCGTCGACGATAGTGTAGCTAAAGGCATGTCCGGAATGAAGGCCGCTGCCGCTTGGATATGGGAACATTCCCGAAACGTACAGTTTTGTTCTTGTATCATTATCGATGGCTTGGTAGCGAGCTTCTTGCTCCCATGTAGCTTGCCATTTTGGTTCGATTTCGGCTGGATTGTATCGTTGCATAATTGCTAACAGTATACCATCGACTCTTCTGCCCCTGAAAGCAATGGCTACGAGAACTTAGAGAAGAATTCGTTCTTGCGAGCTATCCAAGCTGGTGATTGGCGAACTAATTTATGGTCATCCGAGGTAGCGTGAAGTAACATTTTTAATGATTCTTCAAGATATATATCACCTTGTGAACCCTTAGCCAGCACAGCCGCTCCTTCATCGAGTACGCTCCGAACGAAGGCTCCAGCATCGAGTGCGGAATGAAATGACTTTACCTGACAACCACGAGCTTTCGCTGCCGGTGCTAAGTATTTTTCGGCATCATCACCCACTGTAACAACCCACGCAAGAAGTCCCGGGTCGCACAAATGGCCAAGCTTTTCGTGCTCACTCGGCGACGTATCACCGAGTTCGTTCATGCTTCCTAAAAGTGCAATCCGCTGCGGCGATTGTATAGAGTAGAGCGTTTGAAGCGCAGCTTCCGCGGAAGCCGGGCTTGAATTATACGTATCATCGATGAGGGTTGAGCCTTCGGTCCCTCGGAGTAAATTCATACGCCCATGCACCGGCGTAATGTCTTCTACGCCTTGCACGACTTCACTCGGGCCCATACCAAGCTTGATTGCCACTGCGACTGCACCACAAATTGGACGTAGGCTATGCTCACCGATTACCCGAATATCTACTGGGTACGTTTCGGCGAATCCAGACAGTACTAGCCAACCCGAATACCCATGGGCAACGTCAAAATCTTTCACTTCAATTCTAAACTCGGCGGCGGCAGTCGTACCGTAAGTGTCAATGTTCTGGTTCGTCAAATATTGCGAGAACCGACCGTCTATATCGTCACGATTAATGATAGCCAGCTCGCTAAAATTCGCGAGCGATAGTTCTTCTTGGGCAACCGTTTCAATAGATCCAAAAAATTCCATGTGTTCGGGAGTCACCGCAGTCACTACTCCGATATGAGGGCGCAGATACGTACCAAAATGAGCTATATCGCCAGGATGATCCGCCCCCAACTCCTGCACAATCACATCAACATCAGCTGGCTCGTTAATCCGTTTGCGCGCAGCCATAAACACCCTTACCCAAGCGCCGATACTGTGGACATTCTCTGGGTAGTCAATGCCCAGTATCCCCAGCGGGGCGCTCATGTGCGTATTATGATTGCCATCTAGCATTCTTACCCTGAACTTCTTTGAAAGCACCGTGGCAATCGCTGTTTTCGTACTGGTCTTTCCGACACTACCCGCAACGGCGACAAGACGTACCTCAGGATGTTTTATAAAGTACTGCTTAACGTACTGTTCGAGTCGCGATTGGATGAAAGATTTAAACATAATCTCTACCCATCATACTCGATTTAGCCGTCGAGAGGAACGGAACGAAGAGTCCTCTTGAGATACTAGAACAAGAATCGGCGTAGAACGTAGCCAGACGCTATAATAAGTACTACCGAAGCGGCAAGCATTGGAATATTAGCTTCCTTGCGCGCATCGATATAACTTTGTTGTGTGGGAATATCCGATTTAGTACCGTCACTGTCCGTTGCTGCCAGTACCGCTGGTTCAGTTACCGACGCCTGTTTGACGTCTGACGATTCGTTGGTAGCAGGCTGAGTTTGCACCGGTGTCACGATTCGTATACGCTTGACTGCTGCTCGGTTGGCGTTATCATCACGAGGTACGAAACGAATCACTTGCGGACTGCCGTCACCATTCCCAGAATCAGAATTTTGAATAGGATCACCGGCGCTTGTGTTAACGCCGAAGCTACCGTTCCACGTTCCGAAAACGTTAATAAACAGCCGACCGAACCACCCCGTGAGACCCATTGAGCTATTCGATATATTGGCGATGTTCGCGCTGGCCGTCGCGTCACCGCTTGTTGCATCACCAGCCGATGTATTACCAACGACCGATGCGTCGCCAGAGTACGATCCGAGGTTTATATTATTGGTAATCCGAGTGTTGTTTGTAGCATCCACGACGAGACTTGGCTGAATATCATTCTTAGTCACTCCGTCTCCAATCGCTGCCGCTGTCGCACCTTGTGGGGCATCGACAATGACGCCGACCCATGAGCCAAGCACATTAATGAATACCAGCAAGCTGTTGGCTGCGACGATTTCATGGCCGGTCATATTGAATATTACCAAGTTGGTATCAGCGGCTCCCGAAGTAGCGTCGCCCGCACGTGTATTACCAGCTACCAATGCCGCGCCGCTCTCGGCCGCCAGTGAAACGTTATTAACGATTTCTTGGGTATCTCGCGCATTTAGCTGCGTCGCGCCAGTTGCCGAGGCCTGAATACCATTACTTGCAAGCATCTGCGCCAGGAAGTCTGGTGCTATTAATATGTCGCCGTTCAAGTTGCCGTAAATATTAATCGTTCCGTCAAATGACTGGTTTGCTGCGATCATAGAATTAACAAGGTTCATGACATTCGCCATAGTGTTCGCCGATCCCGTCGTAGCGTCACCCGCGCCTGTGTTGCTCGATACCGTGGCGCTGCCACTCGTTGCCGTCAGGTTTATATCATTTTGAATTGAAGTATCATTCGACGAATTCATTTGAGTGTCGCCACCTTCAGATACCCTGGCTTCAAGCATTGCCTTTAGAAGCATTGGTTCAAGCATAATGTCACCATTCACATCACCCATTACATCCATTACGAACGTAGCGGCTTCGGTGTTATTGCTGTTAGACATCGTTGAATCGACTTTGTTGATAATAGTCGCGCTGGCTAATGCATCACCGCTCGTCGCGCTACCTCCTGTCGTATTACCCCTGACACTCGCATTGCCGCTTGTCCCGATTGAGTCTAAAGCGTTGGCAATACTCGCTTTCGTTGAAGAGCTCAATGAAGTTCCGCTTGGCGTACTACTGGTGGCAGCACCGGGCTCAACCGCCTGAGGCTCGACTACCTGAACCACTCGAACGTACTTTTTAGCAGCAGCGTCCCATTGCCATGTATTCGAGTTCCATTTTTGCGTCTCAGCATCGAAAGTGTATGTCGTTTTAGGTGGCGTGGGTGCAGCCGGTTCTGGCGCTTGCGGTTCCGCTGGCGCCGGCTCTGATGGCGCAACTGGAGCTGCTGGGGCCGGAGCTACTGGCTCTGTTGGCTCAGTACTCGTACTAGGCGTGGGCGTAACCGTTGGTTCAACCTGTGGCTCAGTAGTGGGCTCGGTTGTTGGCGCAAGTTCTTCGGCAAACGCAGTCACCGGTGCTGCCAAAGCAAGCATGAGACAAGCGACGTATGTGAAGATAGTCTTTAAGGCTGCGGAAAATTTCATACGATACCTTTCTTATGCATACTTTATAAGGTGAAACCTTGGGCCTGAGGGAGCAAAATACTCCCTCAGGCAACCCGACCCAGCGACTAGTTCCTGATAGAAATAGTGGTTGATGTCGAGCTGGTGTTCGAGACAGAACCGCTCGTCGCGTCACCGCCAGTTGTGTTGCCACTGACTGTCGCGCTTCCGCTTGTAGCATTCTGATCATTATCGTTGTCAACATCGACATCGTTGTCGTTGTTAACGTCAAGCTCGTAGTGGCTGTCAAACTCTACGGTGTTGTCTGATCGTGGACCAGTGTTTTCAATGGTTGCACTGTTCGACGAAGAGCTAGGCATGCTCCAGCTGCCAGCAGAACCGCTGTTGTCAATGCTCAACGAAGTACTGGTAGTACTGTCATTGGACGCGTCACCACTCGTAGCGTCACCGCCAGTTGTGTTGCCACTTGTCCTTGCATCACCAGAGTCTGCACGCTGATCATTATCGTTATCAACATCGACATCGTTGTCGTTGTCGACGTCAACTTCCCACTTAAGATCACTCTCTATGTGGTTTTCTGAGTTTGGACCAGTTGTATCAATGGTTCCCGTCGTTGCTCCGGCGAATCCCGCCATTCCAACAACGAGGCCCAATGACGCGACACCCGTAGTAATTGTTGTTCGAATTTTTTTCATTTTATTGCCTCCTTTAACGTTAGGTTACTCCGGGTGTTCACCCGATCCCTGAACGTATTGCTACGGCCAGAGATCGAACGACCACTCACTCTTGGCCGGAACTTCTCACGCTAGAGCTTGAGTTAACATTTACATCGACCGATGAGCTAGAATTGACCGACCCGGTTGACGATGAACTCGAGTTTAAATTAATATCGACGGCTGAACTGCCGTCGATATTAGTTGTATAGCTGTGCTCCTGAGTTGTCCTGTTGCCATTTTCGTCTTGCGTACTGGTTGAGTATTGCTTCGTCTGAGACTGTCCATCACCCGTTTCCGTATAGGACTCGGACACAACGTCTTCGGCCGGTGTCGTAGTAGACTTAGCATTAAGCTGATCGTTCGAAATATCAACCTTGGTGTTCGTTTTAGTAGATTCATGCGTTCGACTTGAGCTATTAACAGTTTGCGAGTTCGAGTCATTAAAGGCAGCAGTGCCAGCGGCAGCGAGTACGATAACGGCGATTGATGAGGCTCCAGCAATAAGAGCATGCTTTTTGGTAAGCTCTTTGTTTGAACCTAACTTTCCAAATTGCTGTCGTACCCTCATACCTACCTCCAGATTATTCTCGCAAGTGAATATTTTTATCATATTCCTGTTCGATAGACCCGGTGTGTGAAAATATTCACATAAATACTAAAATTGCATTTAAGGCGAAATAGTGAGGCTACGCTTTTTTAATAATCTTTTGTCTATGACAGAGGCTGCAAACGCAAGCAGTATTAATATAGGCATGAAGCTAAGACACAGCGTCGCTTCAATTTTCTGACGTGTTGTCGCACGTGTATCAAAAAGAACCAACGACGCACCAGTCAACGCCACGGCTACCCATGTCGCAATAAAGCTTTCGGGTCTGCTCCCACCCAGCGCGGCCATCACGATACTAATACATACCCACACAAGGAGCAGGAACGTCAGAACTCTCGTCATTAGCCAAACACGATTCAGCAAAGAAGTAGCCTCGCTCTCTCTATACTTTTCACCGTACATTACGATGCTCGGCTCGTAATTGTGTCGTAGTGCATGCTCGGGGTGAGTAATATATAGGGATGGCACCACCATTCTTGGGCGAAGCTGCTTAGTCTTACGTATCCAAAGTCTAGAGCTAGAAAGCCGTAAAAGCCGCACGAAAGCATCAATCAACGACGAAACCACACCGACAAAACCGTAGCGATAAGTGTTCGTGTCTATGTGCAGTATGTCTCCGTGCGCCAGGGCACGTTGCCTATTAGCTACGCGCTGAAGTGTTGAGCCGGCAAATCTGACGCGTGAGTCAACCAGCATCACAGCACTGCCCTTTTTGCTGCGCCTATACCCCTCTTTAATTAACCGTTCATACCCATGCCGTTTACGCGATTTGTAATAATAGCCAGGTTTTGGGTGTGCAGCGAGTAGCTTACTGAGGTTGTCAACTTTTCCGTACCGTAAGTAGTTATTCGCAACGACGACGTCGTATTTTTTATACTCTGACGCACGGAGGCTTAATAGACAATCACGTACCGACTGTATGTCGTCAGTCGCCATAATAATTACAGTAATGTGCGGTGTCGCAAGTGGCAAGTCACGCTTCGAGCGTGTTTGATAGAAACTAAAAATAAGGTCGTAAATGGAATTGAAAGCTATGAGGACCAATACGGTAATGAATACTGTCATCGCCAAGATTGGCGCAAACGTTATAATTGCCTCATTCATACCTCTCGAACCTCAACGAAGCTAAAACTGTACAGCGCACGATATGCATCGAGTGGCCCGCTGCATGTTTGCATAACTAAGGTAGGCGGGCCAGCGTCAGTGAACACCGATACGTCTGTCGGCATAACTTCTCGCATAGCAGCAAACTCGTAAACAAATATCTTTGAGTTATCGGTATACACTTCGGCGCGCATTCCAGAACTTGTATGTACCAGCGGTTCAAACATTTGCGCCTGTGCGTGCCCGTAGATTAAAGTCGCACCGTTGCTATCATTTACAGGCACCGACGCCGTCGCATGGTACGCAAGCTGATCACTTAGTGACCATTCTTGAGACGCCGGATCAAACGAACCTTGTTCGACCGAAACATCGATGCTTAAGTCTGGCACCACGACTCTCACCGGCTGACCGACCGTTGGTACGAA
Organism: Patescibacteria group bacterium; assembly: GCA_040384745.1. Classification (GTDB taxonomy): domain Bacteria; phylum Patescibacteriota; class Saccharimonadia; order Saccharimonadales; family Saccharimonadaceae; genus UBA1020. The sequence goes on from JAZKIT010000012.1 coordinate 8,636, forward strand.
AGCTGGTTTTGGTTGCTCGACAACAATTGGTACGGCCGACACGGTAATACGGGGTACGTTCAGCGCTGTGAACATACCCCATACCATGACGTTACAGATGAGTGCTGCGACGTAAAATCCGATTTTGTCAGATACCTGACGCATTACTTACCCTATCTACGATTTTGCAGAAGGTTCAAGCCGCGAGCACCAGCAGCCACAGCCGCTAATACACCCGCAATGACTAGTCCGACGAGCGCAAAGTTTTCGCCCGACGTATTAGGCAGAACGGTAGGCCTAGGGGCCGCTGCTACTACTGCACCAGCTCCACCAGCAGGCGCAGGGCCAGCAGCTCCCGAACCGCCAACAGGCTGAGTAGGCGTGACCGGAACTGATGCCTTGGTCACTTCGCATCCGCCATTCTCGATTTTTACGTCGAATACAGCGCCGTTACTATTTGAAGCTGACCCACTCGTTGCACCACCGCCGGAGGTATTACCGCTTGAAGTAGCACTCCCCGAACCGGCAACCTGATTATTCTCATCCCTTACGATCACCTTGTTCTCATTGTCCACTTCACACGTGTACTTAGTTGTGACCGTACAGGTATTGTTCGAGTCTGGACCAGTATTCGTAATGGTGCAATTTGATTCTGTAGCTGACGCCGGTAGCGCCATAGCAAGCGGTGAGACAATCACGGCTGCGACGGCTAAAAGTTGCTTAAGCGTATTCATAGGATCCTCCTTGGTTATGAATTTGTACTTGTCGCGCCTACCCGTGTGTGTCTTAGTGAATTAATCATAGTCCTCAAAAAATGTTTTGTAAACAACGATGCCATAATGTCGTTATAACCTTCAAAAAAAGATAAATATATTACAAAATTCAGTCCTGTTGATAAACTTTCTCATCTTTCGTATAATTACTCTCTGTAACACCTATGCGGGTTTAGCTCAGTTGTTAGAGCGCTTCCTTGCCATGGAAGAGGCCAGGAGTTAGAGTCTCCTAACCCGCACCACAAAAAGTCCAGCCCTCAGCGGCTGGTTTTTTCGTGGTATGAGTCTAGAAAGTCTCTCATTCCTGGGCTCTTCAAAAAAAATAATAATAGCCAGAAGCAACTCTTATGCAAGCCTTCTGGCTGGGTCAAGAGTCGAGTCTCCTAACCTGCACCAATAAAATATCCTCACGTAAGTGAACTATTTTATTGTATTGGTCGCAAACGGCTAATCTTGAATGTAAATAATATTTGACACAATGTATGTAATACCATACACTTGCTTTAGATATAAAACTTATAAAGGAGAACGTATGACATTTGAAGAAAAGGGCAAATGGGTCTATCTGCTTTCAAGCATAGCGGGATTCATGACCTACGCAGGTATCATTCTGAATCGGGCACAGGACACGCCTATCACAGAAGTTTCATACGTGTCGACTCTACTGTGGGTCATTGGGATTAGCGTGGCAGTCACTATCATTGGCCAAATCGCAATTGCAATTTCCAAGCCGAGCGAAGCGGATAAAAAAGATGAACGAGACAAGGGTATAAATCGTTACGGTGATTTGATAGGTGGTATCGTTTTGGGTATTGCAATGATCGTGCCGCTTGGCCTTACTCTGGCTGAGGCTAATCATTTTTGGATTGCGAACGCAATGTATGGCGCCTTCTTGCTATTGGCAATAGTTAGTTCGGCCGTAAAGATCGTTGCGTACCGCCGAGGATTGTAACATATGCAGAAATCAACCAAGGTCACAAATAACATACGAAGTCTTAGATTCGCAAGTGGCGAAATGACCCAGGCGTTCTTGGCTGAGCGGGTTAATGTAACCCGCCAGACTATCATTGCGATCGAGCAGGGAAAATATTCACCGACGCTCGAACTAGCTTTCCAGGTAGCGCAAGTCTTCGATGTACCACTCGAACAAGTATTTCAATATAAAACTGATACACTGACTAAAGATAACTAAGGAGATACTCGCAATGGTAACTAAAGCAAGCTCGTACCCAGCAAAATTCGATATTGACTACCCGCAACAACTTAATCGACTTACGACGTTTTTCCGTATCGTATGGATTATTCCTATACTAATTATCCTAGTGCTACTGACGGCGACAGGCAGTGAAACCTTTATCAATGAAGCAGGTAAAGAAACTGCAGCAAGTGGTGGCGGCATCGTCGGCGGCCTTTTCGCAGCAACGGTTCTTATGATTCTGTTTCGTCAGCGATATCCACGCTGGTGGTTTGATTTTAACCTCGAGCTCAATCGATTTTCAGCTCGAATTGGAGCGTACTTCTTTCTTTTGACCGACAGCTACCCTTCGACCGTTGAAAAACAATCGATATCTTTGGATGTAAAGTACCCTAACGTAGAACGAGACCTTAACAGATGGTTGCCGCTAGTGAAATGGCTACTCGCTGTACCGCACTACATTGTCCTGGCTTTTCTTATGGTCGGTGCACTCGTTGCAACGGTCATTGCTTGGTTCGCTATTCTTTTCACTGGCCGCTACCCGAAGTCACTCTTTGAATTTGTCGTTGGAGTGGGCAGGTGGGACCTTCGCGTTACCGCATACGCATTTTTACTAACGACCGACCAGTATCCACCGTTCAGTCTTAAGTAACGGCAGTACTTACCAAGATAAGAACCCGCTATGTGCGGGTTCTTATTTATATCATTGATAGAAATGCCTATGCAGCAAGCCTGAAGTTGTCTTTTCTTTCTTGGTCTTTACGCGCCTGTTCCTCGCGAGCTTTCGCCGCTTCTTCAGTTTCATGACGCTGCTCGTCCTGAGACTTTGAAATAAGCTTACTGTACTGATCCGTGTGAACCTGAGCTTGTCGCCTAAAGCCATCGGCTTGCTGCTGCGCCCTGTCGATGACTCGCTGCGCTTGCTCTTCAAGGTCTTGTGCCTTTCTTTGCTCGGCCTCAGCAACTTGCATGGTATCTTGTGATGACATATACACCTCCTTTGAGTCCATAGTACCCTGCAACGCAAAATACGCCTGTAATCACTGTTACAATTAAGGTATGTTCAAGTGGAAAAAACCAAAAAACGATTTAGATGTTGATATTCGCTTTTTACTAGCGAATGAGCGCACCCTACTCGCCTGGGTGCGAACTGGGTTGACCGTTATCGCAGGCGGTATTGCCCTCGCGTTTATAGCACCGGATACCGGCTATGGCACAATCACAGGTATCGGCGCGATAGCGTTCGGCGGAATACTTGCTGTCATAGGCTACGTACGATACCAAGTGACCGACGCTGCCATTCGTGCCGGTAAATTACCTGCTACCGGAATTGGGGGTCTACTGGTCGTGATTGGTGTAGTTATATTCGCAGTGGCGCTTTTACTCGCCCGCGAGCTGCGTCTTTTCTAGACGCCCATTGATGATAGACCCGCAAGTGCAACCTCGCCATATGCATTCGTCAGAAGCAAAGCATGTCATAAATCATGCTTATGCTAAAATGAGCCGATGAATAAACACACGCTTGTCAAACTATACCGTCCCATTCTTGCCGCAGCTGGAATTGCAGCCATCATCACCGACCTATTCCATGGAATCACAAGCATACCAGGTTTTAGTGTCGTAAATTATTTCAGCTTTTTTACGATTTTAAGTACACTTTTTACTTCGATTATTCTACTTTTCGTAACATTCAAAAAAGACGTTCCGCTCTTACGCGGCGGCGCTACATTATTCATGTTAATCACAGGTATAATCTACTTTCTACTGCTGCGTAATGAGCCTATCGAAATCGCGTGGGTGAATGCTGTATTCCACTACATCCTGCCAGCTATGCTACTTATCGACTGGCTCCTCAACCCACCAGTCAGCAAGATATCCTTTTCAAAAGCATTTCTTTGGCTTTTATTCCCGGCGCTATTCTTTGCTTATAGCCTGACGCGAGGCTTTTTCAGCAACTGGTATCCATACCCTTTTATGAATGTTGCCGAAATTGGCTACGCTCAGACTTTCATTAATGCAGTCTTCGTGGGCTTGGGGATGGCGAGCTTAGTTCTTCTGGTTAACGCAGTTCACCGTCTTCGCCTACGCATGTCATAGAACTTATCCAGTAGATATTCTGACCAAATAAATAACCCCATCCAAAGATGAGGTGATTTATTTGGTGGCTCCTCCCAGACTTGAACTGGGGACACAGGGCTCTTCAAGCCCCTGCTCTACCAACTGAGCTAAAGAGCCGCGGTTGTTTTGTTTCGCTCACATTATTTTACAGGGGAGCGAGTACGATTGCAACCGATTAGCCTTTCTTAATGTGTTCCGACGCGACCACTGACGTAGCGCCGCGGAGTGCATCGATAAGTTCGACCGGAAACAAGAACATTGTTTTTTGGCTTGGCTCGGTACTAATTCGCTCAAGTGTGCTCAGGGTTCGAAGATTTAACGCACCGGGAACCTTCGCAAAGATTGATGCGGCGTCAGCGAGATTCTGAGCTGCCATCTTTTCGCCATCGGCGTTAATAATGTTAGCTCGGCGGTCACGTTCGGCTTCAGCCTGCTTTGCCATAGCGCGCTTGAGGTCCTGAGGCAGCTCAATGTTTTGAATCTTCACATTCTCAACGTCAATTCCCCACTGATCCGTCTGACGGTCGACGATTTCTTTGATTTGCTGACTAATCTCTTCACGTTTACCAAGCACATCGTCTAACTCCACATTACCTGTAACGTCGCGAAGTGCCGACTGGGCAAACTGACTGGTAGCGTATACGTAGTTAGTTGTTTCAAGCACTGCCTTTGCCGGGTCAACAACCCGGAGATACACGACTGCATCGACACCTGCTGTTACGTTGTCTTTCGTAATAATTTCTTGCTTTGGCACGTCGATTGGCGTCGAGCGCACATCAACGCGAATCATACGCTGAATGACCGGTACGACGATACGCAAGCCTGGCTGGCGTACACCAGTAAACTTACCGAGTGTCAAAACAACGCCGCGTTCATATTGATTGACGATTTTAATACCGCTCAGGACAAAGATGATTAACGCGATAATGATAAAAGTCATAAGTTCCATGGTGTCTCCTTAAAGTAGTGGTTCTAGTATATCACTCGACTGCCGCGTCGATGAGCTGGTCAACCAGTTCTGTTTGTGACAACCCTTTTTCCTGCCACAGCTTCGGGTACATGCTAATGTTTGTGAAACCAGGTAGTGTGTTGATTTCGTTCAAATACGGCACAAGTTCGTCGTTGAGCAAAAAATCCACGCGTGCCAGGCCGGTGCAACCAAGTAGCGCGTAGGCGTCGAGGGCGTGCTGCCGAATGACTTTCGTGAGGGCTTTAGGCAAGTCTGCGTTGAGAACTGTTTTTGATAATGAGTCAGCGGAGTATTTATCCTCGTAATCATAAAAATCACTGCCAGGAATTATCTCACCAACACCGCTCGCCCTATGGTGCGGCGGATTACCCAAAACCGCGACTTCGAGTTCGCGACCATTCACTGCGATTTCAACGAGCGCTAGTGCATCATGCCTGTGCGCGGCTTCGACCGCTGTGGCGATATCATCTAATGTGGCAACCTTACTGACCCCCACCGAACTACCAGCCCGTGCTGGCTTTACGAACCAGGGACCATGGGCATCAAGATGTTCGATGCGTTTACTATACGACTTTGCATCTTCGCCTCTCCTAACCGTTACCCACGGCACGACGGAGAGTCCTTGCGCAGCGACCAGGCGCTTAGTAGCATCCTTGTTCATACAAATCGCACTCGATTCTACTCCGCACCCGACAATAGGAATGTGCATCATTTCAGCCAGCCCTTGAATCGTGCCGTCTTCACCGAGCTTTCCGTGAAGTACCGGAAAAATGACGTCTACCGAAATAACTTTACTACCAGGAACAGTTAGTAACGTCCGAGTGCCAGGCGCAATGACAAGTTGTGTCGTACGAGCACCGTCCGGTACATCGTTCCATTCATCGAGCAGCCACCATCTTCCCTGAATGTCGATATAGCATAGTCGTACGTCATATTTAGTCTTATCGATAGCTAAATATATATTTCTGGCCGAATTAACAGACACGTCGTGTTCTGAAGATTCCCCGCCGAATACCGCAAGTACAGTTAGCTGTTTCATGTCTTCTTATATTAACGTCTATACTAGAGCTATGCAACGAATCCCACTCGCCGAACGAATGCGTCCGACAACACTCGATGAAGTGATAGGCCAGACACATCTTCTTGGTGGCGGCGAGATACTTCGGCGAATCGTTAAGAACAAAGAGCCCGTCAGCCTAATTCTTTGGGGCCCACCCGGTACCGGCAAAACGACGCTGGCAAGGATCATCGCTAAGGAAGTTGAAGCAGAATTCATCGAGCTGTCGGCGGTGACAAGTGGCAAGAAGGACATTGAGCGTACGGTCGAACATGCTCGTCAAAACTGGAACCTTCAACTTCGAACGATACTTTTCGTTGATGAAATTCACCGTTTTAATAAAGCTCAGCAGGACGCGTTTCTTCCGCACGTCGAATCGGGACTGATAACCCTTATTGGCGCGACCACCGAAAATCCAAGCTTCGAGGTCATTACGCCGCTTCTGAGTCGCACACGAGTGTTAGTCCTTCAGCCACTAAGTAAACAAGAAATCATCGATATTCTTAAGCGCACCCTCAAAGCTGAGCAAAAAACAAAACTCGTCACCCCTAAAGCGCTGGATTACTTGGCCGAACTATCCGGTGGGGACGCAAGAGTTGCCCTTGGAAATCTTGAATTGTCGCTCGGCATGAAAGAGCCAAAAGTGACACCAGACGTCGTAAAGGTCGCCGCCCAGAAACGCGTGCCGGGTTACGACAAGAAAGGCGAAATGCACTACAACGTCGTGAGCGCTTTTATAAAAAGTATGCGCGGCAGTGACGTCACCGCATCGCTGTACTATTTAGCGCGCATGCTCGATGCGGGCGAAGACCCAAAGTTTATCGCCCGACGAATGATAATTTTTGCGAGTGAAGACATTGGCTTGGCCGGCAACGGCGCACTAGGCCTGGCAGTGAGTGCGTTTGATGCGGTTGATAGAGTCGGCATGCCAGAAGCGCAATATATTTTGTTCCACGCCGTCAGCGCACTCGCAAAAAGCAAAAAATCACGCGACACGACCAATGCCATGCATACAGCTAAGGAAATGGCGAAACGATACCCCGACTCACAGGTCCCGCTGCACCTCCGTAACGCGCCGACGAAGCTCATGAAGGACCTAGGCTATAACGAAGGCTACGAATGGAAAGCTGACTTCAAGCACAAGAACGGCTTTCTGCCAGACGACGTCCCTAGTAAGTAATCGCTTATTTTTCGGCCAGCAGTGCCGCGAGGACACCATTCGTCCAGCCGAAGCCATCTTGCAAAGGGTATTCTCCTCCACCGCCGAGCCCATCAGCTGACTCGACGTTATATTTTTCAATCAATTTATGCTTTTCGGCGAAAACTTTCATATTCACTTTTACCCAACGCCTTTTTATTTCGTTCGCTAAATCATGGTGTCCGTAATTTCGTAATCCTTCAATCGCGACCCACTGCAACGGCGCCCAGCCATTCGGAGCGTCCCATTGCTGACCGTTATTCGTAAGTGTCGACACCAGACCGCCCGGCTTTAGGAAATCTCGCTTTAAGCGATGGGCGACGGCGTCGGCCTGCTGCTTGGTCGCAATGCGCGCATATAACGGAAACACTCCGGCAAGACTAAGCTGGCCCGTTGGAGCTTGGTGGTGAAAATTGTAGTCGACAAAGAACTGTTCGTTTTTGTCCCAACAATACGCCTGAATAGCTGCGGCTCGACGGTCGGCCAAGGCTTGGAATTTACGCGCCAGCAGTGGGTTCTTAATTAATCGGTAACTTTCGGCGATAGTCACTTCGTGCTGGTACAGTAAGCAGTTCAGGTCGATAGGAACGATGTCTGCCGTATGGATGGTGCGAATGTCAGACGGATCGGTGAACCATCGAGAACTAAAATCCCAGCCCGACTCGGCTCCGGCGCGCAGGTGCAAATACAGACGATCAGATTCACGGCCAGGGCTTTCCATGGCAGTTTCGATATCCTCTGTCAGCGATTCAGGGCGAGGGGTCATTTTATTGTCATAGTACCGGTTCAAGTACATGCCATTTGGTAGCTGGACCACTCGGGCGTAGGCACTATGTTCGGCTTTGGATAATTTTAAGCGGCCTTTCATCCAAAAGCGATATTCCCGCAGCATGTACGGCAAGTATTCTGCGAACGTTCGAGTTCGACCCTTATGACTAGCCAATAATCGTACCATGTGTGAAAAAAACGGTGGCTGCGAGCGGCTCAAGAAATATGTGCGGTTCGCGGTTGGAATAAAGCCGAATTTGCGAATCATAAATGCATAGTTCTTCATCATGCCATCAATCATCTTCCATCTTCCATCTGCCGCGAGACCGAGCATAATGAAGTACGAGTCCCAATAGAACTGCTCGCTGAATCTTCCTCCGGGCACAGTATACGGATGTGGCACGGCGATTAGCGAGCCACGATTCAGGCGGTTACGCCGCTCGAGTACATCCCACAGCAAATGAATATGCTCAGTCACGGTTCGGTGCGGATCGGTAACGAATTCTTCTTTTTCTTTATGCGGCGCAAATTCATAGAAATGCCGACTGACAAATTCTCGAAGGTCAAAGTTTGGGTCTTTTTTCGCCAGTACATACTCCTGCTGAATCGAGCGCATACGAGCGCGCGGCACTAGGTCTACGAATGTTTTGCCATCGTCGTATATCCGATTCTGCTGAACCGCGTCAAATAATTCACCGAGCGCTTCGTCGGGGCTTTTGGATGTTCGAATTAAAGCGCCGGTTGTCGTAACGAGAGCGGTTTTTAATTTTTCATCACGCGGTAATTTAAACGGAATACGTCGGGCCATACTTACATTAGTATAGCCCGACGTGCTAATGCTTCACAACCTGTCTAATGTTCGTCGTGGTCGGATTCTTCTTGATGCGACTCGGGCTCAGCATGCGGCACTAATTCGTGCGCAACCTGGGCGGCCGCGCCTACCAGTACAATACCGGTGATCAGAACAATCGTCTGAATGTTCGCCCACCGTCGTTCGGGCTCGGCATGAATCGTCGGAATGATATCGCTAGCAGCGATATAAATGAAAAATCCAGCCGTCAATGCCAGCAGAACACTTTCAGAAAATCCGAGTTGCCCACCGAGTCCGTAGACCAACACAGCTCCCACGAGCGTAGCCACCGCACTAAAAAGGTTTACCATCAGTACTTTACGTCGGGCCATGCCCTTTGCGAGTAGCAATCCGAAATCGCCAAGCTCCTGGGGTATTTCGTGAGCAGCGACGGCCGCCGTGGTGACGAGCCCCACAGCCGGGTCGACCAAAAAAGCTGCACCAATCGCAAGGCCGTCAATGAAGTTATGAAGCGTATCGCCAATGACAATTAAGCTGGTGTTACGACGCCCGGTCGCGTGCGCATCATCGTCCTCATGATGATGGTGAAACCAACTAAGACTGCGCTCTAGCACAAAGAATATGACGAGACCGAGAAGCGTCATTCGCAGAACGTCGCTTGGATCTCCCTGTTCGAGCGCCTCAGGAAGCAGATCCAAGAAGGCCGCGGCCAGTAACGCTCCGGCGGCAAACGGAACTGCAAAACGCTGAAGCGTTTTTGTGCCAGACTTGCCGTACAGCATGTAAATGCCACCGATTAATGATAGTAAGCTGCCCGCAGAAACGGCAGCAATCAATATAAGCCAGTCGCTCATATTAGTTTCTCCTTTTTGTGTGATACCTGCATGCAGATATCGTTATGGTAATCAAAATTAAATATTCAAAAGTAAGTGATTTGATTGTACCATATCGGGCCGAACCGACACATTTGCCTCTATTACGATTTAGCGGCGCGCTTGCGCTGGTTTGGGTCGAGGTGTCGTTTACGAAGCCGGAGGCTTTTCGGTGTTACTTCAAGTAATTCGTCGTCTTCAATGAAGTCAATTGACTGCTCCAGGCTAAGATCGGTAAATGGGGTGAGCTGAATCGTACCGTCGCTTGACGAGGTTCGCATGTTAGTCAGCTGTTTGCCGCGGCATACGTTCACATCAAGATCTCCCTGGCGGTTATACACGCCGACGATCATTCCCAAGTAGACGACTGTTCCAGGGCCAACGAAAAGCTCGCCACGAGCCGCGGCACTATCAAGTGCGTACGCGGTCGTCGAACCGGCTTCGGTTGCGACAAGCGCTCCATTACGGTGCTGCTGAAGCTTAGCGCCTAGTGGCTGATACCCGTGTGGAAGACTGTTAATAATAACGGGTCCCTTCGTAGCAGTAAGGAGCAGGTTGCGCAGACCAATCATTGCACGAGTCGGAAGTAGGTACGTCGTTCGCGTCGTACCGCTGCTTGTTTGCTCTTGCTTCAAAAGTATCGCACGGCGAGTCCCGAGTTCCTGGCTAACAGCACCCAGGAATTCCGACCCAACTTCGATGAGCAGTTCTTCAACTGGCTCTTTAGTAACGCCGTCTTCTTCAATAGTTACTGCTTGTGGCCGACCGACTTCGAATTCAAAATCTTCACGACGGAGCGTTTCAATGAGTACAGACAGGTGCAACTCACCACGTCCTGATACGACGAAGCCAATTCCGTCGTCGCGAACACGCAGAGAAACATTTGTTTCGAGTTCCTGGCGCAGACGATCACCAATCTGACGGCTAGTATTGTACTTAGCCTCTTTGCCCTTCATTGGACTTGTGTTCGGACCAAGGTACATGCTGAGCGTCGGTGCTTCAATATCAATGACTGGTAGTGCTTCTGGGTTGTCTTTGTCAGCGATAGTCTCGCCAATATGGGCTTCGGCAATTCCGGTCAAAGCAACAATGTCACCCGACCCAGCCTCTTCAATTTCTTCGCGGTTAAGGCCTCGGTAGCCGAATACTTTGTCGATACGACTGTTGACGAGTGTTCCATCGCGCTTAATCAGAACGACTTGTTGCCCACGCTTAACGTTACCTCGAGTAATGCGGCCGATGGCGTACTTGCCCAGGAAACTATCATACTGAAGTGACGTCACAAGCAGCTGGAGGGGTTTATCGACTTCGACTGATGGAGCCGGGATGTCATTAACGATGGCATCAAATATTGGTGTCAGGTCAGCATGTTCCGACAAGTTATCTGGCAGTGTCGTCCACGCTTTGCCTTCGCGTCCGATTGCAAAATAAACTGGGTAGTGCAGCTGGCTGTCATCGATAGCAAGCTCGAGGAACAAATCAGATACTTCGTCGATTACTTCATCAATACGACGGGATGGTTTGTCGATCTTGTTAATGACGACGACTGGCTTTAGGCCAAGCTCGAGTGCTTTTGAAAGCACAAACTTCGTCTGTGGCATTGGGCCTTCCTGGGCGTCAACCACAAGAAGCACGCCGTCAGCCATGTTAAGCGTACGCTCAACTTCACCCGAAAAATCGGCGTGTCCTGGAGTATCGATGATATTGATTTTGTAGTCGTCGTGATAAATCGACGTCTGTTTGGCCGTGATGGTGATGCCGCGTTCGTGTTCTTGATCGCCGCTGTCCATGATCAAATCTTGACCCATTTCGGCCTGATGAGCGCTAAAGGTATTACTTTGCTTAAGCAACCCATCAACCAGAGTAGTCTTACCATGGTCAACGTGGGCAATAATTGCGATATTTCGAATAAATTTTGGGTCTGTCATAAAAATATGCCCTTTAACGGGCTTCCTCTTCTGCATATCTTACCATATTTACTGTGCTTTCGTATACAATATCTAGGCCTTACGGCAGCTTGGCACCGCACACTGTGACTCCGGACTCGTAATGGTCTCCAAAACTTCCAAGCCCATCAATTCCCCCACAGGCTTGATCCCCGCGGAGATAATACGCAATAAATGCAGTGAAGCATATCGGATTCGAGCTACTTTATGGAAGGTAAAGTAAGGGTACACATGGTTTCTTGGTAATTATCAATCTCTTCGGTGTAAATTCCTGACCCACAATCTTTCGTCCCGTTCAAGAACCACAATACCCTTGCAATCGAGCCACCTTGGCCGTCTGAGGCGGTAGAATATAAATATCCCCGATACACGCTGTCATCGTCGTCGAATTGTACAGTCTTGATGTTTTTGGCTGAGAGGCTCGGCATATATTGCTTTAAAGCATCATCAAGGCTAACACTTGCAATGCCGTCGCTTCTGTACGGTGGCGGTCCCCCAGGATTACTGAGGCTGCGTACACATTCGCCCGAATCAAAACCATTTTCAGTCGGATAGTCGGACACGCTTCCAAGACAACGGTTGCCGTAAGCCGGGTATGCTCCTTGTCCCGCAGCATATAGCGAGATTGCCTTGGCGTATTGGCGCCCAGCAGTATTAATGCGTGTCACGTAAGCTCTTTCTTGCACGCCGCTGTAAGCGACGATGATTATTGCTGCCAACACGCCGATAACAACGATCACAATGAGTAATTCTACTATCGTGAAGCCTGCCCTATATTGATGCTGTCTATATCGTTGCACGGATTTTAAGTCTTTATCTATTTTGCATTAGCGCTATAGGCTGATTGTATACCGGCTGTTTACAACTAGCAAACGTGCAGTAAGTACAGCTACCTTGCTATGCATAGAAAATACCCGATGCAAGCAGTCGGGTATTTTCTATGGTGGAGCATATCGGATTCGAACCGATGACCTCTTCCATGCCATGGAAGCGCGCTAGCCAACTGTGCCAATGCCCCTTATTCGAGGAGGGGTCTACCCCTCCATCTTGTTTTGAAATGAATTCAAAACTGCGATTCCTCCCCCTAAAGCTCGACTAACGTCTTGTCTAGAGTGATTATCGCTATCATAACAAAAAGCCACCCCTATTTCTAGCGGTGGCCTAAGCTGTTACGCGCCCACCCGGGGCACGCGGTGTTGATGTTTGATATGTTTATTTCTAACAGCGACAGGTACCCCTGTTGCGTACCAGCTTACCGATAGTATGCACGCGGTCAGCAAAAAACACAAGCATGATACAATACCTCAAGTGAAACGTCCAAAAAAACATACAAAACACCTCCCTCGTAACGATTTTGCCGAAGCCTTCGGGTGGTTCGCGTCGGCCTCGATGCTGGTTGCCTATGGGTTACTGAGCTTTGGCGTTCTTGGCGCGGACTCTGCGTTGTACCACGGCATATTTTTAGTCGGCTCTGCCGGACTTGCCGTCGTAACCTATCGCCATCGTGCGTTTCAGTCTTTTACCGTTAACGTTTTCTTTGGAATATTGGCGTTTATGGCAATAATTCGCACACTCTACTTTGCTTAAGCCTAAAAGTGTGTTTAAATATAAGCGTTCAGAAGCGTCGTGACATGAATCAGTTAATGAGTGTTACCTCGGGTCGATCTGAGTACAAGGTAAATAATTCATTAAGGAAACTTCATGGCACAGCAAAATTTGTTTATCGGTAGCTTGGCTTACGCCACTAACGATGATGGTCTTAAGGCACATTTCGAACAAGTCGGTCCAGTCTCTAGCGCCCGTGTTATCACTGATCGTGAAACCGGTCGTTCTAAGGGATTCGGATTCGTCGAATACGAAAACGATGCAGACAACCAGAAGGCTGTTGATCAGCTGAACGGTAAAGAGCTTGATGGTCGTACCATCAACGTATCTTTGGCACGTCCAAAGGAAGATCGTCCAGCCGGCAACGGTGGTGGCGATCGTGGCGGCAACGGCGGCGGTTCATTCCGTCAGCGTAGCTGGTAGTTAACACTACCACGTCAAAAATATCCCGGCCATTGGCCGGGATATTTTTATTTACCGTATCTGACTTTTGAACATACGAACAAATTCACCGTTTTTCTTTACGAGCTCTCCGTACGTACCCTCTTCGACCAATTCGCCGTCCTTCAGCATGTAAATGACGTCGGCCTTTTCAACGGTCGTCAGTCGGTGGCTGATTGTAATAACTGTCTTGTCGGTCGAAAATAGATGCTCAAATATTCGAGCTTCGGCTAGCGCGTCGATAGCCGATGTCGGCTCGTCTAAGATAATAATTGGCGTATCGCGGTAAAAATTACGGGCCAACGCCAGCCGTTGCCACTGCCCACCTGACAAATCAATGCCTGAATTTCCATCAGAGTCTTCCATCCATTGATGGACATACGAATCAGCGCCTCGTGGGAGCTTTCGAACGAAGTCTGTGGCCTCTGCCTGCTGCATAGCCCTACTGAAGCGCTTGGTATCAAATTCATGCGTTGTATCGCCGTACCACACGTTGTCACGTGCTGTCGCGAATCCATACTGAATGAATTCCTGCTGCAACACACTTAGATAGCGATGCCACGACGAAGCTGCGACATCGTTAAGATCTAGGTTATCAAGACTGACCCTGCCCGAGTCGGGTCGATAGAGACCAGTCAAGATTTTAATGAGCGTACTTTTACCGGCGCCGTTCTCGCCAACAATCGCGATGTGCTGTCCAGCGTTGATTTTCATGGAAACGTTGCGCAATACCGGCGTATTGTTCGTTGGATACCCAAACGAAACGTTTTCGACCCGAATCTCCTTGGGGCTTTTACTGAGAAGCGTCCCTTTGTTGCTGCCCGCAGGTAGCTCCATGAATTCTTGGTATTCGTAGAGATTCGACACGTCTTCATCAATCGATGATATGGTACTGACCAATCCGTTCGCGCCAGATATAGCCCTGCTGACGATTTGCTGCACATAAATAAACTGACCAATCGGTTGTTCGCGCGCGATGATTTGCAATGTTATCCATACCAACGCCGTCACTTCAGCTGCGGCTTCTAACACGTCGGCAGCCAGCTTCTTGCCTATATAACTTCGTTCAAATTCTATTCGAGCTTTCTCGTCCGTGTCGCGCATTTTCATGCGTAAATCAAGAAGGTAGCGAACGATGCCGTACAAACGCAGTTCGGCCATAAGACGAGGCTGTAGTATTTGCCATTCAATCATTCCTTGCGTACGCCGTGTCTCGACATTCTCTTTCCAGTGCTGACTCGAAGCACGCGATAGGCGGAGCTGAATAATCAGTCCCGGTATGATGGCTGCGATGGCGATTAGGCCAAGCCACCAGCTGACGAACGTAAGGGCCACGACCCCGGCTACCATAGTGATTGCTTGGGTGATGATATTGGTGAGTCTATCAAATATATATGGAAAGAGCCTGGCGAACTGCTGGGCCTTGTCGTACATATCGGCGGTCATTTTGTCGTCGTAACGCCAGAAGTCAAGGTTTAAAAAGTGTTCGTACATACGGTCGGTCATCGCCGCCTCAACGCGGTACCGCATAAGCTGCGAGACGTAGCTTTCAAGACTGCTCCAGGCGGTCATCGTCATACCGAGCGCCGCCGTAATCAATACGTACGTCAACGCCCGACCTCCCGCCGACTCATCACCTGCATACGCTTCGGCAAGAGAGGTTGTCGTTAGCGCTGCGAAATACGTCGTAACGATAGGCAATATCGCCGTGATGAATGACCCAGTCAACTGTACGATGATAGCGACAGGTGCAGCTTTATACGTCGTAGTTGCAACCCGCCACATCGCTGCGGCGAATTGTCTGGTCGTCAACTTCTTTTGGTTCTTTACGGGTCGACGCCTTGGCATATTATTTTACGAATGGTGAGTTAAGCCAATCAAAATCAAGCCGAAGTAACGAATTAATAATTCCGTAACCGTTCAACAAATAGATCGTCGCGACGACGACGAGTGCGGTCAATACCCAGAATGCCGCCTTGGTGGCACGGCTTTGACGCTTCAACCATGCCTGCCATGTGTCGTACCGATGACGGGCGTAGGCAAGCAGTCGCTGCGCCCATTCGAACTCGGTCGACAGGATACCGAGACCCGCAAACACGATCAGCCAGCCGGGCCCAGGGTACGGAATGGCGAGGATACCGACAAGAAGCACAAGCCCTCCGACTATCCCCGTAAATGCTCGCTTCAGCCTTTTATTCATCATAGTACTCGTCTAGAAATTCCTTCAGCTCGTTCAGCGGTCGGACTTTTCGGTAGACTTCGTCGTACTGCTCGTCGTCCAGCTGTGCACGTGTCTTTCCATAGCCTTTAGGAATGAAAATCTGATCAGTACCAATGCCGTTCAATCCGACCGGATGCTCGGCTATCGAGCCTTCCATCCTTTTTTCGAAGACCTTCAACGCTTTCCCATCATAGAACGCCATGACACAAACGGTTCGAGCTTTTCGATTGTCGAACGAGTCGATCATCCGACACATGTTTTTTAGTCCATCGTCTGCATCAACGAAAAATTTTACGAACGGTCCGGGCAATCCGTCCAGTGCATCAAACGCAAGACCGAAGTCATCAATCATGACGGGTACACGAAGTACATCGTACGCTTGTCGGACTTTATGTTCGGCTAGCTCTGACATGTTAGTGGTTTGTAGCTCATCAAGATCCACTTTTGCGTGGTCAAGTTCACGTCCCAGAAGTTGGGCGGTTTTGTCCGCTTTATGCTGATTGCCCGTTACGAATGTGACTTTCATTATTTTTAGTATACTAGCTCTATGACCGATTACCCATCTATGGACCGCTTGGCCGACGTACAACAGATGATTGCAGACTTCTCAAAAGTAAAACGGGCCATCCCGCTTGCGAATGCCAACGACGCAGAGAACGACGTTGAGCATAGTTACGGACTGGCAATTACCTGTTGGTTTTTGCACGACAAAATTGCACCCGAACTCGACCTAGGCAAAATTCTTCAATACGCACTCGCCCACGACATCGTCGAGATTCACGCCGGGGATACGTACGTATTTGACGCTCGGTCCGTAGCGACGAAAGACGTTCGTGAACGAGCAGCGATGGACCAGCTGCGATCCGAATGGCCTGATTTTGCGCAACTCATTGACCGCACCGAAGGCTACGCAGACAAGATAGACGAAGAGGCCAAGTTTGCCTACGCGGTAGACAAAATACTTCCGATTATTATGATAGAACTTGCCGATGCGAAAGCGATTTGGAAACAAAAGGCGATAACGCTTGACATGGAACGCGCGAACAAGCAAACGATGCTGAAATCTGAAATCATTGCTCCGTACTACCAAAAACTAATTGATTGGCTCGATGAACGCGGCAATATGCACCTTGTAAGCTAGTCGTCGGTCTTTTCAAACCGTGGCATCATTTGACCATTCAGCTGAACTTGCTCGACGAACATATCGTACGGCCGAGTAAACAGTTCGTAGCTAAACTCATGAGCATAGAGTGGTCGATACACTACCATCGCTTGGTCAGATTCGGTCTCAAGGGCAATACCGATAACATCGTACAACTTGCCAGACTTATTATGGCGATACGTACCAAGTTTCAGATTAGGGGGTAGTGTATTTTCACTCATATTAGTTTTATAAATGCGGCCTCGTCGATGACTTGAATGCCGTAGCTTTGTGCCTTTTTTAACTTGCTTCCGCCAACTTTTCCGCCCGCGACTAGGTAGTGAGTATCTTTAGCAACTGCGGTCTGGAACGTACCTCCATGAGCCCGTATTCTTTCGGCCGCCTGGTCTCGCGACATTGTCTGCAACGTTCCGGTAACGACGAAATTGGTTCCAGCAAGCTTACCCGTCTTTTTTTCATAGTACGGATGTACCTCGAGACTTTTAAATTTTTGGAGCAGCCGTTGATTGTCTTCATCGGCGAACCAGGCTACCGTACTTTCGGCAACCACGTCACCAACACCATCAACGGTCTTTAGCTCATCAAGCGTCGCGTGTGCGATGCGATCGATGCTTTCAAAGTGATTCACAAGATCGATTGCTGTCTGCGTTCCAACGTGCCTGATTCCAAGTCCGTATACGAATCGTTCCAGCGGAGGTTGCTTCTTTGCCACGATTGCATCGATAAGCTTGGTCGCAGAAATGTCGGCAAATCGATCCAGCCCAAGCAGGTCGCTTTTTTTCAGTTGGTAGATGTCGGCGAAATCTTGTACCATTCTAGAATCGACGAGCGCAACGACATTTTTTTCACCAAGTGTGTCGATGTCCAACGCGCCCTTGCTCGCAAAATGCTCCAATGCGCGCTTGAGCAATAACGGTCCCGTAGCGCCTTTCACACGATAAACTGCTTCTTTGTCGCTCCGTACAAAATCCAGTTCAGGATATTGACGCCTCAACTCAGCCGGATAATCAAACGATGCAGCATGCTTAGGGCGAAGTTCGACGAGCACGCGCTCAATCTGCGGAATAATGTCGCCAGCCTTGTAAATGATAACCGTGTCACCGACACGCACATCTTTGCGAGCTATTTCATCAGCATTGTGCAAACTAGCATGTTGAACAGTCGTACCTGCGACATCGACCGGGTCAAACACTGCGACTGGCGTCGCTGCTCCCGTCCTGCCGATTGAAATTACAATGTCACGTACAACCGTCGTCGCTTCTTCGGCAGCGTATTTATAGGCGACCGCACCACGCGGACTTTTACCTACGACGCCGAGCGCGCTAAACTGTTCACGGTCATTTACCTTAATCACAAGACCATCGGTGTTGAACGGTAATGTACTTCGGTGTTCATCAAGCTCATGGACGTATTGCATGACATCGTCGATATTCGTAAAATGACGAAACTGCCCGCTTGTCGGAATACCGACTGCTCGCAGAGTCTCGTACGCCATGAGGTTCGTCGGTACTTGTGACGTATCATCACGAAGCAAGTCGTAGCCGTAGAACGAAAGCGGTCGCTCAGCTACCAGTTGAGGATCGAGTTGCCGGATAGTCCCCGCGGCTAGGTTGCGAGGATTCTTGAATGTTGGCAATGCTTGGGCTTCACGACGCTTATTTAAGGCTTCGAAGTCATTTCTTAGCATGACGATTTCCCCACGGATTTCCGTCCGACCTTTCGCAAACAGACTGTCGCCGCGTAATCGTAGCGGTACGTTCTCAATCGTGCGAACATTCATCGTTACGTCCTCGCCGATTCGCGAATCGCCCCTGGTTACCGCTTGAATCAAAAGACCATCTTCATACACCAGCGAGCACGCCAGGCCGTCCATTTTTATATCACAAAGAAACTCGTAGTCCTGCCCAGGCAGCAGTTTACGCAAACGAGCAACCCAGGCCGTAACTTCTTGGCTATCGAAAACGTCGTTCAGCGAAATCATCGCGACCTTATGCGCGATTTTCTTGAAGCCATCAAGCGCGATTCCCGCGACCCGTTGGGTTGGAGAATCAGGCGTGATTAAATCAGGATGGGCAGCTTCAAGTTGCACTAGTTCGTGCTTCAGGCTATCCGCCGCCGCTTCGCTCATAATCGATTCATTGAGAACATGATAATGATAGCGATAATCATTAATGATTTTTCTTAGCTGCGTAATACGTTCCTTAGGCTGGGCTTGCATCGTCTTCAACTACCTTTCTGTACAACAGGTACATATACGACGCGGACCATACGACCACGGCTGAACTGACAAATGCGATGACGACCGGAACGATTGGCAGTGGTTCAACAAACGGAATGAGGCCTTTTAAATACCTGTCGACGATAATTACCGGCAGAACGATCGCAACCCAGGCCAACGCCGTGCTGAGTATTAGCCAGCATATCCTAAGCAGCAGACGAAGCCTCCGGCCAACGACGATATCACCCGCAGCCCGGATTGCCCGCCAAGGAAACATTCCTGGTAATGTCACGATAATGAGCGCCATGATTGTACTGACCACCCAGTACATAGACACGATAACGAGCAACACTGCGACCAGTGAAACCAGCATGGCTATAAGCCCCGTTTCAAACAAGTCAGCAGCCATCGCACTGTTAAACGCGATCACCGCAATCGTCGCAGGTAATAACTGTACGATAAGTATGATCAAAACAATTGCAGTCGCCACGATCGGAGCGCCACAGTTATAGAGCCCGTCTCGAAGGCTTGGTCGATTCCCGGCCAGTATCGCCCTAAGGAGCCATACGGTCGCAAGCCAGGTCAATAACAAGATAAGTCCCGAGTACACATACTGTGCATCGTTCAGCTGTGGACTTAGGCTTCCCGACGCGCCGGCAAATAGGAGCAAGCCAGCCTGACCGATGGCTCCCCATCCATCGCTGAATACCTCACCGCCTGTTTCATCGAGTAATTGCGACAGCTGAGTATAGGCGTCGTTCGAATACAGTCCTACGAATACCGCTCCCATGACTCCGTAAAATACGGTCAGGCTCGCAAACAGTGCCTTGTTCGACCATATAACGCGCCAAACATATGCACTGAATGCCCAGTATCCGGGCAGCTCAAGTGAGCGAGTATAATCACGTCGACGAGTCCTGCGAAAACTACGATGCGGACGTCGCGATAAATACTCACTGCTAGCGCTCCCAAAATAAGACCTAAGCATACTCAGACGAGCTAGCGGTGACACTTCCTCGCGAATTACAGCATTCTTTTTAGGATTAGTGCGCTTTGGGGCAGGTCGGGTTTTTTTCATAACCTAGAATGATGAGCCCATAGCCCTCAGTCGAGCGACACGTTCTTCGATAGGCGGGTGGGTGCTAAAGAGTTTCGACAAACTCGCACCCTTCAGTGGACTGGCAAAGAATAGGTGTGCCGTGCTGCTGTTTTGCCGCCGTAGTCCCGTTCCAGCGCTGCCAAGCTTTTCAAGTGCTGACGCTAAGGCGTCTGGGTCACGTGTCGTTAATGCGCCACTCGCATCGGCTAAATATTCTCGTTGACGCGAAATGGCTGCCTGCACTAAGATTGCCACGAACGGCGCCAGAAGTGCAGCGACTATTCCAAGAACGAGAAAGATTGGGTGCGGTGGACTGTCGTCTCCACCACCAAACCACATCATACGAAGGAACGCGTCGGCAATCAGACCTATGGCACTGACCAGCCCAAACACAATCATCATGACACGTATATCGTAGTTCTTCACGTGACCCATTTCGTGTGCCATAACAGCCTGAAGTTCACGGTCGGTCATAAGAGCGAGTATACCGGTTGTCGCCGCCACATGGGCGTGACGAGGGTCACGGCCCGTCGCAAAAGCGTTTGGCGCCGGGTCGTCAATCAAATACACTTTTGGTGTCGGCATACCCTCGGTTATAGCCAAGTTTTCAACGATACGATACAAACGAGGCTCGTCGGATTTCTTGATTTCTTTAGCCCCATTCAGTGATAACGCCACTTTCGCAGCGATGAAATACTGTATAAAAGTATAGATTGCGGCACCGACGAGCGTTCCCCAAAATATACCAATACTTCCGTAAATTTCAGAAAATATATACCCGATAACAGCGATTATCACGATGAATACGCTCATAATGACGAGCGTATTGCGTTTATTGGCAGCGATAGCCTTGTACAAGTGAGGCCTCCTAGAACTTTACTTCGACCGGCTTTTCGATACTGGCCATATCTTCGACTTCGAAAAACTCTTTGTTCTTAAACTTGAACATTCCGGCCACGACATTCGCGGGGAACTGCTGAATGCGAGTGTTTAAATCACGAACACCACCGTTATAAAATCGGCGAGCTGCCTGAATCTTATCTTCGGTGTCAACGAGCTCGCTCTGCAGCTGTTGAAAGTTCTCGCTCGCTCTTAGCTGAGGGTACGCTTCAGAAACTGCGAAGAGACTCTTTAGCGCCTGTTCGAACTGGTTCTCGGCTTTTGCCGTTTCGGCAGGACCTTTCGTTGTTGCCTCTAGCACGTTTGAGCGCGCCTCGGTCACGTCTTGAAATACCTGCTTTTCGTGAGCAGCATAGCCTTTGACCGCTTCGATAAGATTAGGAATCAGATCGGCACGTCGCTTTAACTGCACCGTAATATCGCTCCAGGCTTCTTGAACCCGAACGTTCAATTGCACAAGGCCGTTATATGTAATCCACACAAAGATTCCGATTACGACGGCGATACCAAGTACTATCCAAACTGCAATCATTTCTGTTCCTTTCTTAGCGGACGATTTATGTCACTATTATAGCTCTTACGGCATAAAAAAACGACCCTTCTCGGGTCATTTTTATATCTGGTACGCGGGGCGGGACTTGAACCCGCACGGCCGTTATGGCCAAGGGATTTTAA
>JAZKIT010000013.1:0-79711 GCA_040384745.1 Patescibacteria group bacterium
TGCTCGAAACACGTCTGCTGGGCCGTACTGCGTGCGTCGGTTTCGGCGACCGGTTGCGCCTGCATAAAACCCGTCAATCCCAAGAGCGGCTGGGTTTGCCGTTTATACAGTAGCCAGGTGTCGTCTTCAATGTTTCTGACTGCGAGCAGAAGGATTGAATACGCTCTGTCTAGTAAGCGGCTTTCCTTTTTTAAAGCACCTTTGCCAATCCGGCGGCCTTTCATAGTAAGGGCATAGTGGCCGTTGTCTTGCTTTTCAACCAATCCGGCCTTTACTACCTTTTTCAAATGGTAGGTAAAGGCCTTGTTTTCCATGTCGTCCGGTTTTAAATCACTAAAACGCAGGCTGTCGGCGAACGCCAGGTCGTAGACGATAGATTTTTGAATATGGTGATCGAGCATCTGTTTGGCAGTATAGCGTAAAAATGAGAAGCCCCCACTGACCATTACGATCAAGTGGGGGTTGTTCTTCCCGGGCAAGTAGCGCACTAGGTAGGCGGCAAGCTTGTCGAAACGAACACAGGGCAGGGCTCTTTGCCGTCGTGCAACACGCTTCGTTTGCCGTTAAGCACCCAGTTGCAAAGCCTAGCCCCAGGAATGCCGATTGTCGGGTAGGCAATTACGAACACACATACGGTCTGTACGGCGAGCGGCAGGGAACTAAAAACTCCGAGCAAGGATTCAACCATGGGGCTACCTTTCGCTAGTCGTGTGTTACCACAATGGGAAGAACGGGTGACGTAAGACGCCTCCATGAGGATATGTATGACAAATTAGGGCTACATTGTCAATTCTAGGGAAGGATAAGAGAGCTGCTATGGCTCTTCTCGCCATTCATGCTCGTGCTTGTCAAGAAGGGTAAACGGTATCATAATCGCAAGATATGTCAGTCGAAAACCCGCGCAACAGTTATCCGCCGCTGCAAGAAACCGTCAAGCCGATTGACCGGGTGCTTATCGCGAGCGCTAATATCATCGATATGCTGGCTACAGTGATACACCTGTGTTTGATGCCGGTTGGAGCGACGACGAATTAGGCTGCAGGTTCGAGTTGCAAGAACACCGTGAGGACGGCGCATACCATCAGCGTCGATATTTTTTGCGGGTGTACAACCAGTTCACGCACGGTGACCCGCGTGAATGCTACCGATATAACTCGCTGACCAAGCGCATCGATGTCTGTGACGAGAACTGGAAACGCGCCAAGACCAAACAGAACAAACACGAAACAGCCGAGTTAGTGTCGCGGTACCTGCAGAGCGCGACGGACTTCTCAGAAACCGACGACCAGCAGTTCATAAGTATTATGGCCAAGAACAATATCCAAGACCCTCGACTCGTGCCTAGGTTAAAGCGGCTCGGTGGAAGCGTGGTTCGTACGATACTGCGTTAAATCGTTCGCTTTTGCACGTTGGCGAGTTGAATATCACCGGTGTGATCAGCATCTGGCTGTGGCGACCGGCAAACCGACACGGTGTATTCGGTCCGATGGTCTTTTGCTCGCAAGCGGAGCGCGCCAACGCAAAATTTCGTCTCGTCATCTCGTTTCTTGTGGACTGCCGCTTCGAGTTCTTCAATCAGTTCAAAGTTCCGGAGCATCACTTGGCGAACAGCGCCCGCGTCCATCGTAATACCAGGTAAAATGCCAAGTCCATTAACGAACTCTGCAAGCTCATTCGCCGTCGCATCGTCGAGTATTGCTTCGCTTTCGGTCGTTTGAATGTCGCGCCACACTTCAATCAAATCCAGCGACGTCCGGGCCATCGCTTCGCGAGGACAGAAGGTGCATTTATCTGGCGTTGTCATAGAAATAATATTATATCACTAAAATAGCTTTTATTCAATGACCTTCAATCTGTTACAATGACACACGCTACGATTCGCTCCGAATCCTCTGCGGTAGGCATGTTCGGATACATCGAACCACTCGCACTTTTTTGTAAACCAGTAACGAAGGGGAACTATGCGACGAGTCACGGTACGCGGAATCATTATTAAAGACGGCAAGCTGTTCGCGCAGCGACTGAATAAACGCGATGGTGGTGTAAAAGATTACTGGTGCACTCCAGGTGGTGGGCTAGACGACGGTGAATCGCTACACGACGGCCTTGCCCGTGAAATGATTGAAGAAACGGGCGTTAAGCCAGTCATCGGTAGGCTGCTATTCGTGCAGCAATATGCCGACGAAAAGCGCGAATACTTAGAATTCTTTTTTGAAATTACCAATGCTAACGATTACGAACAGATTGATTTGCAGGCAACAACGCATGGGGCGGCTGAAGTTGCTGAGTTTGGATTTATTGATGTTACTAAAGAGCGGATATTGCCGAAATCATTGCAGGTTATAAACCTCAGCCTCCCGCTCGAAGAGAAAGTGCAGATCGCTAATTATTTAGCCTAATGACAAAGCCTTCAACGATACGCCTGTGCACACCTGGAAACGAGCACTAAGCGCATCGTCTAAGCCCTGGATTATGTGGTATAGTTATGGTAACTGAACAGAGGTAAACTGCTGAATAAAGGGGTATTGATGAGCGATGGGGCGAATGTTGAAAAAATTGATCTAAGCAAAGTAGATTGGCGTGGCAGTCGGGAATTCTTCGAGAGCCTTGGCGAGGCCCTAAATAGACTCGACGACAAAGACGAAAGTTTTGACTTTACCTGGGTCGGTAAGCGCAAGGCTGTAATCGAAGCCGGCGCACCGATCAATAAAACCTTCCGCCCCGATGTAAAAGCTAGCAAGAACTGGGACTCCACCGGAAACCTCTTTATTGAAGGAGACAATCTCGACGCTCTTAAGCTTCTCCAAGAATCCTACTTGGGTAAAGTAAAGATGATCTACATCGACCCGCCTTACAATACCGGCAAAGACTTCGTATACCACGATAACTTTAAGGCGAGCGTAGAGAACTACGACGAAGATACCGAGTACAAAGACGAATCTGGCAATATACAGTTCAAGAAGAACGAAAAAAGCAACGGCCGCTATCACAGCGACTGGCTTAGTATGATGTATCCGCGACTTAAACTTGCTCGCAACCTGCTGTCTGAATCCGGAGTTATATTTATCTCAATCGATGATAGCGAACAGGCAAATTTGAAAAAAATATGTGACGAAATTTTCGGTGAAGATAATTTTATAGAAGCATTTTTTTGGGAAAATATTTTTCGTCCATCAAATATGTCTCAGCGCATAAGAAGCAATGGAGAGTACGTACTCTGCTACGCAAAGAGACAAGCAGAAGTACCGGAATTAATCGAACGGATGCAAGACCCTCAGGGCGAAGCATCTCTAACCCAGAACAACAACAAGACTCGGGCTTTAGTATTTCCCTTAGGTAGTGTCCTGTCAGGCTTGGATGATGGTATATATCCACCAGGAGAATTTGGCGAAGTAACGCTTAGTTCCGAAATCATAGTGAAGGACGGGGTCATCATCAAGGATTTTTCTATTGCCGGAAAATTTAAATGGTCGCAAGAATACTTAAACAGTGAAATAGAAAAAGGTGTTGAATTACGGATTAAGACAAAAAGCTTTATTCCCTATTACAAAAAGACGTACCAGCAGACAGCGCTTAAGCCGGCAAAAATTATAGCCAAGGACTTGGCGGGTGATGTATTGCAGGCGAATGCAGAAATGGCAAAGCTATTCGAGGGAAAGTATTTTGACTACCCCAAGCCAGTGTCGCTAATAAGGTTCCTGCTTAACTTGTTACCTCAGAGTAAAGACGCACTAATTCTTGACTTCTTCTCTGGCTCTGCCACTACTGCTCACGCCGTCATGCAGCTCAATGCTGAAGATGGCGGCTCCCGCAAGCATATACAGGTGCAACTCCCTGAATTGACCGACGAGAAGTCTGAAGCATTCAAGGCTGGTTACAAAACCATCCCCGAAATCTCCCGCGAACGCATCCGCCGTGCTGGTGATAAAATCGCCAGCGAAAATCCAGACGCCAAAGTTGACTACGGTTTCCGTTCTGTCGTCATCGCTGACACGAACTACAAGGACGTCTACAAGTCTGCCGGTGAGCAGCAGCAATCGACCCTCCTTGACTCAGTAGATAATATTAAAGAGGATCGATCAGAACTTGACCTGCTATATGGTGTGCTGACACAATCAGCGCTTGAACTGAACCGACCATGTGAATCAAAAGACTTAGGCGGAAGGAATGTGTTCCTTTACGACTACTTCGCGGAAGTCTCTGGTCTTGTAGCTTGCTTCTCATCGAGTGTTCCAGAAGAAACAATCAAAGAGATCGCAAAACTTAAGCCGCTGACGGCCGTATTTAAAGACTCATCATTTGCGACCAGTCAAGACAAAGTGAACCTTGCTGAGCACTTCCGTATTATCTCACCAGACACGAAAGTTAAGGTGATCTAACAGTAATGAAGTTACGATTTAAGCATCAGCAGTTTCAAGCCGATGCCACGGATGCTGTTTGTGATGTATTTGCTGGCCAGCCGAACAGGGCACGTTCATTTCTCGTTGACCAGGGTACAGACGAGCACGGGCAGACTCAGACATCACTACATAGCACGGGTTGGGCAAACCCCGAGATTCACCTACGCGAAGAAGACATCCTCAAAAACTTACGAGGTGTTCAAAAGTCACACAACATTGTTCCTGGTCGCAAGTTAGAGACGATGACTAGCAAAGTTGAGTGGGACGATGGCTCGAAGCAGACAGTCACTAAGCCCGTATTCACTGTAGAGATGGAGACTGGTACCGGTAAAACCTACACCTACATCAAGACAATGTATGATCTCAATGCTCGTTACGGTTGGAGTAAGTTCATCATCGTAGTGCCCAGCATCGCCATCCGTGAAGGTGTCGCTAAAAGCTTTCAGATCACCGCCGATCACTTCAGAGAAGATTACGGCAAAGCATGTCGATTCTTTATCTATAACTCAACTCGCCTAAACGAGCTAGAACAGTTTGCTGACGACGCCGGTATCAACGTCATGATTATTAACACACAGGCTTTTAACGCCAGCGGTAAAGATGCTCGTCGTATTTACATGAAGCTCGATAGCTTCCGTTCACGCCGTCCGATTGACGTTATTGCGTCAGTCAATCCTATCGTGATTGTCGATGAACCGCAGAGTGTTATCGGAACTGAAGTCAAAAAGAATGTAACCCGTGATTCACTTGGTAAATTCAACCCGCTTTTCTACCTCACGTACTCGGCAACACACCGCGAAAACTTCAATATGGTGTATCGTCTTGACGCTGTCGACGCCTACCAGAAGCAACTCGTAAAGAAGATCACTGTTAAGGGTGTTTCTATTAGCGGAACGACTGCGACGAATGGCTATCTGTACCTTCAGCGAATCAATGTTTATCCGAACAAGAGCCCCTCGGCGACAGTCATCTTCGAATACAACGCAAACTCTGGTACTGGCCTCGGCAAAAAAGTAAAAACATTCGCCCATGGTGACAACATCTACAACCACTCTGGTGAAATCGAAGCCTACCGTGACGGCTATACTATCGCCGAAATCAATGCGCGTGACGGTTACGTAGAATTTACGAACGGTCTACAGCTTGCCCAGGGTCAAGTAGTCGGTGATAGTAGCGAAGAAGACATTCGTCGTATCCAGATCCGCGAGACAATTATGAGTCACCTCGAAAAAGAGCGTGAACTCTATAAAAAAGACATCAAAGTGCTGTCACTGTTCTTTATCGACGAAGTAGCGAAGTACAAGTTCTACAATGAGGGCGGCGAACAAAAAGGCACCTACCAAGAAGTTTTCGAACAAGAATACGCCGATGCCATCGATAAATTCTTCGAGCAGCTGCCATTCGGTGAAGACGAAGACTACCGTACATTTCTAGAGCGTGACCACATCGAGCGTATTCATACGGGGTACTTCTCGATCGATAAAAAAGGCCGAGCCGTCGATAGCGAAGTGAAGCGCGGCGAGAGCGAATCTGCGGACGTCGATGCCTATGATCTCATCATGAAGAACAAAGAGCGCCTTCTTAGCCACGAAGAGCCTGTCCGTTTTATCTTCAGCCACTCCGCTCTTCGCGAAGGCTGGGATAACCCGAACGTCTTTCAGATTTGTACCTTGCGTATGAGCACTGGCGAGATCAAGAAGCGTCAGGAAATTGGGCGTGGTCTTCGCCTGAGTGTTAACAAAGATGGTGAACGAATGGATGCCGATGCTCTCGGCACGCACGCCGTACACGACGTTAACACCTTGACGGTGATTGCCAATGAAAGTTACGAAGAATTTGCCAAGGCACTGCAAGATGAATTCCATGAAGTTATCAAGAATCGCCCGAAAGAGATTACCCCAGATCTGTTCACTGGACAAGTTTGGGCTGATGCAGCTGGCAACGAGGTAACCATCGACAGTACTAAAGCGGCTCAGCTATTCGTCGCTCTTCAGATGACTGGATTAATATCCGAAGGTCAACTCAGCGAAGATTTTCACGATCTCTCGCCTGAACTTCGCAGTGAAAAGATATCTGAAGTAATCGGCAAGATTGATTCTACCCTGACTCCGTACGCCCAGAACGTCTTGCTCTTAGTAGAGTCGGTGTTTGATTCAAAGAAGAATCCATTTGTGTCAGATGCTCGCGCCAAGGCGACCTTGAATCTTAACCGCGAAAAGTTTGCCAGTAAAGAGTTCAAGAATCTATGGGAAAAGATTAACGCTAAAACTTACTACACGGTGTCTTTTGACGAACAGAAGCTCATCGATTCATGCATCGCAAGCCTTAACAAGAATCTCCGCGTCTCTCAGACCCTCGTTGTTATTAATCAAGGCTATCTCGATGCAACCAAGCAGGATAATCCCGAGATGAAGAAGCTTATCGGTAAGCAGGTTGTACTTGAAGAAGTTGCAGCCAAGAACGTTACCTTTGACCTACTAGGTGAAATTGCCATGTCGACAAAACTGACGAGAAATACAGTTGCAACCATCCTGCAAGGTATTGAGCCAGCGGTATTTAATCTATTCTCTGTTAATCCAGAGGAGTTTATCCGTGAATCGATCAAGTTAGTCGATGAGCAAAAAGCCAGCACGATCATCGAGCATATTACCTACGACATGCTCGATGAGCAATGGAGTGCCGAAGAGATCTTCGTAGACGCCACTATCACCGGTGAATACGGCCAAAACGTTGTTGATGCCAAGAAGCACATCTTCGACAAACTTCGCTATGATTCATCAGTTGAAAAAGAGTTTGGCGCAGAACTCGATACTGCCGATATGGTTGAGCTGTATATCAAACTGCCAGGCGGATTCTACATTAATACTCCTATGGGTAAGTACAATCCCGACTGGGCAATTTCCTTCAAGGAAGGATCGGTGAAGCATATATATTTCGTTGCTGAAACAAAAGGTGATACAAGTGAACTGCAACTCCGTGAGGTGGAGAAGGCTAAAATTGAATGTGCACGTCGACACTTTTCTGTCATCAGCAGCGATAAGGTGAAATACAGCGCAGTCAGTTCGTACTCGGAATTACTTACGCTGGTAAATGGGTAGATCGAACCTTAGCGCAGTAAATGAATAAAACAGGCATAGTCTTTTATCAAAGTATAATGAGTAACAGTAATGAATGAAATCATTTGTCCCCACTGCAAAAAAGCCTTCAAAGTCGATGAAGCTGGCTTCGCTGACATTCTTAAACAGGTCCGTGACCAAGAGTTTGAAAAAGAACTACTGGAACGCGTGCAGATTGCTAATCGCGAGAAAGAAAACGCAGTCAAACTAGCCGAAGCGAATATTCGCAACGAGCTACAAGCTGATGTATCAATTAAAGACGCGCGCATTGCTGAGCTTAAGGCAGAGCGCGACGCCGAAATTGCAAGGCTTGAAGCGCAGCGAAAAGCAGACATACTTGAACTGCAAGCCGACAAAGATGCCGAACTGAATCGTTTGCATGCTCGATTAGAATCGGCTGAAACCGAAAAGAAGCTGGCGCTTAGCGAAGCAGTGAACAAGCTTGAAAAAGAGCGTGACCAGATTGCTAACGACCTAAAAGGTAAAGATACCGAACGGCAACTGCTTGAATCGTCACTGAAAGATAAGTACGAAAATGAGCTTCGTAGCAAAGACGAAATGATTGCTTATTACAAAGATATGAAGGCGAAGCTATCGACCAAAATGGTTGGCGAATCACTCGAACTGCACTGCGAAAATGAGTTCAATAAACTGCGTGCCAGTGCGTTCCCGAATGCCTACTTTGAAAAAGACAATGATGCGTCGAGTGGTAGCAAAGGTGATTATATTTACCGCGAAGTGGACGCAAACGGCACCGAAATTATTTCAATCATGTTTGAAATGAAGAACGAAGCCGACGGTACTGCAAGCAAGCACCGCAACGAAGACTTCTTGAAGGAGCTTGATAAAGACCGTAATGAAAAGAAATGCGAATACGCCGTGCTTGTAACTATGCTCGAAGCCGAAAGCGAACTATATAACTCAGGCATCGTTGACGTGTCGCACCGCTACGACAAAATGTACGTGGTGCGCCCGCAGTTCTTCATACCGATCATTACGCTGTTGCGTAACGCCGCACTTAATTCGATGAAATATAAGTCAGAGCTCGCGCTGGTGAAGGCGCAAAACATTGACGTGACGGAGTTTGAAGACCAGCTGAACGATTTTCGTGATTCGTTCGGGCGTAACTATCGGCTCGCCAGCGACAAGTTTAAGACGGCGATTGATAGCATAGACAAATCAATCACTCAGCTGCAAAAGACGAAAGATTCGCTGCTATCGTCGGAGAATAACTTACGCATCGCCAACAACAAAGCCGATGAACTGACCGTTAAAAAGCTGACACGTGGCAATGCTACAATGGCCGCAAAATTTGACGAGCGTAAATAAACTAAGAATTAGCTTGCAGTTGACAGGTCGCCCTGCATAGCCAGGCGAAGCATGTGAACACATTCGGTAGACACGCCGTCGTCAGTAAGTGCTAAGGCTTCTTTGGCTTCGGACATGGCATCTTCTACAGACACGGCGCGAGTGCCCAAGCGGGTTATAGCCCGCGCACGTTGGACCTCCATGGTATGCCGAACGAAGTGTTCCGGCTGTGAAAGACTGACATGGGATTCGTTGCTGCACATTGCTGTTCTCCTTGGTGGTAAGATCTTGAGTATACGCCCGATTATTAAAAAAGCAAATAGATTTTTTTGCAGGCTGCCTATCCACTGAATCGTAGCAACTATTACCGACTTGATTATTGCAACGAATAGGTGTTTGATTAAGGCATAAGTAGAATAAGTCTTAAGATGGTGGTTTGACATGAAAAAATTAAAAATAAATCTTAAAAATGCATTGGTCGTAACGGTTGCACTAGCGTTTATGCCATGGACGGCGGTGGGCGCAGTGTCAACGATTCTGGTTGACCCGCATCAAAATATACCGAAAGCCGGCCTCACGTATTTGTCCGTTACCGGAGCGGACCTTGAGCCGAATACGGTCATCGATGTATTCCAACGATCTTTTGCCCCGTACTCAGCCCTTGAAGGAGACACAGAGACCACTGGAGTAAAGGTTGAGCAGAACTTCAGGGGTCAGCACGCGGTGGGTGCCGACGGCAAGATATCCGGTTTCGTACCGGTCACATACGATATTATTCCCCCAGGTGTTATCACGCCGGGGGGAACTATTGACTACTGTGATACGATTCCGAGCATACAGCGATTATGCGTTTTGTCATTCGTGTATTCTACCGGGCCGCTGACTGGTCAATCCGTGCTTGAGCAGAAACTATACTTCGGCATGGCTGGGCCCATCGTGACGCCTCCCCCAGTTACGGTTCCGATGACGAAAGACGATTGTAAAAAAGACAGATGGCTAGACTTCATCACCCCTGGGTTTAAGAATCAAGGCGACTGCGTCAGCTACGTAGCAGGCAGACCACAATAGGCGTAAAATAAAAGAGTACCTTACTAACTCTACTTCGCAAGGACGGTGAAGCTATGGACCCACAGGTTGGGGAAGTGGTGCGGCAAAAGTTACAGGCTTTTCTTGACCATGCGGCGACCGAAAGTGGGCCAAGTGACGACGGCAGGCAGCGGTTCGATGACTTCGCTAAGGCTGCCAATGACCTGGCGGATTCGTATGAAGCATCGGTTCCGACCCACCCAGTGGCACCGACGGAGCCACAGCCGACGAGTCATGCTCGCGACAACTGGTTCGTCGAAATCTTCGACGGCCTCAACCAGGACATCTGGGATCGACAGCCTGGTGATCGACTGACGTTTTATCAGAAGTTCACCATGGCCGGACAAACCTTGACCGTTGTGTTGATAATCGGACTGTTCGTCTGGGGCGTCATCTTTATGGCGATGAACACGGATGAATGGAAACCCGGTCGCACCCAGTAAAGTTTTGGTGAGGGCAAACGGGAGGCGTATGAAATATGCGCCTCCCGATTCCCACATCTGAGGAATGTATATTTACAAATGACTTTGTAATTAATGCAATATCATGCTAAAATTTACATGAATTTATGGGAATATTTAAAGGTAAAAAACCATTCGCTCCTTGGACGACCGAGTCTGAGCCACCTTTGAGTGGACAAGAGCAAGTTGCAGAAGAATCACAGGCCATAGTGCGATCAGATGTCGTAGAGAACTTCCCAATCTCGTTTATAAATGATGACACAGCACATTCGCTGTATCATGCACTCGAAAGCGCTGACGACGGCAAGAACTACACACTGTTTAACGTCTTACTGTCCGAGCCGGTAGAGTCTATCGTTTTAGAAGGTCGCCGACGCATGGGCCGAGTTGGTCTGCAGGCAATGATTACGTTCGAAGATGAAAAAGTGGCTAAGCAGATGCTCGACGGTTTGATGGAGGAGGCAGCCCAGAGGTACGAGCTGGCGCCTTCAAAACTGGGCGGCATGCATATTGTTACAGGCGAAAGCGGTCTGAGTTTTACGATTGGGAGTGGTCGGACATACAGTACGAAGCGAGACATCGTGATTTCTACGGGTAAGATAAAAGAAAGTTACGACAGTTACGCGAGCATTATAGATGAGCCATATTTTACGAAAGAGGGCCTGCAAGTAGCGGTAAGCGAAGTACTTGGTGCGGTTACGCTTGGGCTGGCTGTCGCCTACGACAAACAGGGAATCTTGCCAGAATCCCGAAAGATCGGACTGGACCTCCCCCCGAAGAGAATCGAACTTATGAGCTCGCTATACAAAAACGAGGTCGAGTCAATCCCCGAAGATATTAGTAAGAAGTTTGGCGTTGAGTATCCGAAAGTATCGTTTGATGACATTGGCGGTCAAGTAAGCGCCAAGCGCGAGATGAGAAATATTTCATCGGCACTGGTAAGCCCAGAAATCTACCAAAAATGGGGAACGCGACCTCCGAAAGGCGTATTGCTACATGGCCCTCCGGGCACAGGCAAGACACTGCTTGCGAAGGCCTTGGCCTCAGAGGCGAACGCAGCATTTTATTCGATATCACCGTCTGACATTGGCTCGAAATGGTACGGTGAGTCAGAACAGCGTGTCAAAGGCTTGTTTGAAGCAGCCGCCAAGCAGGACCGCGCAATCATATATTTCGATGAAATTGATGCCGTTATGCCAAATCGTGACAACGGAGCGCACGAAGCCACGCAGCGTGTTATTAGCACGATATTACAGTCTATCGATGGCGTACAATCAAAGTCAAACGTGCTGATAGTGGCGTCAACCAACCGACTGGAAGTCGTTGATCCTGCAATGTTACGACCGGGCCGACTCGACCGCTTAGTCGAAGCGGCACTACCCGATGCCGATGAGCGAAAGACAATTTTTGGTATTCATATGCGCCGCGCCGAAGAACAGGCGAACCGGCAGCTATTCGATAACTCACTCGATGACGATGCGCTAACCGTGATTTCGAACGAGTTTAGTGGTGCAGATATTGCCGAGATTATTCGCCGTACGCTTGAAAATAAAGTACTGACCGAAAGTGCGACGGGAGTGGAGCCCAGTAAGGTTTCACAGGTAGATATTATTCGAGAAATTACCGACTATGAGCGCAAACACAAAAGCGCCGGCCGTATTGGTTTTACGAACCTGTAAGGTTTACTATGACAGTCTTGATTGTTCGTTCGCGACTGATTCGCTGGCTGGAGGTGTACTGGCGATAGTACGGGAAGATTGAGTTGGTTGAACTATGCTCGGAGCCGTAGTTGATGATGTTGATGTTTCGAGAGGCTGGGTTTGCTTTGTAAGTGTCGTCTTAATTTCGGCTAAATCTTTTTGCATGGTCAAAACTGCAGACTGCACCTTCCATTTGCGAACCATTCCCATAACGTAAAAGATAAGAAACAGGACGCCGAGGATATTAAGCACCACGAAGCTAACAATCATAGTGGTCACGAGTGATTCGGGAATTAAGCTAGTTTCGGAATTACCAAGCAGGGTTTGAAGCGGTGACTGACTCAGTTGGGTAGTGTCGAATGTTTCATCCATATGTTTAGTATAGCAATATGCCTGCGCTTTATTTGGCACCAAGCTTGATTAGTATGATGACGGCTGCCGCTACGGCCTGAACGCCGATAGAGATGAAGGCGGTTGCGATCGAATTTGAGCTGGTTTTCGCCGATCGCAAAATTGCCACGGTCATACCAACGATCGCAAGTGTAATGGCGGCAATGATCGCGGTTTGGATTTGAATAAGGCCTAAGGCCGCAAGACTAAACATAAGTAGTGAAGGAACGGCTGCAACAAGCAGTCCGCGGTGAATGGTCAGTTCGTGAATAAGCTCTTTTCTTGGCATATTCTTGTCGTGAACCACTCGAAAAGCAATCACGGCTGCCAGCATGCTGGCCAGCCACAACCCGATTGCTGTCGTGGTGATGGTGATAAATGCGTTTTTTACCGAAAGGTCTGATTTTACGAACAGCCCAAAGTTAACCGCAAGTAGTGTAAATGAACCATAAATCTGCTCTTTTAAAAATGCGGCGTACCGTTCGCGACTTTGCTTGGTGGGATTGGTAACGAGCGGTTTTAGGGACTGTTTCTTCATACAATAAGTGTACACTGCCCGGGCATTAGCGGAGCCTTGTCGCCGAGCCTGTGTGTCGGCATAGCCGGCCTGCGCGACCAGCCGTATTGAGACGCTTCGGTAGTCGGACCCGTTTGAGTTGCAAGGGAGTGGGCATGCACCCTACCTCCTGTACGTAATTATATTATAGCACACTTATTTAATTATGTCCATTGCTACCTCTGATGTATACTGAGTATGATATGCCAAGACTTCACACTTATTCCCAGCACTTTCTGAGCGGTCCACGACTCGTTGCCGAATTAATCGGCCATTCGAATATACGGAAAAATGATACGGTCTACGATCTTGGCGCCGGGAGTGGCGTGATTGCCAGCGTTCTGGCGAACAAATGCAAAAAGGTCATTGCGGTAGAAAACGAACCGGAAGCTTTGAAGAAGTTACGAAACAATCTGGGCAACATTTTAAATGTCGATATTGTTGAGCAAGATATTCTGGCGTTACAAATTCCTGAAGGTCGCTACAAAATATTCTCGAATATCCCATTCAGCGAAAGCGCCGCGATTGTACGAAAATTTACCGAAGCCGACAATCCGCCGATTGCGACGTATTTAATTTCGCAGAAACAGTTCGCCCGTAAATTGACAGACGGTAACGACCATTTTACCAGTCAAATCGGTGCGCAACTTGGACCGCTATTCGTCGCTCGAATTCGTAAGCCACTTCGTAAGACTGACTTTACGCCGCCACCAAATGTCGACACGGTCCTTCTAGAAATAAAACTTCGCGAAGAACCATTACTGTCCATTAGCGAAATGCCTACATACCGAGACTTTGTTGAACGATGTTTCGCAGAGCAGAAATTCTTCGCCAAAGTACCGCGTGAACGAGCAGGCATATCTGCAGAAAAACTACCTTCGCAACTTACCGTTAAGCAGTGGGTACAATTATTTAGTACGGTCAAATAAAATACCTCGCATAATCGCGAGGTATTTTATGCAGGTGCCTGTAAAGGGAGGTAACTAAGCGGCCACCTTTTCTGGTTCGGTCGCCTCGTGAGTAGCCAGTTCCTTCAGTGCGTTAGTAAGACTTGGCAAGTAGTCTGCGAAGGCTGCATCGGTGTCGGTAATCTTACCATCTTCGCCTAAGATATCGGCGTGAAGCTTTAAATGAACTTGGTCTTCGGAAATATCCATTTTGACCCATGACAGAATATCGTGCAGGTGCTTGCTGGCAGCTGCGCCGCCGTCAATCCAGCCATAGCTAACGATAGCAGCAGGCTTTGTTAGCCATGGCGAGTATAGAAAGTCGATAGCGTTCTTTAGCGAAGCGGGAATACTACGGTTGTATTCGGCAGTAACGAAGATAAACCCATCACCTTGTTCGATTTTCTCGGCCCACGCCTTACCGGCTGCTGATGTGTCGGGGGCGTACATCGGACTGACCGCAGAATCATAAAACGGAAGATTCTCTTCGAGCAGGTCGACGACTTCGATGTTCAGCTCTTCATGTGCGCCAGCGTGGGTTTTTACCCAGTCTGCGACTTGCGCACCTAAACGGTTTTGACGGGTACTCGCGATAATCAGTTGGATATTTTTAGCCATAGACAATAAGCTCCTAAAATGCTATTATTTGTATAGTACTATCGATTATAAAGTACTATACAAATTATAGCAAGTGATATGATACGCCTATGACACATTCAACCGAAGCATTGGTAAAAAGCTGTAAAGACCCCGTCGTTTTTGACGAGGCCATAAAGCTGATTGGTGATTTTTGGACGCTGCGCATTGTCGATGCGATACGTGAAGATGAGGTTCGGTTTTGCGAGATCGAACGTCGCATGCTGGACATCAACCCGGCAACACTGACCGGTCGACTGAAAAAGTTGGAAGATGCACAGATGATTGACCGTCGCGTCGAAACACTCGACAGGCAGTCGGTATCGTACGTCCTGACAGAGCGCGGACGCAGGATACTTCCCGTGCTTGAATCGATAAAAGAATTTACGAATTCTGACTCCGTCTAAAAATAAGACGAATGCACTTCGACCTGACCCGGGTTTCGGGCTATTTAACGTTGTTTAATTTTACAAGTTGATTGTCCGTAGAAATACATAGGCGTATAATTCGCCACAAGCACAGTAATTTTTACCGACAAACAATGCTAAAGCCTAGACTAGAATTGCCGAACGTCCCTGCATCGACCGTTATGGAGCTACGGTCTGAAGATGTGCTGCGCGCTTGGCACACTGAAAGCGAAAAATCCTCACATACCTATGCGGCGTTGCGTCAAACATTAGGGGGATTAGCATACGAGCATTCATGGCCGAAGCACGAACAAGACGCGTTCGACGTCGGTGTCAAAATTGCCGGTAGCCTTGGGCGACACTTGAATGGCGAGGCGATAGAGACTGATTACTTACAAAATGCCCGAGAGCGCGTACTTCGAAACATTGGACGCCGCGCCACGGGTCCGCTCGAACACTACGTCCTACTGCGTCAAAGCTTGAATCGTGTCGCTCTCGCAGCGCCTTACACAGCCAGGACATTCGAGTCGATAGCGGTTAAACACGTGGACGGTGATGAGCGACGACTTGATATTGCCAAGAAAGGCGCAGCCGCTTTTCGCTATGCAGCATTCGAAATTGATACAATCGCGCATGGCTACGAAAGTTTGCCACCTATTGCGTTAGTCGTACGCTCAGGCCAAGACCTTTAAATTCTTCGCAAACAAATACGGGCTCTTGTGCGGTACTTAACGGTGAGTCGTAGCGGTAGCCAAGTTCGCTAAACTCAACTAGCTTACGCTGCGTTTGTATACGATTCGTGATTAACCAGTGAGCAAACGCACCGCGGGCTATTTTGGCATGAACAGTAACGAAGGTCGGTTCACCGGTTTTTTTGCTGATAGTGAGAAACTTTGGGGTGATAACTTGGTTATCGATGTACGGCAGGACTGCTTTGGTGTATTCGACCGCTGAAAGATTGATGACGAGGTTTTTCGCAGGAATTAACTTTGCGATTGAATCGCCCCAGAACGCATACAGGTTCGCGAATTCTTTTTGTGGTAACTTGTAGCCCATTTCTAAACGGTAGGGGTAAATCGAATCGAGTGCCCGCAACCCGCCATACAACCCTGAAAGGATAAGCAGGTGATCGTTGGCATATTCGCGGTCCTGGTCGCTGAAGCTTTGCACCTGAAGGCCGCTGTATATGTCCCCAAGGAACGCATCAATCGCTGGACGCTGCACGGCGTAATCGTCGGTCCACGACTGAATAAGTTGATGCGTTTGTTCGGCTTTTACCGGGGATAGCTGCATGCACGTTCGGATGTCTTCGACAGTGAGCGACCGCAAGTGGTCCGATAGTTTGGTTGCACGTGCCATTAGACCCGGCGATTGGGGGGAGTCTTTACTCGCTGGTGCCGGTCGCATGGTTTTAGACGAATGCAGCAGAATCGTTAGCATGACTAGTCAACGAGAGCGACGAGTTCGATGTCAAACACCAGGTCGCTGTTTGGCGGTATATTAGCTGCGGCCCGAACCGATCCGTACGCCATGTCAGACGGAATAATGAGTCGGCGAGTACCGCCGACTTTCATACCGGGTACGCCGACGGTCCAGCCTTTAATCACTTGGTCGAGCCCAAATGTAATCGGGTCGCCGAAGTCATGGCTACTTTGAAAAATCGTGCCGTCAGCACAAAGTGCGCCTGTGTAGTGCGCGGTGATTTTGGCGCCTTGTGGGGCTACGTCGCCGGTTCCTTCGATGACATCGATGGTCTGCAGTTCGGTTACTTTGCTAACAGGTTCGAAGTTCTGTAGCTTGGTGCCTTCTAATGTGTCCATTATTTCTCCTCAGTTCGTTCAACTAATATGGTGCATTCTGTCACGAGTGCAGCGATTGCACCGACCGCCGCCAGTACGGGCGCGATGACAATGCCAACGACGCCGGCCGTCAACGGAATCTCAATCATCGTTTTGCCGTCTTTGGCTTTGATAATGAGCCGGCGTGCATTGCCTTCGCGGATGATTTGTTTGACCTTTGCTAAAAGGTCATCACCGCTCACTTTGAATTCTTCTTT
The DNA here is from genome assembly GCA_040384745.1 of Patescibacteria group bacterium. Classification (GTDB taxonomy): domain Bacteria; phylum Patescibacteriota; class Saccharimonadia; order Saccharimonadales; family Saccharimonadaceae; genus UBA1020. Next base: position 17,064 of record JAZKIT010000013.1, read on the forward strand.
TGTCGTCTTGTCGTCAGTCATGCATACCATTATACTATTCTTGTACACTAACAATCAGACGTATCCAGAGTGCAGCGAGAGAACTAGCTCGACGACCTGCCGGCAACCAGCTTCTTGTGGTAACACACAGCGGACAACGGTGCCCCTTCTAGCCCACGCGGGAAGATAAAGTTTTTCACGACTCCTTTTATCTGCCGCATGTGAGCACGGAAGATACGCGAAAGGAGTTTTTTTAATGCCAACATATAAAACAGCCGAAAGCGTTTCGCCAAAGCACCCCGACAAGATATGCGACCGCATATCAGATGCGGTGCTTGACGCGTATTTGACCATCGATGCCGATTCGAGGGTCGCGGTGGACGTAGCCGGCGGGCACGGTACCGTGTTTGTAACGGGCGAAGTGACATCGAAGGCGACCGACATTGACGTACAAGCCATTGTAAAGCGGATTGCCGGCGACGTAGCGGTTATAGTGCATATTGCCGCACAAAGTCCCGAGATTGCCCACGGCGTCGACACGGGCGGGGCAGGCGACCAAGGCATTATGGTAGGCTACGCGACCAACGAGACGAAAGAGCATTTGCCGCTGGAAGTAGTTCTGAGTCGGGACTTGAACCAAACATTGTTTGCTACATGGCCGTATGACGGAAAGACGCAGGTGACGCTCAGCGGCAAAGAGATTGATAGCATCGTTGCAAGCTTCCAGCATGCACCCGCAAACGAACTGGAAGAAGCGGTCAAGCAGTGGGCGCGGACGCAGCGATATGTATCGGCCTGCTTCGTGAAAGGTCGAAACTCGAATCCACGGCTCCATATAAATCCGGCAGGAGATTGGGATCTTGGTGGATTCGATGCCGATGCGGGACTGACCGGTCGTAAATTAGTGGTAGATAATTATGGTCCACGCATTCCAGTGGGTGGCGGAGCGTTCAGCGGCAAAGACCCAAGTAAAGTAGATCGGTCGGCTGCGTATATGGCGCGCAAAATCGCCGTTGATTACTTGAGGCGCTTCCAGGCGAAAGAAGTTTACGTGTACTTGGCCTATGCGATCGGCTATGACCAGCCGCTTGAAGCTACGGCAGTAGTAGACGGTATCGAAAAGACAATCGACGGCTATGATCTAACTCCGAGTGGGATTATTACCGCGTTAGATTTGAAGCGCCCTGTTTACGAACAAACTGCGGAGTATGGGCACTTCGGCCACGACGGGTTTAGCTGGGAATCGTAAAATGAGACAAAAAAACACCTCGGGCGGGGTAGGGCCCGAGGTGTTTTGATTGGTTCAAATACGTATTAGTAGATGAAATTCCAACCTGCTGCAGGTACCGTTCGGCGGTTGAACTGACCTTGCTGGTAGTTCCAGCCATATTCGGTGATGGTCATCATGCCACCACTGGTGGATTCGACGTAGGCGACGTGACCAGGTATTTCAGCAATCGCACCAGCGCGGGGTGCGCTGCCGGTAGCGATGCCTTGGGCGGCAGCATTTGCGACCCAAGAGCCACCGTTACCTAGATTGTTTGGAAGATCAGGACGCATATTTTTTGCGTGCCATGTGCACCATCCGTAACCGTATGTATTACCAGCGCTTGAACCACGATAGGCATTTGTGGTTCCGGCTGCCGTAGCGGTAGACCCATTTGCATTAGAAGTTAATGCTGGCTGAGCAGCTGCGGCGGCTAAAATCTGCGCTTGTTGCTCAGTCGTAAATTGGGCTAACCTGTCCGGAAGCTCTTCTGCTTCTGTCGGGATCCGTAGCTTCTGATCGGCGAAAATCAGATCAGGGTTTGTGATTGACTCGTTAGCGTTGAACACTCGCATGTAGGTCGTGTTTGCCGCTGTCGCAATGTTTGATAGATTGTCCCCTGGCTTGACGGTGACATGCACCGGCTCGGGGGTTTTATTTGCTGTTTCTTCGCTTTTTGCTTCTGCGGTGTTACCACCAAAGAGCACAAGGGTAGCCATGACGCTGAGCGCCACGAGACCAAATTTTGATTGCATTGCTTCTCCTATAAAATCGCACCGGTTAGTAAAAAAGGATGTTTATGTTTACTGGTGCGATGACGTATAATCTGAATCGATTCCGATTTCAAAAAACACAAGAACCAGCTTATAACACTCATAGTGTCAGTCAACACATTCAGGACACTACATGTGAATTAACGGATGAAAAATCCTGCGGTCATTTTTGCAACGTTACATAAAAGTCGTTAAGGTAAGCGTCATACTTGACATACATTTCATACACAAAGTACAATAAGGTGCAATGGGACCACACGACAAAAAATTGTATGGCACGGCGACCGTTGGCACAAAAGGCCAGGTTGTCATTCCTGCTGATGCCCGTGAAGAAATCGGTATCAAGGCCGGTGATCGGCTCTACGTCGTTGGCTCGACGAGTAAAAAATTCGTCGGATTCATAAAAGAAGAACAGTTGCGTCAACTTGTCGAGCACATTACCGACAACGTTGAGCTTTACAAAGCTGCCCTCGAAAATAACGAAAGAAAGTAAACACACTCTATGCACCATCATTTGACCCTGCGGGGCAAGCTAGTAATCATGCTATCGGTTATGGCCAGTCTGTTCTTGGTCGCGCTCGATCAGACGATCATCGCGACGGCGCTGGGCACAATCGTTGAAGAATTTAATGCCTTCAGTAGCCTGAGCCTTATCGTTACGGCCTATCTACTGACAACGACCGTTACGGTCCCGATTGCCGGAAAACTATCTGACTTATTTGGTCGCCGTAACGTGTTATTAACAGGTGTTTCGGTATTCGCACTCGGCTCGCTATTAAGTGGAATGGCAGGGAGTATTGAGCAGTTAATTTGGTTCCGTGCACTGCAAGGAATCGGCGGCGGAATTATAACGGCCAATGCGTTTACTATCGTCGGAGACCTCTTCACGCCGCGCGAACGGAGCAAATGGCAGGGAATTATGGGAGCCGTGTTCGGCCTTAGCTCAGTCATCGGGCCGCTGCTTGGTGGCTGGCTGACAGACGGCCAGGCCCTGTTTGGATTAACGACTGACTGGCGTTGGACGTTTTATATTAACGTCCCAATTGCCATTCTAGCTTTTGGTTTGATCGCGTATTTCAGTCCGAGTTTCAAACATATAAAGCGGCCAAAGATCGACTATCATGGAGCAGCGCTGCTGACCATAGTACTCGCCACGATAGTGTTAGCGGTCGATAATACCGAGTCTATATTCGCTGACGTACTCGCCACATTTAATCTGTCATTGGCCGGACTGCGAGTCATCATGGCAATCATCGTTGTTGTGGCGCTCGCGGCGTTCATTCGACGTGAAAGTCGTGTCGAAGAACCGATTCTACCGCTCGGCTTTTTCAAGAACAAAAACTTCGTACTTATTATGGGAATTTCGTCGTTATTCGGCGCCGGATTCATGGGCTCGATTCTTTACCTGACTCAGTTTAACCAGCAGGTATTTGGTGCGACACCGACCGAATCGGGAATGATGCTGCTGCCGATGGTTGGTGGATTGATGGTGTCGAGCATCGGGTCGGGACAAATCATAGCACGCATTGGTCGCTACAAGGTTTTCATGCAAGTCGGCATCGTACTAGCAACCGCCATGGTGGCGCTGTTATCGACGCTGACTCCCGAAACGAGTTATGCCTATGAAGCCATAATTATTGCCGTACTTGGCTTTGGCTTGGGGATGGTTATGCCAGTTATGAATATTGCCATCCAAAATGAATTCAAACAGGCGCAACTCGGTGTCGCAACCAGCTCCGTGCAGCTATTTAGGGGGCTCGGTTCGACGATTGGCATCGCGCTTTTCGGAGCCTTGCTTACGGCAGGTATTACGGCGAACCTGAGTGGTATCAACAAGGACGATTATCTGGCGACATTGCAGCAAAGTCCGGCTGCAAAGCAGCTTGGTGATTTTGATGATTCAAACACGCTCCTAACGCTAAACACTCCCGACGTTAAACAAAGAGTGACCGATGGGTTCAAGCAAGGTATTCAGTCGTCGTCCATTCCGGCTCCGGCTCAGCAGCAAGTGATTGATACGTTCAAGCAGAACCAGGCCGAATATTCTAGCAAGATTACTCATGCGTTCAGCGATTCGCTACGCCGGATTTTTCTGACATCGAGCATACTGATGGCGCTCGCCGCCGCACTGGTGTTTATGCTGAAAGAACGCCACTTGTCTCATGAAGTCGATGCCGTGCCAATCGAAGGCTAGTGCTAACGCTTAAAAACAGCTATACTGACACCAAATGTTAGCGTACTATGCAAAGCGCTCACCGGGTGAGGAATTTAATCGGATAAACGCGCCGCTGCAACAAGCGGGCGTCTGGGTGGCTGGTGCGAATGTCAGCGACGGAGAGATAGACCAGGTCATCGAACGCTACTCGCTTGATACGAACGTGGTGTATGACGTTCGTGACCGCAGCGAGCTACCACGTGTGGAATATTCCGGCGAAGGCACGGCCTATGTGTTTCTGCGACTCCCACGACTTAGCAAGACCGGGCATATGCTCACGCTACCGCTGCTGTGTATCTTGAAGGACGGTTCGTTCATTACGCTAACAATCGGCGACAGTATTGCGCCGGAATCGGTAGCCTTGTCGACGCTGCCAATCACGACCGATCACACCGAGACGTTACTGCTGGGCGTTATGGCAGCAGTGGTCGCATCGTTCGAAGACATGATTTCGCACACAGCCCGATCTATTACCGATACCGCCAATCGTCTTCGGACCCACGATATTACCAACCGTGACTTCATTCACTTTGTGACAGTTGAAGCAAACTTGAACCATTGCCGCATGAATTTAGATAGCACGCTTGTTATGGCCAAACGACTTCGTGAAAACAAGCACGATACGTTAAACGAAGAAAGCCTAGAAGCGCTCGATGATATCGCACTGCATATTCAGCAGTTATTGGTATCGATCGATAGCCACCTGGGAAGCGTCGAAAGTATTCGTAACGCATACAGTACAATTGCCAACAACACGTTGAACCAACGTATGAAAACCCTGACAGTTTTTACAGTTTTGATTACGCTTCCTAATGTGTTTTACGGCATGTATGGCATGAACGTGGCCTTGCCATTTGGGGACACGCCGTGGGCCTATGCGGCGATTGTCGGATTCACCGTTTCGCTAAGTCTGGTTGTCTTCTTGGCAGCCAAAAAACTACACATATTTTAAGCGATTTATGTATTTAACAGGGGTAGGCGTAACCGCTTTCACCTCTTAAGAGTTGACCGAGGGCCATTTTTTTGGTACCATCGTCTTTGTGTTCTTTGCGACTAAAAACACTAAAATGTAAATTTAAAGGTCGAATGTACGCAAAGAATCGTCCGCCCTGTAAGAGCGGACACGGAGCATAAACTACATGCCAATCGCAATCGAGTTTGCCCCAAGTCGGAGCAAACGGATCGCAGTGGATGTGGTGCCTGCCGAATGGCAAAAGTATATTGAGCAATAAGCTCGACTCGTAGAATGACGATTTGGTCATCTACATCCCAAAAAAAATCATCCCAAGGCACCGGGATGATTTTTAATTTTTCGTTGTAATGAGCGACTAGCTGGTTTCGGGAGCCACGTCAGCTTCTGGAATGGTAACACCCTGCTTCTTGAGCTCGTCAAGAATGGTTTTTTCAAGTGCTTCGGCGCTGCCGAACTGATCGTCCGATAGTTTCTTGCCATTGAGATAGAAGGTCGGAGTGCCGGTGACACCGATTTTTCGGCCGAGAGCGATATCAAAGTTAATTTTCTTATTGAGGCTAGCCGATTGTTCGCTAAGGACTGAGTTAAAATCCGCTTTACTCAGGCCCGCTTGCTCGGCGTAACCGACGAACAGATTGCCGCGTTCGCTCGTGCTGGCGCTTGACCATTCGTTCTGAGCTTCGAACAGAGCGTTGTGTACTTCCCAGTATTTGCCCTCTTTGCCGGCGGCCTCGGCTGCCGCGGCGGCAGCGCGAGCGTTCGGGTGAATGCTGGTCAGCGGAAAGTTACGGAATACGAAAGCCATCTGGTCTTCGTATTTTTCGCTCAAAGTTTTGACGGTCGGATGAACGCCACCACACCCTGGACACTGAAAGTCGCCATATTCGACTAACACCACCTTAGCGTCGGGGTTTCCGAACACATGGTCTGCGACGTCTCCAGAGTTAGCTGCGGCCGGCTGGATCTTGTTGGTATCGATGCCCGATACGTCCACGCGGTCACGACCGGACCAAATGACCAATCCTCCAAATAACACTACACATACTGCTCCAAAAATAATCCAGGCTTTGCCACTCATGCTATAACTACTCTCCGTTTAGATTACCTACCATTGTACTAAAGTTTATTTTGAATCCATAGCACGATGCCTGCGGTACAATAGACGGAGATGTCAGTGTTACTCTTTATCTTCGCTTTGGTAGTGCTTGCCGCTTTGGTATTCGCCGCCTCGGTCAGTCCTAAACGTTCTCGCTTCAGTCAGTTCGAACTGAACCGCCGTAAAACAAACGGCGAGAGTGTCAGCATGGATGAGCGGCGCGAGGCATTATATGTCGATATTATTTCCGTACAGCGCGTCGTCCAAGCGGTACTACTGGTCGGGTTCGTTCTACTCATCGTGGCCACCTTCGGATGGCTTTTTGGTGGATTGATCGCGGTCATTGTGTCACTCGAATACGGCATGCTTTCGGGCGTCGCTGCAATCAGGCGGTTCAGTGCGAATCGATACGATACATATGAGACGCGCATCATGACGCGAATCGAGCAGCATCAGGGCCTGGTGCGCTGGCTGCGTTCGACAGTGCCTGTTTCGGAGCGCCAGACTATCGATTCGCGTGAAGAACTAGAATATTTAGTAACCGACTCCGAAGGGGTCTTGTCATCCGATGAAAAAAAGCTGATTCTGGCTAGCCTGAAATTCGACGGCCGGGCAGTCAGTGAAGTCATGACACCGAAAAGTGTCGTCGACACCGTCAAGCGAACCGAGGTACTCGGTCCTTTGGTGCTTGATGACCTGCATAAGACCGGTCATAGCCGATTTCCCGTTATCGACGAAGACATAGACCATATTGTCGGCATCCTATATGTCCGTGACGTTCTGACCCTCGATACTTCAAAGAACCGTACTGCTACGGTCGAATCTGCCATGTCGAGTCGAGTGCACTATATTCGCGACGATCATTCACTCGAGCAGGCGTTAAAAGCATTCCTTAGTACGCATCATCACTTGTTTATCGTTATCAATGAGTTCCGCGAAACCGTTGGCATAGTAACGCTGGAAGATACGCTTGAAGCGCTGCTCGGTCGTCGTATCGTTGATGAGTTCGATGCCCACGACGATATGCGCGCAGTTGCAACCCGCAAAGCGTCATCGAAGACTTCACTCAACCGCTCGGCTGATTCAAAGGACGTTTAAGCCTTTTGGGTTTCGACGGCAGCTCGGCCAATGCTAATAATGTGGCGAGCCCTGAATGTGTCGAATGACTTCTTGTCCATGCCGTGGCGTTTGATATGACTGGTGATGTATTCTGACCCAAGGAACCGGGGCAGAATAACATAGGCCGCACCGTGCTCGTAGAGTTCAAGGGCGTCCTCGTAAGTGCGTGCGTGGCAGATGAACGTAATGTCAGTTGAGTAGCGGTGAAGATAGCCTAAGATCAGCATGTTAACTCGTCGGTCGATGACAGTACTTGCCACGAACTTCGCGTGACCCGCGTTTATTTCCTCAAGGAATTCGGTGTCGGTGGCATCACCGTAGGCATGACGGATACCTTGTGCTTCGAGGTGCTCAATGACTTCCGGATCATAATCGACGACTAAATAACGTTGCTTCATATCGCGGAACAGGTGCAAGAACTCGTGCCCGCCGTGGTGGTAGCCAAACAATATCGCGTCGTACAGTCCACGCTTTTGACGGCGCTCGCTCGGTCGTTTTCGTTCGAATAGACTCAGCAGCCGGTGGGTTCGACGGTATAGCTTGTCATCGTACTTCATAAGGTACGAACTGACGCCAATCGTAATCAGCGCGACGAGTGTCATGACGCTGGCTGCTCGGGTGTCGATGAGTTCAGTCTGTACCGCGAGTACAACCAGGACGATTGAGAATTCGCTAACTTGGCTCAAGTGAATGCCAGCCTTAAAACTGGTGAGTTTGGTGTAGCCAAGCAGGCCAAGACTAGCCATGGTAAAGAGTGGCTTACCAATTAGCACTATGGCAGAGAGGACCAGTGCTGGTATAAGTGTTGTCGCGAGGTCGTCGAACACGAACCGCTCACCAAGTGTGACAAAGAATAGGACGACAAAGAAATCCCGGAGCGGCTTTAGCCGGGTGCTCATTTCGGTGGCATAGGGTAGAGAGGCAAGGGCGACGCCGGCGAAGAGTGCCCCGACTTCATGGGAGAACCCGAACACACCGAACAAACTGGCTATACCAAAGCCCCAGGCCACGGCGAATATGAATAGCAGCTCTTGGCTTTTGGCGAGAGACTTTGAGAACTTCGGAATAACGTAGGCGCCGGCCACGAACAGTAGCACCCCGAGGCCGACAGCCTTAGCAGCCATCGGTATTAACTCTGCCGGGCCGAGTCCGCCGTTCGAGGCTGCCGTGACGGCCACGATAGCAAGTGTCGCCACAATGTCATCGACCAAAATTACCCCAATGGCAATTTGGCCGTGCAGGCGGCTAATCTCGCGCTTATCGCTGAGGACTTTCAAGATAACGATGGTGCTCGAAAAGAACAAGGCAACACCCATAACGAGCGCGGTTGTCATATCGAATCCCATGAGGTACGAAGCCAGTACCCCCATTCCACCTACGGTCGTAAAAATAACCGCAGCCGTCGTAATCGATACCTTTCCGAGACTTTTTATGACCGCCGCATTCATGCCGAGACCAATGATGAATAGCAGCAGGGCGATACCGATTTCACTGAAGCCCTCAAAGGCTTCCTTAGCGTGAATGACGTCAAGTAGAAGTGGCCCGACTAGTATTCCTGTAAGAATATACCCTAGGATAAGCGGCTGGCGTAGTAGGCGCATGGCAACCGAAACTGCCGCGACGAGAACGAGGACGATGCTGAGTTCGGTAAATATTTCTTGATGCATATGTTAGTTTTAAACGCTTATGTTAACGTTTAGTATGTCAAAAAGCCTTCGTAACTGCAATTCACCTCTGGTAGTCAGGGGTAGGTAGGGTATAATAAGACCAGTATGACAAGAACACTTATCCGCGACATTCCCGCACACGTAGGCCAGCAAGTTACGATTCAAGGTTGGCTCCATAAAAAACGACTGCTCGGCGGTCTTAATTTTCTTACCGTTCGTGACCGTTCGGGTCTGGCACAGAGTCTTGTTGACTCGAAGGACGAAATGGAAAAACTGCGTGGCTTGCAGATTGGTACGGTTGTCAGCTTTACCGGTACCGTTACTGCCGACGAACGAGCGCCAGGTGGCGCCGAGCTACACGACGTATCAATCGAAGTACTGAGTCCGGTGACCGATGAACCGCCAATCGAGATTGATAAACCAATCAGTCACAAATCCGAGAACCTCGACACGCTGTTTGAACATCGGGTTCTCAACCTGCGCAATATGCAGGAGCAAAAAATCTTCAAAATTCGGGCATCGCTGACCCGCGCGTTGCGTGGCTACCTTGATGACAACGAATTCGTCGAAATCGACACGCCAAAACTACTTGGTGCCGCCACTGAGGGGGGAGCCGAAGTCTTTACGCTCGACTACTTCGGAAAGACGGCGACGCTTGCGCAGAGTCCTCAGTTTTATAAGCAAATCATGGTCGGCGTGTTCGAGCGTGTCTACGAAATCGGTCATAGCTACCGTGCCGAGCCCTCAGCGACCACTCGGCATCTGACAGAACTTACTATGCTCGATATCGAGATGGGCTTCGTCGAGTCGCACCAAGAAGTTATGGACACTGTCGCGAACATGACCAAACATGCACTGAACACCGTGTACGAAAAGCACGCCGACGATCTAAAAAGTCTGAACGCACCAGAGCTAAAATTAGCCGACGAGGTGCCAAAGTTTACTATCGCTGAAATTCACGACATGTACACCAAGGCAACCGGTACCGACACTCGCGAAGAAAAGGATCTTATCCCCGACGAAGAACGTTGGATCGCCGATTATGCTCGAAAGCAACTGGGGAGCGACCTGGTGTACGCGACTGACTTTCCTAAAGAAGCCGGCAAGTTTTACCATAAGTTTAAAGACGAGGGCACCGTTGCCTGGGCTGACTTATTGTTCCGGGGCCTCGAAATCGCTACCGTGCCACTTCGTGAGAACAACTACGACAAGATGATCGAACAAATGACGAATGCCGGCCTGGACGTTACCGCTGACGGCTTCCGCCATTACCTACAGGCTTTCAAATTCGGTCTACCAACTCATGGTGGCTGCGGCTTCGGAATCGACCGTTTGGTGCAAAAAACCATCGGGCTCAACAACGTCAAAGAAGCGACGTTATTCCCACGCGACATCAACCGCCTGGGGCCATAGTCGTGCACCTTCGTAAAGCATCAGTTAAAGCGGTTATAGAAACTGCGCCGACGTGTGTGGTGTCTGAACTTGGTTTTTCCAGTTCTCAGGATGCCGCAACCGCTAAGATTAGCGGGCGCTATCCTGAAACTGGCTTCGCGCTTAATCGTGAGTCAGACATGGTACTTCGGATTACTCACGGAATCGGTATTATTGCAACGAGAGAAAGTAGCGAGCAAGTAGGCGAAGGTGATGTTTTGTTTATCGATAAGCAAACGCCGTATTTTTACGAAGGTGATTTTGAAGTTCTAATGGTTTCAAGTCCACCATGGTCACCCGAGCAATACGAACATATTGACGACTAAAACAGCTTCTCTAATTCCTGATAATCGCGCCTAAGGCTTGTTGTATCACTGATTAGTTCTTTTATCGTTGTGATATCACGATGAATCAGCAGATCTTTGATAGAAATAAGAACGAAGAATATTGGTGGTGTACCGCGAGCCTCGATTAACCGTTCCAACTTACCTACGAAGCTATCGAGTGCCGCGCGCTGGTCAGACCGGAGACGTTCGGCATGAATACGACGAACGAGCAATGTAATGATGAAACGGATTATCAAAAAGACGAATAACACGGCTGCAAACGGGACGACGAGCAGCCACCACCAGGCGGTAAAGAAGTACGCAAGCACCCAACACAGTAGCAAGACTGCAGCAAAAATACCAAGCGCCACGAACGTCGCAAGCCGGATAAACCGATAAGCTATATGAGCGGTTAACGCGCGTGCAGCAGTGATTTGTGGCATGTCTTTACTGTAGCACGCTATACTTTAGGGACATGAAGACACACATTATTTATATTCCAGGATTAGGTGATCGCTACGACGGCTTTCGCTCTGCCGCACTAAAGACATGGCGACTGTGGAACGTCACGACAGAATACGTGCCAATCACCTGGTACGACGGCGAGTCGTTAGTGTCGAAACTCAATCGCATAGAGGCGGCCATTGAGCGTACGCCTGCCGATGTAAATCTGGTACTCATTGGCGAATCGGCCGGAGCTACTCTGGCGCTCCATATGGCCACGCATGCACGCGTCGACCGTGTCATCACGCTTTGTGGCGTGGCTCGGGGTAATACGCCGGTATCGAGCTACTTGCGCCGTCGCGCGCCAGCGCTGAACGAAGGCGTCAATGGGCTTACAGATGCGTACAATACCGACGTTCAGAGCGTCCGAGCTGTCATCGACGGCGTCGTCGGCAAGAAGTACTCAGTCGTGAGCGGTGCGACCGAGCACGTCATATGGTCTATTGGGCATTTAACGACCATTGCGCTGTGCTTAACGCTCTATGCGCCAACCGTAACCGCTATTGCTAAAAAGCAAAAATAGTGATATACTAATAGTATAGCCACCTAACATAAGAAAGGCCTTCCGTATGGATATGAATCTGGTCGTCACCATGCTGACTATCGCCGTCGTGCTGCTATCAATCGTCATTATCGCGTTGCTCGCAGCCGTAACTATGGTTATTATTAAGGTGAACAACATCGCCAAGAATATCGACCGCATTACCAATAATATTTCTTCGGCGACGAACTGGGTTAACCCGGCAAAGTTGTTCGGTGAAGCCGTTAAAGCATTTCGTAAACGATAGGAGAAATAGTATGAGCCGATTAATCAAAGTTATATTCGCAACCGCAGCTGGATTTGCCGCCGGTGTGCTAATGGCACCAAAGAGTGGTAAAGAGACTCGTGCCGACCTAAAGTCGAAGGCCGAAGAAACCAAGGGTACTGCCGAGCTGAAAGCTAAGCAGGCAAAAGCTGCCGCTGCCGCTGCTGCCGAATCCGTCAAGTCGGGTGCTGGCAAGGTTGAGCTAGAAGCTCGCGGCATGGCCAAGAGCGCGAAAAACTCTGCCGTCGTTATGCGCGATGAAGCTGAACGCCTTGCTGCCGAAGCAAAGGTACGGGCCGAGCGTGTCGCGAGTGACGCTAAGACGACCGCAAAGAAAGTCGAACATGACGTTCGTGCAAGCGGCGTTTCTGAGAAGCCGACTACAAAGAAGTAAACAGACTTCGTATGTACGTGAACTGACGATCGATCATTCGGTCGTCAGTTTTTAATATGGGGTATGTATGGCACCACCCCGCCTGGTTCAGTAGTCGTCCTAGTGCTACTATATGAAGAATGAGAAAAACCATAAGGGGCTTTACGATCGTCGAACTACTGATTGTCATCGTCGTCATCGGAATCTTGGCGGCCATCACAATCGTCGCCTACAATGGCATAAGCGAACGCGCCCGTTTTACTTCAATGCGCTCGGATTTATCGCAAATTAATAAGCTGGTCCAGCTGTATTACGCTCAGAACGGAAGCTATCCAATTACTCCATCAAGCGGGACGGGTTGTAGCTCTGGTTATTGGTGCGGATTTGACCAGGCGACAAATGACAACTTCATTCCGGGCATAGTCCCAACGTACACCTCGAGCTTGCCGCAGCTGCCGACAGTTAATGGTAATAACGACACCTATATCTACAAATCTCCTAGTGGAACCGATTACAAGTTAGTTCGGTACAACGGGGCCGTATTATCGGCGTCAGAGCAAGCAGCCTTTGCCGACATGCGAACGTCAGGCTGTACCAGTCCGCTGGACACCGACCGTTGGGGGTATTGGAGTAGTACTGTGTCTCGCTGTTGGTAGACTACTAGCCGTTCGGGGCGTTTTCGAGGCTTTGCCACACATACCAACTGGCGACTGATTCATATGGTCGCCAGTTATTTTTTTCTGCGATAGATCGTACGTCCTCCGGCGTGGCTTGAGTATCCAGGCCATAGAGTTTTGTGACGCCGTTACGAATGCCTAGGTCGCCGACCGGCAGTACATCGAGTCGTGCCATGCAGAACATCAGGAACATGTGTACCGTCCACTCACCGATACCTTTTACCTGCGTCAGTTCGCTAATGATCTCATCGTTCGACTGCTCGTCGAGCCTATCGAACGTCACGTCACCGTCCAGGATTTTCTGAGCGAGGTCCTGAATATAACGAGCTTTTCCATAGCTTAATCCTACGGCGCGAAACTCTTCCGCATCCCGGGCGATGATTTGCTCGGGAGTAGGGTAGTCCCCACCGAACAGGTCTTTGAATCGACCTTCAATTGCTCGGGCCGCCTTGACGCTGAGTTGTTGCGAAATAATACTATCAACCAATTCGTAGTAATAATTGGCGTTCTTCTTAAAGGTTGGCGCAGGATAGTCGTCGATTAACCGTTTTATTACGGGATCGTGAATCGATAGGTGCGCGAGGGCCTTATCCATTAATCTCAAGTGGCCCAGGCAAACGTTGGTAGGCCGTGCCAATTTTTTCGGCAAACGTGCCGCTTAAGCGATCGGCCAAGCCCTTACCGGTCTGTGACAATATCGCGTCATGAGTCGGAAATGCCAGTCGGGGCTTAATGGCTGTTAAAAAATCGACAGATTCACTTTGTTTCATCCATGGGGCGCTGACGGGCAATGCTAAAACGTCAACTGGTCTTTCGGGCAGAGTGAACGAGTCACCTGGATAATAAATAAGACCATTAATCATTACGCCAAGATTAGCCCCTGCAGGGATATCGGTATGAATAGTAGCATGCTCTCCGCCATAAAATTCAAGCCTGAACGGACCAATCTCGATTCCTTCGTTTGCAACCACTGCGCGGTTTGGTAGTGCGTCGCCAAGTTGGCTTACGACATTTTTATGAGCGTAAATAATGACATCGGGGTTATGAGCCACGATGGCGCCAAGCGCCGCCCCGTCAAAATGGTCAGGATGCTCGTGCGTTATGACGACCGCGACGACACTTTCGAGCGCCGGTAGGTCCGTCGTAAAGACGCCTGGGTCAACAACTAAAAGCTTGCCATCTTTTTCAACTGCGAAACACGCATGTTCGTATTTGGTCAGTTTCATTTAATCCTCCTTGAAATAATGAGAGTACTCTTTGCGTGCTTTTAGTATCTTTGGATCTATGACGACTGAGCAATAAGGATTAGTCGGGTTGTTCGTAAAATAATCTTGGTGTTCGGGCTCGGCCTCGTAGAATGCTTCAAGCGGCGTCAGCTCGGTAACAATCGGGTCGTCCCAGTGCTCGTGCGCTCGTTCGATGGCCGCTTCGAACTCCGTCTTCTGTTGATCGTCGGTATAAAATAGGGCACTTCGATACTGCGGGCCTTTGTCGGCGCCTTGCTGGTTGAGAGTCGTCGGGTTATGAATCAGAAATACTATATCAAGCAAATCGTGAGCCGGCAGGATCGTTTCGTCAAACGTGACTTGGACGGCTTCGGCGTGGCCCGTGGCTCCGCTAGCAACGCGGTAGTAATCGGCGTCTTGTTCGGTCCCCCCGGCATATCCGCTCACCGACGACGCTACGCCCTCAAGCCGCTGAAAGATAGCGTCTATGCACCAAAAACATCCACCGGCTAATGTATAAGTAGTCATAGGTCCATTATACGCCGATTAGCGTGGTATGCATGACTGGCGGGCAGTCAGTTCGATCGATTTGGCCGCGGGCTTAGTATACTGAAACGATATATGAATGAATTTAACGAGGTTATTTGGACTGAAGGCCGGAAGCTCTATCGACAGATGCCGTGGCGTGAAGATACACGGCCCTACTATGTGCTTGTCAGCGAACTGATGCTGCAGCAGACGCAGGTCGCACGGGTGATTCCAAAATTTATGGCGTTCGTCGAAGCCTTTCCAGACGAAGCGACACTCGCGAAAGCCAGTTTGGCCGACGTGCTGAAACTATGGCAAGGATTGGGTTACAATCGACGAGCCAAATTTTTACACGAATCAGCTAAGCGGATTGTTAATGACTTCGATGGCGTGTTTCCAACTGAGCACGCAGATATTTTAAGCCTGCCTGGTGTCGGCAAGAATACGTGCGGTGCTATCGAAGCCTATGCGTTCAATCGGCCAAGTCTGTTCATCGAAACGAATGTGCGAACCGTGTATATTCGTCATTTTTTCGCGGACGACTTTGAAGTTGATGATAAGTGGATACTCGAAAAACTGACAACCACAATCGACACAGAACACCCGCGCGAATTTTACTGGTCACTGATGGATTACGGCAGTTGGCTGAAAGCAAACGGCGTTAGGAACAGTGCGCGTAGCAAACATTACAAAAAACAGTCACCGCTCGAAGGCAGCTTACGCCAAGTACGCGGCCAGATTATTCGCGAGTTAACGACAGGCGCTATGACCGAAGCTACATTAAGGCAACTACTGAAAGCTGATTATCGTTTTGAAAGTGCGCTCGCAGGCTTGCAGCGCGACGGCCTCGTGTCGGGTTCGCCGGCCGGATTTCATTTGACCAAATAGGGGCGCACAGCGCATACTAAAACATATGAAATTACGAATACTCGTGCTTATCGCTCTTGTCATGGGAGCCTTTTTCGCGGTAGCTGAGCGGCCAGTCCAGGCTGCTACGACGATTACTCCCGAAGTCATCAATCGCATTGAATCTCGCTGTACTGAAAACTTGGCTGGACTAAACCGACTTCACCAGACCGATGCCTTCATACGGAACAACCGGGGCAATCTCTATCGAACGATTAGTGATAAATTAATGGTGCCGCTGAATCGACGATTAGCCTCGAACCAACTGGATGGTGCCGCACTTATCACCATCACATCGAACTACAATGCCGAATATAATCGTTTCTACCGTGCTTACATTGACTACGACAATGCACTATCTGAAGTACTCGACATTGACTGTAAGCGCGAACCAGTCGCTTTCTATAACGCTCTTCTTGAGGCACGCGAAAAACGGATTGCACTTTCAGAAAGCAACGTTAAGATCAAAGAATTTATTCGTCAGTACGGCACATCATTTACTGAATTCAAAACCAAGTTCGAACAGGATAACAAATGAACGATTCGCAGGATAAACATCACGACTCAGCGGGCGTCCGAGCCGTTCAAGAGCATAAATTTATCGCTATGATCGCCGTCGTTATCGTCATTTCGATGTTCTTGGTCTACGTTGCTCTTAGCTTGTACGAAAGTAGCGGCACCTTGCAGCTCGACCTGTCGCGGCCAGGGTATGATAGTGCTCGTGAAGAAGCAGTCAAAGACAATGAGGTTTTTAAGGGCTTTTCGGCCGACGGTAAGATCGACCAAGCCGCACTGGACGAATTTGACAAGCTGTACCGCGAAAAGGCCGCCGAAGGACTGATCGACATCGCTGATTTCTCAGGTGATGCCTTGAGTGATGCGACGCTGACGCTCGACCGAGACTAGGTTTACTACCTACGCGGCGGAATGCTGGGAGTAGGGAACGGCGTGACCGCCAGGCGGATATGTTTTTCTTCGAAATCTTCGAGCAAGCGACGACGCATTTCTGAAATGACGCCCCACTGATCACTTGGCTGGGTCTTGCCAGCGACGATGACTTCGACGGAACTTCCGGTAATTTCACCAACCGATACGAACGCTGGAGGACTAAGAATCTTGTCTTTCCATTTTTCTTCTTCGCTGAGAGTCTTGCCGGTAGTATCAATCAGCTCGGACACCTCGTCGATATCAGTTTCGGTATGAAGCAGCATGGTGAACCGGGCCATGCTATAGCCCATCGTCTTATTAATGACGTGCTGGATCATGCCATTCGGGAAGTAATGCACTTGTCCGTCGACGTCACGTATGACGGTACTGCGCGTACCGATGCGCTCTACGGTCCCCGAAAAGCCTTCGATATCAATGACGTCGCCAATTCGGTATTGATTCTCTGAAATAATAAAGATGCCAGTTAAGAAGTCCTTGATTAGCGACTGAGCCCCGAACCCAAGTGCGATACCAATAATACCGGCGCTAGCGAAGAGCGGCGCGAGCGTTGTGGTGATATCGGGGACAAATACACGAAGCAGCGCATAAATAGCGGTCACGACAATGATAATGCGCCACATATTGACGAACAGATCGACAAGCGTTTTTTGCCGCTTCTCAATGTCTTTTTTGTGCCACTGGCGATGACGGGCGCCCTTAACGGCTCGCCTTACGATAAAGCTGACGAGTTTGGTGCCAGCGAAGTACGCAATCAGCGCAATAATAAGAATGATGGCGAAGTCGGCCCAGTGATCGCCAAGCCACGAGGATAATTCTTTGAGGAGTTGTTGGTTTTTGAGGGTGTCCATATGTGGTAGTATAGCACGTGACATGAAGCAATTCTCATCTGTAAATGACCCTGAAATCGCCCGCATTCTTACTGCGGGTGGCATTGGCGTGCTGCGCACCGATACGCTGTACGGTGTGGTCGCCCGGGCAGACGACGAGGCGGCCGTGCGGCGGGTATACGAGCTGAAAGGGCGTGATGACAATAAATCCCCCATCGTGCTTATAGGTTCGCTTAACCAAATGTATGACGACTTGTCTGCCACGCACCGACTCTATTTAGCTACTGCGTGGCCGGGTCCGGTTAGCGTGATCATCCCATCGGTGAACTCACCGACATGGATACGGCGTGGCAACGATTCGGTCGCCTACCGCATGCCAGCAACGGACGAACTCTGTGCATTGGTTAATGCGACCGGGCCATTAATCGCGCCGAGCGCTAATCCGCAGGGGATGCAGCCGGCGCTGAACGCTGACGAAGCGCGGTATTACTTCGGTAGTAAAGTCGATTTTTATGTGAATAGCGGAACTGTCGACAACCCCGCGGCGTCGCAACTAGTGCGCATCGACGACGACGGCAAGGTCACCCGTTTGCGATGATAGACCCGAACGATTTTGTTATAACGAGAAAACGAAAAAAATATAGGTTTGCTAAGTTTGCGAACTCACCGCTGTGTTTCGAGCTTGATGACTGGCCTAAGGCCAAAGATGTCGATGTTATCGAAGTCGGTGCCGGCACGGCGATGTTCAGCGTAAGGCTTGCCGAGCGACATCCGGACAAAAGGTTTGTTGCGATCGATGTGAAAGCCGATCGTTTGCAAAAAGGAGCGTACGAAGCCGAAGCGCTCGGACTGACGAACGTACGGTTCTTACGCGCACGCGCAGACCAGTTGAATGATTGCTTCACTCAACATTCGTTGCAGACAATTTGGCTGACATTCGCCGATCCATTTCCGAAAAAAGGATCCGCAGGTCGCCGCATGTCGCACCCGACGTATCTCACTATCTACGGAAATCTGCTGAGTCCCCACGGCTCATTCTTGTTAAAGCACGACTCGTCCGATTTCTTTAACTGGAGCTTGGAGCAGCTTGTAGCCGAGAAGTGGCATATTCAGGAATTGTCGTTCGACCTTCACGAGTCTGATTTATCTGACGACTATAAAATTACGACGTCATATGAGGAGCGCTGGCAGGACGAAGGGCGGCGAACCAATTTTGTGGCTGCGCAAATGATAAAATAAGTCTATGCAATTTTCAGACTACTCCAAACAAGCCATCAGTACCGATCTTTATGAACGCGAAGGGCAGGCGATTGACAGCCATGCGATGCTCGAAAAAGTATTCGGATTGGTCGGTGAGGCCGGCGAAGTAGCCGAAAAGTTCAAAAAAATCCTTCGTGACAAAGATGGAATCGCGACCGATGAAGATAAAAAAGAACTTATGAAAGAACTTGGTGATGTGCTGTGGTATATCAATTCCGTCGGCATGTATCTTGGCTACTCGCTTGATGACATTGCCCAGAATAATTTAGAAAAAGTCTTGAGCCGCAAAGACCGTGGCGTCACTCGGGGAAGTGGCGACAACCGATAGGTATTTTTCAGCGACTAAGCCTACGAGAAATTCATAAGATTAGTGACTGCCAGGTGGGAGCCCTTGTTCAGTCGAACGCTTGTTCTTCTGTGCTGATGTTTGAGCGGACCCAGCTATCGATTGAACCGGCACCCATACAAAGTACTAGGTCGCCGTTTTGTCGGTGCAAGTCGATGAGCGTTCGAAGTTCGTCGTTCATTTCGGCAAGCTGGATTGATGATCGGTTCGTAATATCGATCGTCAGCTCTTCGGGTGTCAGAACCGGTAGGTTTGGGTCTTCTCGGCTTAAGTGCGTTGGAAGCCAATAGACCTTTTCGGCCTCTCTAAAACAATTGCGGTATAAGCCTTTAATTTCGTGCTGTCTGACGTTTTGGTGGGGCTGATACACAAGTACGACGTGACTCGACAGCTCGCGTGCCATTTGTAGTGTGGCGGCAATTTCGGTAGGGTGGTGGCCATAATCACTGTACAAGCCACTGGAGAGTTTTTCGAACCGGCGGTTGGTGCCAGGAAATGTTGAAAGCACTTCGGTTGAGTATGGAACGGCAAGGTATTCTAAAGCTTTGGCGACTAGGGTGGCGTTACGGCGGTTGTGCTCACCGGCAAGCGAAACGTCGACGACTTCGGTATCTTGAAGTTGCCATATTGTATTGTCTGGCAAATCAGGGAGGGCGGCGAAGTCGTGGCGCCACCCAATCGAGTGAGCCGACTGACGAAGGAATTGACTAAAGGCCTGGCGGTATTCGTCCTTTGTCGGGTAAGTGTCAGCATGGTCATAGCCAATCGACGTTACTAAACTAAGGTGCGGTTTGAAATGGAGGAAGTTACGATCAAACTCGTCGCATTCGTACACGAAGTATTCGCTGCCGGGTTCGTAGTGCCCGCTGGGGCCAAAGCCGATGGTCGACCCGATGGAGTAGCTGACGGGGATTCCAAGCTGCTTAAGCGCCCATGTCATCATGCCGGTGGTGGTAGTCTTGCCGTGGGTGCCGCTGACGGCAATCAGCTTCAGGTCTTTCTCGGCAATGATATGCGACAGTAATTCGTCGCGTTTTGACGTTTTAATACCCAGTTCACGGGCTTTTACGAGCTCTGGGTGGTCAGCGGGAAGCGCGGCGGTGTACACGAACCAATCAATCGGCGAAATCGCATGCTCGGCTTCAACCAGCTCGGCGCTTTGGCCGATCGTCACCGTAATACCACGCTGCTCCAGTTCTTTGGTCGTCAGGCTCTGTCCAGCGTCACTGCCGACAACCCTGTGACCAGCATCTTGGGCAATCTGCGCCAGTGGGCCCAACGCCACGCCGCCGATACCAGAGAAGAAAATGTTCATGCTTGTAGTATAACCTTAGCGGCGAGCGAAAAGAATAAGCTTGATTATTCTTTCCCGAGCGCGACAGGGTTCAGCGCCTGCTATAATGGACGAAAGACGTAAACAACAAAAACAATATTTATGATTAACCAATTAATTCATCGCCTGCTGAAACGGCGCCATTTCTGGCGTCATGCGACGTTTTCAGAAGTTGCCGAGTTGTACGCATCAAGATTGCTACGGCTATTCGCACTGAGGCTTGTCAGCGCCTTTACGTCGGTGTACCTATTCCAAGAAGGATTCTCGGTCCTTTTCATCGTCCTCTACTGGGCGGCATTTTACGGCCTTAAAGTGCCGTTTTCGTGGCCCGGGGCGCTACTAATTGCTCGGTTTGGACCGAAACACGCCACGCTTGTCAGTAATATCGTATCTTCTATCGCCATGGTGGCCTTACCGTTCGTGACCGACCCGGTGTATGGTGCGGCAGCGCTGGCGGCCTGGTTGGTTTTGCAGGCGTTTTCGGGTTCTATGAATGACCTGGCGTATCTGGTTGACTTTTCAAAGGTGAAAAACGTGCAGCATGCCGGCAAGGAGCTTGGCTATATGAATATCGTTGAAAAGATCGCCGCAGGCAGTAGCCCGGTAATCGGAGGCTTCACGGCGTACTTGTTCGGACCCGAGAGTATTATGGTAATCGCCGCCGTCTTCTTTATGCTTTCAGCCGTTCCGTTGCTACTGACCGCTGAACCCATAAAGCTGCAAAAAGGACTTAACTTTCGGCGCTATCCATGGCGTATGACTGCCCGCTCATTTGTCGCACAAGCGGCCCTTGGGTTTGACGTGTTCGTGACCGGAACCGCCTGGTCGTTATTTCTGGTGTTGGTCGTTTTCGTCAGCGGTACCGACCGGGTATATGCAGAAATCGGTGTCGTGACCTCGGTGACGCTATTTATCGCACTGCTTGCTTCGTACGGGTTTGGACGACTGATTGACCACAGAAAGGGTGGTGAGCTACTTCGCTATGCCACCAGATTGAACAGCGTGGTACACGTGGTTCGTATGTTCGTGACTACCCCGGTAGGAGTCGTACTGGCTAACGCCTTTAACGAAGCGGCCACGGCAGGGTACAGTATGCCATTCATGCGAGGTATGTTCGACTTAGCTGACCGCAGCGGAAAACGAATTGAGTATCTGTTTATTATCGAAATGGCCGGTAACTTCGGCGCCATGATCGCCGCGCTCGTGTTAGCTGGGCTGCTGCTTGTCCTTGACGCGGCGGCTTCCATACAGGTCTTCTTCCTTGTCGCGGCATTCGTTACGCTGTTGATTACCTCGGCAAAGTTCCCACTCTACCGTCGTTAGCTCGCATACGATACGTCGCTGCCATTCGTGGGCCAGTTCGTCGACTCGGAAATGACAAGAACGTCCATTTCGCTCACGCTCCCCATGCTATACTGATACCAGTTTATAAAGGGGTGAGGAACGTCTAACGGTGGCGGATAAACGACGCATCAGACAAGGAATCGGTTGGCTGCAACGCATACGGACATGGCAGCTTGTTTTGCTATTGATTCTCGTCGGCGTGATTGCCGCAACCTTCTTGCGTCTTAACAATATCGGCATGATTGAACGGCGAACGGCCGTGCTGAATGCAGACAAACAAGGTGACCCAGAGGTCATCCGCGCCCGACTGTTCGATTTGCAGCGGTATTCGTCGGCCCATATGAACGCAAGTAGCGGAACGTTATATCTTGAGGCACAGTACGATCGCGACACCCAGAATAGTATTGCGGCAGCGAGCTCCCGGGACGCCGGCGATAATATTAACGTCCAAGCGGACCAGGTGTGTCGGGCGCAGCACGGTGGATATTCGCAGGCCTATGTGCAGTGCTTCGCCGCCGAGCTAGCGAAGTTCCCATCAGGGGTGAATGCCCCTGATAAAGCAAATCTTCCGAGCCCAAGCCTCTATCGTCATGACTTCTCAAGTCCTCTGTGGTCAGCCGATTTCGCGGGCTTCAGCGTCGCTATCTGTTTATTTATCGTGCTTATTATCGTCGTTAGGCTGATCGGAATCTTGGTGCTACGGGGACTGCTTCATCGACATTACAGTAGTGTGTAGGTGTTGACAGAGGCCACCCCTTAGGCGTACGCTAGCCTTGTAAGAAATTAACAGGAGGTATAAGAACCAATGGCTTACAAGCACACAAACTCGAAGGGCATCACATACTACTTACACAACACCGAAGTAACACTTCGTGGTGGTAAACCACAAACAATCTATTTCTTTGCAAAAGTAGAGAAGAACGCAAAGGGTCAGCCAGTAGATCTTCCTGAAGACCGCATCGTCAAAGAAAACCCACGCAATGGTTTCTTGACTGTCTCTAAGAAAAAAGACTAATTTGAACATCAATGAAAAACCGCCCGCCTAGGGCGGTTTTTTGATAGCAGACCTCTTGAATACGAAGCTTGTTTCGAGCTGCACCTCTTGCAAGCAACGATTGTTTCAAAGGTAAAAATTACCATTGAAACATAAGCGGCAATGGTGCTACAGTAGTATCAAACAAACAGGTGCCAAAATTGCCTCGCATAACGACGAGGGTTGTGGCCCGCAGTAGCCCCTCCCTCATCGGCGAGGTTTTTTGTTGTTTTGGAGTTCTCGTCGTGTACTCCAACCTGTATAATGAACTCAAATGAAGGCGATGGTAGTAGCTGAGAATCTTACGAAGACGTACGGCAAGAAGAATGTCGTCGATGGCGTCAGCTTTAGCGTCATGCCCGGTGAGGTGTTTGGAATCCTGGGCCCGAACGGGGCGGGCAAGACAACAACCCTCGAGATGCTCGAGGCCTTACGCCCGATTGATGGCGGTAGAGCCTCGATAGGTGGCATTGATGTCGCCAAGCGTCCCTACGACGTGCGGGGGATCATTGGGGTGCAGCCGCAAAGTCCTAGCTTTCAGGACAAGACCAAGCTGACCGAACTGCTCGAATTGTTTTCGAGCGCCTACGGGTTAAAGGTAGACACCAAGAAGCACCTGGCTGACGTGCAGCTCGAAGACAAGGCCAGCAGTTACGCCGAGCAACTATCGGGTGGCCAGCGGCAGCGATTCAGCATTGCGGCCGCTTTGGTCCACGAACCAAAGGTATTCTTTTTAGACGAACCGACGACCGGCCTGGACCCACAGGCCCGCCGCAACCTTTGGGAGCTCGTCAAGCGAATCAAGCAGCGCGGTGTCACGGTTGTCCTTACGACGCACTACATGGACGAGGCCGAGCTACTGTGCGATCGAATTGCCGTGATGGACAACGGTAAGATTGTTGCGCTCGATACCCCGAAAAACCTTATACAGGCACTTCTGAAAAAAGGCTTTAAAAAAGAGCAGCAGGTCCAGCAGGCAAACCTTGAAGATGTATTTATCGACCTCACTGGAAAGGCCTTGAGGGATTAGTATGAACAAATTTCGCTCTGTTCTAACTTTCGCATTTATCGACATCAAACGGTCCTTCCGTGACAAGACGGCTATCTTTTTCATTTTCGTATTCCCACTCATTTTCCTCTTCGTATTCGGGGGCATCTTTGGTAACGAAGACGCACCTTCGTTTAGCGTCGCGCTCTTAAGTCAGGCGGACAACGAATTTACGACTAACTTTTTGAAGGCGGCACAACAAGACGAGTTGATAAAAGTCGACAAGACCATTACAACCGAAGCCGATGCCCGCGAGCGCATGTCGCGCGGTGAAGTCGATGCCATTATTAAGCTACCGGAAAGCTTCGGAGAACCGCAAGGTGACCAGCAGTTCCCAAGTGGCGAAGCAGAAGTCATCGTCGACCAGAACTCAGTGCAAGCCGGTTCAACGCTAAAATCGGTGCTTGACGGCATTTTCAACGGAATCAATAAAGATATCACGCAGTCACCGACTCCCTTCTCGGCGAAGCTGACGACTACCCGTGAAGCCGGCCTGGATCAGTTTGACTACACCTTCGCTGGCTTGGTCGGGTTTTCAATACTCAGCCTTGGCATCTTCGGACCGACCAGTGTGTTCCCGCGCATGAAGCAGCAGGGGATTATGCGCCGCTACCATACGACGACACTAAGGGTATGGCAGTTCTTCCTGGCGAACGTGTTGTCGCAAATGTTCGTAGGAGTCTTGTCGGTTGGTATTATGTTTGCCGTAGCGTTGACGTTCTTCGATCTTAATATGCGCGGTGACTACCTAAGCCTTCTTGCTGTGGTGCTGCTCGGCACGGCAACGATGTTTGGCATTGGGCTGGCTGTCGGTGGCTGGGCTAAGAACGAAAACCAGGCGGCTCCACTGGGCAATCTAATTAGCTTTCCGATGATGTTTTTGTCGGGCACCTTCTTCCCGCGGTTCCTTATGCCGGACTGGCTGCAGGGCATATCGGGACTTCTGCCTCTGACCCCAATCGTCGATGCACTGCGTTTTGTGATTACTGAAGGCCGTACATTGTTCGAAATCGGCCCCGAACTAGGTCTAACGGCTATTTGGCTGGTAGTTATTTACATCGTTGCCTTCCGTGTCTTCCGTTGGGAGTAGATTGACTTTATATACCTTTTATGGTAATATGAATATATGACATATTCAGCTGGCGAACACCATGTTCCCTATACCGGTTACACTGATGAAAACCTTGACGACTCAGTTGAAGGGTTTAGCCCTGAAGACGCTTTAGGCTTAGGTATACCGGTTGACTATGATTCACTTGAAAGCCATAAAGAATCAGGCCGCCAGGTGAGTGAAGCGCTTTCTCGCGATCCACGCGACATTCAGGCATTAATCGACGCCGCCGAACACGCTGCTGTTAACGAAAAGTACGGCTCGGTTATCTGTGGTAAGTGTAGTAATCCCAGCTGTCCAGGCTGCAAAAAAGGCTAGTCATGCCTTCGATGAGGGATAAGTTTCCTGGCCAACCAGGTGAGGAATTACCAATCGAAATACAGGACGAACAAGAAACCGTGCCGCGGTTTGACCCAGACCAGCACCGGGCATTTGGCAGCGCACCAGCCCTACTGGGAAAAGACTTTGATGTCCCGCAATTCGAACGTCTTTCACCTGAAGCCTGGCAACGTACCGAAAGTACGACCTTGCGCGCAGGCCTGTACAGGCCCTCGGGTAAATATGAGGTGAACGGACTGGCACTCAGCCCGGAGTATCACGAAGCGATTATTCGAAACCAAAAGGCATTCGTCGCTAGCACCGGTGCAAAAACAGTCGCCGCAAATCGATTGTCACACCCGGAGCGCCAACAGGAAAAATTTGATAAGTCCCAAACCGAACCACTTATGAGCAAGCATGCCAGGCACCAAGTGATAATCGATGACTTGAGGACGCAGCAGGACAACTTAGAGACGCTCCTGGGATGGCAACGGACGCCTGGATTTTGGCGAACCGACGAAGTCGATCTACGGCTACGAGCTACCCAAGCCTGGCAACAAACCTTTCTTGGCATGCTACGAACCCTTAAAGATAATTACGAGTTAACCACCAACCAAGAACTTGATATGCAGCAAGCCGCAGCCTACCGTCTATTTCGTGGTCCGCAAAGTGAACGAGTTAAGCAGTGGGGCGACTACCTCAATCTCGGTAACGACTATACTAAGGGCGTACGATTACTGTTTGAACAAAGCGACCGAAAAATCGGACATGCACTGACGGAGCGCGCCGTCGAACCATCAAGCGAATAAATACCAGAACCATTTGGTATAGTTAAGTAACGATGCCCACAGCTAAACCCTACAGTCTTCTGAGTAATTCCCGATTCTACGTACTAGTCTCGACGGTTTTATTAAGCATAATCGTTGTCGCGTTTTTTCGACTGACTATTAGCAGTGATCAGCTATTTTACATTCGAACGCAGCAGTTTTATGGCCTGCTTTGTATATTTTACTGGTACACAGCGCTGATTATTTCACCTATCGGGTATGTCATTGGCAAGCAGCGCACGAAGCATATTGAGTTTGCCCGTCGTGCGATTGGGGTCTCGGCAGCCTACTTTGCAGTTCTGCACGCAGCGGTTGCACTGTGGGGCCAGCTTGGCGGATTTCGGGGTGTGGGTGGGCTTTCTCCGCTGTTTCAATGGTCGCTTTTGGCCGGACTATTCGGCGTCGTTGTGCTGTTGCTTATGGCCGCCACCTCGTTCGACGGCGTCATAAAGTTTATGACGTTTCGGCGCTGGAAGTGGCTGCATAGACTGGTGTATGTGGGCGGAATTTTGGCCGTTCTTCACATTTGGAGTCTTGGCACGCACGTTGGCTACGGCGGTATTCAGCTGGTGGCCTTTGTCGCACTTGTCGTGTTGAGTGGTCTAGAGATGTTCCGTCTCGTAACAATACTGGCGCGTAAGCATACGTCACTCGCGAACAAGCGTGTCTTCTACTCGTTGTTCGCTGGCCTCTGGCTGGTATGGATTGGCCTGATTGCATCAATACCACTAGCGGTAGAAAACTACCGGGATGTTCACTCGCAGCATATGGATACCGAGAGTCATCCGCACGAGAGCGGCGATGCGCACTAAGTTGATGGTTGGGGCGCTGCTAGCGCTGTTGGTCGCCACGACTGCGCAGCCGGTATCGGCCCATGTCTTAATCCGCGACGTCAATGATTCAGTCGGCGCTGTTTTGCACATTACTCCCGACGATGACCCGGTTGCCGGTAGCAGCGCGGATCTTAACTTTAGTCTTCAAAACGAATCGTTGGCTGGGAGCACCGTCCAGATTCAGATTACCGACCAGGCCTCGGGTCGCACGGCAACGATTAAGCCGGTTTCGGGCGCGGGTGCTGTGAGCGCTCGGTACGTGTTTCCGTCAAAGGGCGTTTACGATATAACACTCAATATCAGCGGGCGAGCAAACTATACGTTTAAGCACGTGCAGCGAGTGTCCAGGGGAGTAGGAACTTCCAGCCTAGCTACGCCCGATTATCCTGTCGCCCGGGCCACTCTGTTTGTCGGGGTAATCGCATTGGTTGGGCTCGGCGTATTCGCTGTCGACCGTCGAAAAAAGATTATTACTCAAAGTACGTTTCAATAGTGTATTATATACTTAACAATGTTAAGTAATGGAGATATTTAGGAATGAAAATACGTAATCAAAAGATTCAAATGTTTGCCGTAGCCCTTGGGGTGTTGGCCTTTACATTTGCGAACACGGCATCGGCGCATGTTGTTGTAAAGCCAGCCGAAGTCGTAACGGCTGGATTTTTGACATTTACTGCGGGTGTTCCTAACGAAAGAGAAACGGCTGTAACCAAAATTAAAGTCGCCATTCCAGATGGTCTGAACTACGTAACGCCAACTCAAAAAGCTGGTTGGACAATTTCTGTTGAAGAAGAAGGCACCGGCGAATCCGCTGTGGTCAAAGCAATTACCTGGGACGGCGGAACCATCAACGCTGGTTTCCGCGACGAATTTACCTTTAGCGCACAGGTTCCTGAAAAGGCGACCGAGCTTCAATGGAAGGCCTATCAGACGTACGCTGACGGCACCGTTGTTGCATGGGACAAAGCAGGTGATGCTGAAAAGAGTGATATATCTGGCCCGTTCTCTGTCACCAAAGTCGTCTCAGAGACAGAAGACGCAAAGTCGGTCAAAGCAGCCGACCAAAGCGCCAAGGATGCCAAAGGCACAGCTGACACGGCATTATACGTTGGTCTAGCTGGAGTCATTGCCGGTATCGCAGGAATCTTCCTGGCGACACGCAAGAAGAGCTAGTCTTCTAGCCGAGTTTACTACTCGAATGAAAAGAGAGCTTGTATAACTACAAGCTCTCTTTTAGCGTCTGCGGGCATTAAATGCTCAAGATTCAACAATGGTGGGGGCGGCTGGGTTTGAACCAGCGACCAACAGGTTATGAGCCCGCTGCTCTAACCACTGAGCTACGCCCCCGTGGTCACTGAGCCATTATACCGTACTCTCATGGTAGGGATAAGGGGTTGTGGCGAAATCTACCAGGGTGGACTATACTAAGCATATAACCAGGCCCATAACAGCCATGAAAAATATAAATAGAACGACCCTTCGCCGAACCTACTATCACGTGCGGCATAATTATTTCACCACCAATAACCTTGTGGTGCTTATTGGGTTATTCGTCGCGGCAAGCTGGGTGTGGGGGTCGGTGCAGGCGATGGAGCGAAACTACGACTTGCAGAAAGAAATCGACTACAAGCAACGCGAACTGCGTCTTGCCGAGCTTGAAACGCAGAAACTCCAGTTCGAGCAGAATTATTTTAAGAGTGACGAATACAAAGAACTCGCCGTGCGTGAAAAGCTTGGTTTGATAAACCCGGGCGAAAAGGTGTTAATTCTTCCGCCGAACACCGAGGCGGCGAGCGCTGACGAAAAGAAAGCCGCCGGTGACACGCCGCGCGCCGTCCCCGAAAGTAACTTCCAAGCCTGGATTAATTTCTTGTTCGGTGGGGCCTACCGCAGCTTGCAGCGCTAACTCTAATCTGTTAGACTAACGAAGCAATATCGCGGGGTGGAGCAGTCTGGTCAGCTCGCGTGGCTCATAACCACGAGGTCGTAGGTTCAAATCCTACCCCCGCAACCAAGTAAAATGTCTCAGCGGCTGCTGGGGCATTTTACTTTGGCTTTCAGGTGTTAGCTTTGGTTCTACGACTTTTTGCGTAGCAAGAATAGTCGTAGGTTCGTGCAGCGAAATGCAGTCGTTTGAAAGCTCGCTTTTAAAACGGCAAGCGAGCGGAAGAGGCCTCAAGGCCGATATTCCTACCCCCGCAACCACAATGAAAATATGTTAGAAATGTGAGCAAAATTCTATTTTTTACATAGGGTACTACGAGCTACAATTCAATCGGGCGTAGTCGATTCTATCCATATGAAATAAAGCTTCACCGGGAGCTGATCCTTCAGCGAATGATACATAGAATACACCGGATGCTATCACCAGCACATAATAAGCATTACCAGTATGCTTAGCCATAGCGGGGTTGTATAATCGCATAATGCGATATACGCCCGACGGAAATATCATACTAGAGGTAACCGATTATTTCGGGACTATTGTCAGGTTAGAAAAGAAGAACTATGATAAGCATAAGGACAAACACCCAGAGCTGAGACAAAAGCAGTTCTGTCCCGGGCAAATTACCATGGCTCTAGAAAAACCAACACTTACAATAAAAGGAAACCAAGACAACACTATATGTTATTATCTTGAATTATTCAGGTTTCGTGATATAATAAAGTATATTAAAGTAGTCGTGCGTGAAACCAACCGACTTGACGAGATTGATCCACATTGCATTATCAAGACCGCTTTCAAAGTAGATCATGTGCAAGAATTAAAATACAATCTTGTACCAACGTACTATAATAAGTAGTAACGAGGAGAATAACGTGGCGACCGAACTAAAACTGGATAAGATGAAAATCCTTACTCAACTGAAGGATATTCAAGCTATGTCTGGTGAATGGACACTGGAATATGATGCTGACGTAGATCAGCTCTACTTCGGAGTCAAAAAAATACCTAAAGGATATTTCCTCTTCCAGGTAAATGATGAGATTAATTTATTTGTTGATAAAAAATCCCAGGTAAAAGGAATGTTCGTAGAATATTTCCAGAATAATTTTCTTGAGCACAATAAGGAACTTAAGCCTGTGATGCATGCACTTAATAAAGACGATGATTCTAGTGCTGAGATTCAAAATATTGAAAGAATTGCGCTAGAGAAAGAACTATTCTTTGATGCGTTTACATCGTTATCTGCAAGAAGTGAACTTGTCACCGCAGTTGCTTAGATTCTAGAAATTTTCATTCAACCAAATAATTATAAGAATAAACCCCCTGACTTGTAGCTCAGGGGGGTTTAGAGGTTAATTGTTGATTGTAATTATTATCTTGAACGTAACACGTAAAAACCACATAGGTGGTACATTTCCTTCCTATTAGTTCTTACGTCTTTATTTTATAACAATTCTTTCAAAAAAATATCCAAACACCTCGTAAGAGTAGGGAATACCTTAAATGCAATGTAGTATAATCCCTTTAATTGCCTAAAGCTATCTAAAATAAGAATGTGAGGTTGCAATCAATGAAAGAGACTATGAGCAGAAGAGACGCTGCACACCATACTACCAAAGCTCTTATAGCAGATGTGAAGTCAAATGTTACCCTGATGAAGTTTGCGGTCAATGAAGCTAACAAGGTGGAGCAGAATCAGGTAAACCCAGATGATGTGGATACCGAGATGGCTTTTGGTCTTTGGGCATTTTCGTATAATCTAGTATGGTTGGATATTAACGTTCAAGATGAGCTGTTGAGGGATGATTTAATAGATTTAAGCTTAGAGGAGTACACCAAGCTTACTGGCATACCTATCGAGATTGCTAGAAATTGGGTCGAGAGAATGAGGGCTGGTCGCCGGTTAACGCACGAAAGAGGCAAGGTTGGCTTCATGACGTTGCCTGTTATGTTTTACCTGGGGTACGGAAGTTTAGAATCATTGAAACTGGATTTGCTGCTGTCATACGCAGCTACGCTATATAGCGAGTATGTATCTTCCGTTACGGGACATTGGAAAAAGGCATTTGAATTTTATGACATATCTTAAGCTACTCTACGGATGTAGGTAGGGCCTACGCCACTACGGCTGCTCTGGCGTTTTACTTCCTACCGTCCCCGTCGCCCCTTCACATTCCCGCGCTTATGCGCCGGTTTCCATCCACGATGGGCGTTGTGCCTGCCATTGCCGTGACTATGCTGTTTTTGGGCGTTCAATTGGTTTATATAATCCGCTCCAAGATACGTAGCGAGTTTAGCCAGTTCTAGAAGCTGCATTCGTCTGTTCTTCGGGAGACTTTCAAGATTAATGATACCGCCGGCGTGCATAGCGACTTTTGACAGGATGTGCTGCAACGGAATGTCTGGCATGTGCTTGCTCTTGCGCCCGCCAGTCAGCGAAGTACGCTCGCGCTCAAGACTTTCGTATGCCCACTTGGCAAATGATTCCTGGAACAGCTTCTGATTCTGCTTGGTGTTGTCTGTTATGGGTAAGCCCGTGCCATCGAACGTTTGCTTGCCTGCGCGAACTTGCTGCCGAAGCATCAACATACCAGAGCGCGGATCGTACATCGCTTTGCCGCGCTTGCTCGAAAACTGGTCGGGGGCTAATTCAATCAGCCAATCGGTGTTTACTCGGCTGATGTCTTGAACCAAGTGGAGTGTCTGTAGATTGCCATCGCGTGCGGGAACCTCTAGGTCGAACGGTATACCGGCAATCAGCGGCGCATGCCGAACTACGGTGGTGCTCGATAGTTCGCGTACTTTTTTGTTAGTAAGGTGTGTGGCGACGCCGTATTCGTCGACGCTCCATAGCTGGTCGATTAATCCGGCTACGATGCAGCGTAGCAAATCAGGCTCATCGGTGGCCGATATGGGCGCCAGTAACTCATCCTTCAGCTCGATGCCTTGTAAATCACGGTTCAAGCGTTGCATCACCTCGCGGGCCTTGCCGACGTTCTTGCTAATAATGCCAAGCTCCTCGTAATCGTCGGGAAGTATGGTTGGTAGAGCAAGGTACACATCGTATTGCGCCAGTAGGTCTGAATTCTTTTGACGGGTATAGCGCTGCCAGCCGGTGTAGCGCGGGCCACCCTTCGTGATACCTCCAACTTCCTGGATGGCGATAATAGCGGCCAGAGTTGACTGGGCAACACTTGAATACGAAAGCGATTCTACAAGCATGCGGGCGTAGCTTGATTCGACCGGATATCGCTCCATGATTTTGCCAATCTTCGTAACGGTACCGTTCGGTAGCATTGCTCCGAGCGCAACAAGCGTGTGCTTGGCCTGGGCAATAGCTTTGTTGCTAGGGTCATGGTAAAAATCGAGCGTTTCAATATCGATACCAACGTTAGCCAGTCGCAGCGTGAGCCGGTCAATGTGTTTGCGAAGAATCTCAGGGGTTCCGTACTGCGGCCTATCCTCGAATTTCAGACAGGGCAGGGTGTCGTACGCGGCAAGAATATATTCACCTGGCTTTGTGCGTCCCGCGCGGCCGGCACGCTGCAAGCAATCGGCTTGAGAGATTTGGGCGACAAACAAGCCCTCGACACCACTGCGGACCTCGCTGCGTCGTTCAAGGCCACTATCAATAACGACATCGATATCATCAATGGTAATACTCGTTTGGGCGATATTGGTCGAAAGAATTATCTTACCTGTTGGGGAGTGAGCAAACGCCTGTTGTTGCACACTAGCTTCAAGCTGCGAGTGCAGGGGAATGACAGGTACGCCACTAGCTTGTGGCTTTTTTGCGAGCGCATCGGCTATTTCTTGGATCTCGGCTTTACCGGGCAGAAATACCAGCATGTTGCAGGCTGGGCCTTGCAGCTTGGCGACGATTTCGCTCAGCACGTCGCTACCTTGGCTGCGTCGCACAGGGAAGCTGCGACCAGGAACGGCAATGACTGCTTGAGTACCGAAATACTGGGCCAACGGGGCCGTGTCGATAGTAGCGCTCATAATGACCACTTTAAAATGCGGGTCTTCGTCGCATCGCTTTTTTGCCCATGCAATAAGAACTTCCATATTCTCATTCCACTCGTGTACCTCGTCGAGAATAAGCACTTGTTGCTTTTTCGTCCCTTCGCCGGCGATTTCCCTGACGAGCTGTAATCCGTCGGTACAGTAAAGAATCTGGGTGGTTGGGGAATCGTCTCGTTCATGAGCCGTACGGTAGCCGACTGCTACATCTGCGTCGCTCATCGTGCGAAGTGACCATTCTTGGCGAACTCGCTCGGATAGGTTGCGAGCAGCCAGGATGCGTGGCTGCGTGACGATGACCTTGGTGTAACCGTGCTCGGCAAGGTACTGCGGTACCTGCGTGCTTTTGCCAGCTCCGGTTTCGGCAGTGATGATTGTTACTTGGTTGGAATCGACAGAAGTCGTTATTTCAGCTTTGAAGTCATGGATTGGCAGGGAAGCAGCAAACGTAGCGAGCGAGTCGTTCATTCAATCATTGTACTAAAATATGGCCGTGAATGCGGGGATGCTAGTGCCCCCAGGCTGCAATAGTTAGCCGTATCAGCTTTTAATTCGTCCACAAGCCACACGAATGGCCTCGCTCCAGCTGAGGAAGGCGTGCGGAGTCGCAGCGACCTGGGCAGCTGTTAGCTTGTACTTGATCGCAAGCGCAAGCTCATGGACGATTTCGGCGGCGTGTGGCGCTACAATGGTCGCGCCAATCAGGACGCCGTTTTTGTCGGCGATAACCTTCACAAAGCCGTCACGAAAGTCGCTGGTGTTCGAACGGGCGACCATATTGAGCGGTGCAATAGACTTTTTAATCGTCAGGTCACGTTTGATACAGTCGTCTTCGCTCAATCCGACCGACGCCACGCCGGGGTGGCTGAAAGTCAGGCGAGGCGAGGCGGTGTAGTCGGGTGAAATCTTTTGCTTGTGCAGCAGGTTATGGGCGGCAACGCGACTTTCAAGAAGGGCCGTGTGAGTGTGGCTGTCGTGCCCCAGTACGTCACCGGCGGCATAGATATGGCGGGAACTTGTTTGCAGGTGCTGGTTGACTTCAATACCTTTGGGTGTGTAGGTGACACTAGCGTTCTCGAGACCTAAGTCGACGTTTGGACGGCGGCCGGTGGCGACTAAAATCTCGTCGACTTGGACCGTTTTTTCAACACCACCACGGGTGTAGGTGACTTTTTTGCGCAGGGCCTGGCGGCTGGCGCTTAAGATGCGGGTTTGGGTTAGGACGGTAGCGCCTTTGTTTTCAACCAGCAGTCGCTCCATGAGCGTTCCGACCTCTTCGTCTTCTTTTGGCAAGAGACGGGCGGCGACATCGGCAATATATACCTTGGTACCAAATATGGCCATCATCTGAGCAATCTCGACACCAACGGTACCACCACCAATAATAAATAGGCTCTTTGGCGGTCGAACGGACTGCAGTAGGGTTCGCGGAGTCAGGTAGCCGGCATCGCCGAGGCCTTGTACGTCTGGGGTGACCCAGTGCGAACCGGTGGCGATGATAAAGCTTTCAGCTGACAAGTGGCGACGGTTGATACTAATTTCGTTCGGGCTTAAAAAGTGGGCTGGGGAATTGAAGGTCGCGATACCTTCGTTTTCGTAGAACTTGCGGTTTCCGCCGGCACCGGTCCGCTTGACGGCCAGGTCTTTCCAGGCGCGAAGGGAAGGGTAGTTGTAGCCGAGCGTTCCCGAACGCAAGCCAAAACGGGCGCCCTGACGAGCTTCGTCGTATAGCTGTGCGGCGTGTAGCAGCGCCTTGGTAGGGACGTCGCTCCAGTTAGGGCTGTCGCCACCGAATGTGTCGGCTTCGACGATAGCGACACGTTTACCGCTGCGAGCGGCAATGCTGGCACCGGCACTGCCGCCTGCGCCACTGCCGATGACGATAAGGTCGAAGTCAAACTGTACTTTTTTAGCCATAATTTCGTGTTCTCCTTACAGTACCAAGCGGTGGTGTTTATATAGATAGGCGGCTTCCGGGTGAATACGGTGCAGGTGGTCGGCTGCGACTCGGCGCAGGTCGTCGGATGTTATTTCGGGTCTGGTTTGACACCATTCGATCACTACCGTGCACACCGACTCGGCTGCAGATTCGGCCATTCCCTGAGGACTTCTGACGCTCAGGCAGGCGGCGAGTACGCTTGCGTGAAGCTTTGACGTATCAAACCGTTCGGTGGTTCGTGTGCCCCTGCGCTTGACGACGTCGATAAGTGGTCGTGGTTCCGACATCTTAGACACCCCCCGCAGCAGCCATAACCGTTGGGGTGATAACTTGGTCGACGTAGACATAAAACCCAAGCACGACCAATCCGCTGCCTGCGACGAACTGTAAGAACCGTTTGTTATCTTCGCGCCAACGCTGAATATGACTGATTTTGTGGCCGCTTCCTATCAGTCCGTTGACTAAAAGAAGAGGGAAGAGCGACAGGGAAGCGTACAGGGTAATACCGGCTAGTTGCCAGACCGGTTCAAGTCCAGAAAGCACGAGCGCAGTAATTAATACGGGGGCGAATATAAACAACAGTTCAGCCAGTACGCTCGAAATACCCAGGCCAAATGCTTCGCTGGTTTGTTTGGTGGCTTTTGTACGGTCTGACAAGTAACGGGCCATGCCGCGGGGGATCCAGAGGGTAGTCCCCTGCTCTCTTCTGTAGTAAAAAATCCATACGGCAGCCCCGAGTCCGAATAGTAAGCCGCAGGCGGTTATCCAGGCGAGTACCGTGTTCGAGCTTGTAACGGTGAGCTGTATGAATAGTGCCGTCGTTGATAGCAGCAGTACCGTCATGACAAAGACGCCTGATGTAAACGCACCGGTTAAGCCAAGAAGTCGTGCATGGGAACGTTTAGCACCGATGGCATGACTCGAAAGCAGTGTCAGCATGCTGACACTCAGTTGAAAACTGGCATGAATTAACGCAGCTACGGCGATAATTAGAAGCGAATCGAGTATGTTCATAGTGTTAGTTTTAGAGAGAATCCTAGATTATTTATACCATAAGCGTATCTGTAAACGCAAAGAACCAGGCATAAACTGGTAAATAGGTATTGCTTTTTGTTAAAGTTTATGCTTAAATAAGGTTACAAGCAAATAAAACAAACAAACGCACAAGGAACCCAGGACATGGAAACAACAACATACAACCCAAACAACGCAAGCTGGAACCAGAGCCGTAGCTCAGACCAATTAAGTGGCTTCGTTACATCAAAGCTTGCGCTGTTAACTGACGTAGAACTTTAACGAAAAAGAAGTTGAACGGTTAACTAAAATTAGTTAACCGGGCGGTTAAGTGTAAACAGCTTACCGATGCCAACCATTAGTAACGCATAGACAACGATGGCGACGATAGAACTAACTTCGACGTATGATACCCCGAATGTCGGCTCTCCGAATATCCCCGCGAACGGTGCTACGAAAATGCCACTGAAGCCGTATAAGAAATCTACGAATCCGCTGCCACGGTTAGCGCCCAGTAGTAAGAATAAGAATCGAAGCGCAATCAAAGCCATGATAAAGCCACCGATGTAGTAGACGATTCGTTTCGCGAGTGTGCCGGTTGACGCTTTAGCAGTAGTGACTTCTTGCGTTCGGACTGGTTCGTTCGTGGTTCGTACCGGTTCTTCGGAAGTAGTAGTCGTTCGTGTTTCTTGTGGCATGTGATCTCCTTTAGATAAGATGCTTGCAGCTGTATGTGTAAAGCTGTTGTAACGAGTATACGCTTAAGACTGTTTTTGCATGTGAAATACATTACAAATCTAGCAGCAGGACAAATTGAATATCATTCAACTAGTAGGTTAAATAATATATACAATTTGTTGAACGGTGTAGTAAAGCCTCACAGTCATAACGCTGTAGGCCTATCCCCTCTTTTTAGCCGAGGTGCTGCCTCGACGACCTCTAGAAATATATGTGCAGTTTTGCTACAATTTACCGAGTAAGTTTGGCAGCGTAGCTCAGTTGGTTAGAGCGCAGGACTCATAAGCCTGAGGTCACTGGTTCAATTCCAGTCGCTGCTACCAAGAAAAAACGATCACCCCGTGTGGTCGTTTTTTCTTGGTAAGTATTGATTGCGGTTGAATCAGTGACTCGCCAGCTTGCCTGGTGATAGTCACTGGGTCGCGCCTAGCCTCAAAAGGAAACTCGTGCTTGCACGCGTCCCTTTTGAAGCGGAGGAGCCTTTAGCCGATATTCCAGCTTCTGTTAGTACTATCTCCTCGGATGACCCTAGAGCCCAATTGCCCGTAAAAATGAATCCATAGGGGATTCAGCAGGCTTTGGATTACCTTTGGCCTTGCCATCGCTTGCGATTGCACTGACACAATCACCCTGGTTTTTGTACTCAGTTGAGAAGTTTTTATAACCCTCGTTCTTACACTGGTCCTTGCTGGTCGCTGCTACACGCTGAGCCTCGAAGTCATAGGTGACTGTGTCGCCTGAAACACCGAGCGCC
Organism: Patescibacteria group bacterium; assembly: GCA_040384745.1. Taxonomy (GTDB): domain Bacteria; phylum Patescibacteriota; class Saccharimonadia; order Saccharimonadales; family Saccharimonadaceae; genus UBA1020. Next base: position 54,574 of record JAZKIT010000013.1, read on the forward strand.
AGAGCATCGACTGCCGTAGTCAGACCTGGGTTGCCACTGCCTTGATTAACACCGTAGCCACCTAAGATGGTAGCACCAGGGTTCGCTGACATTATCGTGTCCCATGATACGAAAGTATCTCTGTTTGGCGCAGATGGAATTGGGTTACTCGACCACCAGATCGCATTGCCTCCATTGTAGGCATCCCAGTCTTGCCATGCGCCAGAAGTTACCGCACCTTGGTCGGTGTTATAGACCGGTTCAAAGACCAAGGTCGTAAAGCCGCCTACGGCAGCCCCGTTAAAATCTACTTGGATATTGATAGCTGCGTCCTGCTGAGCACTGCCAGCGCTTCGGTACGTGCTGTACTTCATCGCATCGATATCGCTTAATTCAGTACCGACGTGATCAAAATTGAATACGGTTATCTTATCGCCGCCAGTTGGCGTTGTGAGCTCCATACTCCCCGTATTAAGGGGTGGTTCGCTTGGGCCAACCCGGAAACTGGCTTCACTTACAGCTGTGCGAAAATATTCGACCCAGTTTTTCGTCGGTGTTGAGTTTTCTGGTTGCCGGGCCACATCTTCTTGTATGATTACCTGTGTACTTGACGCCGCTGCCGCCAACGACGGTAACGCCACGACTGCCATTACACCGACGGTCAACGCCGTCGCTACTTGTTTAAACCCCATAGACAACCTCCTTTAGTTATCTACCTAGTATTCACCCTAATGCTTAGTATTAGCTGAGAACACATGCGGCTTAAAATCAACTTAGTGTAAGATAAATTACAGTCGTTATAACGACGACTGCCGTACTATCTTGTACAGGACGGATATATAAGACTGAAGTTCTTCGCGTGAAATGCCATCGGTTTGATACAGATTGGCTCTCATGTGTTCACGCAGTTCCCGTTCAATGCTTTCAACAGTCCTTTTATATTTCGGAGAAACCGAAACCAGTTTGATACGTGAATCGCCCGCGTGTGCCACTTTACGAACCGTGCCTTTGCTTTCAAGCAGGGCCACCATATTTGTTACATAAGGCAGCGTGGTTGATAGCTTTCGGGTAAGGTCAGATAGTCGAATACCTCGATCGCCGGCGTCATAGATTGTTCCAATCGCGAACCACTGCATTGCAGTCAGGCCGTGCTGGAGTAAATAATCAGACACCAGGCGGTTAATTACGCGGTGAGCAGACGCCTGAGCAATACCTGATTGATAGGTTGCAATCTGGGAAATGTCGATCTCTGAAAATTCTGTTGACTTAGGCATTACATATATAATACTATATAAGATAGTTAAGTTTGTAAAGTTAATCATAAATAAGATAGCTTTACGAATTTGGCAGCAATCAATCACATAATAAGGAGGATTCAGATGGAATCTCACACAAGTAAAGCAGTTGTAGCAATCGTTACCCTCGTACTCGGCCTTGCCGTAGGTGGTGGTGTTGGTTACGCAGTATCTAACATGAACCAAGAAAACGAATCGAAGGCGTCGACTGCAGATGGCAGCGCGACGACTATGAAGGCATCTGACCTTCGTGCGACTCTTAATAACCTAGAAGCAGAGCACGTTGACCTTGCCAGTGCTGCTACCCGCGCAGGCTTTGATGGTGACCCATCATTTGAAGCTGCCGCTGGTGCACTTGGTAAGAACACTGACGAATTGACTGCTGCTATCGCAAGCGTATACGGTGACGAAGCCGGTGCGCAGTTCAAAGAAATTTGGGCGAGCCACATCGGTTTCTTCGTTGACTACACAGTTGCTGCCAAGGGCGGTGACATGGCTGGTATGGACAAAGCCGTTCAGAACCTTAACGGTTACGTAGAAGCAATCTCTACATTCCTGAGCGACGCTAACCCTAACCTTCCAAAAGAAGCGGTTTCACAGCTTATCACTGAGCACGTCACACTTCTTAAAGAAGCAGTCGACAAGCACGGTGCTGGTGACTTCGCAGGATCATACGACGCACAGGACCGTGCTCGTACACAGATCACTACCAAGATTGCTGACACGCTATCTGGTGCGATCGTAAAGCAAAACCCAGAGAAGTTTTAATACACCTCTGAGTTACGTCTGAATAAGGAGGTGCCACGCATCTGTGTGGCACCTCCCAATCAGAACAGGGCATGTAAAAATAGTACAATAAGAACTATCAAGAATAAGGAGCGAACAGTATGAACAAATCAATCATTGTCGTGGTCGTTCTCGTTGTCCTAGCGGTTGGCGGAGTAGCCGTAGCGATGCAACTTGGCAAAGACCCAGACTCAGCTATGACAGGCATGAGCGACATGGGTAAGAGCGACAAGGGCTCGTCTAATAGCATGAGTACCAGTGAGCAAGACTTGACCTCACAAAAAGAAGTCACCATGGATATTAAAGATTTCGATTTTGAAAAAGCCAATATTACAATCAAAGTTGGGACGAAAGTCACCTGGACGAACGTGGATAGCGCCCGTCACAACGTCGTGATTGATGGTGAAGGGGAAGAAGGCCTGGGCAGTGAACTACTTGCTAAAGGCGAAAGCTACAGCTACACCTTCATGAAAGCAGGAATGACAAACTACTTGTGTGAACCACACCCATACATGAAAGGAATGATCAATGTCGTCGAATAAAGATACGCTCAAGAAATTAGGACCAATCGTAGCCGGCGGCGTACTCGTCGCAATTATCAGCTTCGCGGCAGTGATTGCCATTCGTAGCGGTAATGAGGAGTCGGCTGTGAGTAACACTACATCGAACGTTACTGACGATTCGACGCTTGGATCGAAGGAAAATCCCCATCAAGTCTCGTTGACAAAAGACCAGACGAAGCCGGTTGATTTATTGATCAACGTCGGCGACTACGTGCAATTCAATAGTAAAGATGGCAGCGAACACCAGATTATTCAAGGTAAGCCAACGGCAGACCACGGCCACGATGAATATGCCGACGCCGTTCATGGTGAAGAACATGGTGCAACCGATTCACCGCTTGACTCGGGTATTATTAAGGCCGACGAAGGCTACCTTGTGCAGTTTAAAGAGATTGGAAAACTTGAATTCCACGACAACTACAATCACGACTATGCGATTACAGTAATCGTTTACGATAAAGACAAGAAAATCGAAGATACAAAGATTCAATAATGACTACGTCCACCGCGCTGAGCAATCCCCCGCTCTTGGCCTCTACCGTTCGCGGCAGGGGTCCGGTGGTCGTTTTGTTGCATGGGTTTCTTTCGTCGTCTGAATACTGGAGGCGGGTGGCTGATATCTCAGAGGCCGATCATACGGTGGTCGCATTGGACTTGCTGGGCTTTGGCGCATCGCCGAAGCCGCGCAAAAGCCGGTACGATTACGATGCGCATATTGCCAGTATCGATGCGACATTGAAACAGCTTGGGATTTCTGACGGTTTTACACTGGTCGGCCATTCAATGGGCTCGTTGATTGCACTGCGGTACGCACGACTTAATAAGGATAAAGTGGGTAAGTTGGTGCTGGTTAATATGCCGGTCATGCTAGGAAAACGTCAGGTTCGCGAAGAAATTGGCGGTACTAGTTTTGCATATCGGTACGGACTGCAACCCTATACGCACCGGTTCGCCTGGAGTATTTTCAAGGCATTGTTTCGGCTGCGACTACTCTCGCGCAGTACGATACGCCGCTTGAAAGAGAACTCGTACTTTTTTGAACACAGCCCACTGAGCCGTATTCGTTCGTTTCAGCGCGTCATTGCCGACGCCCGTGCCGATATTGACCTGAACCTGGTGAGGGTAGAAACACTGATTTTATCTGGCTTAGAAGACCGTAAGGTCTACCTTGATAATATTCTTCATAATATTTCGCTGAGTCCGACGGTCGCCGTTGAAACCGTGCCGACCGGTCATCATATCCCTTGTGCTATGCCGAGCGTACTTGCTCGAAAGCTGAGCGAGTAGCATAATAGAAGTACTTCCTCGCGATACTCACTGACCCTCACGGGTAAAGCGTCCCTCCGGTGCGAATCATTCATATCGTCTTCGGCACACTGCTACGAAACGGGCAGTAGTGACGGGCGAACAACCTGAAACGTTTCTTCAAACTAATTTTGGAGAATTATTCGAATGAATGGTGAGCAACTTACGAACAATGATGAAACTTTTTTGGACGAACGGGTCGACGTGGTGGCGACGTTCGGCACCGGCTTGAACCCTTGCATTCCGGTAAAATTCCGGCGCGCTAGTGGGCGGGTGATAGAAGTTACTGAAATAGGTTTACGACACCCGACGGTTCAGGGCAAACGAACGGTCCATATGTTCGATGTAACCGATGGCGGGGCTGACTATCGGCTTGAGTTTGACTCGGAACGGTTGACCTGGCGACTAACCATGGAAGGTGATCGGTCATGAAGCGCGAGCTGAACCAGGCGCAGCCGATGGTCATGCATATCGACCTGAATAGCTGTTTTGCGACCGTTGAACAGCAAGCCAGGCCGCGTCTGCGGGGTCGTCCGGTTGCGATTGTGAACCGCCGTACGGAAAATACGATGATTATTACCTGCAGCTACGAGGCCAAGGCAATGGGAGTGACACTAGGAATGTCGGTCAAAGAGGCGAAGAAGCTGTGCCCGGATTTGGTGTGGCTAGAGAGCGACCCGGCGAAATATAAATACATTTACCACAAGCTGATGGCAATTATGCAGGACTATTCGGCCCACGTTCGCATGAAGAGTATCGACGAGGGCGTGATTGATTTTAGTGACAGTACGGCAGCGATGGCCGGACGTGATTTGACTGACATTGGACATGAGATAAAACAGCGGCTCTGGAGTGAGGTGGGGTGTGCCATGAACTGCAACGTTGGTATCTCTACTAATCGGTTTCTGGCTAAAACAGCGGCTTCGCTAAATAAACCGAATGGACTGGATGTGATTACGCATGAAAATCTGCGGAGTGTGTTGTCTAGGCTCGAATTGACCGACCTGACGGGTATTGCTGAACGATTTGAAAAGCGTCTGAATGCAGTCGGTATCTATACGCCGCTGCAATTTTTAGACGCCGACCCGGTGACGTTGAAAAAGATAGTCTTCAAGAGCGTCGTTGGTTTGGAATGGCACCAACGTTTACGCGGATGGGAAGTTGATAAGCGTGACTTCCCTCTTCGTACGGCTGGCCGGCAATACGTACTGGACGCGTATAAGATGCCGCGTGCCCAGGTGCTTCAGCGGCTTCATCATTTGTGTGAAGAGACGGGAGCTAAAGTGCGCTCGCAAGGCTTGGTGGCTCGCGGTGTATCGGTCCACGCCCGCAGCTACACTGACACCGGACGGGGCTGGGGTGGTACGTACTGGCACGCTCGCTCTATGGCGGCGGCTCCGTTCTACTCGAACCAGGCCATTTATGAGCAGGCCAAAAAGTTGTTTGAATCGGCACCGGTATTCGTGAAAGAGATTGGTGTGAGCTGCTACGAGTTGAGCGAGCCGGATGATTCGCAGCTGCATTTGTTCGGTGACGATTTGGCGAATGACCGAGCGGTCACGAATGCCCTTGACGAGCTGAATGCTCGCTATGGTAAGCGCGTCATTCACTCGGCGGATACGTTAACGACGCATATGGTGAAAGAGAAGATTCCATTCGGATCAACCCGGTATATGTGATAAGCCGCTCGGTATGGCCTCCCATGGCGCTGTATACTGTACACATGAAACAAGTAGTCCTAGTAAGTGCGACGATATTTGGAATCGTCGGCTCATACGCTCCGATGCTCTTCGGAGACCATGACTTATTTAGTGGGTGGAGTATTTTAGGTGGCATGGTTGGTGGATTTTTCGGCATATGGGTCGGCGTGAAGCTGTATGGACTGATGAGCTGACATGAAATACATCGTAGCGGTGAGTGGTGGGGTGGACTCGGTGGTCTTGCTTGATATGCTCGTGAAAGCTGATGAGCATGAGTTGGTTGTTGCTCATTTTGATCATGGAATCCGGCAGGAATCAGCGGATGACGCGTCGTTCGTAGCGGGACTTGCTCGCCGTTACGGCATTCGCTATGAAACTCGTCGTGAAGAACTTGGGCCGAATGCGAGCGAAGAGCAGGCGCGCATCAGGCGGTATACGTTCTTGCGCGAGCTTGCCGAAGCTGAGTCGGCAACGATTGTGACCGCGCATCATAAAGACGATATCATCGAAACCATCGCGATCAATCTTATACGGGGGACCGGCTGGAGAGGACTGGCGGTGCTAGGTGACCTGACCGTTAATCGACCACTGTTGGGTCATGGCAAGCAGGAACTGTACGATTATGCACTACAAGAAAACTTAGAATGGGTACAGGACGCAACGAATCAGACTGAGACATATCTGCGCAACCGAATCCGACGCCGTCTAGGTGGTATGTCGGATGACCAGAAACATCAGTTTTTGGATTTGTGGGCCAATCAACGTGAACTTGCCCGTCTGATTGATGGCGAGGCGTTAGGGCTTGCGACCGATTCGCGATACTTCATGACGATGATTGACGACCGGTGTGCCATTGAACTGTTACGCCATAAGCTCGCGGAATATTCACTGGCATTAACGCGTCCGCAGCGCGTACGGTTGCTGTACGCAATCAAAGCGGCTCGACCTGGATCGACGTATGAGGCGGGGGCAGGGATACGCGTCGGCTTCACGAAACGTGAATTCATTGTCAAATACCCCTTATAACTGCTATATTTGTAGGAGTGACTTTGAATGATTACTCTTAGCCCCCGGCTCAACTAGAAAGGACGGTATTCAACAATAATGGCTGCGAAAAAACCTGCAAACGGCAAACGAATGGGCAATATGCTTCGGCTCGGATTATTCTGGGCAATTTTGGTCGTATCGACACTGACAGTGATTGCACTGACTACTCCACAGGAGAACCTAAAGGAAGTGGCAATCGCCAACGTGATCGAACGCGCTAACAAGGGCGAAATTAAAAAGATTGAAGGCCAAGGTGATAACTTTAAAATTACCACTGATGGGCAAGATAAGCCCACCGAGAAGTCGTATCTTCGTGGTGGTGCTGCCGAATTGCTGAGCGACGAAAAGCTGAACGAGCAAGGTCGCCGTGTGGTAAGTGACAGCGCTCCGTCCGGCACTGGCGATGCTATTTGGGCAGCCACCAGCATATTGATTCCGGTTGTGCTCATCGGTGCTCTGTTTATATTCATGATGCGCCAGGCCCAAGGCCAAAACAATCAGGCGCTCGGATTTGGGAAGAGCAAGGCGAAGCTGTACGGTCTTGATAAAGAAAAGGTAGTCTTCGGCGATATTGCTGGAAACGACTCTGCTAAACAGGACCTCGAAGAAGTCGTCGACTTTTTGAAGCACCCAAAGAAATACCAGACGCTTGGGGCGAAGATTCCAAAGGGCGTACTGCTCGTCGGTAGTCCCGGTACTGGTAAGACCATGCTGGCTCGTGCCGTCGCCGGAGAAGCCAACGTTCCCTTCTTTAGCATTTCTGGTTCGGAATTCGTTGAAATGTTTGTCGGTGTCGGTGCCAGTCGTGTGCGTGATTTGTTTGCCAAAGCAAAGAAGAACGCCCCGGCTATCATCTTTATCGACGAAATTGATGCCGTCGGTCGAAAGCGCGGCTCAGGAATGGGCGGTGGGCATGACGAGCGTGAGCAGACGCTAAACCAGATTTTGGTAGAGATGGACGGATTTGAAACCGGCACCAACGTTATCGTTCTTGCGGCGACAAACCGTGCTGACGTACTTGACCCGGCACTCCTGCGACCAGGTCGATTTGACCGTCGCACGAATATCATGCTGCCGGAGCGTAAGGACCGTGAACTGATATTACAGGTACACTTTAAGAATAAGCCGACCGACCCAACGGTAAACCTGGACAAACTTGCGGCGAAAACTGCTGGTTCGTCAGGAGCAGACCTGGCCAACATCGCCAACGAGGCGGCGATTATCGCAGCCCGACGCGACGGAAAGATGATTTCTAATAAGGACCTGACCGAAGCATTTGAAAAAGTTGCCATCGGTCCAGAGCGTAAGACCAAAGTTATGAATGACCGTGAAAAAGAATTGACCGCCTATCACGAGGCAGGACACGCTATCGTTGGCCACGTACTACCCGACAGTGACCCGGTTCATAAGGTAACCATCATTCCACGTGGCGGTACTGGCGGTGTGACTTGGTTCTTGCCGCCTGAAGATAAGAGCTACACGAATGTCTACGAGTTCAAGGATATCTTGGCTCGTGCGATGGGCGGGCGCGTCGCCGAAAAGATCAAATATGGCGATGATGGCATTACGACCGGCGCCGGAAGTGACCTTCGTAAAGCGACCGAAATTGCGCGTGACATGATTATCGAGCAGGGCATGGGCAAGAAATTGCGCGACCAAGTGTTCCACGACGATAGTGGCGGTATGGTGTTCGACAAGATTACCCACGAACGGCCCTACAGTGAAGACACGGCACGCTTGATTGACGAAGAAGTTGAAACCCTTATCAGGGAGGCAGCTCACCGCGCCGAACTGGTGATTCGCAAGAACATGGCTAGCCTGGACGCACTAGCCGGAGCACTCTTAATAGAAGAGACGCTCGAAGAAGATAAAGTCGTTGAGATACTGAAGAACGCTACCCTTCCGAAGGAAGTGGCGCTACACGCGGCCTAAGTATAAACATATGGGCCGAGTCCAAACAGTCGTAGCTAGAGCAAACCGGAAACTAACAGTCCGGTTTGCTGCTGTATTGATTGCCAGCTCGACGCTGGTTTCAATGCTGTTTGGACTGTTGCGTGAACGTTTGCTGAACAGCTACTACTATGATTCGTACCCGGTTGGTCTAGATGCCTACACCGCGGCATTCTTATTACCTGACTTCATGTATTTCATATTGGTATCGGGAGCGCTGAGCGTGACGTTCATCCCGGTGTTCAACCAGCGTTTGTCGAAAGGAAATAAAAAATCAGCCTGGGAGCTGTCGACCAGCATGGTCAACCTCATGGCGTTGGCGACACTTGTAGCTAGCATTCTGATTATCATTTTTGCAGAACCGCTTATTCGCTATATCATTGCGCCAGGGTTGAGCGAATCAGGAACGGCTCTCGCGGTAAGCATGATGCGCGTGATAGCCGTCAACCCGTTCTTATTCGCCGTCGCAACCGTCATTGCCAGTATTCAGCAGGCGCTCGGTCGATTCACATTTTACGCGCTGGCGCCGACCATCTATAACATCGGCATCATTATCGGTATTTTATTCTTTACCGGCGGTATTAACCTATTCGGTTGGCAGGTGTTCGAAGGTGGCATTATGGGTGTGGCGCTTGGTGTCGTACTCGGGTCGGTTATGCAACTGGTCGTCAGTAGTATCGGTTTAATCGGACTTGGCTTTGATTACCGGTTTAAAATTCACTGGAAGAACAAGGGTTTCCGCAAGGTATTGTCACTGTTACCCGCCCGTTCGCTCGACCAAGGTATGGATTATTTGGTCGGAATTGTTGAAACGAACTTGGCAAGCCGTATGGCCGCAGGTACCGTGCGTGCTTATAACCAGGCGATGACTTTGCAAATGGCGCCGATTAATCTAATCGGGGTGGCGATTTCTACCGCTGCGTTCCCAAAGATGACCGAGCGTCTCAGTGAAGGCCGTATCGATTTGTTTATGAGCGAACTCCAGTCAGTCCTTCGTGTGATTATATGGTTGAGCTTGCCGGTGGCGATCATCACCTTCTTCACTCGTGGGTACTTGGTGAACTTTATTAAGGCTGGTGGTGACGTCTTGATGTCTGGGTTACTCGGTGCGTTAGTGGTAGCAATCTTGTTCCGTTCGGTATATTACATTGCGGCCCGAACATTTTATGCTCAACAGGACACGAAAACACCACTCTACATCTCGTTTTTTTCAATCGGTCTAAACATTGTTCTCGCGATTTGGTTTACAAGTGGACTTAACATGGGTGCCTACGGCCTTGCATGGGCCCAATCAATCATGGCGGCAGTCGAAGTGATTATTTTGTTCACTGTAATGTCTGTACGATTTCCGGGACTTTTGAACCGTGAATTTTGGAGTGCCGTGTGGCGAATGGCGAGCGCGACCGGATTCATGGCGATTATTAGCTACCTAATGGTAGTGTTGTTTCCACTTCAAGCCGGCGACGATAGTAGCTTCTATTTCAGCTTCCCAAAGTTCGTGCTCATCGTGGGGGCAAGCTTTGCTTCGTACGTCCTGTTCAGCCGGCTGCTTAAATTAAGCGAAGCTGAGCCAATTATTACGACCGTTAAGCGATTTGTGTCGGGTGGCGTGAGGGGATAAGTATGGATCAGTCACATATCAGAAATTTTTGTATTATTGCCCATATCGACCACGGTAAGTCGACACTAGCCGACCGTTTACTTGAGATTACTGGAACGGTCAGTATGCGCGATATGAAAAGCCAACACCTTGATAGTATGGACTTGGAGCGAGAAAAGGGCATTACGATTAAACTTGCGCCGGTCCGAATGCACTACCAAGACTACGAACTTAACTTAATTGACACTCCCGGTCATGTTGACTTTAGCTATGAAGTCAGTCGCAGTCTCGAGGCCTGCGAAGGTGCTATTTTGGTTGTCGACGCTAGTCAAGGAATCCAGGCTCAGACATTGGCGAACGTCTATCTTGCGCTGGCAGCCGACCTGACAATCATTCCTGTTCTCAATAAAGTTGACTTACCGGCGGCTGACGTCGAACGAGTCAGCGCCCAGATCATTAACCTGCTGGGGTGTGATGAATCGGATATTCTAAAAATCAGTGCTAAGACGGGTCAAGGGGTGCCGGCTGTACTCGATGCGGTCGTCGAGCAAATCACACCACCGAGCGGCCAGCCGAATGGCGCGACGCGGTCACTTATATTCGATAGTTATTACGATGATTATCGCGGAGTTATTTTGTACACCAGGACCGTTGACGGGCAAATCAAAAAAGGTGACACGATTGAAATGCTGGCAACCGGTGCGCACGGACTGGCGCTTGAGGTCGGTTCACTTTCACCTGTCATGAAACCGAGTCCCGAGTTAGGTACCGGCGAAATCGGGTACGTCGTAACAAACCTGAAGACTACGCGGGAAGCAAAAGTTGGCGACACAATAACAGTACGTCGATCGCACGCTACCGATGCGCTGCCTGGATACAAAAATGTCCGACCGTTCGTCTACGCTGGATTCTTTCCCGTGTCGAACGAGGATTATAACGAACTGAAAGATGCCATTGAAAAACTTGCGATGAGCGACTCGGCGCTGCAGTATGAGCCAGAAAATTCACCGGTTCTCGGTTTTGGAGTTCGAATCGGCTTCTTAGGTCTGCTGCACATGGACATTGTGCGCGAACGACTGGAGCGTGAATACAACCTTGATTTGGTCGTCACAAACCCAAGCACCGATTACCAGATTACGTTGACGGACGGTGAGCGAGTTGATATAAAATCGGCTGCCGACTTACCGCTTATTACAAAAATCTCTGAAATCAAAGAGCCGTGGATTAACGGAGAAATCGTCGTACCGACGGACTACATCGGTGCCGTCATCCAACTCATCATTAATAAGCGCGGACTACAAAAGAACCTGAGTTATATTGATGAGCGCGCGTTGATTAGCTTTGAGGCGCCGCTGGCGAACCTGCTGACCGATTTTTACGACCAGCTTAAATCGGTGACGAGTGGCTATGGAAGTTTCAACTATGAATTGTCCGGCTACCGAGCGGAAGACTTAGTAAAAATTGATTATTACGTCGGCGGTGAAATGATTGACGCACTTAGCATAATGGCACACCGCAGTGAATCGCAAAGCCTTGGTCGCACTATCGTAAAGAAATTAAAAGATGTTATTCCGCGTCAAAACTTTCAAATCGCTTTACAAGCTGCGATTGGTGGCAAATTTATCGCCCGCGAAGATTTGAGCGCCTATCGAAAAGATGTAACGACTGGGTTATACGGCGGTGATGTCAGCCGCAAGAAAAAGGTACTCGCCAAACAGGCAAAGGGCAAGAAGCGTATGAAACGGTACGGCAAGGTTGATATTCCGTCCGAAGCCTTTACGGTCATGCTGAAGCGTGACTAACCCCACCTAGAACAGTTGCCAGCGAATGGTAATCGTCGTAAATATATCCGACAGGACTGCGTGACTGTGCTGGCCCCAGCCTGGCCAGAACCAGTGCGGCTCGGACTGTATGATGTACGTTACAACTCCGGCTCCACCAAAAGCAAGTACGAGCAGGCTGACTATGATGGTAGCTGCTACGATTCGCCGATCGAGACGGCGTGTTGCCCATGCAACCGAATCAATCAGGCATGCGGCGAAGAGGGGCAGCAAAAGGAGCAGGTATCGACCGTTGATTGCCACGGGCTGCCCGGTTCTGGCGTATTCACTATAGAGTTGGAACGACAGCACGGCTACGTAAATACCGGTCACGAATAACGAAAATACGATGAACGGGCTTATGGTCTTTCGTGCGAAAAATATACGTGCCGCTAGACATGCTGCGCCGATTGATGCGAACAAGACAAATGGAATTAACACGAGCGGGAGGGGCTGCTTGGTTTCGAAGTCATTGGTTTTTCCGGCAAGCGAAAAGGTTAAACGTTCTGTCATGCCAGGAACCCACTCGGCTGCCATGTAAGCCGGAAATGTGAGGGGCTGGAACGAATCAGGAAGTCCATTTACGTAATTACGATTGCGATTCCACGGGCCATATGCCGTACAGGCTTGCTCATCAAACACGACGGCACAATCTGGAATCGGGTGTCCGTATTGCACTATGTTTGTCACGTAGTGAGCGGCAAAGAATATGCTCAAGCTGCCGAGCATGACTAATATGGTAGTACGCCAATGACCGATTCGACGCGAATCATTGAATAGGCTGGCGGCAAGCTGAAGCGGCGTGTGCCGATGTTTTTTCCATACGTACACAGCGAGCCCTACAAGCCATAGTCCGAGCGCTGCAGCAATCGGCAGGAACGCGTATTTGATAGACATTCCGATAAGCAATAGTATCACCAAGCTCCAAAGTGGAATGGCTGGAATTCGTTTACTGTGCAGCATCCCGTTTGTGACGCGCACAATCATCAGGCTACTGAATGCAACGACGAGGAGCAGCAGCGTATCGTAATTTATCTGAGCCGCCAGCATGCTCAGCACCGGTACCGTCATGAATAAAACCAGGCTGAGATTGCTCGTACGCAGGGAAAGCTGGGCCTCGATAAGAACCTTCCTAAAAACGACGAGCGCGGCGACTACGAAGCCTACGTTGATAATACGAAGGAGCGCAATCGTAACCCATTCTGATGTACCAAATAGACTTAATAGGCGGTAAGGAAAACTCATAAGATAATGGAAAAGATATGACGGGTCACCGGTTGCGGCCCCGTACTGCGCCATGTCTCGAGTGTGTTCGATGCCATACGGAAGCCAGCTCGAAGTATATATTTGAATCAAGCCATAATGAAACTCTTCGTCGAACGCCATAGGGTATAAGCTTGCGGTTGCGATCCATATGCACCCGAGAGTAAAAAGGCCAAGCGAAACGTAAAAGAACCAAGCTGAGTCAAAGATGCGGAGCAGTCGTGCCATTGAATCAAAGTATATCAGGTATGCTACAATGCTGTCGTAATGACAGATGCTGAAATATTAAAACTACTAGCATCCTACCGCCCGAGTGAGACTGCTGCACGTACCGTACGCGGCGCAAAGATCGTTTTGTTGGTAGGAATAACTGGTGCCGGAAAAAACACGCTAAAGCGCGAGCTCATGAAGGACGATAGTTTCTACGATTTCATTTCGCATACTACTCGCCAGCCACGCAGTAATCAGGGTGTTTTGGAACGTGATGGTGTCGATTATTTCTTTATTGATATTCACGAAGCGGCGCGAATGCTGCAAGCCGGTGAGTACATCGAGGCCAAAAAAGTACACTCTAATATATACGGTACGACAATCACCGGGCTGAGCCCATCGGTTGAGTCCGGGCGCGTGGCGGTGAACGATGTGGATGTTCAAGGCGTGGAAGAATATAAATCGTTGTCGCCGGACGTCCATGCGGTATTCGTATTACCTCCATCGTACGAGGAATGGGAGCGACGTCGATTGGCGCGCTATGATGGAGTGATTGATCCGCAGGATAATGCGACCAGGCTTGAGTCTGCGCACAAAGAGCTTGAATTCGCGCTCACCAAAGGCTTCTTCGACTTCGTGATTAACGACGACGTGGTTGCTGCGGCGAACCAAGTGCGCCGGATTGTTGAGCATACGAATGACGATGCAAGCCGAGCCCGTGCCGAGAGTGTCGCCCGACAACTCCATGAAGCCCTTGGCACTCATTGACTCAGAGTGCCAACAGTCGCTATACTGTAACTATGACACAACGCCAAATAGCGATTCTTACTGCGATTATTGAACAGTATGCTGAAATTGCCGCACCGGTTGGAAGTGTGACACTTGCCAAGCTGTTCAATGTTTCAAGTGCCACCGTGCGAAGCGAGATGGTAAAACTCGAAGAACTTGGCCTGATTAAGCAGCCGCACACCAGCTCCGGCCGTATTCCGACAGATAAGGGGTATCGCTATTACGTAAACCTACTTACTAATCAACAAGAAGAGCCAAAGCTCATTGATCGCAGTGCGAGAGCGATCGAAGCCCGTGTTTCAAATCATGGCACCCGCGCCGACCGAGCTATTCGCTCCGCGGTAGATAGTCTTGTCGATCTAACACAGAACCTCGGACTTGCTACCATCGGCGATGAGCTATACCTGGCCGGTATGGGCAACTTGTTTTCGCAGCCTGAATTTATGGGCGGAGTACATGCTCAAAACGTTGCACGCTTGCTCGACAATCTGGAGCCATGGCTACGTGAAGCCGCTCCCAACGAGCCCCTGAATGTATTTATTGGCGCCGAAAACCCGATTGGCAAAAGCAGCGGTGCAACCCTTATTATTAGTCGGTTCCGCTCGCCGTATTCAGACAATAGTTATATCGGTGTGCTTGGTCCGACCCGTCAGAGCTATGCTCGGGTCATGCGACTTGTTAAACAAACTGGCGCAATGCTAGAGGAGGCTTTATAACATGGAAATTATTAACACAATCGTGAATGGTATCGTTCAGATCATCACGGCAATCGTAAACGGTATCGTCGAGGTCATCAACGCGTTCGTGACTGCCATCGTCAATTTGTTCAACGGAATTCTCGGGTTGCTTTAGAATGGCGAAGAGTAAAAAGCAGGAAGAACTAGAGCAGCAAGTCGCTGAACTGACGCTTGATTTGCAGCGCACCCGTGCCGACTTTGAGAACTATCGTAAGCGCGTCGAACAAGAAAAAGAAATGGCTCGTGGTACGGGCAGAGCCGGTGCGATTATAAAGCTACTTCCGGTCGTCGATAATATTGAACGTGCCATCACGCACTTGCCTGATGAACTACAAAATAATGCGTGGGCGGCAAGTGTCGTTAATCTGACGAAAAATCTTGAAAAATCACTGGCAGATATGGGTGTCGAGCGAATTGACGCTAAAGCTGGCAGTCATTTTAATCCCGACCTTCACGATGCCGTGCAGTTCGACGAGACAGCCGAAGGTGAACACGAAGTCATTGCCGAAGAGCTGCAGCCCGGTTACAGAGTAGATGGCATCGTTATGCGCCCTAGCATGGTCAAAGTGACACGCAAGTAACCCTTCTGGTATACTCGTCGCATAGTTTTAATCAAAGGATCTAACGTTTATGGCCAGTTCAGATGCGATTGTCGTAAAGAATCTTAAGAAATCGTATGGCAAAACGGTTGTCTTAAAGGGAATCGATTTAACAGTGAAGCGCGGCACGATGGTCGCTCTGCTCGGGCCGAATGGTGCCGGCAAGACGACGACGGTGCGTATTCTTAGCACGCTGCTCAAATATGACGGTGGCACGGTTACGGTTGACAATAATGACGTTACCAAAGACGCCGACAAGGTGCGAGCAGTCATTGGTCTGACCGGCCAGTCCGCGGCCGTCGACGAGCTGTTGACTGGCAGAGAAAACTTGGTGATGATGGGCCAGCTGTACCGCTTGACTAAAAAGAGTGCCAAAACTCGGGCGTTTGAACTGTTGGAGCAATTTGATTTAGTCGATGCTGCCGACAGGCCGCTAAAAACATACTCTGGCGGTATGCGTCGCCGACTCGACTTGGCAGTCAGCCTTATTGCAACCCCACCGATTATCTTTTTAGACGAGCCGACGACCGGGCTCGACCCACGATCCCGCCTGGCTATGTGGGAAATCATCGAACAGCTTAAGAAGGCAGGTGCG
The DNA here is from genome assembly GCA_040384745.1 of Patescibacteria group bacterium. Classification (GTDB taxonomy): domain Bacteria; phylum Patescibacteriota; class Saccharimonadia; order Saccharimonadales; family Saccharimonadaceae; genus UBA1020. The sequence goes on from JAZKIT010000013.1 coordinate 70,812, forward strand.
ACCATTCTGCTGACGACGCAGTATCTCGAAGAAGCCGATCAGCTTGCCGATCGAATTGTGGTGATTGATAACGGTAAGGTAATCGCTGAAGGAACGGCTCGTGAGCTAAAAGCTAAAATCGGTAACGACCGACTTGAGCTGACATTTGCGAACAAAAAAGCATTTGACGGGGCACGCGACGTGCTCGCTAAAACAATTATTGATAGTAATGCAGAAGACCTAACGGTTACGACGCAGCTGAAGAATACTGATGATGATGTGCGACATGCACTTGATAAGCTGCATGATGGTAGTATCAAGATAGAATCAATGGCCGTTACCAAGCCTACGCTCGACGACGTCTTCATGTCCTTAACGGGTAAGGCCAAGAAGGGGAGTAAATAGATGCCAGTCAAACTTGAATTCACGAATCGACCGAAGGCAGTGTCGGCAATTACTGATTCGATGCTGATGATCAGGCGAAGTTCAACGCACATCATTCGTAACACCGATCAACTGCTGGGAACGTTTTTTCAGCCCATCATGTTCTTGGTACTGTTTACCGCCGTGTATAGCGGAGCAATCAAGACCGAAGGAGTTAATTACACCAACTACTTGATCGCCGGATTGATCGTCCAAACGCTGGCATTCGGTTCTACGACGACCGCTCTTGCGGTTGCGAATGATATGCAGAAGGGCATCATCGATCGGTTCCGTAGCCTTCCTATGTCGAACGTCGCGGTTCTGAACGGTCACGTCGTTTCTGACTTGTTCCGGAACGGCCTGTCGGCAATCGTCCTAATTTTAGCCGGTCTTGTCGTTGGCTTTCGGCCAACCGCTGATTTCTTCGACTGGCTGGCGGTGGCTGGCCTCATAATCTTACTGACGTTAGCGTTCTCGTGGTTGTCGGCGATTTTGGGGCTGATATCGAAGAGTGTCGAAGGCGTCCAGTGGCTAACGTTCGTATTTGTTTTTCCGTTGACATTCGCATCCAGCGCATTCGTTGACCCGCAGACCATGACATCGTGGCTGCGCGGATTCGCAGAAAATCAGCCGATTACGCATATCGTTGATGCCTTCCGATCACTTCTAGTTGGTACGCCGATGGGAGACTCTGCTGTTCTGGCGGTCATATGGCTTATCGGCATTACTGCAGTATCGGTGCCCGTTGCGGCGTGGCTCTTCAAGCGCAAAACTTCGCAGTAATGCCGCAGTAATATCATTGGTTGGCACTCTTGACACTAGAGTGCCAATTTGTGTATTATAAGTACAGATTTAGCACTGTCCTGCGAGGACTGCTAAAATAGTAAGTAATAAACCACGACTATTCCTACAAATCGAAAGGGGAACACTATATGGGTAAAATTATCGGAATCGACCTCGGCACTACCAACAGCGCGTTTGCGTACATGGTTGCCGGTAAACCAGAAGTTATCGCAAATGCCGAAGGGAACCGAACCACCCCAAGTGTCGTTGCTATCAATAAAAAAGGCGAGCGATTAGTCGGCCAAGTCGCCCAGCGTCAGCGTGTCACGAACGCTACTAACACTATTTACGGCGTAAAGCGTTTGATTGGTCGTAAATATTCAAGCGATGAAGTTCAAAAAGACCACGACATCATGCCGTACGCCATCGTTAAAAAAGGTGACGGGGTAGCGGTGACGTTAGGCGACAAGGATTATAGTCCCGAAGAAGTCTCTGCGATGATTCTTTCAAAGATCAAAGCTGATGCCGAAGCTTTCTTAGGCGAAAAGGTAACCGAAGCTGTTATTACCGTTCCTGCGTACTTCGATGACTCTCAGCGTCAGGCGACCAAGGATGCCGGCAAGATTGCTGGCCTTGAAGTAAAGCGAATTATCAACGAACCAACTGCTGCGGCACTCGCCTATGGTCTTGATAGCAAGAAAGACGAAAAGATCGCCGTCTTTGACCTTGGTGGTGGTACGTTCGACGTTTCTATCCTTGAGCTTGGTGATGGTGTCTTTGAAGTCAAGTCAACCAACGGTGATACCCACCTGGGTGGCGAAGACTTCGACAACCGTATCGTCAACCACTTCTTGGATGTCTTCAAGAACGAAGAAGGTGTTGACCTTAAGAGCGACAAAGCCGCTATGCAGCGCTTGAAAGATGAAGCTGAAAAAGCCAAGAAAGAACTTTCTAGCACGACCGAATACGAAATTAACCTGCCGTTCATTACTGCCGATGCCGATGGGCCGAAGCACTTCGAATACAAGCTGACCAAAAGTAAGCTCGAAGAGCTGGTTAAAGACCTAATCGACCGCTTGGCTGAGCCTGTTGAAAAAGCGCTCAAGGACGCTGGCGTCAAAGCAAGCGAAATTGACGAGATCGTTCTGGTCGGTGGCATGACCCGTATGCCGGCCGTCGTTGAAAAAGTAAAAGGAATTTTCGGCAAGGACCCACTAAAAGGCGTCAACCCAGATGAAGTCGTTGCTATTGGCGCTGCCATTCAAGGTGGCGTACTGCAAGGTGACGTAAAGGACGTGCTTCTCTTGGATGTGACTCCGCTGAGCCTTGGTATCGAAACTATGGGCGGTGTTACGACGAAGTTAATCGAACGAAACACAACCATTCCTACCAGTAAGTCTGAAACTTTTAGTACCGCCGCCGACAATCAACCACAGGTTGAGATTCACGTGTTGCAAGGTGAGCGCGAAATGAGTAGCGATAATAAGTCACTTGGCCGATTTACGTTGGACGGTATCGCACCAGCTCCACGCGGTGTTCCACAAGTTGAGGTTACCTTTAGCCTCGATGCTAACGGCATTTTGAATGTGACTGCCAAGGACAAGGCAACTGGCAAAGAAAACTCTGTCACCATTCAAGACTCTGGAAACATGAGCAAAGAAGATATTGAAAAAGCACAGAAGGAAGCTGAGGCTCACGCCGACGAAGACAAGAAAAAGCGTGAATCAGTCGATGCCCGCAACACCCTAGAAAACGGTATTTACCAGGCTGAAAAAATGCCAAGCGAATACGAGAAGATTTCTGACGATGACAAGAAGCTAATCGAAGAAGCTGTCGTTGAGGCCAAAAAGGTTCAAGCCGACGATGCTGCCGATAAAGACGCACTCGAGGCCGCAGCCAAAAAACTGACCGATACAATTATGCCAATCGGGGCCAAGATGTACGAAGAAGCCGCAAAGGAAGAGGCACCTGCTTCCGATGACGACAATAGCGAAGACAAAAAATCCGATAAAGAAGAGCCTGTCGAAGGCGAAGTTGTGGACGAGAAAGAAAAGAAGTAAACAACTTCCGAACAAGAAACGACCCCGTCTATTGCGGGGTCGTTTCTTGTTACGAGACTAATGGTCCAGGTCATATGACTACCATATCTGTTTAGTCATAGTGGACTTATCTCAGCGAATATTTTAAAATAGCGGCACTGTAATAGTTGAGGTAATCACCATGAAATCGAAGCAAGTCGTCCACGAATTACTGAAACAAGCTGATATTAAAGTAGGCGGTACGCGGCCATGGGATATTACTGTTCATGACGAGCGACTGTATGTCCGTGTACTCAAATACCACGTACTAGGCTTGGGCGAGGCATATATGGACGGATGGTGGGATTCCCCGAACTTGGACGAAACGTTTTCGAAGGTCATCGCTGCTCGACTGGGTGATAAGGTTAAGCTACGGCCCTCGCTGCTATTAGCCGGGCTCGAGGCGTCGCTGCGCAATCACCAGACAGTCAAACAGGCAAAGAAAAATGCCGAACACCACTACAATATAGGTAACGATTTATATGCGGCCATGCTAGATGAGCGCATGGTCTATAGCTGTGGCTACTGGAGGGACGCTCGGAATCTTGATGAAGCTCAAGAGCAAAAACTCGACTTAATCTGCCGAAAGTTAGAGCTGAAAAAAGGCATGCGGGTACTTGAAATCGGCTGCGGTTGGGGTGGGTTCTTGGAATATGCAGCAAAAAACTACGGCATAAAAGGTGTCGGTATTACACCTGCTTTGGAACAAGCAAAAATAGCTAGGCAGCGGCTGAAAGGGTTCGATGTAAAGATCGAACAAAAGGACTATCGACAGGTAACGGGCAAATTTGACCGCATCATATCGATTGGGATGTTTGAGCACGTCGGACCGAAAAATTACAGGAAGTTTTTTGAAGTGTGTGATGAGCGCTTGGCGTCAGGCGGCATGATGCTACACCATACCATCGGCGGAAATGTTAACGCGACTAACGCCGACCCGTGGATGCGTAAATATATTTTTCCGCACGGCGTCATTCCAGGTATGGGACAAATCGTCAGCGCCATCGAAGGCTTATTCGTTATAGAAGATTTGCATAATTTTGGGCCCGATTATGATAAGACCCTTATGGCGTGGCATGAAAATTTCAATCGCAACTACTCAAAACTGAGTGCTGAATACGATGAGCGGTTTAAGCGCATGTGGAACTTTTACCTGACGCTTAGCGCTGCTAGTTTTCGCGAGCGTGATCAGCAGTTATGGCAGGTCGTTATGCGCCGGATTGAACCTTCGCCGGCATATCGCGGTGTCCGATAGTTGCTAAATCGACATAGAGTGCTGCCCATACCATGCCGGGGTCGCCGCGATAGATTGGTGCATAGTACCAGCTGCCGTCTTTGTTGAGCATTTCGGGAAAAGTCCCGTGTTGCTCGATCATTCCTTTGGCGAAGCGTTCGCGCTGAGTTTCAAATTCTGGACGGCCGAAGCGACGCAGTGAATGCAGGTAGAACATACCGTGCCAGCTCCAGAGCGTATTACCCTCGTATTGAGGCATGAAAGGAGCAGTCATCCACCAGTGGTACTTAAAGGCTTCGGGTTGCTTAGTGTAAATCATTGGGAACGGGTCGTCGTAGTTATTGTCGGTGATGTAGTCGAACGTTGCACCGGCTAGCGCCTCGTCTTCAATGACACCTAGGAAAAACGGGAACAGTGCGCACTCGGCGCTGAAGGCATCGGTAGTGCGGTCGGCATTAAAGTAGTGGCCGTTCCAGTAGCGGGTAATAAGTTCTTCTTGATACTTTTGCATCTTGTACGGAAAGTCGTTTAACTCAAGCTGCTCAACGCACCAGGCCATGCGGCCGACTAAACTAACCGCGTAGGCACTTCGATCATAAATGACGGCATCGCGCTGCTCAGCAAATTTTATCGGGCGCACGTGCCCGGTTGTATCCAGGTATTTCTTGCGGTACTTACGAAGCTCGTACTCTAGGAATTTACGTTCAGCTTTATTTAAATCGTAGCCACTGACAACCAGGCAGTGCAGGAGCCACGGCAAAGAATCGACAGCGTGCATCGGTGCATTAAAGCAATTACCGCGCGGATCAATGCAGGTAGTGACGGTCGCCGCTTTACGATAATGTAAAAGTGCCCATTTCAACGTATGGAGCACATGCTTACGACGGCCAGTCCGACACAGACTCTCGGCCACCGTGCCAAAGTCACGCACGAAGAAGAAATCAAAATGTCCAAGCGAGGTCTTATAGAAGTCGCCTGTCCAGCAATGGTCGGTAATTTGCTCGCAGATTGCTTCGGCGTTGCCTTCGAATCGTTTGATTGTGCCAAAGTAGCGGCCATGAAGTTGTCGCCATTCAGCTCGTAACGATCCTACGACGCGGCCAATATTGCGATTAAGGTGTTGTGAAAGGGTAGCCATTTGCTGATAAGTATACAGTATGATGTCACTTGTGCTTATAACTACCCCGAGATACCATAGGGGGAATGGATATACAAAAAGAACTTGCCAAGATTTTTAAGGGTGAACTCGAAGCCGATGAACAGACGCGTGAATTTTACAGTCACGATGCCAGCTTGTTTGAACTAAAGCCAGATGTCGTTGGCTATCCGAAAGATGTTGATGACTTAAAGGCGGCTATTCTGTTCGTCAGTGAGCATAAAAAAGACAACCCGAATTTAAGTATTACACCGCGCTCCCGTGGAACCGACATGTCGGGCGGTGCGATTGGTGATTCGATTGTGCTCGATGTTTCAAAGCACATGACGACACTTGTAAAGGTTGATGCTAAGCAGGCTACCGTGCAGCCGGGCATGATGTACAAGGACTTTGAAGTCGAAACTCTGAAGCACGGCGCCCTAATGCCAAGCTACCCGGCATCGCGTGACATGGCAAGTGTTGGCGGTATGATGAGTAACAACTCGGGTGGTGAAAAATCACTCGAATACGGCAAGACCGATAATTTCGTGACTGAACTGAAGATGGTGTTAGCCGACGGAAACGAATACGTCGTAGGGCCGCTGACTAAAGCCGAGCTTGTGCGTAAGATGGCGCAGGGTGACTTTGAAGGTGACTTATACAAGAAGACATTTGAACTGCTCGAAGCCCATTACGACCAAATTCAAGCGGCTAAGCCGAACGTCTCAAAAGACTCGACAGGCTACCACTTATGGAACGTGTGGAATCGCGAGACGGGAATATTTGATTTAACTAAACTGTTCGTCGGTGCCCAGGGTACGCTCGGATTGATTTCGGAAGGTACTTTGAGGCTGGTGCCGCATCGTGAACACTCCGGTCTGCTTGTGATGTTCTTAAAGGACATCAACAACCTGGGCGAACTGATACCTGCCGTACTGAAGCACAATCCAGCCACATTCGAGAGTTTCGATGACAAGACGCTGTGGCTTTCGATTAAGTTCATGCCGAGCTTCTTAAAACTATTAGGACCGAAGCGCTTCATCGCTTTGCTTATAAATTTGATTCCCGACGGCTTGCAACTACTCCGTGGTATTCCCAAGCTTGTACTAATGGTGGAATTCAACGGCGACACAGAAGAAGAAGTGCGCTCAAAAGTCGCGGCGCTTCACAAAGATCTTGGAATCAAGCGGGCTCAGTACATGATTAACGGCTTCGAAGAAACTCCGACCGAAGGCAAGAGTGAGAAGTTTTGGGTCATGCGCCGTTACAGTTTTCAGCTACTGCGGAGCAAGGTAAAAGACAAGCACACTGCACCGTTTATTGACGACTTTATCGTTCCGCCTGTGCACCTAGCTGAATTTTTACCGAAACTTCGTAAGATCATAAAGAAGTATAAGTTGTTCGCCACGATTGCCGGCCACATGGGCGACGGAAACTTCCACGTCATCCCACTTATGAAAATCGAAGACCCGAAAGAACGCGCCAAGCTGGAGCCAGCTATGAAAGAAGTCAACAACCTGGTCATTCATTACGGTGGCTCGGTATCGGGCGAACACAATGACGGTATGGTCCGAGGCCCATGGTTAAAAGAAATGTATGGCGACGAAGTGCTTGGCTACATGAAGCAAATCAAAACCATTTACGACCCTCAGAATATTTTTAATCCGCACAAAAAGACCGATGCGACGTGGGAATTCAGCTTTTCGCACATTCGAGAAAAATTCTAGATGCCCACAAAGATAGAACAACGCGAATTCAAACGGTTTACTCTCGTTGGATTCAGCGCAACGGTCATGGACTACGGCATATTGAACCTATTGGCGCACGTATTTGGTGTGCCAATCGTGTTTGCGAATATCGTGTCGGCATCGACATCGAGTTTGTATAGCTACATCCTGAATCGCAAAGTCGTGTTTAATAGCATCGCACACGGTGAGCGTAGATCATTACTGCTGTACGCACTTTCGTTACTCGTGAGCATCTTTGTCATTCAAAGTACCGTCATTGCGATATTTGGTCGGGGGCTGACCGAACAGTGGTACGAAACGTTAGGAATTTCAGGGCAGATGAAAGAGCTGCTCGCGCTGAACACGGCGAAAGTCATCGCCGGCTTGTGCAGCATAGGCTGGAATTTTTACATGCAACGTCGCTTCGTCTTCAGGTCAAATTCACAGAAACACAACTAGCACTCTAGAGCCTCAAGTGCTAAAATAACAGTAATGAGCAAGCGAGATTACTATGAAGTGCTTGGCGTATCGAAAGATGCCAGCGCCGACGAAATAAAGAAGGCCTTTCGCAAGGCTGCCGTTAAGCATCACCCGGATAAAGAGGGCGGTGACGAAACGAAGTTCAAAGAAGTAGGAGAAGCCTACGAAGTACTGAAGGACGCTCAAAAACGTCAGCGCTACGACCAGTTCGGCCACGCTGGCGTCGGTGGCTCGGCGGGCGGCGGAAGTCCATTCGAGGGCTTCAATAGCCAAGGCTTTGACTTCAACTTTGGTGACGGTGGGCTGAACGACATCTTCGGTCAGTTCTTTGGTGGTGGTCAACAGCAACGTGGCCCGCAGCGCGGACGCGACGTCGAAACTCAAATTCAGCTTACGTTTGAAGAAGCGGTATTTGGAATCGAACGGGAGCTTGCGTTCGACATGGAAGACGAGTGCTCGCATTGTCATGGGAGCACGGTTGAGCCAGGTCACGATTTAAAGACATGCCCTACCTGCAAAGGGGCCGGTCAGCAGACACGTGTCATGAATACGATGTTCGGCGCCATTCAGCAAGCGGTGACCTGTGAAACTTGTAAGGGCCGCGGTAAGGTACCTGAAAAGGTATGTACCGTGTGTAGCGGTCAGGGTACCGAGCGGCGCAAGCAAGTGATCAAGCTAAAGGTTCCTGCTGGTGTTGATGACGGAGCAACGATTCGCTTGAAAGAGCGAGGTGAAGCCACTGCTAATGGTCCGAAAGGTGATTTGTACGTACACCTACGCGTCAAAGCACACAAGCATTTTACTCGCGAAGGTGACCTGATATTAAGCGAAGAACATATCGATATGATAGACGCCGCACTCGGGGCTGAGATAGACGTCGAGACCGTGGATGGTAAGGTGCGTATGAAAATTCCGGCCGGCACACAAAGCGGGACTGATTTTAAACTGTCGGGGCACGGAGTTCCGCATTTGCGGAGTGAACGCCGCGGCGCTCATATCGTGCAAGTCATCGTCGATACGCCGACAAAGCTTTCGAAAAAGCAAAAAGAGTTACTTGGGCA
>JAZKIT010000013.1:79721-83684 GCA_040384745.1 Patescibacteria group bacterium
AAGACAACAAGAAAAAGCGCATATTTTAAATACTGAGCGCAAAGTAGGTAGGCTTTGCAAAAGGAGTGCCTTATGAAGCTCGCAATCATCTCGAAGTCCTCGTCACCGAATACGCAGGATTTATTGCGTGTCTGCGGTGAGCGTGCGATTGGATGTACGGTGTATCAGGCGGCTACTATCACGATTGATACCAAGTCGATTGAAAATGATCCGTTTTACTCGCATGACGTGTACCTGTTTCGTGGTTACAACAGCACGTATCACCAAGCTCAGTCGCTGGCTCAGTACCTAATGTCACTTGGCAAAATCGTTATTGATGAGCAGCTTGCGAAGGGTTTCGTGCCGTCGAAGCTTCATGAAGCGATGGTGTACACCAGCCAAAATATACCGCATCCGCGAACATACTACTTTCGTGATGGCAGTGATGAGCGGATCAGCGGTATCGAGTTGCCCGTGGTCGTCAAGGACGTTGATTCCCAGCGCGGTAAAGGAGTCAGACTATGCGCTACCTTGGACGACCTACGGCAAGAGATTGATCAGAACGGAAAATCAGTTATCGTCCAGCAGTTCATCCAGCTGTCATATGACCTACGCGTGATTTGTGTAGGCGACACGGTTGTCGGCGCAATCAGACGTAGTGTCGTTGATGGAGATTTTCGCACTAACGTATCACTCGGTGCGAAGGCTGAGCCGTACGCACTTTCGCGCGACGAAGCGGCACTCGCACTTCGGGCGCACGTCGCCATGGCGTACGACATATCAGGCGTCGACATCGCGTACGATACCAACGGTCAACCGTTTATCCTTGAAACGAATATCACGCCGGAGTGGCAAGGCTTTAAGTCTGCTACGGGAATCGATGTCGCGGCAATAGTAATTGACTACGCAGAAAGAAGGTACAACGATGAATCAAAATAATCCGACAATTGGGTTCTTTAAGGCCGTTCAGGGTGCCTTTACCGACGACGCCGTAGCTCAGATAAAGCAGCGTGTATCCGAGCAGATGAATGCGACGATAGTTGATGTGGATTTCCGTGATGGCGTATTGATTGACGGCAAGGTCTATGTCGGTGAAGTCTGCCTGAACGACTTTGACATATACTTTTGGCACGATACCCTGTGGCCGGCCAAAACCGGTAGCGACAGCTATTATATTCATTTGCTCCGGGCAATCGGTCGGGACGTACGGGTCATTAACACGGCCGACAGCACCGAAGTAGTAAACGACAAGTTGCGTGCTCACGAACTGTTACGTCGGGCAGGGCTGCCGGTATCGGGATACGCCTTGGTGCACAGTGAAAGCAAGGCAGGCATCGCCCAGGCGTATGAAAAGCTAGGCGGTGACGTGCTTATAAAACCGCGTTTCGGTGGCTGGGGCAAAGGAATCGTGCGTTGCAAGTCGTTAGGTGATCTGCATGACGTCATCGAGCTCGCTGCCGGTAACAGTGGGCGCCAGCAGCAGTTTTTGCTCGAACGATTTTATGATAACGATATCAGTGAATGGATATCGGTCAGTATGATTGGACAATTACCGGTTATCGGGTATCGAAAGCCGCTTTCTATCGGCAACTCGGACTGGAAAGTCTTTGACCCTGACAAGCGTGACGGTAAGGGCGAGCTGTCCGTGTATGTCCAGCCGGCAACAGAAGTAGTCGAACTTGCAAAAAAAGCTCAGGCAGCCATTGGCAAGGACATTATCGGGTTTGACTTCATCCTGACCCCGGACGGTTATAAGATAGTCGATGAGAACGGTCGCCCAGGTCTGTACGCGCACTGCTTGAAAGCAGCCGGAATCGATCTTGTCGATACCGTTTCGGACTACATCGTGCAGGCTGCCCGGTCGTAATTTAGCGTAAGCGACAAGGTATTGATTATTTATGCTAAAAGTGCTATAATAGTATGATGAGTAATCCTAGCTTGCAAACGCCTGTCATTGGTATAGTTGAACACGTTTCAATCGATGGCCGCACCATCGGAAGCCGTGCGATTGATGTTCCAGCTAAAATCGATACCGGTGCAGATAGTTCGTCTATATGGGCGACGCAAGTTGAGGTCAGCCAGGACGGCATGCTACGATTTTGTCTGTTCGGCCCAAGCTCCGAGCATTACACAGGCAAGGTGTTAACCCGAGTCGACTTTTCTGTCTCGAGAGTAAAAAACTCGACCGGTCACAGCGAAATCCGCTACAAGACACACTTTACCGTGACGATTGGCGGTAAAAAAATCAAAGCTATGTTCAATTTGTCAGATCGTTCAAATAATACCTATAAAATTTTGATCGGTCGTCGTACGATAAGTAAGAAGTTCTTAGTCGATGTATCAATGCATGCATCGCGATTACCAAAACCTGACAAAAGCGCACAACTGCGCAAACACCTCTTGAAGAATCCGTACGAATTTCACGAGAGTCACGATAAAAACCTAAGGGGGGCATAAGTATGAAAATAGCGATTCTTTCGAACGGGACTGGAAATTACTCGACGAAGCGCCTCAAGGAAGTCGCGCTCAAGCGAGGTCATGAGGTCCGCATCGTCAAATACAAGGAATGTTACGCATCGATCGAGCAAAACAATCCGACCGTTAGCTACCGCGGAGAAGATCTTGCCGGGTTTGACGCGATTATCCCTCGCATCGCATCCGGCATGACCCGTTACGGTACGGCCATCGTCCGCCAGCTTGAAATGCAGGGCGTGTATACGGTTTCGAGCTCGCTTGCCATCAACCGCTCGCGTGACAAACTGCGCAGTATGCAGGTGCTTGCAAAATCGGGCGTCGGCATTCCGAAGACAATTGTGTCACGCAACTCGACCGATATCGATGACCTTATAGACAGGCTTGGTGGTACACCGGTCATTATTAAGCTTGCCCGCGGTACTCATGGTAACGGGGTAGTTCTTGCCGAAAGCAAGAAGGCGGCCAAGTCCGTGCTGCAGGCACTCTACCTTACGAACGAAGACGGCACCAACGTGCTTCTGCAGGAATTCGTCAAAGAATCGGCTGGAACCGACATTCGTGTATTCGTGGTCGGCGGCCGAGTAATTGCCAGCATGCAGCGCAAAAGTCTTGATGATGACTTTCGATCGAACCTACACAAAGGCGGTCAGGGAACCAGTATAAAACTGACCGAAGAAGAGCGAAAAGTCGCCATCCGGGCCGCTAAGGCCATGGGTCTGCAGGTAGCTGGTGTCGACATGATGCGCTCGGCACGTGGACCGTTGATTCTTGAAGTCAATGCCAGTCCTGGGTTCGGCATCGAAACCGTTACCGGTCGCGACGTCACGACACCGATCATCGAATATATTGAACAAAACGCCAAGCGTCGTCCGAAAAAAGACAAAATCGGCGCATAGCTTGTACTCCAGCCTAAGCTGTAGCATGATGGTGACATGAACGTCGCCATCGTGTTCTTCATCGTCCTACTATCACTCTTCGGCTTAGCGTATTTTACGAAGCGCCGTTTTGGCGTGTTGGGATTAGCGCTTGCTGCAGGATCGATGTTAAGCGAACTGTGGGCGGTTGAGCTGACGCCGCTGGTGCGCGATGCAGGGTTGGTGGTGCAGAACCCGCCACTCATCACCGTCGTATCAGTCGTACTGGTGCTGCTGCCAGTAGCGTTCTTGCTGTTTAGCGGACCAAGCTACCGCGGCAGCGCCCAGCGGGTCATCGGCGCATTCTTGTTTGCGGCGCTGGCGTTCGCATTATTGATTGAACCGCTTGGCTCTGCGTTGGTTTTGCAGGGCGAAGGTCGTATAGTTTACGACTTCTTTGTCGAGAATCAGGTGTATATTGTCACGATCGGTCTGGTTATTGCGGTATTTGACCTGTTAGGTGCTCATTCGGCCAAAGCCGCGAAGTCTGCAAGACATTGACAAGTCACCCCTATTAAAGTACATTTTATAGAGTCGTGTGGGACCATAGCTCAGCTGGTTAGAGCACCTGCCTTTTAAGCAGGGTGTCCTGGGT
>JAZKIT010000014.1:0-9770 GCA_040384745.1 Patescibacteria group bacterium
GAACCGGCGATCTCCTCCGTGACAGGGAGGCGTGATAACCCCTTCACTACGAGCGCACGAGGTTTCGAACTTTGTTTATACTAGCAAATTTCGACCTCTGGTGCAACTGCCTGTGAGCCGCTTTAATTCGCGCTCGTCAGTGTTATGGCTACACTGAAACAGCGGGTCGAATCGGAATCAGTAACAAGTTGCTATTCTCTCGTCTCGCCAGTGTTATAATAAGCAAGTAACGAACCGTGGACGAGCATTTGCCGCTATAGCTCAGCTGGTAGAGCGGCGCTTTCGTAAAGCGTAGGTCTCCGGTTCAAATCCGGATAGCGGCTCCATAATTATATGAAACATATTATCAAATCCACTCTTAAGCAAATTCTGGTCGACCGGCCTATGCTGCTGCTATGCATGGGGCTTTTACTCGGCGGCTTGGCATACGTCATATATGTGGCATTCAGTCTTAACGCAAGTGATCTGCAGCTCGCGACGCGCTATACCTCATACGGCGAAACCCAGTTCTACCGCGAAAAGTGGTGGTACCTGCTAAGCTTTGTCGGCTTTGGCGTGTTATTCATCGTGGCCCACATCGGCATGCTTGCAAAACTGTATGTTATTGGACTTCGGCCACTGGCGTACGCATTCGCATGGCTTTCGTTGATTATCCTGGTGCTGATGTTCGTCTATACCTATGCGGTTCTAGGCATCGCATATCTTAACTAGTTATGATTAACCTCGAAATTCCACTCAAGAACCGAACCAAATCGTATCGTTTTTTCGAAATGGTACCGGGGCTGCTAAGTTGGGGTTCAATTATCCTGCTTATCGTACTTAGCTTCGTCAGTCCGGTGCTTGCCAGTATTTATGTCCTGCTCTTCATTGCGACGCTGCTTATTAAGGCCGGGGGAATCGCGTATCACACGCTGGTTGGCTTTAAAAGAATTGAGAAAGCCCAGAATATTGACTGGCACGCACGACTGAATGACCTCGCTGACCCCGCTTCGTCGCATGCCCGCATTCACGCTAGTCCGACTCGCGAATTGGGTGAAAAGGCGCACGCTGAAAACCTGCGGCTTATGGCGGCGGCTCCTGGCAACTACCCTCGGCCATCCGAGGTCTACAATGCGGTTATCATTGCCACGTATAACGAAGCTTACGAGGTACTGCAGCCAACCATCGAATCGGTAGTGAAGGGGACATTTAACCCAAAGCAAATTATTTTGGTGATTGCCTACGAAGAGCGCGGTGGCAATGCGATTGAAGGCACCGTTAAGCAGCTACGTGATGAGTATGCTCACCAATTTAAAGCATTCGAAATCGTCAAACACCCCAAGGACTTACCGGACGAAATCGTCGGCAAGGGCGGCAATATTACCTGCGCCGGCCAGTATTTGGCAAAATGGCTGAAAAAACAAAAGATTGCTTACCAGGACGTTATCGTGACGACGCTCGACTCGGACAACCGTCCACACAAGACGTACTTCGACTACGTTGCCTATGAATTTATTGTTCACGACGACCGCAAGCACCTGGCATTTCAGCCAGTCTCGCTGTTCCTAAACAATATCTGGGACGTGCCGGCACCAATGCGTGTTGTGGCCACCGGTAACTCGTTCTGGAACATTATTTCCAGTATGCGGCCGCATACACTCCGTAACTTTGCGTCACACTCGCAGCCAATGGAAGCGTTGGTCGAAATGGACTTTTGGAGCAAGCGAACTATCGTCGAAGATGGCCACCAGTACTGGCGCAGTTGGTTTTACTTTGGCGGGCGCTACGAGGTGATTCCGATTTACGTCCCAATCTATCAAGACGCCGTGCTGAGCGATACGTATACAAAGACCCTAAAGGCTCAATTTGTTCAGCTTCGCCGCTGGGCGTATGGTGCCAGCGACGTGCCGTATGTAGCGACTCGGGTGTTCACGAAAAAACGAAACGTGCCATTCTGGGCAGGCTTTACCAGGTTGCTACGGCTGATTGATGGTCACGTCACCTTGGCGAGTGTATCAATCATCGTCACGTTCGGTGGGTTCGGCCCATTGTTCATAAACCCCGAAGCGTCACGTTCGGTAGCCGCCAATCAGCTACCCGAAGTGTTGAGCATTCTGCAGCGCGTCGCTATGATCGGTTTGTTCATTACTATCATCTTGGCATTCAAAATGCTGCCGCCGCGTCCAGCCCGCTACAAACGTCACCGTAACGTTGGCATGGTACTGCAGTGGCTCCTTATGCCGGTCATTGCCATCGGCTACAACGCGGCCGCTGCATTCTATTCGCAGACAAGATTGTTGTTCGGGCAGTACCTCGATAAGTTCGATGTCACCGACAAAGCAACGATTCAGACGATTGACGCTAAAAAAGACGGCGCCCAGCCTTAACGGATACTCGGTCGGCCACGACGCGAACGCGTCGCTTCGACCAGCCCGTGCCCAGCTGCGTACTGCAGGGCAGCCAGTTCATCAAAGCGCTTGAGTACCTGGTGGGCGGTCGCGGCAATGTCATCCGAACTCGGTTGCTTAACCTGGCTTATGAGCAGTTGCTCAATAGTTTCAGCCAGTGGTAGGGAGTGAAGCTGCCGTGCGGCAGAGTCATGGGTAAAGCTTGCAGCGATACTTAGCGTTAGCTTACTAAGACTGAAAGGCGCTTTAGCTGAGCCTGAAGAACCGTAATGGACGGTTACAGAGTCATCTAACGCCGGTTTCTCATACGTCGTAAAAGTAATACCACAGGTGCCGTTTTGGCACTGTCGCCGCCGCCAGGTTCCGGCCGTCTTTTTATGTGGTCGGCTATTGGCTACTTTGGTTTTCCCGTGGAAACAATTTACGCAAATCATGTCTATATATTGTCATACAGCTATTAAAATTACCAGTGGAAAACGTAAGGGGAATAGTGGGAAACTTTATTATGACCCTGTAAGTACAAAAAATCGCCGCTTCTATAAGAGGCGGCGATCAGTTAATCAGCGTGTGCAGGGCAGAAGGGTTACTTCTTATCAGAAACGTACTTCTTGCGAGCTTCGGCCCAGGTTTCGTTAAATTCGAAGCCAAGGTTGAACTGTGCAAGTTTAGAAGGTTTTTCTGCTTTGGGGGTGAGTTGGTTTGTACTCATAACTTCATATTAGCATAAGCAGTAATTTTTGTCAATAGAACAGTATGCGTGGGGTTATATCACGGTACGAATATATATCTGTTATTTTCGGGTACCACATACGTGGAAAACCTACGGATCATAGTGGATATCTCCGTAATGGCATGGTTAAATACAGGCATGAATCTGACTTTTAAAAGTAGCGTCCAGAACAGTCAAAGCGTGGCCAAACAGGGAAAACGCTGGAACAGGGTGCTGACGGCTGGTCTATTCCATATCCTGACGGTGTTTGCCGTAGTAGCAATCGATATATTCTTCTGGTTTATGTCTGGCGGCAAGAGTGGCATACACTCGTTAGGAACTTTGATTATTGCCATTCCACTATTCTTCGTAAACGTTATATATGCTCTCGTCAACGTAGTAACAGTATTGGTATATGTTAAAAATGGAGCTCAATCTCGACGCCAGGCGATAATAGCAGTTCTTTCTTTAGTAACATCGCTCACGGTTATCGGATACGCAGCGTACTTGTTTATCGCGGGTTATTAATTCTCCGACGAGGTGGACGATAGAGGATATCGCCAGCGAGCTGGCTTCTCCGCTTGCTTGTTCTGGCAAAAGCAAGCTTTTCCAGAACTGCACGGCGCTACGCCGAACCTTCTCACCACTCACTTCGTTCGCTTGTGCGAGGTTCGAGTCACTGACGCTACGATATAAAATGACCGGCCAGAAGACCGGTCGTTTTATATGGTGGGCGATAGAGGATTCGAACCTCTCACCTCCTCAACGTCAATGAGGCGCTCTAGCCAAATGAGCTAATCACCCTAGTTAGACTCATACAATTCTACCAAACAGGGGCGGGGGTTGCAACGGCAAGGGGTTGGGAATAGAATAAAAGGGAACAACGACGCGGAGTAACTGCCCGCTGAGTTCCGTAGGAGCGATCGCAGACGAACGATATCGAACGCGGTAATAGAAATAGCCAAGGTGGAACCTCCTGGATAACCGGGACCAAGGCACGCTGAAAAGGATACCCTTTTAGTCAGCGTGTTTTTAATTTTAAAAGGAGACGGCAATGGCTGGAGCAAAATCAAAGTATCTTGTAGGAATTATCATAGCTATTATTGTGGTGATTAGCGCTGCGGTAGCCACATTCTTTTATATGCAGTCGAACGCTACAACGGGCCTGACAGGTACGGTGAAATATATGAGTTGTATCAATCAGGGTGTTCCATGTGAGGAGAACTACGTGGTATTAGACAGTGGTGAATCCTGTGGAATCGGTCCGAATTACAAACAGTATATTGATAAGAAGGTGACAATCGAAGGGACTAAGACAGTAAGTAACCTTATGGCAGAAGGCCCAGGTCCAAAAGTCTGCACGATAGAAGTTACATCAATGAGGGCTATTTAATGAACGACGAACAATTACATGCCATGCGACACAGTTTGGCGCACATTACTGCAACTGCGGTAAAACAGCTATGGCTACATGCTAAATTTGGTGTTGGGCCGGTGGTTGAAAATGGATTTTATTACGATATCGACATTGGTGAAACAAAGATTTCTGAATCTGACTTTAAGAAGATTGAAAAAGAGATGAGGCGAGTGGTTAATCAGGACCAACCATTCGAGCACTCAACCAAACAAATTGATGACGCGATTACTTGGGCGAATGAATCAGATCAGCCGTATAAGGCTGAGCTGCTCAACGACTTGAAGCGCAGCGGTACTACCGTGGCGAAGGACTTGGATGCGGGTGAGATGGGAACAATTGCCGACGGAGATTCGGCACTCGAAGAGGTCGGATTTTACACGAACGGCGAATTCACCGACCTTTGTCGGGGTCCGCACGTTGAAAGTACTGGCAACGTCGGCGCCTTTAAGCTGATGCGCGTGGCCGGTGCCTACTGGCGCGGCAACGAAAAGAACCCGCAGATGCAGCGTCTGTATGGTGTGGCGTTTGCCACCCAAGACGAACTTGATACCTACCTAGAGAGGCTGGAGCAGGCGAAGCAACGCGATCACCGTAAACTTGGTAAAGAGCTCGACCTCTACACGACCAGCCAATTGGTTGGTGCTGGCCTGCCACTGTTTACGCCTCGCGGGACGGTGTTGCGTGACATTATGGCTCAGTACTCCAACCAGCTACGGCAGCAACGCGGCTTTAGCAAGGTGTGGACACCGCATATTACCAAGCAGGACTTATATGAGGCATCGGGTCACTGGGCGAAGTTTGGCGATGAGCTGTTTTTGGTAACCAGTCAAGAAACTAATGACAAGATGGCCCTTAAGCCGATGAACTGTCCGCACCATACCCAGATTTACGCCAGTCAGCCGCGCAGCTACCGCGACATGCCCGTGCGCTACCTGGAAACGACGACCGATTACCGCGACGAAAAGACCGGTGAGCTTGGCGGGTTGAACCGCGTGCGTTCATTGACTCAAGACGACAGTCATGTATTCGCGCGGCCTGACCAGATTGAGCAAGAGATTGATGGTTTACTAGCCAGCGCCCGGGAACTGTACGCCACGCTTGATATGAAATTACGCGTGCGCCTAAGCTACCGAGACGATTCCGACGCCTACCTGGGTGAAAAAAGTCTGTGGGAATCTGCCCAAGCGCAGCTAAAGACCGCCGTCGAAAAGAATCAGTTGGATTACTTTGAACAAGACGGTGAAGCGGCCTTCTATGGTCCGAAAATCGACTTCATGGCCACCGACGCGATTGGACGCGAGCACCAAGTGGCGACGGTGCAATTAGACTTTGTGCAGCCAGAACGGTTTAAATTGCAGTACACCGACGACGAAGGTAGCTTTCAAACACCGGTGATGATTCACTGTGCGCTGCTTGGCAGTATCGAACGCTTCTTGAGTGTCTTTATTGAACACACCGGAGGCTGGTTCCCGCTGTGGGCCGCGCCAGAGCAAGTCCGCATTCTGACGATCAACGACACGGTACTCGACTACGTCGAAGAAATCGAAGTGGTATTACGGGACACACTCCTAATGCAACCGGTCAAATATAACGAACTCCGATTTACGCGGGATGACCGCAATGAATCATTGGGCAAAAAGATCCGCGAGGCGACTGGTATGAAAATTCCGGTCCAGCTGATTGTCGGACCAAAAGACAAGGAAGTCCGCGAAGTCAGTGTCCGGACGCAGGGTGGTGAAGAGAAAGTATCACTCGATACGCTCAGCGAGTACCTAAAGAACGTATGAGTAAGCCGATAATCGCCATCGACATAGACGAGGTGCTTGCGGATTATGCCGCTGAGTTCGTATTGATAAGCAATAAACTATGGGGCACTAGCTTCAGCGTTCATGATTATCACGAGGATTGGCTGGCATTGTGGGGCGTTGACATGGACGAAGCCGTTGCGCGCGGTCGGGTCATGCTCGAAGACCGGATGCACGAACGGTTGCGTCATAACGATGAAGCGGTAGATGTACTATCGAACCTGGCTGAGCGATACGAACTTATCGTCCTGACCGCGCGCAATATCGGTGCCAAGGACCTGACTTTAGCTTGGCTCGGTCGCCATTACCCAATGATTTCGCCCGGCAGCGTGAACTTCGCAGGAATCTGGGATAATCCTAGGCCAGACGCGGCCAGGCTCACTAAGGGTTCGATTGCAAAGAGCCTCGGCGTTGAGTACATCATCGACGATCAGCTTAAGCACTGTTTAGCGGCAAACGATCACGGTATAAAAGCGTTGTTGTTTGGTGACTATACTTGGAATCAATCAGATGATTTACCGAAGAGCGTGACTAGGGTAGCCAATTGGTCGGCAGTACAGGATTTTTTCACTCATGAAGCCAGGCGATAACTTTCGACAACGGGTTGAAAGTTTAATGGCACAGGTTCCAGCCGGCCAGGTGACAACGTATGGCGACCTGGCCGGACTTGCCGGCCAAGCGAACGCCAGTCGGGTCGTCGGCGGCATCGCACATTTTGGCAACCCGGACTTACCGTGGCATCGACTGGTTAACCGCTTTGGCGGGTTGGCTGCCGGCTTTCATGGCGGACGTGAAATTCAAGCGCAGCTGCTTGAGCAAGAAGGTGTTGGCTGTACGAATCACATCGTTAATAACTTTACGGAGCTACGATGGAAACCCGACCTAAGTTAATCGCTATCGTGGGACCAACAGCCAGCGGCAAGACTTCGTTGGCACTCGACGTAGCCGAGCGCTATAGCGGCGAAATTGTTTGTGCTGATTCACGCACGATTTATACCGGTATGGATATTGGTACTGCCAAGCCCACAACGGAAGAGCAGGCAAGAGTGCGCCACTGGGGACTCGATTTGGTCCAGCCTGGTCAGTCCTTTAGCGCGGCTGACTATAAAGCACATGCGACTGCGGCCATCACTGACATTCAGTCGCGCGGCAAGCTAGCGCTGCTGGTGGGAGGTACCGGATTGTACGTCGATAGCGTGTTGTACGATTATCAATTTGGTCCTCCGCCAGATGCAGCTAGGCGGGCGGAGCTCGAGGCTTTAAGCCTGAGTGAGCTGCATGAGTATTGCGCTAAGAACAACGTTTTACTTCCCGAAAACAATCAAAATAAGCGGTATGTCGTGCGAGCAATCGAACGCGCAAGCATGAGTGACATCAGTAAATCGCCGTTATGGTCCGATGCAAAAATTGTAGGAATAGCTACGAATATGCAAACCATCCGAACACGAATTATAAGTAGATCCGAACACATGTTTGAGAGTGATGTTGCCGAAGAGGCGACTATGTTGGGCAAAAAATACGGCTGGAATAGCGAGGCCATGACCGGAAATATCTATCCGATTCTTCATTCGCACCTGGAGGGGCGTGTGACAATCGACGAAGCCAAAGACAAAATTGCTACAGCCGACTACCAATTGGCAAAGCGACAGATGAGCTGGTTCCGACGTAATCCTGACATCATGTGGGCATCACTAACTGGGGCCAGCGGCTACATAAATTCCTTGCTCGCAGCCGAATAACTTCTGTGGTACCATAAGCGTAGAAAGTTACTCGGTAGATATAAATGATTGATGCACTATTTGGATCTAAGACTCGCATAAAA
The DNA here is from genome assembly GCA_040384745.1 of Patescibacteria group bacterium. Classification (GTDB taxonomy): domain Bacteria; phylum Patescibacteriota; class Saccharimonadia; order Saccharimonadales; family Saccharimonadaceae; genus UBA1020. The sequence continues at coordinate 8,141 of JAZKIT010000014.1, forward strand.
TTGCTGCACCTGTTTTTGAACAATCCAGGTAAGTCGTTCTATGTTCGTGAAATCACTCGATTGATTGACGAACAGATTAACTCAGTGCGTCGCGAATTAGCTAATATGATGAATGTTGGAATCGTTAAAAGCGACACGGCCGACAATAAGTTGTATTACGAAGTTGATCAGCGGTATGAACACTACGTACCGCTGCGGGCAATATTTGGGGACGACAAAGACGCCGCGACATCAGCGGTGAAATCTCCCAAACAGTCGACACTGGACTGGCAGTCGAAGCTGGACGAGCTCGGTGGTATAAAGCTGGCGGTCATGGCCGGTGTGTTCGTAGCCGGTAGTGCCAGTAAAGTTGACCTGATGCTAGTCGGTAACCCGGCACCGGCTCGGACGAAGATATTCATTAAGACGCTCGAGAAAAAAGAAGGCCGCGAACTCAACTACTCGGTCCTTAGTTACGACGAGTTCTACTACCGTATGTCAATTCGTGATAAATTTATTACAGAGCTGTTAAGCAGCAAGCACGTGGTCCTGCGCGACGACGAGCAAATTCTAGCTAAGACCAAATAGGAGAACTATGTTCGATATCGAATACAAGGGTGGCAACACTGTTGTCATTGCAACCAAGAAATCAAAGTTGATTACTGACCCTAAAATGTCGGTCGTCGGGTTAAAAGACATTGACCCGAAGGGCATGGTGGTGCTTGCGACCGAAGACCGTTTTAGGGTTGAGTCGAAAGATGCGACGCTGCTACTCGATAGCCCCGGCGAATACGAAGTTGGTGACTTTTCAATCAAGGGCATACCTGCTCAGCGTCACCTGGACTCAGAAGGTCATGGTTCTACTATTTATCGAGTAGAGGTAGGTGAGGTACGAATTGCTATCTTAGGTAATATTGATTCGAAGTTGAATGAAGAGCAGCTCGAGTCGATTGGTGTGGTTGATGCCGTCATCATTCCGGTTGGCGGTGGCGGCTATACGCTTGATGCAACGTCTGCGGCTCACTTGGTTCGTCAGATTGACGCCAAGGTCGTCATTCCTGTTCATTACGCCGACAGCGCGCTTACTTACGAAGTTCCGCAAGACGATTTTGAAGTCTTCCATAAGGAACTTGGCGGCGAAGTCGAGAATGTCGACAAGTTGAAGGTGAAGGCTGCTAGTTCACTGCCGCTCGTATTGACTATCTATAAACTCGCACGAAACTAGTTTACTATCGAGATGACCGCGGGTTCTGCCGCCGTGTCCGCCCCTGAAAATTTTTGGATTACCAAAACATTTTCGGGAGCTGCCCCGCACGGCGTCACCCCCGGCTCACGAGGATAGAAAAAACCTCCGTTTACCGGAGGTTTTTCACAGGTGCCTTGTTTGTTACTTGGCGGTCTGAGTGACGACTGGCTGCAGTAGACCCTTTTTCTTGAGGGTGCGGATTGCATGAGCCGAAAGGGTCATAGTGATCTTCTGACCGTCGACCATGAACGTCTTCTTCTGCAGGTTTGGCTTGAAGACACGCTTGGTGCGGCGCAAAGAGAAGCTCACGTTGTGGCCGAATTGTTTACCTTTACCGGTAAGTTCGCAGCGGGCTGCCATTTCTTTACTCCTTAAAGTTATTTAACAAACTCGTATGATTGTAGC
>JAZKIT010000015.1:0-17097 GCA_040384745.1 Patescibacteria group bacterium
TGAGCCAGGATCAAACTCTCCATAAAAAGTTTGCTAACTTCCGTTACCGGTAGTTTTTAAACATATATAAACTGACGTTCTTTGTATTGAAAATCGTTAGATTAACAATACGATGATATTGCACAACTAAACTGTTAAAGGGCACATTAAGTCTGTCAACGCTCGTATATTTTCTATCCTCGCAGGTTGATTCGCCAAGAAGCAGTTGTAGACTCCTCTGCGAACAGACTTTTTTAATCATACCTGTCTGGGACAGGAACGTCAAGACTTTCCCCCTGTTATTTTGTAGCCACAAATACAACTAGGCCAAGTATGAGCCCTAGGGCGGCTCCGACCATCACTTCTGCCGGGGTATGACCCTTGGCGGCGCGGGGTAAGATGATCTTCGATTTACCGAGTTTAATCAGCTCTTGAATCGCCATCCCCTGCTCACCAGACGAACGCCGCACCATGACCGCATCGTACATGACGATAGAGGCGAATAGGAAGGCGATACCGAACAAGGCGGACTCGAACCCATCCTGGAGCCCAACGACCGTTGCAAGGCCCACTACGCAGGCGCTATGCGAGCTTGGCATATTGCCAGAGGTGTAGAACTGCCTAAAGTTCCCGATTCGTTTAGTTTTGATGACCGCGAAGACATATTTCAGCCCTTGAGCGAAGATCCAGCCAAGCGCCACCACCAAGATATATGGCGAGATGGCGCTTAGCACGGCTATTCTTCCCCTCGTTCGGCTTCGGGCATAAGACCGATTGAAACGATCTTATCGTTGTCTCCAAGTCGCATGATTGTCACCCCTTGGGTCGTACGGCCTAATAGCTTAATACCCTTTAGCGATGTACGAATGGTCTGACCGTTCTTGCTAATCATAATAGCGTCGACCATCTCTGGCTCAAGTGTCTGAACACTGATGATCGGACCGGTCTTCGCCGTAACGACCGCCGCCTTGATACCGACGCCTCCGCGCTTGTGGCTCGGGAAGTTACCAGCCGTGGTTCGCTTACCGAATCCCTTTTCGCTAATGACGAGCAGTTCTTGCTGTTCACTGGTCACAATATCCATACCGACGACACGGTCGTTCGGTCGCAAGCGGGCTCCGCGGACACCGCGAGCAGCACGTCCCATTGGGCGAGCATCGGCTTCGTTAAAGCGGACAGCCTGACCAGCGCTCGTGCTGATTATGACGTCGCTCTTGCCATCAGTCGGCTTGATCCAGCGCAATTCGTCGCCTTCATCAAGGTTAATGGCAATCAATCCGTTGGTACGAATGTTCGCATAGTCCTTAATCGGAGTCTTCTTGACCGTACCCTTAATGGTTGCCATGAACAAATATCCGTCATCTGTCGCATCTTTAGCGTGCTTGATGATACTGGTGATTTTTTCTTCCGGCTGCATCTGTAGCAGATTCACCGCCGCAACACCCTTGGCCTGCAAGCTTGCCGCTGGGACTTCGTAGGCCTTCAGTCGGAACACTCGCCCCTTGTTCGTAAAGAAGAACAGCCAATCATGCGTACTGGCAGGAACGAGCTGATGAATGACATCTTCTTCCTTAACGGTCATGCCGCGCTTGCCCTTACCACCACGGTTCTGGCGTCGGTACTCTGACACCAAGGTTCGCTTCACGTAGTTCTCGGCCGTCAGTAAGATGACGCTATCTTCTTCTGGAATGAGTTCTTCGTCGCTGAACTTACCAAGCTCATGATTGATGATTTGCGAACGGCGATCGTCACCGTACTTCTCTTTCATTTCGAGCAGTTCGGCTTTAATGATGCTCAATATTTCAGCTTCAGAGGCCAAAATTCCCTCAAGTCGGTCAATCAACTTACGCAGTTCTGCTAGTTCGTCCTCAATTGCCTGACGCTCAAGTCCGGTCAATCGACGCAGCTGCATCGCCAAAATGGCCTTGGCCTGAATTTCCGATAAATCAAACTTCTTAATCAGTGCCTTCTCGGCGACATCACTGGTCTTGCTGGCCCGAATCGTCGCGATGACTTCGTCAATGTTATCAAGGGCTATCTTGTAGCCTTCCAAAATGTGCGCACGTTCTTTCGCCTTACGCAGTTCGAACTCGGTCCGTCGACGGACAACGATTTGGCGGTGCTTCAGATATTCTTTGAGAATGTCTTCGAGCCCTAGGACGCGTGGCTGGATACCATCTACCAGGGCCAGCATATTGAAGTGATAGCTGGTCTGCAGGCTGGTCATCTTGTATAGCTGGTTCAGAACCTTCTTCGGATAGGCGTCTTTCTTCAGTTCGATAACCACACGCACGCTGCCTCGGGCAGATTCGTCGCGCAGGTCACTAATAGAGGTCAGCTTCTTGTCTTTAACAAGATCAGCGATTTTTTCAATCAGCGTAGCCTTATTGGTGGCATACGGCACTTCGGTGACGATAATTTGGTGACGACCTTTTTTAGTCTCTTCAATATTGGCGACGGCGCGGATCATAATGCTGCCGCGGCCGGTTTGGTAGGCCTGTTTCATTGGCTGACCACCATAAATTACCGCGCCGGTTGGAAAGTCCGGGCCTTTGACGTGCTTCAGCAGGTCGTCAATCGTCGCTTCGGGGTTGTCGATAATTTCAACCGTTGCGTCAATCAACTCACCGAGGTTATGCGGCGGAATGTTCGTTGCCATACCGACCGCGATACCAATTTGACCGTTCAATAACAGGTTCGGTAGCTTCGCTGGCAGAACGACAGGTTCTTGCAGCTCACCGTCGAAGTTATCGCGGAACTCCACCGTTTCTTTTTCAATGTCGACCAACAACTCTTCGGCGTGTCTGTTCATACGAGCTTCCGTATAACGGTGCGCAGCCGGTGGATCTCCGTCCATCGAACCAAAGTTTCCCTGACCCTGCACCAGCATGTAACGCATGCTCCACTCTTGGGCCATACGAACCATCGAGTCGTAGATGGCCGAGTCACCGTGCGGGTGGTACTTACCCATCACGTCACCAATAATACGAGCACTCTTTACGAATTTGGCATTCGAGCGGTTACCGTTCTGGTTCATTGAGTACAAGATTCGGCGGTGGACAGGCTTCAGTCCGTCGCGGACATCCGGCAAGGCGCGTTCGACAATAACACTCATTGAGTAACGCAGGAAGTTATCCTCCATAACCGATTCAACGGTACGGTTCTCAACGGTTTTAGAGTGTGATGTATCTACAACAACTGCTGTTTCTTCAAATTCTTCTGGTGTAATTTTATCATCGTTGTCCATATTATACGTCCAATTCCTCTAGGCTGAGCTCTCGGGCTCGCGTCTGAATGAAGTTCTTGCGAAGGCTCACATCGTCGCCCATTAGTTTAGTAAAAATCGCATCAGCGTTTTCAGCGTCTTCAACTTTTACCTGAACCAGCACGCGATTCTCAGGATTCATTGTTGTCTGCCACAATTGCTCAGCATCCATTTCACCCAGTCCCTTAAATCGGCTGATAGTAACTCCCGCTTGTTTGTTCCTGTCTGCTGTCAGGTCAACCACGGTACCCTTGTCGACTTTGCCCGCGATGATTTCGTCGAGGAGCCGTTCTTTTTCGACCTCGTCATAGGCGTACGCCTTTTTCTGACCACGGTTAATACTGTATAATGGCGGCTTTGCGAGGTACACGTGACCACCATCAACGACTTCTCGCATATAACGGAATAAGAATGTCAGCAGTAGCGTCGAGATGTGACTACCGTCGACATCGGCGTCGGTCATGATGATAATACGGTGATAGCGTAGGCCGGTTATATCGAATTGTTCGCCGATTCCGACTCCCAGCGCCTTAATGAGCGACACGATTTCGTTGTTGCCAAGCATACGATCCAGACGGGCTCGTTCCACGTTCAAGACCTTACCGCGAAGCGGCAAGATGGCCTGAGTCTTCGAGTCACGCCCCGACTTAGCAGATCCACCCGCTGAGTCACCCTCGACGATGTAGATTTCGCTGTCAGCCGGATTCTTGCTCGAACAGTCGGACAACTTACCAGGCAGGCTTAGTCCGTCGAGCGCACCTTTTCGCAAGATATTGTCACGCGCGGCGCGTGCAGCCTTGCGGGCGCGGGCCGCGAGCAGTGATTTACCAATGATTCTTTTAGCGATATTCGGGTTCTCGTCTAGGTAATACGCGAAATATTCGCTCATGACTTGTTCGACGTAGCGACGCACCTCTGGGTTACCGAGCTTATTCTTGGTCTGACCTTCGAACTGAGGGTCGGGAAGTTTAACAAGGATAATCGCTGTGAGACCTTCGCGGATGTCATCACCAGAAAGGTTATCTTCTTTTTCCTTCAAGAGTCCACTTTTTCGGGCGTATTCGTTGATGACACGAGTCATAGCCGAGCGGAACCCGATAAGGTGTGTTCCGCCGTCGGGTGTCAGCACGTTATTCGCGAACGGCTTAACGGTCTCTACGTATGTGTCGTTGTATTGAACCGCAACCTCTACCATGGAATCTTCGACTTGGCGTTCAACGTAGAACGGCGCGTCACTCATGACGTCCTTGCCGATATTCAGGTGCTTCACGTAGCTTTGAATACCACCTTCGAAGTAGAAGGCCTGACGCTCATTCGTGCGCTGGTCAACGACCGACACATATATACCCTTCGTCAGGTAGGCTTGGTGTCGCAAGTAGTTGACGACCCATTTGTAATCAAATTCAATCGTTTCTTTGAAGATAGTATCGTCTGGATAGAACGTAACGGTTGTGCCCCTTGGACGATCGGTCTTACCGACCTTCTTCAGCGGAGCGAGGGAGGCGCCGCGGGCAAATTCAATCCGGTATAGGTCACCGTTTTTCACGACTTCAGCAACCAGCTTGGTAGAAAGTGCGTTCACCACACTTGAACCGACACCGTGAAGTCCCGATGAAACCTTGTAGCCACCGCCACCGAACTTACCGCCGGCGTGCAGAACGGTCAAAACCGTTTCAAGCGTCGAAAGACCCGTCTTCGGGTGCTTGTCGACTGGAATACCACGGCCATCATCGCTGATAGTAATCCCGCCGTCATCTAATATAAGGACGTCCACGCGCGTGGCGTGTCCGGCTATCGCTTCGTCGATCGAGTTGTCGGCGATTTCCTTGATAAGATGATGAACTCCGTCGTACCCGGTCGAACCGATATACATACCAGGTCGCTTACGGACAGGTTCAAGACCCTCCAGAACCTGAATCTGTGACCCATCGTATGAGTCAGCTGTTTGTTTAGCCACGTTACATTCCCCTCATTCTATTCGGCCTTCAATTAAAAGCAGTCAGCCATTTACACTGCGGCTATTATATCGAATTATGTGTGTTCACTCAACCCTTGTGAAAGTTCCTTGAGGAAATACCTTGCACTGAACACAATGTTTATGCTAATCTGACTACAAATACATTAATAACAGTAGTAAATCTAAACAAAAAAAGTAGCAAAAATATATGTTTCGTCGTATCGTCTCGAACCTCGCTTTCAGCCCCGCTCTGGTGGGTCAATTAGGCTTTTACGCGCGTCGCCTGCGACGCGAAGAAGCGACTCGCCGGCTTGGACTAGTGTTTACCGCACTCGCGCTCGTCGTCCAAAGCCTAGCAGTCTTCAGTCCACCCGAAGCTGCCAACGCTGCCAGCGGCGCTGATTTCATTCCTGGTGGCGTGCCGAGCAAGCAAGCGTTCTTGAACCACTACGACAACAATACGAACCGCATTAAGGGCCTTTTTGATTCACTTGGCATAACCCGCGCCGAAGTCAACGGCGCCGACCGTAGCACGATAGGTAAAGCTGGTGTCGAAGGTAAATACAACTGGTCTCGCACCAGTTTATATAGTGCCGCCCAGGGCGAACGTTCGTACACCTTCAACAACGGCGCGGGCGACGTGACGTTCTTTTACCGGCCGCTTAGTCTGACTTCAAACAACCCTCCGTACGACGTACTAGTTGGCAATTCGGTCAAATTCGGCTGGTTTGCCATTAAGATGGACTGCGGTAACCTTATTACCAAGACTCCTCCCCGCGTAGCGGTCGTCAGTTCGATCAAGTGTGACCTTCTGACCCTTGCGGCCCTCGGATCAAACCGCTACCGGGCAACAGTGGCAGCCACGCCTACGAACTCAACCATTACCGGCTATACGCTGACTGTTGATGGTGCAAACGAAAAGAACCAGTCCAAAAACGATCGATCGACCGCTTTTGAATTCTCGGAAGGCAAAGCCGGGAGCCACACCGTCAAAGCTACCGTCCACTCAGACGTCGGCTCCGATAGTGGCCCACCCTGCACCGCAACATTCACCAATGCGACTCCGCCACCTCCACCGCCCCCGCCGACTCCCGTGGCAGATTGTACCAGTGCCAAAGCCATCGTTGCCAACCGCGTCATCGTATCACTCAGCGGTACCGCCAGCGTCAGTACTGGGGCATCTATTAGTAAATACACCTTCGTCGTAAAAAACGCCGCCGGAAGTGTCGTAAAGGTACTGACAGTCAACTCAACCGAGGCCTCAGCCGTCGCCGACAGTTTCGAGCTACAGGCTGCCGGAACCTACAGCGTCCAGCTAACGGTTCAGACCAGCCTTGGCGACCGTGAAGGCCCTGCCTGCCAGACAAGCTTTACCATCGTTGAAAAGTCAGTCTGTCCGTACAATCCTACCCTGCCTCCAAGCAGTCCAGACTGCCAGCCATGCCCCGGCGACCCAAGCATCTGGATTAAGGATGAACGCTGCAAAGCCGACGTCGTCACCTACAAGACAGCGACGAATATGACCCAGGGTAACGTCGATGCGACAACAGTCATTTCGAAAGCGAGCGATAAGATTAGCTACACGTTGACCATTGAGAACAAGGGACTAACCAGTCAGAACGTTACCATGACCGAAAACCTGGCGGACGTTGCCGAATATGCCACACTCGTCGACCAAGCTGGTGGCGCGTATGACGAAGCCGCCAAGACCCTTACCTGGCCTGCTATTACGCTTGAAGCGGGCAAAAAGCAGTCACGTACCATCGTGCTACAGGTCATGGAAAAGATTCCCGTTACCAATACCGGCGTTAGCAACGAAGACAGTTACGACTGTACAATGATCAACACGTTTGGTAATTCACTCTCAGTCGAAGTCGAATGTGCGCCCGAAAAGGTCATCGTGGAACAAGTCGTCAGCGAACTGCCGCAGACCGGGCCGCGCGAAAACATGATCTTCGCCGTCGTATTGCTGTCAGTCGTTACCTACTTCTACGCCCGCTCTCGTCAGCTCGGTCGCGAAGTCCGATTGATCCGACGCAACTTGAACACTGGAACAATTTAACGAAGAAACGGGTGGAACCATGGCAGAACGATTAACCAACGGACCAGAGCGCGAACAAGCCAACCAGGAAGCCCTGGACCAAGCCGGCCATGAGCGCAGCAAGGACCTACAGAATGAACGCGAACGTGCCGCAGCCGAACGTGGCCCGGAGCAAAACGTTGAACGCTTGAAAGAGACGGCCGAAAAAGCCGCCGAAGTCGAAAAGCAAAAGGTAGACAAAGAAGTTGCACCGCTTGAAAAGCGCCGCGATACTCCCGCCCAGCGCCGCGCGAAAGCCAAGGCCAGCTACAAGAAAACCATGAAGGAAACCCAGGCGCATATGAAGCCCGCCGAACGCACCTTCAGCAAGGTCATTCATAACCCTGTCGTCGAAAAGACGTCAGAAGTAGCCGGTTCGACCGTCGCTCGGCCTAATGCCATCTTGGCAGGCTCATTGACAGCATTTCTGTTCACCCTTGGCATCTATACGCTCGCCAAGTACTACGGCTATCCGTTATCAGGCTTTGAGACCATCGCCGCTTTTATAATCGGTTGGATCGTCGGCCTATTATTCGATTACCTTAGGGTGATGGTTACCGGCAAAAAAGCCTAGCTCAATCTCTACATAAAAATATCCGCGACAAATGTCGCGGATATTTTTATTCTAGTGATCAAACTACTTCAGCTTGATGTGCACTTCCCCATTATCATTCTGCTTATCCCCACGGAGGTGCAGTTTGTCATTCGGTTCGCTGATTGGCCCAAATGGGTTTTCGGCCGGCTGGGTTGGCTCGACAGCCGGCGGCTGTGGCAAAACGTTAGCTTGAGCCGCAGCTTTGTCGTTAAGCGGTGCAGGTGGCGTCGACGGTCCGCTGGCGCCCATCGAACCGAATGGAGCGGCATTCGCCGGTCCCGGTGCAGCTGATGGCTTCTGGGTCTGCCCGCCGAGCTGCTGGCGCTTAGACAACCATTCGTCCAAAAACGATGAGCCCGGCTTGTTCGCTACACCCGGAGCAGCCGGTGACGCACCGCCTACCCTACTCTGCTGCATACTGCGCATTTGCTCTAGCCGGTCCTTCTTGGCCTTGTCAGCGGCGCCCAGACGATCGAATATCTCTTTCTCTACCACGGCCCGTGGACGACCATGCTTGGCCGCGCTCAGGCGCTTGAGGGCGTCGTTGAGTTGTGGGTTGGGTTGCCCCATCGGTGCGACGAACGTCATGCTGAACGGCGCCGATGGTACATTGTTAATCATGACACTGGTCACACTCTGGTAGTTCGGCATTTTTATCAGGTCTTCGGCTTCAAACGCCGGTTGGAAGCGCTTGACCATCAGTTCAGCATCAGTCACCCCGATTCGCCCTGAAATGACCGTTCCGACGTTCCCGATGATCGCTTCGCGAATCTTGTCGGTCAGCTGGGTCATGAACTGGTTCCCCAAGATAAGATTAAGCCGGTACTTACGGGCTTCGGACAAGATTGATTCAAAACTATCGGTAGCGAAGTTCTGAAACTCGTCGACGTACAGACTAAAGTCAACCCGCTCGCTCTCGGGTACGTTAGCCCGCCCCATGGCGGCTGCCTGGAACTTCATGACGAAAATCATACCCATCAGCTTCGAGTTCAGCTCACCCATCTTACCCTTTGACAGGTTAACCAACAGAATCTTACGGTTATCCATAATGTCACGCAAGTTGAAGCCCGACTTAGTCTGGCCAATGATATTGCGCATAGAATCGTTACTGATGAATGGTCCGAACTTACTGACAACCCAGCTAATCACCTCTCCGGCTTCATTCGAGCGCTGGCTCGCCGGGAATTCCTTGGTCCAGAAGTCTAACACCGACTGGTCTTTGACGAATTTTAGCTTGCTCTTCATAAAGTCAGGGTCGATCAACAACTTAGGAATGTCAACAAAGGTGCCGCCCGCGGGGTCAGCCATCAACAATAAGGCACAGTTACGGAAGATATGCTCGAGTCGCGGCCCGACGATACCAGTGTGACCGGGGTCATACAGCCCATACAGCATATTAATTGCTTCCTGCACTAAGAAGTCCTTTTGGTCCGGGTCATCAAACTCAAACATGTTCAGTCCAATTGGATTGGTCATGTCACCCGGATTAAAGTAAATAACGTCCTCGACACGTTCCTTCGGAACCTTCCCCAGTAGTTCCTCGACCGAGTCGCCGTGCGGATCAACGAAGGCAAAGCCCTTCCCGTCCATCATGTCTTGAAACGCCAGGTTTTCGAGAAGCACCGATTTACCGGTACCGGTTTGTCCGATTATATAGGTGTGTCGTCGTCGGTCGTTCGTACTCAGCCGAATCGGCTTCTTAGTACCACGGAACTCGTTGTAGCCCAACAAGAATCCCTCTTCCATGACATCAGTCGGACCGTCGACCTGTTTGCTCATCTGGCGCTGTACCTGGCTGGTTGGAATACTCTTTTGGTCCGGTAAATGAAACAACGTCGCCAGTTCGACGGTGTTCAATATGTTCGTGTTAACCCCCTGTGGAAAGAATCTGAAGATATACGACGTCGCCAGTTCTTCGATATTACGGGTTAACGTAAACTTAAACCCGTTATAGGTCGGTGAATCATACAACGCGAACGCCGATATGACATTTTTGAGCAGAGCTTGTGATCGAGCAGCTGTGTTTGAACTGACAACAACACGGATAAGTGTTTCGTATCCCGGGTAGCGCGTCTTTTCTTCAATCGTCTCTACCTTGGCGCGCTCTAAGTTAGTCAGCGTCTTGTCTTCAGGCTTATCCTTGTCATCACCGCTCTGCGGCGGTTTCCATAGGGCCTCCATAATGTCTTTCGATGACCCAAACCCGGAATTCTTGCCCTTATTTTTAGTAACGGCGTTGGCTTCGGATATCGACTTCTTCGTCCAGCCGTCTTTGGCCGGTCGAATCAAAATCTGAATACCAATACCGTCCTCGCGTCCGGCCGAGCTGAGGGCATTCAGCAGCGCTCGACTGGCGTCGCGTTTCGACTCTTGATAGGTCGAGATTGGGTAAATATAATCTTTCTTCAGCGTGAACTCACCACCGATAGTACCGCTCATTTTGCCAACTTCCGAGAACACCGTATGTTCCTCAACCTCTTCCAGCCGTGCCGACGGGTAGGCGGCAGCGATCGCCTGGCGAATCACATCGACCAGTACCACTGGAACGACCGTATAGTAAAAAACCAGTCCGTCTCGGGCGACAATTTCAAACGACAGGTGACGCTGGCCGTAGACCTTACTCTTAAAGCCCTTCACGGCCGTGGAAGCGATAATGTTGTACATGACCTGGGCTTGGCTCAAAACTTCTTCGGTCACGTCACGTTCGTCACGACCGCCGCTCTCTAAGTCATCACTCGATGGCGGCAAGTGAATCACCATCGGGACCATCTTTAGGCCGCGTTCGTAGTTCTTGGCTTCACGAAGTGTTTTTTGGTACTGCAAGAACACCACGGCACCTGCGAACAGCGCGAGTATCGCTACAAAGAATATGCCGATGAACACCCCTAACACCTGTCCTGCCCCCTCTTACGTTATTCCGACGTTGCGCCGAGCTCTTTGCCGTACCGTTTTTTCAAATAATCGGCCTGAAGCCGGCTCACTTGCTTTTCCCGGGCGGCAGGATCGTCGTGCGTCTCGCTGATGATCTGCTTAGCCTTGTCGACCCATTCCTTCTCAATCAAGTCGTCATCGGCAGCAACGGCTGGCGAATCATCACTCGCCACAGCTGGCATATCGTCGGTCGGAATCGCTATCGGCGTAGGCAGAGTGACGGGAATTGGCTGAGCGCTGAGCGCCGCCTGGGCCTGTGCCGACTGCTCGGCCGTCTGCTCTGGGTTCGACTGGCCACGCTCGGGTGATTGCAGCGGAAATTCCGGAGCTGCTTCAGGGTTCGGCACTTGCGGCAATGTTTCCGGGAAACGCTCGCCGTTCGGTGCGTTTAACTCCGGTGAAGAAAACTTGGGTTCCATATGTAAAAGTATAGCATAAGGGACATCTTACATTACCAGGCTTACCACCGTACTTTTCAGCGCGACGAGCGCCGAGAAACGTACAGCAAAGCGACTCCGAGGAATACGACTATCAGTAGTAGTTCATAAATGCCAAACGAGCCAATCGATATCATAGCCAGCATAATGACCGGCCCGAGGGCCAGCACCGTCGAAAAATAGTAGGCCCGCTGCAGGCTTAACCGACCGAGTGGACGCCGACTTGCAAACCGCCTTCCGACGGTCTGAATCACTTTTGACCCAACCCATAATACTTCCGTCATAGCCCCCAGAATAATCACATATAACAAAAAAAAGACGGCTAGCAGTCCAAGTGGACCGACCGTCGATGGGTTCGTCGTCTGCAACATGATAATAAGTATAATTCCGGCGATGACCGTACTTGCTGCAATGACTTTCCCTAACATATCCCTCACTATATCACTTGTGCTAACCGGCCGCGTCGTTGGTAACGAGCTAAACCAAAAAATTCAAGAGAGCCTGAGCGAAAGACCATATGTCCAGACAAATCACTGTCCGCTCTAAAAATATAGTTAAGCGCGTGTGTCATGGACAGCCTCTCGCTCGAGGCAACTGACCGCTCCAGCATAAGCTAGAGCATTCGTTTGTATAGAGTGTTCCGCGTATACGCTGAGTGATAGCGTTGTTATAGGTATGGACCCGTATAACAAGGTTTTACTCAGCGCATAGGTACTGATTCTATGTCGCTCAACTAAATACTTTTGCGTATGGAATGCTAGGCATTCGATACTTAAAGTATGCGGAGCATCGATAGCATCAATATATGCGAGTTAAAGTGAAAAGGTGCGTGAGTTACAGAGTAACTCAATATACTTCATGCTCGCCGATTGGCGCTATCGACTATCCGTTCGAGTGGTGGGCGGAGTGCCGCATGGAGAACGCGGTCAGTGTCGAGATGGTTGAATTGTTAAGGTATTGAACGTTGTGGTGGCTTTTTTTGTTTTTGTAAAAGCTAAATTTAGAATAGCATAAGCATTGCGTTAGGTCAATACGTTGTGGTGATTATTCATAAGTTATATTTACAACTAAAGAGTTTTTCAATCTATTAAAATTTTAAAACTACCGTTGTTATATTTTAGTTTATCCGTGTTGGATATTCGTTCTTCGATGCCAAGACCATTGCGTCAGTCCACTCAACGACACTGTTGTACATAGATTCGTAGGTTACCCAGGCGTATGACGGAGCCGCCCAAACGTTGCCTTCATAATTTTCAAATGAGGCTGGCGCTGCCTCAAAGCCGAAGCCAAACAATGTATTATTGCGGACCATTTCAAGCACGTATGCTTCATCGAATAGGCCATGAACGATTGAGACGAGTATTGCTGACGATTGTATTAAATCAAGCTTGTCGTGTGTAAGCATTGTTTGTGTACTGTCATTTCGAGCCATCGTCGGAAAAATAATGTCCGAGGTTTTCAGCAGTTCATCTAAGCTGGCGTATTCATACGAGCTGTCTTTATCGCTCCGGGACCAATACCTTACTTGCATACCCAGGCCTTCACAGGCTTCGGCGATTGCGCTCCCGATATGACCGAGGCCGATAATACCAACTGACTTCCCTTTTAGCTGGATGCCCCCGTACTTAAGAAAGTCTTTGTCAAAATCGAGAGGAAATTCGTCTTTTATAAGCCGCGGGGTCTGCCTTGCAAGGTTAAACATCATTGCGATAGCCCACTCTGCTACCGCCTGAGATGAAAAGTTACGGATATTACAGATTGGAACGTTATTCTTTTCGGCCAGCGTACCGTCAATCCAGTCGTACGCCGTTGAGGCGACAATAATTCCCTTCAGCGCAGGAACCTTGGCATAATCGTCGCTCGTAAGCTGCCAGCCTACGTAATCCGGGTTGAGGCAAAGAAGCCTCTCCTCATTCCCTTCAAACAATTCCTCGCATTCCACGAGGGGACGAATAGCTTCATACACATGGGGTTTCAATCCCGGCTTCCGCTAACTTAGCTTTTATGGCCGCATCGGCCAGCTCGCTCCATAAAGGATCAAAAATAAATGCTTTCATACATTCATTATTCCATACCTGATAGATGTGCTCAGAACATTAGGCCCTACACCACATATAGTGTTCAAAATACGGCTGGAAACCTAGGTGAAAAATCTCTAAAAAAGTTATTGACATTAGCGTTTTCACGTCATATTATAGAGGTAGTCTCTGAGTAAATAAATTATACAGAGGCTAAAAAAGAACAAAAACAAAAATTCGAACAAAAACACTCCACAAAAAACGACCGTTCCTCGCAGGCGGTCGTGTTTATTTGGATGATTAGCTGCTAAATTACGAGTAATAAAAAAGCCCGACAATGTGTCGGGCACTCTTATTGGTGGAGCTGGCGGGTATCGCACCCGCGTCCAAATGGTAACGAACTACTCGTCTACAAACATAGTTTATTCCAGGATTTGTAACGCACCGTTGGACCTAAGGAACAAACAAAGATGGTCTTAAGTGCGCGCAGAAAGTTGTCCGCCATGACAGCTGCTTCCCTGTCAGGGCGTAAGTGACATGAATATGACACCGCCGAACCGCTCTATGTCACCTGAGACGAGGCGATGGCCTAACGAGTTAGGCTGTTGCTGAAGCGAACTGCATAGGAGTAATGAAACTCTTAGCAGCAGCTAAAGCGGCTTTAATTGGGTTTGCAATTAAAATACAGTTTACGTCTGTGGTCGGTTTGCAAAGTAGTCTGTTAATGTCCATCTGTCGAAAGCTAATGTCAGCCCCAACCCTTTAATTGTAGCATTATTTACAGTGGTCGGCAAGTATGCTAACGTAAGCGTAATGAGTAACGCTGGACGGGTATCCAAGGTGTTAACGGCCGCTCCTATCGGCTACGATGGGCAGCTGGTCGAAGTTGAGTGCGACATGAAGGCGGGACTTCCCGCTCTTCAAATCGTCGGCATGGGCTCAAAAGCGATTGACGAAGCCAAAGAGCGGGTGCGAAGCGCCATCACCAATTCCCTGTTAGACTTTCCGCCGAAGAAGTTCGTTATTAACCTGGCGCCGGCCGAACTACCTAAAGATGGCAGTCACTATGACCTGGCGATTGCCGTCGCCATTCTAGTGTCGAGCGGACAGCTAAAAGACTATGAGGTTCGTGGCGCTCTGTTTGCGGGCGAGCTCAGTCTTGATGGTCATGTACGACCGATTCGTGGCGCCATATCGATTGCCGAAGTGGCCCGTGATTCTGGCAGTCCAACTCTCTACCTGCCAACACATAACGCCGAACAAGCAGGCTTAGTCGATGGCATCACTATTATCCCTGTGTCATCCTTACAACAGCTGTTTTTACACCTTAAAAAGGAAGCGGCTATCGCGACACATCAGCCTGTTGTACTTCCGTCATCATCACATTCAACAGACACAGAAGGACCAATCCTCGACGATGTTCTGGGGCAGGACCAGGCAAAGCGCGCCTTGCTCATCGCTGCCGCTGGCCACCATAATATTCTACTAACCGGGTCACCGGGCGCCGGTAAAACCATGATGGCTCGCGTACTTCCTGGCCTCATGCCTGTTCTTTCATCGGATGAACGGGTGGCAGTCACTAAGCTCTACAGCCTCAGTGGCGATAACTTACGCGTGGCTGCAACGTCCCGACCCTTTCGCGCTCCGCACCATACCTCTAGCCGCATATCGCTCGTTGGCGGCGGCAACCCACCGAAGCCCGGCGACATCAGCCTGGCTCACCAGGGCGTACTGTTTTTGGACGAGATGCCCGAATACCCTCGCGCTAGCCTAGAAGCCCTTCGGCAGCCGCTAGAAGACCGCCAGGTGTCGATTAGTCGAGCCAACGGACATGCCACTTACCCGGCGAACTTCATGTTGGTGGCAACCATGAATCCCTGTCCATGCGGCTTTTATGGTGACGACAAAAAAGAATGTAGTTGCACATCGATTCAGATATTGAAATATCAGCAGCGCCTCAGTGGGCCACTCCTGGACCGAATTGACCTCGTCGTTGCGGTCGGCAGAACCGATAACGACACGCTGTCTCGCCATACCGCTCATGGTAATTTACAACACGTAGCCGCTCAAAAAATGATTGCTCACGCTACGAAATTACAATTCAACAGATACAAAAGTAGTTCGAAAAACAACAGCTATAACAGCGACGTGTCATCAAAAGATGTGTCTCGGTACATCAAGCTCGACTCGCCTACTCGGCAGCTGCTGACGCAGGCAGCCGACCGACTCGGGCTATCGGCACGCGGCTACTTTAAGGTTATCAAGGTGGCTCGCACCATCGCCGACTTAGACGGATCGATTGACGTAACGACGTCGCATATCGCCGAGGCGTTGCAGTACCGCATGCCCACCGCGTAACCCTCCGTCGCCACCCCTTGAATTATTGGGGTGAGATATGCTACTATTGAGAACGAGTTAAACGCTCAGAAAACGTGACCAAATCAAACGGGAGATCATCACATAGCCAGTCAAAAAATTATGATCAACGAAGCAATTCGCGCATCAGAGTTACGCGTCATCGGGTCAAGCGGGGAACAACTTGGAATCCTCCCCCGAAACGAAGCACTGAAACTCGCGGAAGAAGCGGGTGTTGACCTGGTTGAAATCTCTCCGGGAGCAAATCCTCCTGTAGCCAAAATCGTCGACTGGGGTAAGTACCAGTATCAGAAGATGAAGGAACAGCAGAAGAACCGTGCCAAAAGCAAGCAAAGCGAGCTGAAGCAAATGCGGTTCGGCATGAAGATTGGCCAAGGCGACTTGGACATCAAGCTACGAAAGATCCGCGAATTTTTGGCCGAAGGCCACAAGGTTCGTATCTCGATCTTTTACCGCGGCCGTGAGAATGCCCACCGAGAGCTTGGTTACGTCATGATCGACAGGATTACCGGACTGCTTGAAGACGACGCTGTCGTCGAATCAGCGCCAGTAATGGCCGGTCGCAACCTGAGTATTACAGTAAGGAGTAAATAACGTGCCTAAACTCAAGACACATAAAGGCACCGCTAAGCGAGTCAAACTGACCGCTACCGGTAAGATCACCCGCCTGCGAGCTTCGGGTAATCACATGCAAGCCAAGAAATCAAAAAGCCGCAAACGTGCCATCAACGCTACCGGTATTATTACCGGCAAGATGGCTCGAAACGTTAAACGATCGTTAGGAATTTAAGTCATGCGAGTAAAAAGAGGCGTCCCAGCACGCGCGAAGCATAAAAAGATTTTAAAAGCCGCTAAAGGCATGCAGCACAACCGCACCCGTAGCTTCCGTCTTGCGAAGCAAGGTGTGATTCGTGCGCTCATGTACGCCTACCGTGACCGACGTAACCGCAAGCGCGACCTGCGCGGGCTATGGATTACCCGTATCAACGCGGCTGCTCGTGAAAACGGCACTACCTACGGTAAGTTGATTAACGGCCTAAAGAAGACCGGTATCGAACTTGACCGTAAGGTCCTCGCCGAACTAGCCGCCAAAGAGCCTAAAGCCTTTACCGCTGTCGTTAAAAGCGTCAAGTAACTAGCTCGCTAGTCTAACCAAAAAACTCCTCGGCAACCCGGGGAGTTTTTTAGATTGCAATAAACGAGGCATCCTGCCGAACTTCAGGGGGTGGGGAGGTTTTTTTGAATTCATTTCAAAAAAGCAATCGGAGGGGCGAACCCCTCCTTTTACTATGAGCAGCCCAGCGGTAAGCCGGGTTCTGTCGTGGATGATCATCTATCTAGTACACCCGTTGCCGGGCACATCAAGCGGTTATCGAATCACGGACGGACCGCCCTTAACGTGACTCTCCTTGCAGCAGGCAGGGTTTACCTCCTCCGTACGTCACCGTACGTCGCTGTG
>JAZKIT010000016.1:0-6629 GCA_040384745.1 Patescibacteria group bacterium
CGCATCCATGGTAAGGATGAGGTCTCGGGTTCGACCCCCGATCGTGGCTCCATTTCACTGACCACTAGCATTTTCTAAGGGATTATGCTATAATGATGAGAAGAACTAATACTAATCTTTAAGCGAGACAGTAATGGCAAAGAAGAATACAAAGCGAAAATTAATTGGTCTTGTCAGTGATTTGACTGGTCACCGAACGTACTACACGACAAAGAATACGCAGAACACGACTGAAAAGATTTCTCTGAAGAAATACGACCCAATCGCGCGTAAGCACGCGTTGTATGTCGAGACTAAAAAGAACCTCGGACGCAACGAAGTCAAAGCCCGCAAGGGATAATCAACTGAGCGGATACTTACTAGCCGGCAGCCTTACAGCTGTCGGCTATTTTCGTCGAGTTTTGCAGCCAGCCAGGCACCGTTTTTAAGCATGGTATCAAGCAGCTCACTCGAAAGATGCGCTTTTTCAGAGTAAAGATATAACGCTCGCTCAGTCACTTCGATTACCAGTCCGGAAAAGTGCGCTGCAATGGTGCTAGCGACGTCCGGGGTTATCAAATGCTCTACGCTTACGGCGTGCGCAGGAGTGGCATACACGCTGAGTTGTTTTTTAAAAGCATCCGGATACATAGCGGATACGCCCAGTTCAATCGATTGTAGCGAAGGGTACTTGAGCTCCAGCAGCTCATGAAAGCCGTAGCCTCTGTTCGTCGACCCTAGGAATATATGCGGCACGTCTACGGCAGTCTGTAGGTCAAATTCCATAATGTGCCACACGTGGCGCTTACCGCTTTGCAGGGTGTCTGAACGTTCGACAAATACCACGTCGTAGTTCTCGTATGTACCAATACAGTAATGGTCGTCGTGATGCTTAGTACTAACAGTAAGGCCTCGTACGATATGGTGTTCGTCGCCACGCTGGCTGACATAGCCAAAATAGACCATTCCAGATGCGTCTGCAAAATCGGTAATTAGGCGTTTCGTCGACTGTGAGGTTGAAAACAATCCGCGCTTTAATGCGTTTGGCAGCTTACCGTTCGCCATGATTACCGCCATCGATCCGATCTAGCATGGTTGCCATGTACTCGGCGTGGCTCCAGACTAATGGTGATACCGAAACGGGTTTTCCGGTAGTTGGGTCTATCTGTTCGGCGAACATTCCTGCTGGGTCGGCTTGGTTGATTACCCAGTCGATAATTTTGTCTGCCGAATCGGTCCGTCCGGCTTCAGCTGAATACTGGGCAATCCACAGCGAAGTGATGTACCAAAAATTGCCATTAATGGACGGGTCGGTTCGCTGGTACGAGTCATTCTCGTAGCGAGGTAAGCCTGGTGTCTCATCTGTAAATCCAAATGCGGGCACGAGGGACTCAAACGTCTGGGTGACTTCGTCGCTTCCTGCTGCAAATAGGCCGAACATGAATGCACCGAAAAAGCTGGACACATCAATTGTCTCATCGGGTGTCACCACGCCCTCTTCGATTCGGAGGCCCTTGTAAAACGACTTACGCTTCGCGTTGAAAAGATACTTGTGTGCCGCACGCTGAATGTCATCGGCGCTGGAGCGCCACTTTACGGCCGAGTCGGAATCATCGACTGCTTCGGCAAGCTCTGCTGCGGCAAGAAGTGCCGCGTACACCACCGAAGTCGTGTAGGTTGAGGTAATGAAGTTCTCTTCCCATAGGTCATATGACGGTCGGGGAAGTCCCGTGGTTTCGTCAATGTACTCAGCTATAAAATCAGCCATACGCTTGATGAAACTTTCGTAAAACTCACTCAGGAGCTTGGCGTCCTTTTGAACTTGGTAAAACTGACTGAACATGAACAACGTCAGCGCAGTTTCGTCTTCTTGAATTGGTGGGGCGCTAACAGAACCATGTACGTATGGATGCCAACTGGAACCGAGCGACCCATCGGCGATGTATTTGTGCATAAGATAGCCGGATTGGTGGAGGCCCCGTCGGCAGAATTCGAAAAAGCGGAGTGGTTCAGACACGTAACCCAGGCGGATTAGTGGCCACAGTGCGTACGCACCGTCGCGCGGCCAGCAGTAGCCGTAGGCATCCCGGGCATAGTTCAGCATTGAAGTGTCGGTCGTCGCGATAACTGCGCCACGCTTGTCTATATTGGCCTTGACCACCAATGCACTATGAACAAACATTTCACGTTGTTTTTCGGTCATTTTTTCGGCAGCAGCATGCACTGGCGCCAGCCATTCGTGCCACCACAAGGCGGTTGACTCGATAAAGCGAGTTGCCGCGGCGTCTTGCACATGCTTGTGAACGTATAAGGCTTCTCTTGTCGACGTGCCGGCAGCAATCCAGTAATGAACTCGTGCTGATTCATTCGCCGCGATTGTTTGCGAAAATCGTACGACCGAGTCGACTCGTCCGTGTTCAACGTTGCTGCAGCCTAGCTCACCGTCTTCGGCGTCGACATACGTACCCTGGTGGCCTTCGATGCCAAACAAGCCAATCGAATGTTGGTCAAACGTATCGCCATTCATTTTACGTCCGCCAATCACAAAGGCTCTTCGGCCCCGGTAATGAAGCAGTGCATCACTGTCTGGAAGATATTGCGCGGTATCGGTATTACTACGCGAATCGCCAATCGCGAAGGCTTGGTGCATAAACAGTCGGATTTCACGCGGCCTGTCGTTGGCGTTCACAATATGGACGTTGCGAATGAACGCGCTAATTCCGTGGTCTACGACATCATCAAATTCTAACAGTACGCCACAGTGTTCGTTAAAAGCGCTGGTGTGCCCAATAAGCGCGCCGGTTGCGGTGCGCATGCGAATTTTCCAGTCACCATCGTCAAGCCACCAAGTCTTACCGTCAACCCACACGCCGATCTTGTGCCGCAGATTTGCCCCGGCACTATGGTTTTCAAACCCGACGTACGGGAAGTAAAAATCGTGAACCAATCCGAATTCATTCAACCCGACGTGTAATTCGCCGTTCGACAGCAGTATTGGCCTACCCATCAAAGCCTCCATGCGAGCTCGAATGATACGTCATGAGTCGGTAGCGCAGGTCACGGATGGTGTTCATGAAGTACAGGAATGCGTCGTAAGGCGAATCGTATGGGCTGAAGTAGGCATGGACGTCGCCATCCTTAAACCACTTGGTACACATATAGTACACGTGGTCGGATGTCTGTAGTCGTCGCCAGTCAGAAATCAGGTCGCTGTCATTACAGCGAACGATGTCGTGCTCAAGTCCGTAAAGGTATCGGAGTGCTTCTTGCTGCATTGAATTACCGAGCCACGCCGTAAGATCGCGCTCGCTGTCAGCCCAGGTGACAGTCTGTGGCATACTGACTTCACTGGTCGGCTCGAACGCACGGGCAGCCTGAGTCGCCGTATAGAATGTCCGGTCGTCGCGTGATGCCCAGGTGCCAACCAGCCGTTCAAAGAATCCGAAGATTCCAGTATCTTCCCATTGGTGCTCTCCGAACGTTTCGTAATCCATGAAAAGATTAATCAGTTGACCGTCGTTCAGTGACGCGTCGAGCCATTGTTCGTACGAATCGACACTCAGCGGCCAGCCTTGCCACGCTTTGTCACCAAACCTGAAAGCAACATCATCGCTAAGTCGGTAGTTTTTCGTGAGTAGTCGAATTGACTCAGTTCCGGCCGGTTTAAACACCTGGTTCGGTGTTCGTCCTCCAAGTACTGGGTCCCAGCCTTCGGAAAGAATGGCTTCGTAACCGGCTTGGTCAGCCCAAAGCGCAAGTTCATCATTGTAGGCAAGCTCGGTGTTTCTAAATGCAGTAGGGGTTACGCCAAACTCATGCTCGATCATTTCGCGGTGTAGCGTAACTTGTCGTTCGAACTCGGAACGTGAGTAAAAGAAAGCAAGTGAGTGCTGATAGGTTTCGGCGACAATTTCAACTTTACCGGTGCGCACGAGTGACCGAAAACTTTCGAGCACATCGGGAGCATACTCACGGGCCTGCTCGACGAAGGTTCCCGTGATACTGAGTGACAGCCGAAAGTCATCGTGGGTATCCAGAAGCTGCTGGAGTAGTCGGTTCATTGGCCGATATGATTTGTCGGCCACCTTTTCAAAGATACGTCGATTATTGCGGTCGGTGTCGCTGGAGTCGTTAAAGTATTCGTGGCTAGAGCCAGTGTCGAAAATAGAATAATCACGAACGCGCCAGGGTTGATGGACGTGAAGATACAGTACGATGCCTTTTTGACTCACAGTGCAGTGCCTTTGGCGAGGTTTCGGTACATAGTAAGGCAAGTGCGCGCCACATCATCCCATGAAAGACGGGTGTATTCGCGCTTCACATTGTTGGTCAGTTCCTGCTTTAGTGCGGGTGAGGTTGCAACGGCAATCATTTGATCGGCCAATCGGTCAACATCCCAAAAGTCGTAGCGGAATATGCTCGATAGTACTTCGCCGACACCGGACTGTTTGCTGATAATCAGCGCGTTGTCGTGATGGGCAGCTTCAAGCGCGGTTAACCCGAATGGTTCCGATACCGAACTCATGACAAAAATATCGGACACCGTGTAGGCGTCGCGCCATCGTTGACCACGTATGAATCCGGTGAAGAATACCTTGTCGGCAATGCCCAGCTCGGCTGAAAGCCGGAGTAGCTCGTCGCGTTGCTCACCGTCACCAGCGAACAGAAAGACCAGCTTGTCGTATCGCTCCGAGGCCCGAGCGGCTGCTCGCATAAAGTGAATCAGCCCTTTTTGCACTGTGAAACGCGTGATCGTGGCGACCACCGTAAACCCCTCGGTCTTTAAATGCTCAAGGTAGGTGTACGTCGCACGATCATATTCATGCGGTTCAATTGAAGCGGCGTCGAAGGCATTGTGAACGACCTCTACTTTATCGGCCGGAATATTGTAGTTCTGCACGATCAGCCCCTTGGTAATGTTAGAGACTGCGATGATTCGGTCGGCCATCAGTAATCCTTGCTCCTCAATTTCGTGGACAAGCGGGTTCCCCCGACTGCTTCCGGCTCGGTCAAACTCGGTCGCGTGCACATGCACGATAAGGGGGGCGCCAGTGACTTCTTTTGCCCGCATGCCGGCTTCAATTGTTAGCCAGTCGTGAGCATGAATGGCATCTGGCACATTCTTTTGCACCAATTCTTCGACAAATTCAACGTATCGAGCCTGCACGTCACGTATGTTCGACAAGCCCTCGCCAGGTTTGCGATGGAGCGCGTCGGTAATCGCAACACTACTGTCGTATGCTCCAAGCCCATTTCGTTCAAGCGGCGCAAGCTTCGTCGCGGCATGAATTTTCATAAATTCGCCAGCAGGGTGATGAGCCTGATAGGGAAGTACGAAGTCGATTGAAGAGCCCGCAAGTGCTAATGCCTTAGACATATGAAAACACGCGACGCCAAGTCCTCCGCTGTTGTGCGGTGGAAGCTCCCACCCGAGCATCAATATGTTCATCCCCAGTTCCGAGCACTGCTCTCGCAGTGCATACGGCCTCCCCTACGTTTAACTTACCTGTATTATACCGACCTGCTTATGGTTTTTACAAGAGCGTAAACACCTTGAAAGCTCCATAAATTTCAGTACAATAGAAACAGTTAATGACAAGTGATCAATTCTTCGAACGAGCCGGCACCGAATTAGCCGAGTTCTTAACTCAGGCGAACCCGTATCGCTCACTTTTGATACTGATAACTTCGCTAATAATCAGCTACTGGATAAGTCGCTTTGTAGCTCGATTTATCATTCTGATTGCACAAAAAGTGGCTGTCCGCTCCGACAATGAGTCAGATGCCCTAAAGGCTGTTCGCTTACGTCAAGTCGAAACCTATCTCGGGGTTACAGTGGCAGTTGTCCGCGTTATCATTGTAGCGATTGTCGCGTACATATGCTGGCGAGTGCTTAGTCCGGTTGAAAGTAGTCGGCTTGGTGGCAGCGGGGCAGCGGCAATCGGGGCCAGCGCAGTCTTTATTGTCGTTGCCGGACAAACGCTTGGCCCAGTGTTACGCGACGTCACGGCAGGCGCCACAATGATAATCGAACGTTGGTTTACGGTTGGGGACTACATTAAGATTGAACCGTTCTGGGACGTAACGGGTGTGGTTGAGCGATTAACCCTTCGGTCAACAAAAATTCGTTCATTAAGCGGTGAGATTATTTGGATCCATAACCAAAAGATTGACGGTGTTCACGTCACGCCTAACGGGGTGCGCACATTGGCCGTCGACGTACTTGTTAATAATAAAGATGGTGGCGACGCGCTTATCAAGCGGACGATTTCAAAACTGCCGACTGGTCATATGACCGTTGCGGGTAAGTTAAAGCTGGTTGACACTATTAAGTACACCGATGAATTATGGATGCTAACCGTGCAGGGCAAGACCGTTCCGGGCCGTGAATGGTTAATTGAAAAGTACTTTGTAAGTCAGCTTCAAAAGGAAAACGGACGCCTGCACAAGAAAAATCGTGTGCTCGAAGGTGAGCCTTTGGTGCGCTACGCCGACCCCGAGACCGAACGCCGCTTCCGCCGCGCAATACGGGTGCAACAGCAGAAGTAGCCGCCCCGGACTCGCATCTGTTACAATTTATGAGCGTACATACCGTAGGGGCATAGTACAACGGTTAGTATATGGGTCTCCAAAACCTAGGATCGTGGTTC
>JAZKIT010000017.1:0-2416 GCA_040384745.1 Patescibacteria group bacterium
TCCGATTGCCAGGATGAAAACCTGGTGTCCTAACCGTTAGACGATGAGACCAGATGATGAGTGATGTGCGCCGAAAACGTGTTTACATGTTTTCAAGTACTTCCGAATCATCGCAGGCTCATCTCGCAGAGATGAGGATGATTACATTCCTATGCCACATTACCTCGGTAGATTGTAGCAAATTATTGACCTCTTGAAAAGACGTACCACCGAGCCACACGATACTGGTTGTGTTTATACCATAATATTTCATAGTAAATTGACATTTCACCCCTTATGTGATACATTTTAGCTAGTTCTTTACAGTAATACAGCTGCGTTGGTGGAGCGCTCGTATTCAAAGCAAAAATGTATCAACCATGCGAGGAGGTCTGATAATGAAGGGTAAACTTTTGGCATTTGGCGTAAGCCTGCTTGCGATGGCGACCATTGGTGTCGTCCAACTACAATCAAAGGCCGTCGACGGCAACCGGGACTGCGACCAGTTCGCCGTTATTCGTTGTGGCACCATGAACGCCGATGAGCTTCGCGCCGAATACGACAGTAACAATACTGCCGGCACGAATGGCTACACCCAGGCGCAGGGAGACATTAAAAAGGTCTTCACTGCCATGGGTATCTCAAAAGCTGACCTGCAAGGTGGCTTTAAGCAAGGGGTCGTGTACAAGAACGGCAATGTTGAAGTTGACGGTAAAGTTGTCGCCACAAACGCCCAAATGGCAGCCCGAGGCCTGGGTGGCACACAAATTGCCGGCACGAATGCTCAAAAAGTATCGGTCAGCGCCATGAGCGACGCGCAAACTGCAATGGTGAAGCTCGACCAAAACGGTAAATTTCTTTACGCCGTTATGAAGCCCTGCGGCAACCCGGTCAGCGCCACGCCGAAGGAAGAGCCGAAGCCAGAACCAAAGCCTATCGCAAAGTGTGTCGGCCTCACTGTCACACAACAAGAACGCACCAAGTTCAGCGTTACCACCACAGCGAGCGCCAAAGATGGTGCCAAGATTAAGGGCTACAACATTAAGCTATACCGCGGTTCAGACGCGATTATCGATAAGACCTACCCCTCAACGACAGAATCGCAAACCGTCGTCTACGTCGTTGAAACTCCGGGCGAATATACCGTCAAGGCTATTGTCGATACTTCCGAAGGCCCGAAACAAGGCAAGCAGTGCGAAGCAACCTTTACCGTCACTGCCCTGCCTCCTCCGCCACCTACCCCTATACCTGGCGTCACCATTACCAAGCACGTTGATACCGACAAGAAGTATGCCCGTGTCAACACGAACGTCGCATTCAGTTACAAGATTGATGTAACCAACACCGGTAACACCGACCTCGATAACGTTACGGTCACCGACACACCCGATCGTGCCATTACCCTTGTATCGGTCATGCCGCCGTCCACTTCACCCGAATCAAGCAAAATCGAAAACAACTCCCTCGTCATTTCTAAGTTGAAGCTTCTCAAGGGCGAGACTCGCACCTTCACCATTACGGCCAAGGTTCCGGTGTATGTAGCCGGTAAGCTTGCGAACACCGTATGTGTTGATGCGCCGACAGTACCTGGCAATCCGGACAAGTGTGACAAAGCGGAAGTCGAAGTACCTCCAGCTCCCGTTCCTGGCAAGATTGAGGTCTGTCTGAAAAATGAAGACCGATTCGTCCAGATTAACGAAAACGAGTACAACGAGCAGATTCACTCAAAGAACCCCGAAGATTGTAAGACACCAGAACTGCCAGCTGAGCTACCTGAAACCGGCCCAACAGAAGCAATTCTGTCTGTCGTTGGTGCTATGAGCTTAGTCGGTTCATCTGCATACTACTTCGCCAGCCGCCGTCAATCTGTATAATTTGCACCCGACTCTACCCTTAGCGTACCCCCATAAAACACCACTCCTACTGGTAGTAGTGTTTTAATATACTATTCTGTAACCATAAGCTAGTTTGTGGTATGGTAGTTGACAATCTATCGTGTTTGTGCTATTATGTTTAGTATCCTCAGTGAGATGGTGGATACGGTGGTCAAAGCGGGTGTTTACACCCAATTATCCACCCATACTCATCGCCTCACTTGTAGAGGTGTCGTTTAACAATTTAGCCAAGTACGATAGGAATAAATCCCTATCAATTGTTTGCGACAAATACATAATACATATGTAAATGACGCAAGCTAGATAGTCATGGGTCTTTAAGACCGTTCGAGTTACTTGTAACTCACGGTTCGACCCAAGACACCAACTACTGCAATTACTTCATGATGTCCGTCGGGCGCGGCAGTTTATCGATGAGCTTTATCGTCGGTGAACTGTCGTGCCTGCTCAGGAGGCGCGAAAGTGGCGACCGCCGCGACATGTCGTGGCATGTTGCCACATTCGACCCGTCTGTGAAAGGACAATCCCATGAAGAAGATCCA
>JAZKIT010000017.1:2426-10913 GCA_040384745.1 Patescibacteria group bacterium
GAGCAGCCTCGTGCTGCTCGTGACGCTCGTCATCGTCGGCCTGTTCGGGTTCACCCCGGCATACGCCAGCGGTGACTCCGTCACCGTCGAGTCCATCTCGTACGCCGAGACGTCGGCCAAAGCAGACGTCAAGGCAGAGAGCCTCGCCATCGTCGACGGCGCCGCCCAGCTTACCTGGGAGGAGCCGAACCACACCATCAAGGTCACCGCGAAGCAGCTGAAGAAGGCTCCTCGCATCAAGGTGAACGCGACTGGTGCGAACTCGTCGAAGGTCATCTACAAGAAGGCCAAGGCGAAGCTCTACAAGAAGTACAAGAAGTCCATGCCAAAGTGGAAGGCGAAGAAGCGTGCCGTCAAGGACGCTGACGTCGTCGTCCTCGAGGAGGACTCCTGTGTTCGCAACCGCGGCAAGTGGAACAAGCTGCCCCGCGGTTTCATCTGGTGCCCGGACGTTCCGGTCGTCGTCAAGTACGACGAGAAGAGCGACCAGTACCGCCACAGCCACTCCCTGCTGACTGCCTCCAACCTGGAGGCGCTCAAGCAGGAGCTGGCAGCGCAGGACCGTCTCGACGAGCTCGAGGTGGTCGGCACTGTCAAGCTCGGTGGAGTCACCTACTTCATCGTGAAGTGGTGCCTCAACTACATCGGTGGCGACGTGATCATGCTCACCAAGGTCATCCAGGTCCGCTACGAGCACAACCTGCTCATGGACATCGACCTCGAGTCGATCGTGGACGTCTCGGCGACGGTCAAGGCTAGCCTGCAGTGCCCCTCGGGAACGCTGTACGGTGAGGCCTCGGCTTCGGCGAGCGGCTACGCGGCCGCAAGCATCACCGTGATGATGAAGCACAGGGACTCATCGGTTCAGTCCGAGAAGTCCCGCATCCTGACCGAGGCTCGCGCCAAGGCCAAGACGCAGGCACAGGCTGCCGCGCAGGCGAAGGTCAAGTTGGAGTGCGGAAGCACCCCTCCTCCCCCTCCGCCCCCGCCGCCGGTCGACAACCTGCCTTCCATGCAGTGCCACGCTGCCCAGCACATCTGGGTGGGCGAGGACCCCATGGTGGCAGTCTTCGACTTGACCGACCCTGACGGCACCCCCGTCTCGTTCGACAAGCTCGAGGTGACCGGACCGATCGAGATCGTTCTCACCGAGGACACCGCGATCACCGACGGCATGCGCCGCACCATCACCATCAGGGCCGCTTCCATCCCCGAGGGGACCGAGGAGGCCTACAGCCTGAAGCTGCTCGGTTCGTCCGGCGGCAAGCAGACGTCCTGCCTCGCGCAGGGCACGGTGAAGAACAACGACACCGGCTGGAAGGCCTAAACACGTCGGACCTAACGGTTCGTCTATGCAGTAGTTGAGTGTCACGCCCATGGTGGCGAGGATTAATTTCCTCGCCACCATGTGGCATTCAACTTAAAGATACGATGACTATCTAGCTTGCACCCTAAAAGATACTAACTGCGAGAAGTATTTCTAAAGGAGAACCCATGAAGAAGCTACTTTCTATGGCTGCTGGTGCCGTTATAGCATCAGTTGCCGTTGCGACAAGTGCATTTGCTACCTATGACTACGGTCAGATCGCTAGCGGTGACATTTACCGTGTACGGAACGTATCCGACAACCAGACAAGTTTTGAAAAGACCACTAATGCTGATCTTTGTGAAACTGTTCAGTTTAAGGTACGCGTCCACAACGCAGGCCCAAAGCCTGTTAGCAATGTGAACGTAAAGGCAACGCTTTCGAGCGGTGTTTCTACTTCGCACAGTTCGACCGTTACTATTACGGCCAACAACAACTACAACAACAATGTCGCTACCGGCACTGCAGGTGTAAGCCTGTCGAAGGCTGGCAGCATTGCGTATGTCAACGGTTCAACTGAACTACTTGATAACGCAGGAAACCGCCTTAACACTCTTGGTGACACTATTCTTACGAGTGGTGTAAACCTGGGTGAAGTTGCTGTTTCGACGAACAACATGCGTTTCGTTCAGTTCAAAGCAAAAATGAACTGTGAACCAGTCGTAAAGAACATCGAAGTATGTGAACTTGCAACGAAAAAGATCATCACGATTCGTGAAGACCAATTCGACGCAAGCAAGCACTCTACAAACCCGAACGACTGTAAAGAAGTTGTTAAGTACATCAAGGTATGTGAACTTGCTAGCAAGAACATCATTACCATTGATGAAAAAGCTTACGACGCTGCAAAGCACTCAAAGAACCTCGCCGACTGTGCTGCAAAGCCACCGGTTCCAGGTGAGATCGTTGTCTGTGAAACTGCTACGAAGAAAATCGTTACTATCAAGGAAAACGAATTTGATTCTAGCAAGCACACCAAAGATCTTTCGAAGTGTGCTGCCGCTCCAGTCGTTGTGACTGAAACTCCTACCGAGCTTCCACAGACTGGTGCGACCGGTGTACTAGCAATCGTTGCCAGCGTTATCGCTGCAGCTGCTGGTTACGTCGTTACCGCTCGTAAAAACGTACTTGGCTAAAAGAGTCTGACCGCTCCTAGTTTTCTGAAGCGTTCAGCCTCAGCATAGCAAAATGACCCCCGACTAACCTCGGGGGTCATTTTCGTGGTAGACTAAAAATAATTATGCCGAACAAGCAAAAGAAGAAGCGGAACAAGAAATACCAAGGCGTTGATGCGAAAGTCAGCACCGCTTCCGTCACTCGCGTATCTGCCGAGGAGCGTTCACGCTTTAGGGAATGGTGGCTGGTTTACCGGCAAATCGTACGAATCGTCGCTATTGCCATTGGGTTCGTCGCGGTGCTAATTCTTCTTATTGTCGGCATCATCGGGCTATTCTAGTGGCAGCGTAAATCCGAAGGTACTCCCCTGGCCTTCTTTTGAAGAAAACAGCACTGTGCCCTTGTGTCCGTCTATCACCATCTTTGCGAGGTAGAGCCCGACTCCTGTACCGTCGGGGCGTTGCGTTTTGGCATTGTCCGCCCGAAAAAACTTCGTGAAAAGCTGTGCTTGTTGCGCATGCGGTACTCCAATGCCCTGGTCGGTTACTTCAAGCTGAACCTGTTTTGCTGTGACGCTAAGTGTCACAGCGATAGTCGTGTTAGGCTTTGAGTAGTACAACGCATTATCAATAAAATTCATAATAACTTGGCGAATCTTGCCTTCATCAATCGCTATGACGACCGGCTTGTCTGGTACCTCGAGCTTTAAACGCATATCGCGCGACTCGGCTGTCGTTTCAAGCGCATGCACTTCTTGTCTAACTACTTTTGCTAAATCGACCGAGTGACGATCAATCATGAACTTACCGGTTTGTACGCGTGACACATTTAAAAAATCATTGATCAGGTGAACCATGCGCTCGCTACTTGTCAGCGCCTCGCGCAAAAACTGCTTTTGCATTTTGGTAATCTTACCGGCGTCCCCTTCGAGCACCATACTGATATAACCTTTAACACTGGTGAGTGGCGTGCGTAGTTGGTGCGATGCCATACTAACGAACTCGTCTTTGGCGGTGTCAAGACCACGAAGCTGCTCGTTGGATGTGCGCAGTTCATTCGTTGCCGAGTCGATACGCTGCTGTAAATGCGCGTTCAGTTCTTTGACCGCTTCAAGCGACGCGGCATTTTGGACGGCAATGGCAAGTTCGTTCTTTATATCGAACACCATGCCGATGTCGTAGCCGGTATAGACGCCTGAGCGTCGCGGACCGAGGAATATAAAGCCGATGATTTCTTGCCCCCTAATAAGCGGCATCACAAAGTCGACTCGATAACTTTTAAGGAGGCGCCTTGTCTCGGCTTCATCATGCAATCCGTGCGTGCGTGCTGACGTGCGCCCGGTCCGATAAAAGTAGGCTTCGAGTAAATGACAGTCACTCGCGGTTGGACGCAGATAACCCTTAGTGCCACTGGACACGTGCTTCCCGTCGGGCTTGTACACATAAAAGAATACCTGCGAGGCGTTCGACGCCCGCTGAATCTCACTGGCGACGCGTTCAAGTAAATCACGAATCGCCACCGATGACGTAAGAATAGTAATAAGCTTTAAATGAAATTCAGCCTGCGAACGACGGCGACGGACCGCCCATGACAAATAAAAGGCGCTGCCCACCACCAGTAACAAGTTAATAACAATCAGCCAGGTTATGCTGCTCACGCTTTTATTCTAGCGTAGGCCGAGGCTTTTTCCTACCGAAGCGAAGGGGCGTACGGTAGAATAAGAAGATGACCAAGATCGCAATCATCGAAGACGACCCGACCATTAATCAGATGTACCGCATGAAATTCGAAGCCGCCGGCTTTGATGTGCAGCTGGCGAGCGATGGCGAACGTGGCGTCGCCCTTGTCGAGGCTTTCCGGCCCGACCTTATACTGCTCGATATGCAAATGCCGGTCATGACCGGTCATGAAGCGCTGAAAAAAATTCGCGGCGCGGAGTGGGGTAAAACGATTCCCGTTATTATTCTTACCAATATGGGCGAAGAGGAGTCCCCGAAAGAACTTCGCGCACTTGGAATCGAAAGCTACATCGTCAAAGCCGACCTGACTCCAAGTCAGGTCGTCGAACGCGTCAAAGAAACGCTTAATCTTTAGATTCGGCGGCGGCGCGTGCTGCGCGAATGACGTTATCGAATAAGCTGACCACTGTCAGCGGACCAACCCCGCCCTTTTCGGGCGTGATAGTCAAATCGGTTCGATCGCGAACTTCGGTGGCAATATCTCCGACGACTCGGCCATGTTCGGCGCTAGTCGCCGCATCAACAATAACCGCTCCGACTTGCAATGAGTCTGAACGAATAAGTCCCGGTACTCCGGCAGCCGACACGATAATTGGGTAGCGACGCAACGTCTTGGCAATGTTGCCAGAATGTTCGTCGAAGACGATCACTTGATGGCCTGCGTCTTTCCATAACTTCGCCAGTGGTGCACCGACCAGGCGGCCATTACCGACGATGGCGATTTTCTTGCCTCGCAGTTCGACATTATAGCCATTAAGCAGCCAGTCGATCGCTTGTGCCGTCGCAGCTGTGAACCGGCTGGACTGCGCCGCCAACCCATCGACATCTTTTTCTACACTGACGCTGCTAAGAACCGTATCGATATCAATACCCTGCGCCAGTGGCAATTGCACGATAATGCCGTGAACCGAACTGTCTTGGTTGAGGCTTTGAATCGTCGCCGTAACTTCGTCTGCTGAAGTCGGGCGATGTATGTCGACATCAACCAAAATATCCTGACCGTAGCGACGCTTCATGCGAACGTACATATCAATCACCGGGTCGTCGACAGTCTGAATAATCGCCAATTTAGGCGCGATACCGGCTGCTTGGCGTAAGTTACGCACCTGTTTGGCTTGGCGTTCTTTTACGTAGTCCGCCAGCTCTGTTCCGTCGAGAATTCTCACTCCTTCCATTGTAGCAAAGTCATGCTACACTACGTTTAACATTCACATTCATTCACGAAAGGACTGAAATGGATAACACAAACAATGGAGAGTTACTGGCCGTACTTCTGGCTAACATCGTGGTATTTACGTTGGCATGGGCAATCAGCTCGTTTCTCCTAAGCCTGGTATTCAAAAAAGCCGGCATTCCTATGTGGAAAGCCTGGGTACCGGTTTATAGCCTATGGATATTCTTAGAGCTTGGCGGTCAAAAAGGCTGGATTTCGCTCCTCGCAGTCATACCGATTCTAAATATTCTGACAATCTGGGTCGCACTTGTATTTGCCGTCATCGCCGCCTACCAAATCGGGCTTAACTTCGGTAAGGAAGGTTGGTTCGTGCTACTGTACCTATTCGTACCAATCGCTTGGTACATATGGCTGGCCGTCGACAAAACAGCTGTATGGCAACCAGGTCAGACTCTAGCGGCCGGGCCAAGTGCACCGACAGGCTTAAGTAATCAGACGCCTCCGACTACTCCACAGAGTCCAAGTCAGCCAACGACTTTTTAGCAAGTTCGAGGATTCTTTGCCTAAGAATTGCAACTAAATACAGCGAACCGGTCACGACGACGGTTCGCTGTTTTGATTGCAGCAGGGCTTCGAGCGCTTCATCGGCATTTTCTACCGCAAGAACAGTCGCGCCACGCTCGGTGAATCTTGACGCGAGTGTCGGCGCGGCTACGCTTCGACGACCTTTTATATCTTGGCCAACGGTAAACTGAGTGGCAATGAACTTGTCGCGCCCATTCGCAATCAGCTCAACGCAGTCAGCAATCTTACCGTCTGGCGCTTCAATAAATCCAATCAGCCATGCGAATGGACCGTCATACCGACGATACAGCGACTCGGTAAACGCCGCTAGTTTTTGCGGATTATGAGCGCCGTCTAGCACTATCGTCTTGTCACCAATAATGTAGACTTCGAACCTTCCCGGTGGAGTGTTATGAATCAATAAATTAAGCTTCGCTGGTTCAATAGTTTTTACATGATCGCGCGCCATGGCGAATCGAACAACTTCGTGGGCAAGCCCAAAATTATCCTGCTGAAATAATGGTGCCGTGGACACGTCATCTCGCTGGACGCTCACTACGTTAAGGCGAGCTTGTCGTCGCAAGCTTACGGTACGAATGACATTTTCGGCATCAATGGCTTGTACGCATGTGAATACATCGGAATCGTCGTGAATGATTCCGGCCTTCTGATTGGCGATTTCAGTCAAGCTACTGCCAAGTATCTCGGTGTGGTCGAGCCCGATCGGAGTGATGACACTAATTTTACTTTTAGACGCTATGACGTTCGTCGCATCGAGCAAACCACCAAGTCCGACTTCGATTACCATATAGTCGACTCGCTCTTGTTTGAATACCCAAAATGCGAAAGCGGTCAGTAGCTCGAAGTACGTCGGTCGAATGTCACCCCACGCTTCGATGATGGCGAGAAACTCGTTAAGGTACGGCACAAAACGCTCGGCAGCAAGCGGAGCACCATCAACCTGAACCCGCTCTGCGATCGAACTGATATGCGGAGACGTTGTTAGTCCTACTCGTAGGCCGTGGGCCTCTAGCAGTAGGCGAACGTAATGTGCCGTGCTTGTTTTGCCCGACGTACCCGCGACATGAATTGCTCTAATGTCATTCTGCGGATTACCTAGCCGCTCCATAAGTTGCTTCATGCGACCTAAGGTATAGGTTTCACCTGATTGCTTTTCCGGCGAATAGTTCAGAAGAAAGCGCTCCGCTTCGATAATTGATGATAACCCTGTAAACATACCTCCTTAGTCTACGGTTTACATCCTCGGTGGTCCAGTCCATAGTGGAGGTATGACTACTACCGAATCATCATATATACCCGGAATGTGTAACATAAATACCGCAGAAGTCGCCTACCGCAAGAAAGCCATGTGGTTTGGCATCATTTTGAGTGTCGTCATTTTTGCAGTTCTTCTGCTCCTAGGCGCATCGTGGTGGCTCGGCGCTATCTTTCTTTTCATTCCCGTCTACATTGGAGCGATTGGATACTTACAGGTACGCAACCGGTTTTGCGTCAGCTATGGCTCAAAGGGCCAACAAAATGCCGACGAAAGCGGGGAGTCCGCCCAGGCAGTCACAGATAACGAAGCGATTGCCGCAGACAAGACCAAGACCCGACGCATGAATATACAGGCGCTTGGTATTACGCTGGCCGTGTTGCTAATCGCAAGTGCCGCACTTTATGTGGCCTGAGCCGATGGGTACTGTCGCTTCATTTCAGCGACTGAGTCTTTAATAATTTGCTGCAGCACGTCGGTATCAACGTCGGACAATTTATTGATGTAGATGCACGAAACGCTGGTTTTGTGCTTGCCTAGTCTAGAAAGATAGTCGTCGTACTTTTCAAAGCCGGGCAGCACGTATACCGTCAGGTTCGCCTTTCGTGGCGAAAAACCGGCAAGAGGCCAGTCACCTTCTTGGCTGCTGCGTTCTGACTTGTAGTGGTACTGGCCATAACCAACGATACTCGTGCCCCACATTACTGGCTTCATGCCAGTGGCTCGTTCAAAAACGTCTAGTAACTTTAGGGCATCTTCGCGGCGCTGACTGTTTTCAACTGAAGCTACAAATTCTTCGACGCTGGCATTCGTACGTTGGGTCTTTAGTTCGCTCATGTTTTTATTATACTCCTCACACGACACGCGTATTTCGTAGGTAGGCTATATTTCGGCGCCAAGAAAGCTTAGAATAAACATAAGTAAGACACCGTAACATCGGATTTTACTATAAGAAAGGAATCCGATGTTTATTGTTAACGTCATCTTTAAC
This sequence comes from Patescibacteria group bacterium, assembly GCA_040384745.1. GTDB lineage: Bacteria > Patescibacteriota > Saccharimonadia > Saccharimonadales > Saccharimonadaceae > UBA1020. Next base: position 10,653 of record JAZKIT010000017.1, read on the forward strand.
TTTAGGCGTAAGTAGGTCACGGGAGGGCCATCTGAGAGCTATCGGCCTTGAGGCCTCCTCCGTTCGTTCATGAAAAAATGTAAACACTTTTTCACTTCGCTCACTACGCGAACTCGGGACTTTGCGCCAGCTTTGCTGTCGCGTCCTGAGTTGAAGTCGAATAGCTCAGCCAAGAAAATACCTCCACAAACGCGGAGGTATTTTCTTGGAGGGCCATCTGAGACTTGAACTCAGGACACCCTGCTTAAGAGGCAGGTGCTC
>JAZKIT010000018.1:0-5328 GCA_040384745.1 Patescibacteria group bacterium
ACATGAACGAAGGTGAGTCGACCAAACTTTCGAGCCAGCCAGCCGAAAAGAAGTCCGACGTCGATGGTGAACTTGCAATCAATCACCAGATGAAAGGTACCCTTGAAGAAGTAGCCGTCCAGACGGCTGCCGAACACCAAAAAGAAGCCGCCAAGACGGCCGAAGAAGAACTGGCCGAGCAGCTATCTCACGTTGCACCGGTTGCCAGTGCGCCATCGGTTCATGACATACAAAAAGATTTAGCGTCGGAAGCTAACGAACTGAATGAAGCAGCCGAGCAGACTCAGGCACCTGTCGAGTCAGTGTTGCCACCAGTCGAAATTCAAACACCCGATGCCGACGTTCCATCGATGGGAGGAACGTTGAATGCTACGACCGAACAAGCCCAGCATGATAAGCAGCACGAACTGGATGCCGACCGCAATAAGACCATTTTGAGCCACGGCGGTAGCAAGTATATCGGTGACAGCCAGCCAAGTTTCCAGGCACCGTTCAGCGCTACGACCGATGATGCCGATAAGTCTGAACCAGAAGTTGTCGATATCTTTGCCCAGTCTACTCAACCGACCGAGCCGGCAGCATCGATCGCTCCGCCAGTATTTGAACCTCAGGTGTTAGCAAGTCCACCATCTGAGACTCTCGAAGAGATTGATCGAAAGAACCGCCGTAACGATGAGGCCGATCACTCCGAAGCTCGTTCGGCTGTCGAATTGGCCTACGAGGCAACGCCGCTGCCAGTAGCTTCGAGTCCCGTGTTCACCCCTGAACCACAGACCGAAGTCGCTCCTACTGTCGAAGCAGCGGTTCAAGAGCAGATGGCTCCAGTAAGCCCGTCGCCATTTGGTGCTCCAGATGTGACACTGCCTCCAGTTCCTGCGCCTGTAGACTTTTCACAGTTGCCGCCACCGCCACCGCTGCCAAGCTTCCCGGCCCCACAGGGCCCGTTGCCACCTGAGCAGCTCGGACAGATTTTCGGTTCACCAGCGCCCGTTAGTGACCTGCCGCCACCCGCTGCACCCCAGTCAAATGACCCGAACCAGTTCAAGATTCCTGGTCAGTAGACTACGAAACGACCCTGAAATGTTCTTTCGAAAGCAGCTTGTCACCGAGCTGCTTTTGCGCTGCCGCGTCGTGCGCCTGGCTGACATGGGCATCCATAACGGTGTATTTGCGCTCTAGAACGTCAGAAATATCGATAACTCGATTAATAAAATCGTTATCACGGCCCATCGGCATGTAATAATCGGTCCATTCCTGGTTTGGCGCCTGCTGTTGACTGAGGCAGTAGTACCATAATTCACTGACCGTAACGTTCGTGGGCGTGTCGTATTTAAGGCTGTAAAACTGATGCGTCGCCAGATAAGCGCTCGCGATATGGTCCAAGTGCCCGGTTAGGCCTAGTAAGTCAAACGTCATGAGTGACAGTTCAATCGGCTCGGCGTAACTTTCGGTTATTCGGTGCATTTCGGCGTGCAAAGTCGCACCGATGGCGATGTGCATGCCATGACTCAGTTCGCCGTCGGGGAAGTGCAGGGCAGCCGTGCTGGTCGCACCGATTAACTGGGTGGCACGCGACCACTCGTCGAGTCGTTGCCGACCCAAGTCGGGAGTGTTTGAAGGATTCGCTCCGGCTTCACCGTCGGTGATAAGCAGCAAATGAACATCGACCCCGTCTTGTACCAGTTTAATCAGCGTGCCCGACGGTCCGAAGCTTTCGTCATCGGGGTGGGCGAATATTCCAACCATCACTCGTTTCATATTCTTAGTATACTTTGAGTATTCGAGCGAAGATAGCGAGTTTACTCGATTTCTTCCGAGAAACGGAGAAGTACACGGAGTATACTGGAGCAGATATGAATCTTACCGAAGACGGAATTTTACTTATTGACAAGCCAGTTGGCTGGACCAGTTTCGACGTGGTCGCGAAAATACGGGGCATGCGCCGGGCGGCGCTCAAAGCCGAGGGGATTACACCTACGAAGCGTCAGCTGAGGGTTGGCCATGCCGGCACGCTTGATCCGTTTGCGACCGGCCTGCTTGTCATTCTGCTAGGCGAGGCCACGAAGCGATCCGATGAATTTTTAAAACAAGATAAGACCTATGAAGCGGTCGTTACCCTAGGCGCTACCAGTACGACCGGCGACCCAGAAGGTGAACTGGCCAACGTAAGCGACACGGTGCCAACAGACGAAGCCGTACAGGCTGTGATGGGCACATTTACCGGTACTATCACCCAGATTCCACCAGCTTATAGCGCCATAAAGATTAACGGCCAGCGGGCCTACAAGTTGGCCCGAAAAGGACATGAGGTTGAAATGCCTTCTCGTCAGGTGGTGATTCACTCGCTTGAGCTTATTAGTTACGACTACCCTGAGCTGCATATTCGAACGCACGTCAGTTCCGGCACGTACATCCGCAGCTTGGCGGAAGACATCGGCAAAACACTCGGTACTGGTGCCTATTGCAGTCAATTGCGCCGAACGACCATAGGTGAACAACGGATTGCCGATGCCACCGAGATGAGCGTCCTCGCCATTGACTAAACTAACAATAATTGCTATAATATATAGATGACTTTCGAATGCCCGCGAACGGGCGAAGACTGTGTCGAGTGTCCTGCAATCGCCGAAGCGGCATATATTGACGGATACAGGCGCAAATATGGCGACGTTTCAAATGACGAAATAGTCTTTGTAACGGCTGATGCTGATGTACCAGGCAAGCTTGAAGCGCTTCCGGGCTTCTTAGAGCAGGGGTGCGCCGGACGCCAAGCACTTGCCCAGACCATTGGTAAGCGGGCCGCACTGGGTGCTGATTACAAGATAGATGACGGTGGCGATGACGAATAGGGAATATCCGCCGCAAGACGAACTTGAAGCGCGCCGCGAAGTCCTGTGTACTTCGCTTGCAGATGAGCTGACTAATCCCGCCTATAAACGGTACTGCTACGAACTGGGGCCATTGACCCTGGAAGACGTTGAAGACGGGCTTGTCGATGTCGACGCGTTAGAGAGAGTCGTCGAGCGGTATGGTTGGCCAAGTGATACGGGTGATGATTTTTATAGGTCACGGGGATATACGTTGGCGAACTTTCACGGTGAATTATTCGACACTGATATTGCAAATAAGATGACCAACTTCAGGGCAAAGCTTACAGTTCCTCCGATACGCGATGTGTCTGAAGCCGGCGAATCATTGATGAAGTTATGCGGCTTGGCGCCTGAGCTGCACCGCGCATATGCGATTGCTCCGGTGCTGATGAACGACGTGCACGACGTGTTCGAAACGTTTAATCACTTGCCGATGTTTGAGGCAGTCGATGGCCTACGGCAGTATTTAGCCGACGAAGAGAACGACGCGGCGCTCAAAGCGGTGTTTGTCGTCTATAATATGATGACTCGCTTAATTCGGCCCCAAGAGGGGCACACGGGGGACGTTGACGCTCACGACGCATTGACGCACTAAGATATCTCTGTTACAGTACATTATTGATGATTACAAAAGAGGATAAATCCAAGGCGATCGACCTAACCCGTACCCACAAGACGGACGTCGGTAGCCCACAAGCACAGGTATCAATCTTAACTTCACGTATTCGTGAGATTACAGATCACTTGAAGGGCAACAAGGGTGACCACATGGCCCGCCGCGGCCTGATTCAGATGGTTGGCCGTCGTAAGCGACTGCTTAAATATCTCGAACGTCGAGATTTCGAGGCGTATAAAAACGTCGTCGCCAAGCTAAAACTCCGCAAATAACAGCGGAGTTTTTTAATGTTGTAATTAAATGGTGACGAGTAAGCGTAAGCATGTTATACTCAACCTGATTATTCTAAAAAAACAAAAAAAAGGACAGATAAAATGCCCCTCGACCCCGATTATCCCAGCTCTGCGCAACCGGCTAGGCCAACTCCTGCAGCTCCTATAGTGCGCGATGGCGTTGTGAAGCAGCAATACGATCCTCCTACGCCTAGTCCAAAAGGTCCTAGCTACGGATCTAGTAGTGCCGCAGAAAATGGCATGGCGGGTAACGCCCCTAAACCGACTCCTCTCACTTCTATAGTCCGGGATGGTGTTGTGAAGCAGCAATACGGAAGCACGAGCCCCTCTAAGCCTGCCCCTGTAGGCCCAACTAGGGTAACTCTCGAACCAACGAGGGTGTCATCTGGTCCAGTCGCGCTCAAGCCAGGTCAAAGGAACTCAAGTGATTATGGCGGCCCCCGCGCCGGTGTGGTTCCAGCTAAGCCAGATTCTGCAACTCCGAGTAAGCTGGGCGTGAAGCTGGGTGACGATACTGACTCACAGATTGATCCCGTTAGGCCGAGTGCTGGTGTAGCGAGTATCAACGGTGGTAATGACTCTGGCTCGCCTACAGGTAAAACCGGTGGCGTACTGAGTATTTCGCACGATAGCCAAACGGGCGGGAAAAAAGGCGGCAGTAAAGCTACTGGTGGCATATTTACTCCTGGTTCAAATGGTGACAAGAATAACGGCACGGCTTCGCTTGGAACGGCTGTAGCACTGGGTGGAAGTGCCGGTTTATCGGATCTTCAAAAATTTAGAAAATTCAGTTTCCAAATCGAAAAAACAGAGGGCAAGCTTGGCAGGCTTGCAACCCAAGAAACGCAGATTCGGCAGCAAATGGCCGGCGCGACCGACCCTTCACAAAAGCAACAGCTTGCCATGCAACTCGGCAGCGTACAGCAACAGCAACAGACTGCGACTGAGCGTTTGCACCGAAAAGAAACAAGGCTGAATAATGTCCAAAACCGCATGGCGTCGGCAGGAACAAGCGACCAGCTGAACCAAGGTGTCAAAGCTGTCGTTATTGGACAGAATGACAAAAAGAACGGCAACGGACCCAAGAATGGCGGCGGCCAAGGTAATAATCAAGCCCAAGGTGGAATTGGGACAAAACTAGTTAATGTAGGTGGGCCTGACAGTGGTCGTCCACAAGCTGGAGATTTAAATCCAGGTCGCAACAAAAATGATGGTCCAAAAATGGGTGGTGGCGGCCAAGTTAGCCAGCAAAACCAAGGTGGCAAGGCGCTTGGTCTTGCGAATGTAGGTGGCCCAGATGCTGGTCGTCCGCAAATAGGTGCTGCCGGCGGACAATTCGATAACGGTGCATCAAAGCCTCATGTAAAGCTGAGCGGCATTGGTGGTCCCGACAGTGGTCGTCCACAATTGGGCGGTGACGACGGTGGAAACCAAGGCCCGCCTAGGGCTGTCGTTGTCGGACAAGGCAACAACGGCGGTGGTAATGGTGGCGGCGGTCAGGGCCAGAACCAAGGCCCGAAGGCTGTTGTCGTAGGTCAAAATCATAACG
>JAZKIT010000018.1:5428-23903 GCA_040384745.1 Patescibacteria group bacterium
GAAACGGAAACGGAAACGGAAACGGAAACGGAAACGGAAACGGAAACGGAAACGGAAACGGCGGCGGTGGCGGAAACGACGCGCTCGCTGGCGGCGGAAACGGTGGTCGCCCGCAAGCCGTAGTAATCGGCAACGGTGGCGGAAATAGTAATGGTGGTGGCAACGGAAACGGCAACGGCAACAAAAAGGACAACGATGGCCCTAAATTGATGGGCGGTCCAGTTGGCGGTGGCAATAACAACGATTCGCTTCCAACCAATCCACCAAAGCTCGTTTCATTGGGCGGCGGCGGTGGAGGTACTGGCGGAGGCGGCGGTAAGTTTGGTAAAAAACACTAAGCCTACTCTGGCGGCTTACACACAAAACACTCCCTTTCAAGGGAGTGTTTTTGATTACCGTAACCGTATAACTACTTCGTCGGCGTCGCTTTCTGGGCTTGGCTCAACGGCTGTCGATGACTGAAGAGCCGTCTGATCATCTTGGTATGCATACTCGTCATCTTCGTCATCGTCGTCATCTTCATCGTCGTCATACAAATTGTCTGCACCAACACTTTGGTACTGTGGGGCAACCTGTTGAATGGTTTGAACGGCCGTATCAAGCCCGATGTGCTCGTTAATGACAGCGGGTACAAGGTAATTTTGATCATCAGCAATTTCTGCCTGGATTTGGGCCTCTGTCTTGCCCTCAAGTACCTGCAGGTAGTAATCAAGGCCACCTAAGTCGTTAACGTTCGTCAGAACGCCGTTCTCGAGCACATAGATGGTGTTCATAAGTGCAAGCAGGGAGCGGCGGTGCGTCACCATAAGGACTGTTTTGTCTTGTATGATTTCGGCAAGAGAGTCGCGAACGTAGTTCTCGCTCTTCGCATCGAGCGCCGCGGTTGGTTCGTCCAGGCACAATATCGGCGCGTTTTTAATGAGCGCCCGGGCAATCGAAACACGTTGACGTTGACCGCCACTGAGTGACGAACCATTTTCGCCCACAGGTGAGTTAATACCAAGGGGTAGTTTAATGGCGAATTCCGCGACATTGGCGACATCGATGGCGTGACGTAATTCGTCAGAAGAAACTTGCCGGTAAATGTCACCATCGTATAAGTTATCGGCAATGCTCCCGGTAAAGAGCTGCGGTGATTGACCGACCCAGCCGATTTTACGTCGTAAATCACTCATCGATATGGATTGAACATCGTAATCGTCGATATATATCTGGCCCGAATCTGGTTCGAGAAAAAGGGGAAGTAGCTTTAAAATGGTACTTTTACCGCCACCGCTAGGTCCAATGATTCCCACTTTTTCGCCTGGTTCGATGCGGAGGTTAAGGTTGGTAAAAATCGGCTGACCGACGTAGGAATAATTAACGTTGCGGAACGTAATTGCTCCGGTTATCTGCTGCGGTAGTCCGCGGTCCTCGCGCAAATCTTCAATGCCCTCGTGGTCACTGAGGACTTCGTATATGCGGTTTACATCAATCTTCTTTTGGAACCGACTGGTAATTTGATTCACGAGTGATTCGACCGGCCCGAGCAAGTAGCCCATGTAGGTCATAAAAATGAACAGTTCTCCAAATGACATTTTGCCGTCAAGCGCCGCAGACCCACCAAAATACATAACGGTTGATGTTGCCAGAATAATCAGCAGTGAGTTGGAGTTTTGGAGCAGATTCCCCCACATCAGACTCTTACGTGACGCAGCGTAGCTTTTATCCCATAGCTCATTCACGATGAATGACTGCTTCTTTTCAAGGGTGAAGGTTTGCACCGTCTCGGCATTGTCGATAGCCTCGCTAATAGCGCTGGCAGTCTTACTATTCAGCTCAGTCAATTCTTGGGCATATATACCAAGGTGGGGCCCAATCATTTTCATGGTCAGGTAGAGAAGCGGCATCAGAACGACCGATATGACCGTGAGCGTAGGGTTAAAGCTGACCATAATTACTAAGATGCCAATGATCATAATGATCGCGGAAATAATAGACGACGTTGTGTCGAGGACTAAATCTGAAAGGCTATTCGTAACGACGTTTTGGCGGTACACGTAGTCGCCCTTTGCTAAGCGCTCCTGGTGGTACAAGGGGAGGTGAAGGATGTGCCGAAATGATTCATTCTTGATTGATTTATTTAAGGTAAATCCAATCTTAAGGAGTAGAAAGTCGCTAAACCAACTAAATGCCGCTCCCATAATGAATACAACGACAGACATGAGGGCCGCGAACAAAATAATTGTCGACGTACCAGTAAAAGGTTCCAAAGGCCCAGGAGCTGGAATATTACCAAAGGCGGAGTCTGCCATTAATTTAAAAGGCCAGGGTTCCAGGAGGGCGAATCCAGCTTGAATGGTCGAAATAACGACGACGAGAAGGACCGAACCCCACGCCCGTTTTTGATACTTAGCAATGAATGACTTGAAGTCAGTTTTTTCAAGTGGTGCGGTATGCTGGCCAACCCATTCGTATACGGCGGGGTTCACCAAATCTGCCGGCCAGCCCACGCCCGTTAGGACACTTGCCAGCATATTATTGGGAACGCCACTAGCCGAAGCCATCTCAATGGCTTGACGCAGTTTCTCTTTAGCGAGCAACCCCTGATCCTCTTTTTCGTTCACTGTTTATGATTATATAAAACTTATGCTTATTTCTTGGGAAAACCGTTCAAGTCGTACGGTGGGCTCGTTGCATGTATATGGTTGAAGCGGATATCCCTTAGTATTAGCGCTTAATTTCCCAGATTTCTTCAAGCCAGCGGTAGCCCTCTTTAGCCGCTTGGGCGTCGTCCATCCCCATGCCGACCAGCCAATTGTCATCGAACGTAAAGCCGACGTAGTCCGCGGTTATGTCACGTTCGCGTGCCGTGCGTTTGTCGCAGAGGACGGCCAGTCTAATGGCAGCCGCACCACGGGCTTGCAAATGCTTGGTTACGAAATCAGTTGTTATGCCTTTATCGAGTACGTCGTCGATGATTATGACGTCGCGGTCCTTTACTGTTGTCGATGGCGCTAAATCGGTAACGATATGCGGTTCGCCGGCGTGGCGTTCGTCGCCATAGGTGCTGACCATCATGTAGTCGATTTCGGGGTGATAGTCAGGTGACTGACGCGCGATTTCAAGCATTAGTTTGCTCGAAAAGGGAGCAGCACCACGCAACAATGCGACGAACAACGGCGAGGTGTCCGGGTGATTCTCAAGCAATTGGCTCGCGATTTCTCCTATCTTCCGATTCACTTCTTCTGCTGGAACCAGTCTGGTGTGCTGCTCGCTCATAGTCACTATACTTGCGGGTTCGTGGGGTTGGTTGGTTGGCCTGGAGCTGGCGTTGTGGTTGCCGGAGTCGGAAGGGGGGCAGGAGAAATTATCTCAGTTTGAGCCGTAGCTGGTATCACTACGGGAGTGGCCGGCTTGGTAAAGGCCGTTTGAACCGCACCGACAACATCCTGTAAGTTAGCGTCTTGTATGCCCGTTTTTAGTGGCACGCCGAAAAAGTCTGCGATTTGTTTGGCTTCAGCAGACAACGGTGCTTTTGAGACTGAACTCAGCCCGATGCCGTTAATTGCAAAACCACCGTTGCCATTCACTCGTTTCGAACCGACGGTTATTTCAGTGCCGTCATGCAGTACGACATACAAGTTGCTGACACGCTGGCGCTGCTGCTGGCCGCTTCGGTTGTTAGATTCGGACGACGAGCTGGTATCGTATTCCGTATGAGACTCGAGCCGTATCTGTGCGATTTGACTCGATTCGAAGGTAGCTTCTTTCGTCGCGCCTCCAACCAGCCTCTTTTCGACAATGCTCGAAGTTCCCGGACGTCGTAAGGCCGTACGCGTGCTTGATGCGGTAAAAATGAGTGCGCCACCAATACCGGCGACCACCAGCCCGATTGCCGACACCCACCATTCTACAGAGGCAAACGAGGGGTATAGCGCCACCCCAACACCTACAAGTGCAAAGACAACTCCCGCGATGAGTCCGCTTATTCCACTGGTCTGTACTACTAATTCGCTCTCGTTAGTCTGTGTGATTTTCATGGCTGTATGATACCACTTACGCTTGATAGGGCACAGTCTCTGTACATACACACCTCTGTCGGTGAGTATGGGGTATAATAAGTACTGTATTAACGCGGAAGGTGATGGATACGAGGACTTTTTTTGAAAGTTTTCATACCTGTTACTCTCCGCATACATAAAGAGGAGGCTCGTAGATGAGTACTATCAACCCAAGCGGTAAAGAAATTATTTCTGTTACCGTCGATTATTGTGGACGCCCACTGACACTCGAGGTCAACCGCGTCGGATTTCGTACCACCGCCAGTGTTATGGTGCGCTACGGTGACACCGTGGTACTTGGTTCGACCCAGGTCGGCACCCGTCCAATCCAGCTCGACTACTTTCCATTATCTGTCGATTATGAAGAAAAAATGTATGCAGCCGGTAAGATTTCTGGCAGCCGCTTCATCAAGCGTGAAGGCCGACCTTCAGACGAAGCTATTCTGATCGGCCGTATTATCGACCGCCCAATCCGCCCGTTGTTCCCGAAAGGCTACCGTGCTGAAGTACAGGTCGTCGCGAGCGTTCTTTCAATGGACCCATCATTCCGCCCCGACATGGTCGCCATGATCGCCGCTTCAAGCGCACTTATGCTGACCGGTGCGCCTTTTGACGGCCCTGTCGCTGGTGTCCGCGTTGGTCGCGTAAACGGTGAATTCAAGGCCTTCTTGAGCCCTGAAGAGCGCGAAGCCAGCGACCTCGACCTTGTGGTTGCCGGTAAAGATAGCGGGATTGTCATGGTTGAAGCTGCCGCCAACGAAGTTGATGAACAAGTTGTTGCCGACGCACTCGCTTGGGCTCATAAAGCCCTGCTGCCAGCTATCGAACTACAAAAGCAGCTCGCCGAAAAGGTGGCTCCAGTGGCGCAAGAGTATGAACTAGTGCTTCCAGACGAAGCCATTCAAGCGACTGTCGACAAGTGGATGCACACCAAAATTGGCGATAGCTTACGTAAACCGTACCCAGAACGAAATGAAATGGTGAACACGCTGCGCTGGGAATTCCACGCAAAAATGGCTGAGACGATTGAAGACTACGCCGCTGTGCGTGATGAACACGACGAAGCCTTTACTATGGCGCTGCATAAAGATGTTCGGCGCGGTATTGTCGAAGACGGCCTGCGCCCTGATGGTCGTAAGCTCGACGAAATTCGTCAGCTCTCCAGCGAAGTTGGCTTCTTGCCGCGGGCTCACGGCTCAAGCTTGTTTACGCGCGGCGTGACACAGGCTCTTAACGTGGTTACCCTAGCGCCACTCAGTTACGCCCAAATGGTTGACACTATGGAAGTGACCGACGGCGAACGCCGCTATATGCACCACTACAACGCCCCTGGCTACACCGTAGGTGAAGTTAAACGACTAGGTGGAGCGGGCCGCCGCGAAATCGGTCACGGATTCTTGGCTGAACGCGCCGTCATGCCGGTCCTGCCTTCGGAAGAAGACTTTCCGTACGCGATTCGTTCTGTCACCGAAATCATGAGCCAGAACGGTTCAACCAGTATGGCTGCAACATGTAGTTCAATCTTGGCACTGATGGACGCTGGTGTCCCGCTGAAGCGTCCGGTTGGTGGTATTGCCATGGGCCTTATGATGGACGGCGACACGCCGTACGTATTAAGTGACATTGCCGACGCCGAAGATTTCGCTGGCGACATGGACTTTAAGATTACCGGTACCGACGAAGGTATTACGGCGATTCAAATGGACATGAAAGTCCACGGACTTCCGGTTGAAATTCTTGAACAGGCGATTACCAAGGCAAAAGCTGGTCGATTGCACATTCTTGAACACATGATGAGTACTATGTCGGCGCCACGCGCTACCATGAGCCCGTACGCACCGCGGATTGAAAAGATTAAGATTAATCCTGAAAAAATCGGTGCTGTCATTGGCAAGGGTGGGGAAGTGATTAACAAGATTACCTCTGAAACCGGTGCCCAAATTGACATCAAGGACGACGGCCTTATAACTGTTGCCAGCAACGATGCCGCTTCAATCGAAAAAGCCCTCGAATGGATCCGTGCCCTGACCGAAGAACCAGAAGTCGGTCGCATTTACGAAGGTCGGGTCGTATCAATTAAAGACTTCGGAGCATTCGTGAATATCATGCCAGGTACTGATGGTATGGTGCACATTTCGCAGTTGTCAGATCAACGGGTCGAGCAAGTGACCGACGTATTGACCGAAGGCCAAATGGTCAAGGCAAAACTAATCGGTATCGACGAACGTGGTCGTTTGAGTCTGAGCATCAAAGACGCTCAGCAGTAGAAACGGGTGAGCCCGCCGAGTTAATCGGCGGGTGTAGGGTACTAGACTTATTACGAAGTAGGAGACTTGCAATGAAACAGCTGAAACAGATGAACCGAAAAACCCTCATGATTGGCGGCGGTGTGCTTGCTGCAGCTGTAATTCTCATCGTGACGCTTGTAACGTTGTCGTTGACAGTTTGGGCGCAGCCCAGCAAACAAGATTTTGAAGCGGCAAAGAAAGCCGGTGAAAAAATCGTCACTGATTACCCAGGGTCGGTTCGTTTAAATGCATTCTTCAAAGCCGCCGTGGCTGAAGGCCGGGCAGGTAAGACTCAGGATGAACTGGTAGCGGCCGTCGCAGATGAGAAAAAGGCGGTGGTTGACACCATCAATAGCCGACGTATGATTGCCGATACTATGGCTGAGAGCCGAGTGCTTAGGGACAAAGAGACGAAGAAGTCCTTTGATACTTACTATGCTCGCGAAAAGTCGTACGATGCGTATTACCTTGCCTATGTTGATGCGTTCCCGCGTTACTACTCGTCGCTCGTGACCTGTGCCGATATTTTTCAGCTAACAGGCAAGGCTAGCGACGACAAGGAGTTCGCTCGTTTGCATAACGATGCATCGAAAGACTGTCTGACAGACCTAAACGTCTTATCAAAAACGTCAATTACTCCCTATGCTAATTACGCAAATGAATTTACGCGGATTGTAACTGAGCGTCAAAAAGTATTTGACGCTGTGGCCAAGGACCCGCTGGTAGCTAAGGTTGACGGCGGTGCCAAAATCAAAGCACTCGCAGCCGACCAAGCAAAAAACGACCCGACGGATGCCGTGATTACGTTCGCCAAAGATGCGTCTTTTGACGGTGAGCTCGATACGCTTATCGATCTGCTCGATAAAAAAGCGAAGGCCACTAACTAACGCCACCCATTAGCATAACCATGCTACTGTGCTGTATTATTAAAAAATGAAACGGCTGAAGCACGCGGGACGGGGGAGTGACAACAGGTTTAATCGGAGGCATCTTCGATTTATCGTTCCAGTCGTAGCAATCGCGCTTCTCGTTGCAGGCTGGCTGGCGTGGGACGCATTTTTCGCACAACCTACCGCAAATGACTTCAGGCAAACTCGTACAGACGTTTTTGCTTTAAAGGAGTCAGTGTCGACGATTGATCGTTCATCGTCTCGGTACCTCGAAATAGTTGTCGCGTCCCTTAGGACTCAGCAAGACATGACAAAAGAAGTGTCGCAGTATCGGAACGATTACGAAACGGCGGTATCTCGTCACGATGAACTGATTTCGCGAATCGAGCGCTCGAAGTCCGTACGCGAAGACACAGTACTACAATCTGTGAACGAAGTAGTCAAACAAGATATGCTCCGTGAACGATTCTTCGGCGGTCTAACGAGTGGATACTCTGACTTTTATCGAACGTATATTAGCTGCGACGACGTTTACCGGTTCGTAGCAACAGGGAATAAAGCGGCTGATTCTAAAGCTTTCTCCAATGCTTCTAAGGACTGCGTGAATGACCTTGAGACGCTATCAAAGCAGGGTAAGTTGGAACTAATGAAAGACTACGCCAGTACGCGCCGTGAAGTTGTGCTCGAGCAACGCACGGCATACGAAAAAGGCGACTCGGCTGCACTTACAAAAGCGAACGCCAAGTCTCAACTATTCGACCCGCTTGGGCAGCTGCAGCGCGAGCGCGCAAAAGCGACAAGTACCAGTGCAATCGACAACTCGGTAAAGGTGCTTGACGGTAAAATCAACCAGGCTTCGTAATGGTCAATCAGGCGCAGCAGCTTGAAGAGCTTCGGTTCGAAATTATACGGAGCAATGTGACACCAGAACTTGCAGCACAAGCAAAAAACTTGGTTATGGGTGACGGTCGCCCGGACGCCGACATCGTATTTATTGGTGAAGCGCCAGGCAAAAGTGAAGATGAGCAGGGACTCCCGTTCGTTGGCGCTTCTGGCCGGTTTTTAAACGAAATGCTAGCTGCTGCCGGCATGGAGCGATCGGATGTCTACATTACTAACATCGTCAAGTACAGACCACCGAATAATCGTGACCCTTCAAAAGCCGAAAAGCAGGCGTTTTGGCCGTACTTAGCGCGTCAGCTTGAAATTATCGAACCACAGGTCATTGTGACACTGGGACGGCATAGTATGGAATTTTTCTTACCAGGCGTTACGATTGGCGACGTGCATGGTCAGGCTGTGCGAACCAAGGTAGCGCTGCCTGACGGTCGCGAACATGAATGGCTGATTGTGCCGCTCTATCACCCAGCCGCAGCGCTATATAACGGCGGCTTGCGCCAGACATTAATCAACGACTTTTTGAATGTCTCAGCGCTTGTAAAACATGCCTAATCTTGTCAGATAGCTTGATATTTGTTATAATCGAGGGTACTACAGAAGGGGAATGACTGAACCAAACCTCCGTAAACCCTTGTCTTGTAATTATTTTAATCTGAAATCAAATAAGTTTTCTTAACAAAAGGAGAAACAAAACCTATGGGTCAACGACGACTCTCTAAGCCGCAGGCGGATGATACCTCAAAACGGCCGCCGAACCAACAAAAACGAAAATCAGACAATACCGTTCTGAATAACACTAGTACTCGCCGCGGCGAAGTATTCCGGGCTCAGCGCCGAACGTCAGAAGACGTCAACCTACGCGCCAGCCAGCACATCATTAACGTGCCGGTAAACAAGTCTGTTTACAACGGCTACGACGGCAAGCAATTTAGCGTTGCCGATCACAAGCGTGTCAAGCCAACCAACGGTCCGAAGCTGAAAGTCATGCCAATCGGCGGACTGGGCGAAATGGGCATTGGCAAGAACTGTATGGCCATCGAGTACGATAACGACATTATTATCATCGACATGGGCTTTCTGTTCCCAGGTGCCGACTACCCGGGTATCAACTACATTACTCCGGACATCAGCTACCTCGAAGCCAACAAGCACAAGATTCGCGGTCAGATTTTCACCCACGGTCACCTTGACCACATTGGTGCCTACCGCCACATGGCCCACCGTATTCCGGCACCGGTCTACGGTAGTAAGTTCACCCTTGGAATGGTCAAACGAACCATGGAAGAAGCCACCAGCGGCTACGAACCTGAATACTACGAACTGAACCCGGAACTACACGAACGCGTTCAGTTAGGTGACAGCTTCTCAATCGAACTGGTCCGAGTGAACCACTCAATTCCTGACGCGACGGCCGTCGTTATCCGTACACCAGTTGGTGTACTAGTTGACACCGGTGACTGGCGCTTCGAAGACGACCCGGTTGACGGCAAGAAGTTCGACTTAGAGCGATTAACCGAGATTTCGGCTAAAGAAGGTATTTTACTTCTGATGAACGAGAGTACCAACTGTGAGTCAGATGGTACGCACCACCACGGTGAATTCGACATCCAAGTTTCTATGGGTCAAGCCATGGAAAAGTACAAAAACTCACGACTTATCCTGAGTTGTTTCTCAAGCCAGATTCACCGTATGCAGGTAATCTTGGACGAAGCCAAGAAGCACGACCGTAAGGTTGCCTTCGCTGGGTACAGCATGATTCAAAACATGGAAGTTGCTCTCCGCGCCGGTGCGATTCGCGTGCCAAAAGACGTCGTCATGAAGATGGAAGACATCATTAAGCTGCCAGACGGACAGGTTACCATTGTGTGTACCGGTTCGCAGGGTGAGTTCAACGCCGTACTTAACCGTATGGCTAGTGGCTCTCACAAGCACATTAAGATTAAGAACTCCGACGTCGTCGTGTTCTCGTCTAACCCGATTCCTGGTAACGAGAAATACGTCGTTCGTACCGTCGACGGCCTGATGCGCGAAGGTTCGGAAGTCGTTCAGAACGGCAAGACCCACCTGACGGGTATCGGTCCGTTGCACCTCTCGGGGCACGGCTACTACGACGACCACGTTAAGCTGATTAACGCGCTGAATCCGACCTACTACATGCCGATTCACGGTGAATTCCACATGCTTGTTCACAATGCGCGCTTAGCAGAAAAAGAATGTGCGATTCCGCGCAAGAATATCTTTGTCTGTGACTCGGGTGACGTGATTGAAATTACGGCTGACGGCGCCAAGAAGAACGGGCGAGTTCCTGTTGGTGGTACCATGTACGACGACTCAGGGGCAGTCGTGTCAGAAGTCGTCTTAAAAGACCGTATTCACATGGCCAACGAAGGCATGTTCGTCGTACTACTGACGTTGCAGCGCGGCACCGGTCGTCTACTTACCAGCCCGGACATCATTTCTCGTGGGTTCATCTATCTGCGCGATAGTGAGGAACTGATGGGACTGATTAGGCAGTACCTCAAGCAAAAGATTGCTCGTGGGTCTAGCGGCAAGCGTGTTGACCTTGACCAGATGAAGAAAGAAATCAAAGACGAGATTACCCACATTTTGTATGACCAGACTCGTCGTACGCCAATCGTTATCCCAGTCATCAACGAAATTGGTGGCGGTGGCGGCGGACGCGACCAGCAAGCCGGCGGTCGTCGACCAGCTGGTGCCGAGGGTGCGAGCAACCAGCAGGACCGTAACCGCGGTCAGGGCCAGCGCCAGCAAGGCGGCAGGCCACAGCAAGCGCAACCGGCTCCTGCAGCACCTGTTGCAGCGGCAAGTGTTCCAGCTGAAGTTGCCGATGATCCACAGGCTCGTCCATTCGAACGCCCAGCAGCGAAGGAATTCCCACCGAAGCAGGTGCCAGACACCGAAGCAGTGCAGCCAAAGACGCACTTCGACACTCGCGGCTACTAGTCTTACTTGATAATTACTACAATTTATGCTAAAATATACTTTTAGACTATGGAAATTGTATATAGAGATCCGATTGATGAAATGGCAGCCCTTGGTATGCCATTTCCTCAAGAAATAATCATTAATCACGGGGCGGCTCTGGCTATCTGGGGCATTCGGCCCGAGCATAGCGCTGGTGATATCGATGCGGCTACCAACCTCGAGAATAATCAGTATCTCGAAGCAGAACTTGGTTTTACGGCGCTACAGATGGTCGTCGGTACGAGTGATGACGGCAAAGAGCGCACGGTCGTGTCACGGCGCGACATATCAGAACGCTTCGATATTCACCGTTGGGATTTTTCGATGTGGCGTTACAACCGAACCGGCAAGGGAAGAATGTATCTGCCCGAACTGGGTTCAATGAGCGTACAGGATTCTCAGACGGGAATATGGATTGCGACGCCCGAGTTAGTTCGACTTACCAAACTTGAAACGAATCGTAAAAAAGATGAAGACGATGTCGTACTTATTGATGAATATCTTGCGAACGCTGCGTAACCAGATAAAAAATGACATGGGAAGACCCCGCGAACTTCCGCGGGGCTTCTCATGTCTGAGCATGCTCCTTTGCGTGTTCTGCGGGGTCGGTGGACGAATCGTCCTTGTGTGAGAGCCAGTTGGTCCAACTGAAGGTGATTGTGACACCAGCGGCAGTCGATAGGACGTACACGACAATTGACCAAAGCCAGTAATCGTATGCATCGTTCAGTTGGATCGCGACGTATAGGTTTAGTAACGCGCCGCCGATTTGTCCCGGCATAAACCAGCACCAGCGGCGCTTCCAGCCGTCGAGGCTGGGGTTGCGGACGCGGTACGTCCAGCGGTCGTGCGTCCAAAACGCAACCTGGCCTCCAACGATGAACGCAATCACCGTTTGATAATCAGGTGCCGCATTCAGCGCAAACAGCACCGTGAAGGTGACAATGTTCGCTGCGAAGGGAACGACGCCCGCGGCGCAGTGCCTGGTGAGCTGCTTCATGGTCTTTTTAACCATGGAGTCACTTCCTCTCATTGATGGGAAAGAACGGATTCGAACTTACTAACTATAAAACATTAAGCTTGATTAATCAATGCGCTTAAAAGAGGTGCAGGCTTGCATAAGCGTATTGCAATTTGTCGTAATTTATGCTACAATAAATCCATCTTCACCCCTCGACAGAGGTGAACGGTAGACGTATAATACCAACCAGTTAGAATAAGCACTATGGCCAAAAGAAAAAAGCGCGCAAGCAAGAAATCAGTCAAACAAGTCCCGCAGCATACACTGCCGGCAGGCTTTTGGTCCCAGGTAGGGGCAGTCGTATTAGCGGCGCTCGCCGTATTGTTTGTGATTGCCTGGTTTGGGGTTGGTGGCCCGATTATTGAGTGGCTACAGTCAGCAACGTTTGCAAGTATCGGCTGGGCAGTCTACGTTTTGCCACTGTTATTCATTTATATCTCCATCGAAATATTTAGGTCTGAGAACAACAGGCTTCCACTCGTCTTATATGTATCCGGGTTCGCGTTGGTGTTGTGGTTCGCGGGACTATTCGGCTTAGTAGGTGAAGCCACTCGTCAGACCGGCGGTTTCTTAGGCAAGACGCTCAATGACGGTGTATTGGCACTCGTGGATAGTGGCGTGGCTATCTTTATTTACGTCCTCCTTATCTTCCTGACCACGCTCTTCATTCTTAAGGTGTCGCCATTCGTGCTGATTGGTAAGCTATGGGAACTCATGAAGACTCGCTCGGAAGAACGTGAACAAAAAGAAAACGTGAAAATTATGAAGCGCGCAGCTGAAGTGAATGTAAGAGGGCAGAACCAGGCTGAATTTAAACTGAATGCTGGCGTACCGGTTGCTGACCCCGCCGAAAGCAAACAACGCAGTAGCTTCCGCGGAAGCATACAGCAAGACAAGGCGGCCGAGGCCAAGACGGCACTTGTCAGCGTGAGCGACCCGAACTGGAAGTCGCCGAGTCTTGAGCTGCTTGAAAAGAAGCAAAGTCCGGCCGATGCCGGTGACGTTCAGGGAAACGCCCAGATCATTAAGGAGACACTTGGTGAATTTAGCATCGATGTCGAGATGGAAGGCGCCAACATCGGTCCAAAAGTGACACAGTACACACTTAGGCCACCTTCAGGAGTCAAGCTGACCCGAATCGCTGCGCTCGAAACCAACATAGCCCTTAACCTAGCGGCCCAGAGCCTTCGTATTGAAGCGCCGATTCCTGGTCAGCGCGCGGTGGGTATTGAAGTACCAAACCGCAAGGCAGCCGATGTGCGTCTTCGTGGCATATTAGAAAGCAAGCAATGGACGACCAACGCCGAACCGCTGGCATTCGCTATTGGTAAGGATATTTCGGGCGAAGCCGTGATTGGGCAATTGAACAAGATGCCGCACCTGCTGATTGCCGGTCAGACCGGTTCGGGTAAGTCAGTCATGATTAACACATTGCTGACCAGCTTGCTGTATCGTAACTCCCCATCCGAAATGAAGCTCATTCTGGTCGACCCGAAGCAGGTCGAAATGGCACCTTACGAAGACATTCCACACTTGCTTACGCCAGTCATTACCGAACCCGAAAAGACCGTCAGTGCCCTGAAGTGGGCTGTTAACGAAATGGAACGCCGCTACAAACTGCTGGCTGACGAAAAGCTGCGTGATATTAAAAGTTACAACCAGATGATTAACAAAAAATCATCGCGCAAGATTCCGGTTGCCGACGAAGAGGGCGAGGCCGCCCGCAATACCGAAGATGGCGCTATGCCGTACATCGTTATTGTCATCGACGAGCTGGCCGACCTAATGATGGTGGCTGCTAAAGATGTCGAAGCGCTCATTGTACGCCTGGCGCAAAAGGCTCGTGCCGTTGGTATCCACCTGGTACTCGCGACGCAGAGGCCATCAGTCAACGTCATTACCGGACTTATTAAGGCCAACGTACCAGCCCGAATTGCCTTTACGGTTGCCAGTCAGGTCGACTCACGGACCATCCTTGATGTCATGGGTGCCGAAAAGCTGCTCGGGCAGGGCGACATGCTTATCAAGACGGCTGAGCTTCCAAAGCCAAAGCGTATCCAGGGTGCCTGGGTGATGGACGACGAAGTCCTGAAGATTACCGACCACTTGCGTATGCAAAGTGCGCCGCAGTATAACGACGAAATTGTTAGCCAGCCGGTGCAACTGAACGGCAAGGGCGGCGTAGTCATGGACATGAACTCAGAGGGTGGCGACGATATGTATAACGACGCCCTGCGCGTGGTTATCGATAG
This sequence comes from Patescibacteria group bacterium, assembly GCA_040384745.1. Classification (GTDB taxonomy): domain Bacteria; phylum Patescibacteriota; class Saccharimonadia; order Saccharimonadales; family Saccharimonadaceae; genus UBA1020. The sequence continues at coordinate 19,808 of JAZKIT010000018.1, forward strand.
CCGCAAGGCATCGACCAGCCTGCTGCAACGACGCCTGCGTATCGGCTATGCCCGGGCAGCCCGCATCATTGAAGAGATGGAAGAGCAAGGTGTTATTGGCGCCGCCGACGGCAGCCGACCGCGTGACGTGCTGATTACCAGCATGGATGACCTAAGCCAGGGTGATTCAGCTTAAGCTTTGCTATACTAATACCACTATGAGGCGTGGGCAAAACAAACAAGGCTTTACGATTGTCGAACTACTGATCGTCATCGTGGTTATCGGTATTTTAGCGGCCATCACCATGGTGGCCTATAACGGCATACAGGGAAGCGCCCGGTTTGCGGCATACCGCTCGGACATTCAGTCGATTAACAAGGCTATATTGCTGTACTACGCAGAAAATGGATATTATCCTGGGTCTGCTGCTGGCAGTTGCGCGACGAATCAATCGACCGGTACGGGGAATTTCATCCCAGGCACTCCGGCACTGGCTCCGACATACATCCAAAAGATTCCGGACGTAATCAACTTTTCGGGCGGTCAAAACTACTATGCGTATTGCTATACGACGAATGGCGCGGACTATAAAATCATGCGTCTCGTTCCAGGTGGAGCCACGCTTCCGGCGAACGAGACGACGAACAACCCGAATATCGACCCAGTACGCCCAACCCGAGCCTGGGGGTACTGGTCACCGGGATGTGCTGCATCGTGCTAATTAGGAATCGAAAATCAAGTGGTTTCACAATCGTTGAGCTACTGATCGTGATTGTGGTGATTGGAATTCTCGCAGCCATTACTATGGTGGCCTACAACGGCATTCAACGGCAGGCAAAAGATACTCGCAGGCTGTCTGATACGCGAAGTATTATGACGGCACTCGAACTGTATAAACTAGACGTCGGGAATTATCCGCAGCCCACCAGTGTTAATGCAAGCTGGGAAGACAGCTACGAAGACGGTGGGTCGGGCGCGTTCATGGAATACCTGCAATCTAACGGGGTCATTAACCAGCCAGCTCCGGTCGATCCGACGAATACGGCGCCGATGTCATATGCGTATTATGTCTACGCGGCGGGGACGTCATCGTGCGATGTGGCCCGAGGGGCGTTTTATGTCCTTGGGGTACGCGAGATGGAGTCAACGGGCCGTCCACACCCTAAAAGCCCGGGCTTCACGTGTACTGGACGTAACTGGAGCGTCGAATTTGACTGGGTGACGGGTGGCTATGAAAACTAAGCCTTGTCATCAGCGTGCTGGCGGCAAAGTGTCGCGGCGATTCCGTTTAAGCTTTGGTATACTAATATCAATATGAAACGTGGGCAATACAAACAGGCATTTACCGTCGTTGAACTTATGATTGTCGTCGTGGTAATCGGTATCCTCGCTAGCATTACCGTCGTGGCGTATAGAGGAGCTCAGGGCGAGGCCCGCGACACGGAGCGCCGCGTTGATATCGCAGATATTCGAGAGGCACTCGAGCTGTATTATTTAGATAACAATACGTACCCGACAAGCACCGGGTCAACGAAAATTAATCCGTCGTGGGTGACTTCATCAGACGCGAGCTGGGCAAACCTCGCAAGCCAACTTGTTCCAAAGTACCTGCCATCTTTGCCGGTGGATCCTGAAGGGGGTACTACGACGAACCCCGCTATTTCTTCCGGATTTAATTATGACTACATTAGACTCACCAACAGCTGGTGCGCCACGAGTAGCTCAAAGCCGGGCTACCTTTTGGCGTACAGGCTAGAATCGAGCCCTCAAGAGCGCAAAATAGATGGTGATTGCCCAGTCGGAAGTACGCAACCGACGGATTATCCATCTTCAGAGTACATTCGGGGTGATTAGAATGCGCCGCGGCTTCACCATTGTTGAGCTGCTTATCGTCATCGTGGTCATCGGTATTTTAGCGGCGATTACGGTTGTGGCGTTCAATGGTATTCAGCAACGAGCTCGACATGCCTCGATTCTTGCTGACATCACCTACGTCGATAAGCTTATAAAGCTGTACCACGCAGAGAATGGCGAATACCCAAAGACGCAGACGACCCCAATTACGAACAATGATGCCACAATTCCACCGCGAGTGGATGCGAACTGTGTTCATATGGTTACCCCAACTCCTACTGCACAGTGGGTGCCGAGCGTAACGGCGGCACTGCCTCAAAGTGACAATAATCCATCTGGTGGCGCCTATAAACACAGAGGGTGTTATATGTATCAGAGCAACGGCACGCAGTATATACTGAGCGCCTGGAACATGCTTACGTCTCCGCAGAATAGCCTGCACTATGCACGGATAGGCTATAGAGAGGGCTCGATTTCAGCGCAAAACTATATATGCAACCACGGTAACATCGGGGGCAATGCTGGCGGCACGTATGACATTAATGAGGATACATACAAGTACTCCTACACCCTATCGAATCTGACCGGTTGTAACCAAACTCCACCAGCCGGGGCCTGATACGAACAAGAAGACCTTTATTGTTGTTGACAATGTGTAAGCGTAAGCGTATACCAGAGACAGAACAATAAGAAAGTGACACAAACATGACCGAACAAGCACTCGCCACCCGTAATTTAATTGAATTAGGTAGTCAGCTAGAGGTTAATGCGAAATGTGAAGCGCTGATGCGTCTTATGGAGCTCAATAGTCAGCTCGACACAGAAACTGACCTTTTAGAAGATGCCGAGCAATCTAATTACGAAGAGCGCGAACGGTTGGTGGCTGAAATGCTACAAGACCCGGTACCTTCGTTCGGCTATAAATTTGCGCTATTGCAGTTGTTGTACGAAGCCCGAACGTTTAGCAGTACAGATTCGATGGGAACGACGGTAGACGAGTTTGTCACGCGTGATCCAAGTCGGGTTAAGGCGGATTTGCATTTTAGGGAAGTGACGTATCCGAGTGGCAGCGTTGAGCGAGTCGTCGAAGTACCGCGTCGCGACACGACAGAACTTCCTTTTTTCGTCAGTCTTCAAGATGGCGACTTACGGATTGCCTGTAGTGTATACGAACGAGGCGCCTACCAACGGCGCGAAGTCCCGACCGAAAGTGATGCCGGCGAACGACTGCTGGGTGAATTCTTTCGTCATACTATCGTGGCAGGGGATTACTTAAGTACTCGTAGCCCGCAAGCCATTGCGTCAGCCGATGCCCAGGCGCGTGGGTTCTTGGCAACCAAGCTCGTCGAGCAGCACTCAATTTAGACAGACTAACCCTAGTAATAGCTACTTAACTGTGGTATAATTTGTTTATTCATAAACCTAGCTTGTGCTACAACGAGTACAAGCATCCTAAATAAGGATTCCAAAGGAGGAAACTATGCAGGAATACGAACTAACAGTGTTGGTTCACCCAGACCGCGAAAGCGAACTGGAGAAAGCACTAACTACCGTGCGTGACTTGGTCACGAACAACGGCGGCAAAATCGTCAAAGAAGACAACTGGGGCAAGAAGAAGCTCGCTTACCGCGTAAGCAAGCAAGACTTCGCATTTTACGTTCTTATGGACGTCGAACTGCCACCCGCAGCACCGCTAAAAATCAGCAACGTGCTGAATATTAGCGAAGACGTAATCCGTTACCTACTGGTCAAGGTTGATGCCCGTGAGCGCGCTAAGCTTGAAGCAGCCAAGAAGAACCAAAATGACGACGAAGAGGAGGATCACCACCGTGGCTCGAAGTATTAATCAAGTTATCATTATGGGCCGCCTGACGCGTGACCCTGAAATGCGCACCACGACGACTGGTAAAAGTATTGCGAGCTTTAGCCTTGCAGTTGACCGCCAGACTCAAGACGACCAGGCTGACTTTTTTGACGTTACTGCCTGGGAAAAGCTCGGTGAGCTTGCTAACCAGTACCTGTCAAAGGGTCGCCGCTGCCTCGTGCAGGGCCGCCTTCGCCAGGACACCTGGGACGACAAAGACACCGGCAAGAAACGATCGAAGATCGAAATCGTCGCGACTGACATTACCTTTCTGGATGCCCCGACCGACGGTCAGCAACAAGCTGGTGGTTCAAGTGCGCCTCGTCCTGCTGCCGCTCCGAATAAGAGCAAAGACACCGTCATCGAAGACATCGACGACAAACCTATTGATTTAAGCG